>NZ_GG694007.1:372750-417030 GCF_000160695.1 Centipeda flueggei ATCC 43531 | reverse complement strand
ACCCGCCGCCCGCATCGGCGCGACTGTCATAATATAACACGTCCCCTTTCGTTCGTCAACCCCTCTTTTGCAGTTTTTGAAAAAAATTGCTTCCTCCGCCCGCAGAGGAAGCAGCCGTGTGCATCAGTCCAGCGTTATCGCTCGCTGCGAGAGCCTTCGCACGACGGCGGAGTAAAGCTGTACGCCGCTGAAGATATGTTCCGGATCAGCATACTCAGCGGGATTATGGCTGATACCATCGCGACAGGGAATGAAGATCATGCCCGTTGGTGCATAGTCTGCCCAGTGCATGCTGTCGTGTCCTGCCCCGCTTGGCATTCTGCGGTATCTCATTCCAAGCTCTTCTGCCGTCGCTGCAATCATATCCACAAGGGCAGGCGACATTTGTGCTGGAGTTTCCTTGCTCACACGGCGCATTGTCCACGTGATGCCGCGCCGCACCGCCGCTTCATCAAGTGCCTCGGTCACATCCTGCTCGACCGCATCGCGTGCCGCGGTGTCGATGCTGCGCAGGTCAACGCCGAGTGTAACAGCACCGGGGATGACGTTCATCACACCGGGCACGACATCGACGATACCAACCGTGCCGACCGCCGGCGGCTCCTCCTGCGCCCCTGCCGCACGTTCCACGGCAAGGATGATCTCCGCTGCCGCACAGAGTGCATCATGGCGCAGGTGCATCGGCGTCGCCCCGCTGTGGTCAGCATTGCCCTGAATATCAATATAGAAACGGGAAGGCGCGGCAATCCCCGTCACGACGCCAATGGGCAGATGTTCATGTTCCAGCACCTTGCCCTGCTCGATGTGCATCTCAAGCACCGCCTTCAGCGGCTTTTGGTAAAGGGCCTCCGCTATCGCATCGGGACGAAGCCCGCGCTCTTTCAAAACCGTATAGAGATCCTTGCCGCTCTTCTCGTGCAGAGAATGCAGATCCTCCCTGCTGAGTTCGCCCCGCATGGCGCGGCTGCCAAGCGTCGCCGCAGAAAAGCGGCTTGACTCCTCACACATAAAGAGGACAATCTCGAGCGGGTGCTCCGGGCGGAAACCATCCTCTCCCATGCTGCGCACGGTCTCGATCGCCGCCAGCACACCCGCCAGCCCGTCATAGTTTCCGCCCTGCGGAACGCTGTCGCTGTGTGACCCGCACATCAACGCCGGCAGGCTCTCATCTTGACCTGTATAATGACCGATGACATTGCCGAAGGCATCCTCACGCAGGGTGAGTCCCGCCGTCTCCATCTGCCGCATGAGATAGGCACGCCCTTCCCAGTCCTCCGCCGAGAAAGCAAGGCGCGTGATCCCTTCCCCCGGCGCAGTAATCTCCTTCATCACGGCAAAATCCCTCATCAGCCTCTCTTTGCTGATCATCGTATCGCTCCCTTTCCTGTTTTGCTTTCTCTATATTGTAGGCACTTGATGACGATTTTTCAAGTACACCAAAGTACACCACATGCTCACGGCATTTGCTGGACGCATCCCTCTATCTATGTTATAATTCTCCCGTAAAAATGAAAACAAGTGATATCATTTCTTTCGAAAGGAAATTTTCATGTCGAAAAATCCGGTCAAGCATCAATGCACCTTCTGCAAGCGAATCATCGATGTGCACGATCAATACGATATGCCGATCTACGATCCAAATACGGGCTTTGCCATCTGCAAGGACTGTGTGCGTGAAATCAATCGCTTCCTCGACGAGCACGACGCATCCGTCTCCTCGGAGGAGCGCACGACGTTCCGCAAGGAGCTGGGCGACGTGCTGGAAAAGACGCGCCCTCACCTCATCAAGGAGTATCTCGACACCTACATCATCAATCAGGACCGCGCGAAGAAAATCCTCGCCGTCGCCGTCTACAACCACTACAAGCGCATGAAATACGGCTACGAAAAGAAAGAGGACGAGGGCACGGAGATCGAGAAGTCGAACGTCATCATGCTTGGTCCCTCGGGCTGCGGCAAAACCGCCCTCCTCTCCCATCTCTCAAAGCTCCTCGATGTGCCGTTTGCCGTGACAGATGCCTCCAGCCTCACCGAGGCGGGCTTCGTCGGCGCGGATGTCGAGGTCGCCGTCCGCAACCTCTACTATGCGGCGGACAAGGACGTGGAGAAGGCGGAGCACGGCATCATCTACCTCGACGAGTTCGATAAAATCGCGCGCAAATCCGGTGCGAACAATTCCATCACTGCTGACCCCGGCCACGAGGGCGTCCAGCAGGCACTCCTCAAGATGCTCGAAGGCAGTGTCGTCGAGTTCACGGCGCGCGGCCAGCGTAAACACCCCGAGGCGCCGACCATCAAGGTCGATACGAAAAACATCCTCTTCATCGTCGGCGGCGCATTCGTCGGCATCGAGAAGATCATCGCCAAGCGTCTCAAGAAAGGCAACGTCGCCATGGGCTTTGGCGCGGAGGTGCGCGGCAAGGATCTCGAAAAGGAATACGACGCACTCATCCATCAGGTCACGCCGGAGGATCTCATGGAGTACGGCATCATCCCTGAGATCATCGGCCGCCTGCCCGTGATCTGCACGCTCGAAACCCTCGACGAGGACGCGCTCCTGCGCATCCTCACGGAGCCGATCAACGCGCCGGTACGCCAGTACCAGCAGCTGCTCGCGATGGATGGCGTGGAGCTCGTCTTTACCGAGGACGCTCTGCGCGCCGTCGCAAAAAAAGCAATCGAGCGCAAGACGGGTGCACGCAGCCTGCGCGGCATCATCGAGGAGGTCATGCTCGACGTAATGTTCGACATCCCGCGTGAGACCGCCCCGCGCCGCGTCACCGTGACGAAGGAATGCATCACCGAGGGCGCGGCGCCGACCGTGGAGAACGCGGCGGCGGGGTGATAAATTTATCCTTGCAAAACAGCATAAACGTGTTATACTGTGTGTAGAAGTCAACGATGGTCATTGACAACCAAAAGAAAGAAATCCCCTGCGGCTGGTTACCGCAGGGGTCTTTCTTTGCAACTGGTGAGGTCGCATCTGGCTGGTGCCACGACGGCGGTCGCTTCTACCGCCCCAGCCTCTGCAGAATCAGCGCCCCGAGAATACTCCCGAGTACGCTGGTCAGCAGGGAAAGCATAACATCTCCGATGGTCATCGTGACAACCTCCCTTCCTTGCCGGATTGGCTTGGTTAGGGCCGTGGCAGCTTCAGTATAACACAACGGACGACAAAACTCCCACTGCGATGCCAGCCGCAGTGGGAGTTTTCATATGGAAATTTATACCCGCACGAAATCGCCGTCTGCCTCCATATGCCAGATCTCGTCCGCCGCACCTGCATGTGCGGCAAAGCGTTCGACGTTGCGGGCATCGCTCGCCTCGCAGAAGGCGGTCGCTTCCGCCTCGGAGAGTCCCCCCTGCACCTTGCGGGCGATGAGGCGATTCCGCAGGAACGCGGCGGGTGCGTCGATGCGAACGACATAGTCGGCGAGCGGACGGAGGCCGCCCCACGGCTCCTCGTCCAAGATCAGCCAGTTGCCCTCGACGAGGAGGATTGGCGCATCCGCCGTGACGGCATTGGGCACGACATCGTGAATGCGGCGGTCATAGACGGGGAATTGAACCGCGCCAACCTTTGCCGCCGCAAGTTTCTCCGCAAGTGCTGCCGCATCGAATGTCTCGGGTGCGCCCTTGATGGATTTCAGCGAAATCTCTTTTCCGCCGCGCACGGTGGTATACGTTTCGAGAGCGGCATTCGGATAGTGGAAGCCGTCCATGCCGAGTGCCTGCACGGGGGTCAGTCCCTCCTCTGTGTGCGAAAGCCGCTCCAAGAACTGCGCGAGCGTCGTTTTCCCCGTGGCGGGCGGCGCGGCAAGGAAGACGATGCACCGCCGCCCGCTGCGCCGCTGCAGCTCCGTGAGACGACGCAGCAGCGGCAGGAAGAGATGCTCCACCGTATCGGTGCGGTAACGAACACGCTGCGGCAGTCCGTTGACGGTCATCGCGCAGGTACGCCACTCTTTTTCACGCACAGAGATCCCCTCCTCGATGGAATATTTTAGCAAAAGTATGCCCGTGGTTCAACTGTAGATAAGTTTCCATATAAAAAGGACTGCTGAACGAGTCAAGCTTCGTACGGCAGTCCTTTCTTGTGCCCCCGCCACCGCTTGCTGACCTGTCCAAGAAGCAAGTCCGTAGGACGAAGCTGATTGGAAAACAGGTCGTATGCGAAAACGTCCCAAGAACACGAGCGTTAGCGATGTGTGATTGGCTGACGTTGACCGCTCGCGGTCCCCCTCCCCCGTCACAGCGGGGGAGGCTTTAGCGAAATCACGGCATAGCAGCTTCCCCATTTACGAAGGGGCTAGGGAAGCACGAATAAGTTTGGCACAACCATCTTGAAGCATCTTTTACGCCCGCTTTTCGTTAGCCAATGTTCCACATAGCCTCTGCTATGCGCCCGGTTTGCCTCCTTAATCCTTCATGCGCGGAACGGTCATGGTGCCGAAGGCAGTCTCCTTGCGATGGCAGTGCGGGCACTCGTTCTCGATGAGTCCCGTGTAGCCGCAGACAGGATCGCGGTCAACAGGGTGGTTGATGGAGAAGTAGCCCATGTCTGCGTCGTGCATGGCTCGAACGACTTTCTCGAAGGCCTTGACGTTCTTCGACGGGTCGCCGTCCATCTCGATGTAGGCGATGTGTCCCGCGTTCTCGAGCGCATGATACGGAGCCTCGATGCGGATCTTGTCGTAGGCACTGATGTCGTAGTAGACGGGCACATGGCTTGAGTTCGTCATGTAAGAGCGGTCGGTGACGCCGGGTATCGTCCCATAGACGCGCTTGTTCGCACGCTGGAACTGTCCTGCCGTACTCTCCGCAGGCGTGCCGAACGTCGACCAGTTGCGGTGCTCCGCCTCAGTGTACGCGTCGGTACGCTCACGCATGTGACCGACGATCTCGAGCCCGAGTTTCTGCGCCTCCTCACTCTCGCCGTGGTGCTTTCCGATGAGTGCGACGAGGCATTCGGCGAGTCCGCAGAAGCCGATCGAGTACGAGGCGTGCTTCAGCACTTCCTTGATGGAGTCGACGGGACTCGCCTTTTCGCTGTCGAGCCAGACGCCCTGCCCCATAAGGAATGGATAGTTGTAGATGTGCTTTTCCTCGATAATCTTCAGCCGATCGAGCAAATAGTCGTGGCAGAGGTCGATGTAGTAATCGTAGAGTTCCCAGAATTTCCCCAGATCGCCCTTGGCCTCGAGCGCAAGCTTCGGCAGGTTGATCGTCGTAAAGGAAAAATTCCCGCGGCTGCCCGACTGCTCGGGGCCGTTGACGTTGCTCATGACGCGCGTGCGGCAGCCCATGGTTGCGACGCAGCTGTTATAGTCGCCGGGCTTGTAGTATTGGAGGTTGTACGGCGCATCGAGGTTGACGTAGTTTGGAAACAGGCGGCGCGCACTGACGCGGCAGGACTCGATAAAGAGGTCGTAGTTCGGATCCTCGGGGTTGTAGTTGACGCCCGCCTTAAGCTGAAAGACAGAAATGGGGAAGATTGCCGTCTCGCCGTTGCCGAGCCCCTGCCAGATCGCGCTCAGTACCTCGCGGATAACGAGCCGTCCCTCGGGCGAAGTATCCATGCCGTAGTTGATGGAGCTGAACGGCACCTGTGCCCCCGCACGCGAGTGGAGCGTGTTGAAGTTGTGAATGAGCGCCTCCATCGCCTGATGCGTCTCCTCTTCGACACTCTCGCAGGCGAGCTGGTAGATCGTCCGCACGTCCGCCTCGAGTTCCTGCTCCGCCGGGGTGTCGAATGCCGCACTGTAGACGATGTTCAGTGCACGCATGAGTTCGGCACGGGCGCGCTCCGCACGCGCGTCGTCCTGCTTTTCCGCATAGACGCAGACGGCAAAGTCGAGCTCCGCGCGCAGTGCCTTCTTGAACGCCTCGTGGGTAAAATAACCATGCCCGATGTGGTAGAGCAGCGCCTTCCACGCCTCCTCGAGGATTGCCTTGCGGAAGGACTTCTTTACGCCGTCTGCCATGGCGTAGTCAAACGCGTTGATGCTCTGCCCGCCGAACATGTCGTTCTGGTTCGACTGGATCGCGATGCACGCGAGGCTCGCGTAGGCACGGATGGAGTTCGGTTCGCGCAGGAAACCGTGTCCCGTCGAGAAGCCGCCGCGAAAGAGTTTCAGAAGATCGATCTGGCAGCAGTTGAACGTGATGAGTGAGAAGTCCTTGTCATGGATGTGGATAAAGTTCTCACGGTCAGCAGTCGCATAGCGTTCGTCGAGAACGTAGTTGTCGACGAAGTGCTTTGCCCCCTCCGCACCGAGCTTCAGCATGATGCCCATCGACGCGTCTGTGTTGATGTTCGCGTTGTCGCGCTTGAGGTCGGAGTCCACCGCATCGGCAAAGAAGATGTCGCGGTAACTCTCCATGAGGTGCTTCTGCGCGCGGCGGCGCTGGGCATGCCGCTGGCGGTAGGTGATGTAGCGGCGCGCAATGTCATAGTGCCCGTGCGCGAGCAGCTGTTTTTCGACGAGATCCTGGATCTCCTCGACGCTGATCTCCGTGCGGTCGCCAAATGCCTCCTCGACGCTCTTCGTCACCGTGTCGATCTCAAGTGCCGTCATCGGGTGGACGTACTCCTTGCTCGCCGAGGTAATGGCATTGAGGATCTTCGAACGGTCGTAGGGCACCGCATTGCCCGCGCGTTTTGTCACCGTCGTCACTGTCATAGATTTCGCTCCTTTATCCATACATAATACTATATCTTGTGGTTCGCATTTTTTGCTACGGAAGATATTGTAACAGAGAGGAAGATTCTTGGCAAGGTATTTTTCACGCAAAAAGGCAGCGGTGCGTCACAATATGACATACCGCTGCCCATGTGCGCAGCGAAGCATCCTCGCTGCTTTTCGTTACTTCTTGCTGACGATGGCAATATAGGAAAACTCTTTGCCATGATCGAAAAAGAAATTGAACATCGTGCGGAAACGGTCGATGTTCTCCGTGCGCAGCCCGTTGCGGATGATCTTCATCGCACCGTCGAACCCCTCGTCGCGCACCAATCCGGCAGGATCGAGCAGCGTCATCCGCCCCGTCTGCACCTCCGTCGTAAATCCCGTCTGTTGAAAGAGCTGCCGCCACATGCCCTCAGAGAGCGGATCGACGTTTACGCGAATCGCACGCGAGATCCCCGCGCGCAGCTCCGCCGCCTGCTCCTCGTCGTCCGTGCGCAGGGCAACGTCATGGGTCAGGAGCACACCGCCCGGCTTCAGCACGCGAAAGTATTCGGCGATCGCCTTTGCCTTGTTCTCGCGCGGCAGCATGGTAAGCATCGCCTCATTGATGACGACGTCAAACACAGCATCGGGGAACGGCAGCGCCATGGCGTTGCCCTCGACCACATCGACCACATCGGAAAGCCCGTGTGCCTCGATATTGGCACGCGCCTTCGCGAGGGCGGCGGGATTCATATCGAGGCCCGTGATGCGGCAGCCATGCTCCTCCGCCAGCGCGATCATCGTCGTGCCCATGTTGCAGGCGACCTCAAGGACACGCGTGTCAATGGTAAAATCCACATGGGAAAGGAGCCACTCCGTCGCCTCACGCCCGCCGGGACGCAGGCGCGTCTTGCCAAGACGTGCAAGGAACTCATGGCCCATCTCGTTTTGCTTCTGTTCTGTCATCATAACACCTCCGTTGGTCGATTATAGAACGATTCTCAACGTCATTCTACTGGGTATTGGCAGTCGTTTTCTGTAACGAATGTTACGGGCATAAAATTATTTCCGTATCTTCTATCTCCTTAACGGGAAATTCATTGCTCCGCGGCTTTGCTTATCTTTCTCTCATGAGATATAATGAAAGAGATTCTACGTGTATAAGGAAGGAATATCCATGAACGAAAACGATCCAGCCCGCCGCAGGATCATCCTGAGCGGCATTCAGCCCACCGGCACATTCACCCTCGGCAACTATCTCGGCGCGGTGAAAAACTGGCGCCAGCTGCAGAAGGAATACGACTGCTACTACTTCGTCGCCGATCTCCATGCGCTCACCGTCTATCACGAGCCTGCGATGCGGCGAAAGGCAAGCCGCGCGGCGTTTGCCCTCCTGCTCGCGTGCGGACTTGATCCGGAGGAGAGTCTCGTCTTTATCCAGAGCCACGTGAGTGCACACGCGCAGATGGGATGGATGCTCTCCTGTCTCAGCCCGTTCGGTGATCTCAGCCGCATGACGCAGTTCAAGGACAAGTCGGCGAAGCATCCCGAGGACATCAACGCGGGGCTCTTCACCTACCCGGCGCTCATGGCCGGCGATATTCTTCTCTATCAGGCGGACTACGTGCCCGTCGGGGCAGATCAGACGCAGCACCTTGAGTTTACGCGGAACGTCGCCGCGCGGTTCAACCACGTCTACGGCGAGACGTTCCGCCTGCCCGAGGGCTATTTCCCGAAGGCGGGTGCGCGCGTCATGAGTCTCGCGGAGCCGACGGCGAAAATGAGCAAGTCCGACGAGAACGCCAAGGCGACCATCTTCATCCTCGACGATGAGAAGACGATCCTCAAAAAATTCAAGTCCGCCGTCACGGACAGTGATGCCGAGGTCGCATTTCGCGAGGGCAAGGACGGCATCAACAATCTCATGACGATCTACTCTGCCATCACGGGGAAATCCTACGATGCGATCACGGCGGAGTTTGCAGGAAAGGGCTACGGCGACTTCAAGACGGCCGTCGGGACGGTCGTCGCCGATGAGCTGCGCCCCATCCGCGAGCGTTATGCGGAGCTGCTCACGGATAAGGCGTACCTCGACGCAGAGATTGCGCGGGGGGCAGAGCGCGCCGCACACATCGCCGAAAAGACGCTTGCGAAGGCGAAACGCAAAATGGGGCTGTGCTGATGAATGCACATCGTGTGACGCGCGCCGTCATTCTCGCAGCCGGGCGCGGGTCACGGCTCACACCGCTGACCGATCACCTGCCGAAGCCGCTTGTTCCCGTGAACGGCGTGCCGATCATCGCAACCATTTTAGATGCGCTTAATGCGGCGGGGATTTCGTCGATTACTATAATACGGGGCTATTGCGGTGCGGCGCTTGACACGCTCAAGGACGCGTACCCGCACATCGCCTTTCTCGACAATCCGGACTGGGCGGCGGCAAACAACATATCCTCCATCGCGCTCGCGGGGCGTGCAGGGCTGCTTGAGGACAGCTACGTCATCGAGGGTGATCTCTACCTCGCGCATCCCGCCATCATCACGCCCACACAGGAGCGCACGAACTACATCGCCTTCCCCGTGGCAGCGACGGACGACTGGTGTTTCGACGCGGATGCCGACGGGAGGATCACGCACATCGCTACAGAGAGCTCACACCCCTGTCACCAGATGCTCGGTCTCTCCTACTGGACGGCAGAGGACGGGCGGCGGCTCGCGGCCTGTGCGGATGCGATGTACCGCGAAGAACGATACCGTCAGCTTTACTGGGACGAGATCATTTTGAAATACAATCCCGACACATGCGATGTGTATATCAGGGAGTGCACGCGCGAGGACGTGTGGGAGATCGACACCGTGGCGGATCTGCGGGCGCTGGAGGCGCGGATAAGACATAATTGAGCCCCGTCTGCGGGGACGTCCGACGCAAACGCCTCGTCAGATCACACATAAACACTCCTCCAACGAAATCAGGGAATAGAGGGAAAGATATGAAGAAAGTCTACACCTGCTTCTGCACGGACATCATCCACGCGGGGCACAAGAACCTCCTGCGCGCGGCGGCAGAGCTCGGCCGCGTCACTGTCGGCGTCCTCTCCGACGCGGAGATGGTGCGCTACAACCGCTTCCCGACGAAGACACTCGAGGAGCGCATGGCGATGCTCAGCGAGCTGCCCGAGGTCGCGGAGGTCATCGTACAGGATCACATCATGTACGACGAAGTACTGGACCGTCTGCGCCCCGACTACGTCGTCCACGGGAGCAACTGGGCGCAGGGTCCTGAGTCCGCCATCCGCAAGAACGTCCTCGCGGCGCTCGCGCGCTACGGCGGAAAACTGATCGAACCATCCTATACCTATAATGACGAGGTGCGCAAGATCGACTGGCAGATGCGCGAGCAGCTCGCTATGCCCGAGGCGCGCCGCGGCCGTCTGCGCCGTCTCCTCGATATTGTCCCCATCGTCAAGACCATCGAGGTGCACAACGGCCTCACGGGACTGATCGCGGAGAAAACCATCGTCGAGAATGACGGCGGCCTCGACCAGTTCGACGCCATGTGGGTCTCCAGTCTCTGTGACTCGACCTCACGCGGCAAGCCCGACATCGAGCTCGTCGACCTCTCCGACCGCATCCAGACCATCAACGAGGTCATGGACGTCACGACGAAACCCATCATCCTCGACATGGACACGGGCGGAACGGCAGAACACTTCGCCTACAACGTCCGCACCCTTGAGCGCATCGGCGTTTCCGCCGTCATCGTCGAGGACAAGACGGGCGCAAAGCGCAACTCCCTCTTCGGCACGGAGGTCGCGCAGACGCAGGACACGATCGAAAATTTCTCCGAAAAGATCGCGGCAGGCAAATCGGCACAGCGCACGGAGGAGTTCATGATCATCGCGCGCATCGAGAGCCTGATCCTCGAAAAGGGGCAGGAGGATGCCCTCGCACGCGCCGAAGCGTACGTCGCGGCGGGTGCAGACGCCATCATGATCCACTCGCGCGCCAAATCACCCGATGAGGTCATCGCGTTCTGCGACGCCTTCCACGCGAGCCACCCGGACGTCCCCATCGTCGCCGTCCCCTCCTCCTACAACACGATCACGGAGGCGGAACTCTCGGCACATGGCGTCCGCATCGTCATCTACGCCAACCAGCTCACGCGCGCGGCATTCCCCTCTATGGAGAATGCGGCACGCTCCATCCTCGTCCATCACCGCGCCCACGAGATCGACAAGGAGCTCCTGCCGATCAAGGACATCATCCGACTGATCGAGGTCGTCTGAGCGCTGCGTCATCTGTATGGAAGGAAGGTCACATGGACAACAAGTGGAAAGACGTTTGGAACCGACGGCACGCAAACAAAGCTGCCCTCTCGGGCAGCTGGCAGGATATCTTCCTCGAGCTCAAGCGCATGAACGGCTTCGACGTCATGGACGGCGGCATACCGCTCGATTCTCTCCTCATGCAGGCACAGCGCATCAAGGAGCTGCTGCACCTCACAGCAGGGATGAGTGTCTTCGACGTCGGCTGCGGGGCGGGCGCGAACCTCTATCTCCTGCAGCGTGACGGCATTGCCGTCGGCGGCACGGACTACTCTGCAGCTCTCGTCGAGGCGGCACGCGGCGTGCTTCCCGAGGCACGGGAGCTCACGTGCGGCGAGGCAGACGCCTTTGACACAACGCTGAACTACGATGCGGCACTCTCCAACAGCGTCTTCTCCTACTTTCCTGACGAGGCATTCGCGGAGCGCGTGCTCACGCGGATGCTCGAAAAGGCAGCGGGAGCGATTGGCCTCATCGACCTGCACGACGCAGCGAAGAAAGAGGATTTCCTCGCCTACCGCCGCGCGGCAATCCCCGACTATGACGAGCGCTACAAAGGACTCAGCAAGCTCTTCTACCGCCGCAGCTTCTTCGCGGACTTTGCCCGTTCGCACAACCTCAGGATCGAGTACCCCGCCATCGAGATGGAAGGGTACTGGAATACACCGTTCGTCTTTAACGTATTTCTGTATCGAAAGTAGGTCGCCATGGACAACAAATGGAGAGAGATTTGGAACCGCAGAAAGCCCGGCACGGGCAAGCTGTCGGGGAACTGGGAGGACACTTTCCTCGAACTCAAGCGCCTCAACGGTTACGACGTGATGGGGGAAGGCATCTCACTGGATGCCTTCCTCGACGAATACGCACAAACGAAAGAACTGCTCTGCCTCACCAATGATTCCAGCGTCTTTGAGGTCGGCTGCGGGACAGGTGCAAACCTCTATCTGATGCAGCGCGATGGGATGACCGTCGGCGGAACGGACTACGCCGAGGGGCTCATCGAGACCGCACGTGCGGTGCTCTCATCCCCGGTAGAGTTATACGCCGGCGAGGCAGACGCCATCGCCGTCGATCAGAAATACGACGCCATCTTTGCCAGCGGCGTATTCCCCTATTTCCCCAGTGACGACTACGCCGTCCATGTCCTCGACCTCATGCGGGAAAAGAGCCGCGGCGCCATCGGCATCATGGGGCTGCACGACATTGAAAAACGCGAAGACTACCTTGCCTTCCGTCGGGCAAATATTCCCAACTACGACGAGCTGTATAAGGATCTGCAGCGGCACTTCTACACACACAGCCTCTTTACCGACTACGCATCGGCACATGGACTGCGCATCGCATTTCCTTCCATGGAGCTCAAGGGATACTGGAACAACGCGTTCGTCTTTCACTGCTTTATGTATCGGGAGTAAACCATGAACATCCAGCGCAACGTCCTCCTCAACCCGGGACCTGCGACCACGACGGACACCGTCAAGATGGCGCAGATCGTCCCCGACATCTGCCCGCGTGAGCGTGAATTTGGACAACTCATGCGCGAGCTCAGCACCGACCTCCTGAAGGTCGTCCACGCCGATGCGGCGGACTGGGCGGCCGTTCTCTTCTGTGGGTCGGGCACGCTCTGCATTGATTCGTGCGTCAGCTCGCTCGTCCCCGCGGGGAAAAGACTCCTCATCATCAACAACGGCGCCTACTCCGCACGCGCGGCAGCCGTCGCACGCGCCTACTCCGTGCCGCACATCAACCTGACCTTCCCGGCGGACGGTCTGCCCGACCTCGATGCGGTGGAGAGCACGCTCGCAGAGAACACCGACATCGCCGCCGTCTACACGACGCATCAGGAGACAGGCACGGGCATCCTGAACCCCGTACGCGAGATCGGTGCGCTCGCCCACGCGCATGGCGCGGTCATGATCGCCGATACCATCTCGACCTATGCCATGATCCCCTTCTCCGCCGACGAGATGAACATCGACGTCTGCATGTCCTCGGCGCAGAAGGGTATCCAGGGGATGACGGGGCTCTCCTTCGTCATCGCCAAGAAATCTCTGCTCACAGCGGCAAAGGACTACCCCGTGCGCTCCTACTATACGAACCTCGTCATGCAGTACGAGGGCTTCGAGGAGACGGGCGAAATGCGCTTTACCCCGCCCGTGCAGACCGTATACGCGGCAAAGCGCGCCCTCGCCGAATACTTCGCCGAGGGAGAGGCGAAGAAATGGGCACGCCATACGCGTACGATCAACGCCATCCACGAGGGAATCGCCCGTCTGGGGCTCACCGAGACCATCCCGCGCGCGATCCAGTCAGGACTCGTCGTCGCCGTCAACTATCCGTCGGCGGACTTTGATTTTACCCGTGTGCACGACTACTGCTACGAACGCGGCTACACCATCTATCCCGGCAAGATGCAGACGGCATCGACCTTCCGCCTGTGTGCACTCGGCGCGATCGATGCGCCCGACATCGCGGCGTTCTTCCGCGTATTCGAGGAAGCACTGAACGCATAGCAACAGGAGCCCTATCGCGGCTTTGAGGAAAGGGACCCACCATGCAGGACGACGATTTCAGCATATTCTGGCGCAACGATGCACACGCCCAGGGGCTCTTCTGTGATCTCCTCGCACGGTCGGAGCAGGATGCCTACGACGACGCCTTTCTCATGCAGCTCGCCGCGTATCGGGAGGAAGCGCCCACGAGTGAGCGCGCGGATATCTTTGCGGCGAAGTATCTCCTCCATCACGGTGACGCGGAGAATGCGGCGGTCTGCGCGGAACGTGCCCGCGAAAAACGTCCGCTCAACTACGAGATCTGGAAGATCCTCGCCGTTGCCTACAAAGCCCTCTACCGCGAGATGGATTCTATCGATATGCAGGGACTTGCCTACGGGCTTTACCAAGCACCGAAACTTGCACTGAGCCTGACACCGTCCAATCTGCAGGAGGGACTGGGACGTCTCACCATTGCGCTAGGGCACAGCCTGTATGCACCCACATCGGAAAGTCGTGCCTATGTGGAAAACGGTGCACTCTGTTTCCGCCATGACGTCTTTCTTGGTGAGGCACTCCCGCTCACTATGCCCGCCGGCAGTGCACGGTTTTGGAGTGCCGTCTATACGGAAAATGCGTTTCTGTCAGACCACAGCCGCCTGATGGAGGGTCTGCGCCATCAGGAATCGTTCATCGGCTACGGACACCGCGATTTCCTCTTTGACCTGCAGAAGGCGACAGAGGTACGCGGGACGGCGAAGATCGAGCTCCCTCCAGGGGAGGAGGCGATCCTCCCCATCGCAGGGACGGTCATCAATCAGCCGCTCTCCGTAACGACGGAGTCCCTCGGAATAAAGGAAGCCTATCTCGGTAAATGGGCATTCAGCTTCTTCCGTTTCAGTGAGAGTGCCACACTGCACGCCTCCGAGGATGCTCCTTATGCCGTTGGAACACCGATCCGCCTCGGACACGACCCGCAGCGGAGAAAGCTCGTCCTGAACCTCTTCGTCGATGGCCTGTCCTGGGCGGCTGCACGCTCCTATGCAGCGACACATCTGCCGAACGTCATGCGTTTCTTTTCACGCGGAGTCATCTTCGACCAACATTTTTCGACCTCGGAGTACACCCTGCCGGCGCATCCCGCCATTGAGACAGGATACTATCCGCATCATACACAGATCTTCAACGAGAAGGCAGGCTATGAGCTCCCGCTCCACATGACGACAATAGCCGAGCAGATGAAGGCACAGGGCTACTACTGTGCTGCACCACTTGCCTCCACCCATGGTGTTTCCCATGGCGTAATGCGCGGTTTCGACCGTCTGATCGCCACCGGCTGGACACTGAACTCCGTCAATGCCGTGGACTCGGCCATTCGACATCTCACGGCATTCGACGAGGCCGATCTGTTTCTCTTCCTGCACATCAATGACGCGCACCCATACGATGCCCTTGATTTTAAGTTTGACACGGCGGTTGAGACGCACATTCCGCTCGCAGAGCGCATCTTCAACCAAAAAGCGCCTGCCGCCGCCGTGCGTCTCCCAAGTCTATACATCCATCAGGAGCAATATCTGGAACGGATCAGGCAGGTTGACCGCAATCTTGGGCAGCTGCTTTCCTATCTGGAGCAGCATTTTAACGAGGATGAGTATCTTGTCAATCTATACTCGGATCACGGAGTTTCCATTTTCAACCGCAATAACACTGGCGCGGTGGACGTCATCTCAGAGAATTCTACCTGCGCCGCGTGGATGATGCGCGGTGCAGGTGTGCCTGAGGGACGCATCGTCCACGACCTCACGAGTACGGTGGACATCTATCCGACCCTGGGGCACCTCTGCGGATTCCCTGTCAATGACGATATTGACGGCCGTCTTCCCGCCGTCTTCGGGGGTACAGTCCGCGACGCAGCATACAGCATGTCAATGTTCCCGGGGCAGACGTATAAGCTCGCCGTGCGAAACCACGGGCACGTACTTCGTCTGGAGACGCGTGAAGTGCTCGACGAGGACGGCACGGTGGATTTCACCGATGCACGTGTGGGGATCTACCCGCGCGGCCATGAGCTCGATGAGAACTATGCTGAGGATAGTGCGGATCTGCGGAAATTCTTCTATCCGCGTGCCCGTGACTTCGTCCGCGAGATCGCAAACAACGGGGAGTTCTGGCCCGCGATGCGTGCTGCACGCCCCACGTGGTTCGGCGGACAGCTCTAAAAGGAAAAGAGATATTATGAGCGACGATTTCAGCACATTTTGGCGCAATAACGAGCAGGCTTCTGCGCTCTTTTATGATCTCCTCGCACGTGCGGAGCAGGATGCCTGCGACGACGACTTCCTCATGCAGCTCGCCGCCTATCGGGAGGCGGGAGGGGATGCCGCACACGCCGACATCTTCGCCGCGCAGCATCTTCTCGCAAATGGAGAGGCAGAAAGCGCCGTCATCTGCGCGGAACGTGCCTTTCGCCTGCGCTCTGTCGAGCCTGCGGTCTGGGCAGTGCTTCGCCGTGCGTACACAGCGACGGCACGCTATGCCGATGCGCTTGTCATGCAGGCGTACACGGCGAAGCTGCTGAACCGTCCGCTCACGCTCCCGACGGATATTCCGCGCAGTGCGCTGACCCCCGAGGTGCTCGATCGCCTGTCCGTTGCCATGGGCTCACCATCATTTGCCCCGCTGGCATTCAGCCGTATCAGCTGCGATGGGGAACATGGTCTCTGCGCATCCGAAGGCGTTTTTGCGGGTGAATACATTCCCGCACCGCACGCTTCACACCCGCCCTACTACGTTGCTGCATATACCGAGCAGGAACAGCAGGGGGACAAAGCATGGCTGCTGCAGACGATTCAGGGTGCGGCTGGGTTTGCCTACAATGTCGGCGGAGGGTTCACCTATGAACTCATTCGCGCCAGCCGTGCTCCCGGGTACGCCGAGCTTCACTGCACAGGAGAGACCGTTCTCCCCATCATCGGCGTATCAGCCTTTCAAAATCTCCATATAAAGACCTCATCGGTGGATCAGGACACGCCTCTTGCGCCCGCAACACCGAATTTTTTCCGTCTGTGCGAAGACACCCATCTGTCCTCGGATCATGATTTTCTCGTCGGTGCACCGATCGCAATCGGGCACAGCTCGACGCGCCGGCCGCTCGTGCTGAACATCCTCGCCGATGCACTCTCATGGGAGGTCGTGCGTACTCACTTTGCCGAATGGATGCCGAATACGGCCCGCTTCTTCGCGCAGGGAACGATCTTCGATCAACACTTCTCCGCATCGGAGTATACCTATCCGTCTCTCTCGACCATTGAAACGGGGATGTATCCGCACCACAATCAGATCTTCAACGATACGCTTGCCGTCCTCCTCAACCCTGAATATATCCCGCTCTCCGAGCGCATGCGTACATGCGGATATGCCACGGCGAATCTCATGGGGGAGGGCAGCGGTATCTATAACGGGGCAACGCGTGGCTTTGACCGGCTTGTGATCGCTCCCTATCACCTGTTCGCCTACGAGGCTGCGGAACGAACCATCCGTTATTTGGAGGGGCTGCGCGACGCCGATCATTTCATCTACCTGCACACATTGGATGCGCATCCATGGCCTTATCCGCGCTTTCAGATCACTGCGAGCACGCAGGCACGTCTGCCGCTCGAGGAACGTCTGTCGGGGGCAAGGAGCAACTCTCCCAGTCCCTATCTTCAGTCCACGAAACTGAGCATGGCTGCCTATATCCAGGGCATCCGTGATCTCGACCGGGCGCTCGGCACACTCTTTTCCTATCTGGAGCAGCACTACACACCGGATGAATACCTCGTCAGTCTATACTCCGACCATGGTGTTCCCATATTCAGCAAGCACCACTACATCGTCAGTCCGGACATGACACACACTGCATGGATGATGCGCGGGGCAGGCGTTCCCGCGGGGATCACGGTGAGCGAAATGACCAGCACGGTGGACATCTATCCGACACTCGCACATCTTCTCCATTTCCCTGTCGGAGAACATGTGGATGGGGTCCTTCCGCAGATCTTTGGCGGCAGCGGACGTGAGATCGCGTTCAGCAACTCGCTCTACCCTGGGCGTACCTACTGCCTGCGTGCACGCACGCGAGAGCATACATTTCACCTCGAGTCAACAGATGCTCTCCTGCCGAATGGGACGGTGGATCTCGCGCGTGCTGTCACAGCATGCTATCCACGCGGCGAGGAGGGACTCGCGGGGCGTGAAATTGACGATCCCGCGCTGAGAGCCTTCTTCTATCCGCGTGTGCGGGATTTCCTAATGGGCATCGCAAGCAATGGGGAGATATTCCCGCCGCCAAAGGAGGCATGAGATGAACGACGATTTCAGCATATTCTGGTACAATGATGAGCACGCGCAGGGGCTCTTTTATGATCTCCTCGCACGATCAGAGCGTAATGCCTACGACGACGATTTTCTCATGCAGCTCGCCGCCTATCGTGAGGCAGCACCCGCGAGTGAGCGCGCCGATATCTTTGCGGCGAAGTACCTGCTCCATCACGGCGATGCGGAAAACGCCGCCGTATGCGCAGAACGTGCCCGCGCAAAGCGCCCGCTCAACGCCGAGATCTGGAAGCTCCTCGCCGCCGCCGATAAGGCCCTCGGCCGCGAAAGCGATGCGGCCGCCATGCAGGGCCATCTCTACGGCCTTTACGGCGCGCCGATGCCATCGCTGGATATGGGATCACCATCGCTGACAGAGGCACTGGATCGGCTCTCCCTCGCCATGGGAACATGCCTCAATATACCGACTGCCACGAGCCGTGCCTACGTGGAAAACGGGGAGCTTTTATTTCGTCCCGATATATTTGTCGGTGAGGCACTCCCCCTCACCATGCCGGAGGGAAGCGCCTCCTTTTGGGGTGGGATCTACGCCGAGAATGCCTGTCTGTCGGATCAGAGTCATGTGCTGACCGATCTGCGGCATGAGCGTTCCTTCAGTCGTCATGGCTACCACGACTTCTTCTTCGATCTGCAAAAGGCGCAGGAGGTCCGCGGCACGGTGTCCATCCAGCTTCCGCCGGGGGAGGAGGCGATCATCCCCATCGCGGGCACGGCACCGGAGCAGCCGCTCGCCGTAACAACGGCATCCGACGGCACACAGGAAACCTGTCTGGGCAAATGGTCGTTTAATTTCTTTCGCTTCAGTGAAAATGCCACCCTGCATGCCCCTGCGGACAGCCCCTATACCGTCGGCACGCCGATCCGCCTGGGGCACAGCCCGCGGCGCAGAAAGCTCGTCCTGAGCATCTTTGTCGATGCGCTGTCATGGGCCATCGCACGCCCCTATGCAGAGACACATCTGCCGAACATCATGCGTTTCTTCTCGCGCGGAACAATCTTTGATCAGCAGTTCTCGAGCTCTGAGTATACCCTGCCCGCCTACCCCGCCATCGAGACCGGATACTATCCGCATCATACAAATATATTTAATCTGCGCGTCGGATACGAGCTGCCGCTCCGCATGCCGACCATCGCAGAGCGGATGAAAGGACTCGGCTACCACTGCGCTGCCCCCATGGCGACGACACAGGGGATCGCACACGGTCTGCTGCGCGGGTTCGACCGTGTCATCGCCGCCGGATGGACGCTGCACACGGCGGTTGGCGTGGACTCCGTCCTCCGCCACATCGACGCCTTTGACGAGACCGATCAGTTCCTCTTCCTCTATCTGCTGGATGTGCATCCGTACAATGCACGCTGGTTCAAGTGCGATACTGCCGTTGAGGCACACCTGCCGCTTGCGGAACGGTTCTTCCCGCATGACTCTGATGTAGCGAGTGTCCGTCTGCCCAATCTCCGCATCTATCAGGAGCAGTATCTGGAGCAGATGCGGCAGACGGATCGCACGCTTGGGCTGCTGTTCTCCTATCTGGAGCAGCATTTTAACGAGGATGAGTACCTCATCAACCTGTACTCGGATCACGGGATTCCCATGTTCGGTGATACCATCGGCGGCAGCATCGACATCCTCAGCGAACGCTCCACCAGTGCCACGTGGATGATGCGCGGTGCGGGCGTCCCCGAAGGCACTGTTGTTCACGACCTTACGAGCACGGTGGACATCTATCCGACCCTGGGCCACCTCTGCGGGTTCCCCGTCAACGACGATATTGACGGACGTCTTCCCGCCGTCTTCGGCGGTACGCCGCGCGACGCGGTATACAGTGCATCGCAGTATCCGGGGCAGACGTATAAGCTCGCCGTGCGCACCCACGATCACACGATGCGCGCTGAGACACAGGACCCCGTCGATGAGGACGGAACGGTGGACTTTATGATTACGCGCGCCGGTATCTATCCGCGCGGCCATGAACTTGAGGCAGGCTGCGCCGTTGACCAAGAGGATTTGAATGCGTTCTTCTATCCGCGTGCCCGTAACTTCGTCCGTGAGATCGCGAACAACGGGGAGTTCTGGCCCGCCATGCGCGCCGCACGCCCGGAGTGGTTCGGCGGACAGCCCTAAAAAGCGCAACCGAAAAAGGAAAGAGATACGATGAGCGACAATTTCAGCATATTCTGGCGCAATAACGAGCGGGCATCTGCGCTCTTTTACGACCTCCTTGCGCGAGCAGAGCGTGGTGCCTACGACGACGACTTTCTCGCGCAGCTCGCCGCCTATCGGGAGGCAGAGCCCACGAGTGAGCGCGCGGATATCTTCGCGGCGAAGTACCTGCTCCATCACGGGGATGCGGAGAATGCGGCGGTCTGCGCAGAGCGTGCCTACCGCAAGCGCCCCGTCAACTACGAAGTTTGGCTGCTGCTGGCCGATCTCTATGCACGACTGAACCGCCCGATCGACGCGCTCATCATGCAGGGATACGCTTATGGTCTCTACGGTGCGCCGCAGTTCTCCTTTCACCTCGACGAGGATCAGCTCCGCGAGGGGTTGGGGCGTCTGTCGATTGCGCTGGGCATGGGCAAGGGTGCTCCCCTGGCAAAGGTGCGCGCGGTCATCAGAGGACAGGGACTCCAGTTCTCTACGGATCTTTTCATCGGCGAGCCGCTCCCTCTCACCATGCCGCCGCATTACTCCAGGTTTTGGGCGGCATCCTATACGGACTACTATCTCTCCGACCAGGGCATCATGCTTGACCACAACCGCCATACGGATGCATTCAGCACATACGGCTACCGCGCCGCTTCGTTCCAGCTGCAGCAGGCGGAGGAGGTGCGCGGTCCATCGGAGATACAGATTCCGGCAGAAACAACCGCCATCGTTCCCATCGCGGGCACAAGCCATCTGCAAAAGCTGACCATCACAAATGCAGGAGCCTCCCATCCGCTGTACCTTGGAAAATGGGCGTTCAGTCTTTTTCGTCTGGAGGGATCCGCGCACATCACCCCCGCAGATGACCGCCCTTACGCCATCGGCACACCCATCCCACTGGGACACAGCCCCGCACGGCGAAAGCTCGTGCTGAACATCCTCGTCGATGGACTTTCCTGGGGCGTCATCCGTGCATGTTTTGCCGAATGTATGCCGAATACCGCCCGTTTCTTTGCACGCGGCACGATCTTTGATCAGCATTTCTCCGTATCGGAATTCACATATCCCTCTTTGCCGACCATCGAGACGGGACGTTATCCGGCGCATACGCAGGTATTTAACGAGAACGATAGTCACGAACTGCCCCTCGACATCAAGACGCTCTCGGAGTCGATGGCGGATCTCGGCTACTATACCGCCGCACCGCTGGGTGCAGCGGACTGCATCTACAGCGGGGCCATGCGCGGCTATCGGACGCTCAACGTAACGCCATGGACGCAGCCAAGTGCCGATATGGCGGAACGTACCATCCGCCAGATCGAGGCATTTAACGAGACAGATCAGTTCCTCTACCTGCACACAGCAGATGTTCACCCATGGAACCCCAAGGGGTTCAAGTTCTACCCGGCGACAGAAACCCACCTCCCACTGACACAGCGCGTTTTTGAGGTGGATGAAAATGTGACGGGTGTGCATCTGGCGCAGCTGCCCGTCTATCAGGATCATTTTTGGCGCAGCCTTTCCTGTGTTGACCGCCACCTCGGTTATCTGTTCTCCTACATTGAGGCGCACTTTGACGAACGCGATATCCTCGTCAGTCTCTACTCCGATCATGGGAATTCGGTATTTACCATGCCTGTAAAAGGCAGTGTGGACGTCATCGCCGAAAATGCGACGCACGCCGTATGGATGATGCGCGGTGCGGGTGTCCCCGAGGGACACATCGTAAGCGAGCTGACCAGCTCGGCAGATCTCTATCCGACGCTCGGGACGCTCTGCACCTTCCCCGTGGCAGAGGACATCGACGGCAATCTGCCGGCGGTCTTTGGCGGAAAAGAACGCGATGCTGTATATAGTATGTCGATGTTCCCGGGACAGACCTATAAGCTCGCCGTGCGCACCCACGACCATGCGCTGCGCCTTGAGACGCAGGAAAAAGTCGATGAGGACGGTACGGTGGATTTCGCAGATGCGCGTGTGGGGATCTATCCCCGCGGCCATGAGCTCGATGAAAACTATGTCGTGGACAGTGCGGAGCTGCGGGCATTCTTCTGCCCGCGTGCCCGTGACTTCGTCCGTGAGATCGCGAACAACGGGGAGTTCTGGCCCGCCATGCGCGCCGCACGCCCCACGTGGTTCGGTGGACAACCCTAACAAAGAAAAGAGATATGATGAGCGACGATTTCAGCACATTCTGGCACAACAACGAGCGGGCTTCTGCGCTCTTTTACGATCTCCTCGCACGCGCGGAGCAGGACGCCTACGACGACGACTTTCTCATGCAGCTCGCCGCGTACCGCGAGGCGGGAGGGGATGCGGCACACGCCGACATCTTCGCGGCGCAGTATCTTCTCACGAATGGAGATGCAGAGAACGCCGTTATCTGCGCGGAACGCGCCTTTCGTCTGCGCCCGCTCCAAGCGCCGATCTTCGAGGTGCTCGCGCGTGCCTGCAAGGCGCTCGGCCGCTATGCTGACGCACTCCTCATGCAGGGCTACACCAACCGGCTCACCGATGTGCCAATCGCGGTGGATGACTACCCGCATGAAGCGATCACGCAGGAGGCACTTGACCGCCTGTCCGTCGTCCTGTCTCATCCTTCGTTCGTGCCGCTCGCCACACGCGCGTCCTATGATCCAGAGGCGGGCATCACCACGATGGACGGGCTCTTTGCCGGCGAGTTTCTCCCCGCATCCCAAAATCACCACTGCGCCTACTATGTCGGTGTCCACGCGGAGCAAGGGCAGCAGGGCGATAAGGCATGGCAGCTGAAGAACATTCGTGATGCACAGGGCGTCGGTTACTTCGCCGCAGGAGACTTTGTCTTTGATCTGATGCGCGCGCAGCGTGCCCCCGGTGCAGCACATATCGAGCTTGCTCCCGGACAGGAGGTCGTCCTCCCCATCATCGGCACCGTGCTCCCCGCTGTCGGCGTGTGCCAGCCACAGCAGATCCACGTGCGCTCCGCATCGGTCGACGAGCCCGGCTGGCTGAATGTTGCCACGCCCAATTTCTATCGGCTTCGTGAGACGACCGACTTCTCCTCAGATCATGCGTTTCTCGTCGGCCCCCCGATCCAGATTGGGCATCATCCGAGACGCCGTCGTCTGGTACTGAACATCCTCGTCGATGCGCTCCCCTGGGAGATCGTCGGCAGCTGCTTCGCAGAGATGATGCCGCAGACAGCACGCTTTTTCGCGCGCGGACTGATCTTCAATCAGCAATTCTCTGCCTCCGAATACACCTATCCGTCGCTGGCGACCATCGAGACCGGGCTCTATCCACACCACAGCAAGATGTTCCACGACAAGATTCCCGTTGCGCTGTCCCCTGACATCGCAACGATCTCGGAGCGTGCACGGGATCACGGCTATGCAACGGCACAGCTGATGGGGTTCGGCATGGGGCTGTACGACGGGTGCATGCGCGGCTATGATCGCCTCATCGCCGCGATGTACCGTACGCCTGCCTACGAGGGGACAGAGCGCATCATCCGTCATCTGGACGGCATGCCCGACGCAGATCACTTCATCTATTTTCACACGGCAGATGCCCACCCATGGCCTGCGCCGCTCTTTCAGCAGGCAGCCACAGTGCAGGCCTCGCTGCCGCTTGCCGCACGTATGACGGATGAGATTCACGCGCCGCATAGCCCCTATCTCCGTCCGAGCCCCATCAATCAGGCATCGTTCCGCTATGGGGTGCGCAGTACGGATCGGGCTCTTGGCACACTGTTTTCCTATCTGGAGGAACACTATGCGCCGGAGGAGTACCTCGTAAACCTCTACTCCGACCATGGCGTCTCCATCTTCAGCCCAACGCCCTACATCGTGGACAGCCCGCTGACCCATACGGCATGGATGATGCGCGGTGCGGGCATTCCCGAGGGGGTTATCACCGAGGAATTGACCAGCACGGCAGACATCCATCCGACGATAGCGCATCTGCTGGGTTTCCCCGGCGATGCCGATGTGGACGGCGTACTCCCGCGCGTATTGGGCGGCTCAGGACGGGATGTTTCATTCAGCAACTCCCTCTACCCCGGCAAACCGTACTTTCTCGCGGTACGCTCGGCATCGCATACGCTCTGCCTCGAAACAGAGGAACCGGTCCACACCGACGGCACCGTCGATCTCGCTCGAGCAAACGTCGCCATCTATCCGCGTGAGCACGAGCGGGAAAGAGGATATGAAATCGACGACCCAGCCCTGCGCGCATTTTTCTACCCGCGCGCGCGGGATTTTCTAAGGGGAATCGCAAGCAACGGGGAGACATTCTCTCCGCTGAAGGAGTCATGAGATGAACGAAGACAACCGCGTATTCTGGCACAACAACGAACAGGCTTCTGCGCTCTTTTATGATCTTCTCGCGCGGTCGGAGCAGGATGCCTACGACGACAACTTTCTCATGCAGCTCGCCGCCTATCGGGAGGCAGCGCCCACGAGTGAGCGCGCGGATATCTTCGCGGCGAAGTATCTCCTCCATCACGGGGATGCGGAGAATGCGGCGGTATGCGCGGAACGCGCCTACCGAAAGCGCCCCGTGAACCGCGAGATCTGGCTGCTGTTGGCCGAGTCATACGCCCGGCTGGATCGTCCCGTCGATGCACTCACGATGTATGGATATGCCTATGGGCTCTATCTCTCCCCTGAGATTCCCATGGAGCTGCTCATGCGCGGCGGAAAGGACGGTCTTGACCGGCTCTCCATCGCCGCAGGCATCGGAACAGGTGCCCCGATGACACAGAACCGCGCCTTCCTCGCAGGCGCAGATCATGTACTGGAGTTTCAGCTCGACGCCTTCGTAGGAGAGTATCTCCCGCTCACACCGCCCGAGGGAAGTGCACGCTACTGGGTCGCTGCCTATGTCGATAATGCGTTCCTCTCGGATCAAAGTCAGCTGATCGAGAAAATGCGGCATACCGACGTCTTCGTCGATAGGATGCAGCGGGATTACCCGTTCTGTCTGCAAAGGGCACAAGAGGTACGCGGCCGTGTGACGATCGAAGTGCCGGAGGGGGCGGAGGTCATTCTCCCCATCGCGGGGACGGAGCCCCTGCAGGAGCTGACCATCGCATCCAAGTCCCAGCCGCCGGCATCCGCCTATCTCGGCAAGTGGGCGTTCAGTCAGTTCCGCCTCACGGAGACGACCGAGATCACGTCTGCCTCTGATGCCGTCTATGCTGTCGGCACGCCGATCCGCCTTGGGCACAGCCCCGCGCGGCGAAAACTCGTGCTGAATATTCTCATCGACGGGCTCGCGTGGAATATCGCGCGCACGCACTTTCCCGATGCGATGCCGAACATCGCACACTTCTTCGCGCGCGGCACGATCTTCGACCAGCATTTCTCCACATCGGAGTGCACCTATCCATCCCTCCCCGTGATCGAGACGGGACGCTATCCGATCCATACACAGGTATTCAACGAGAGGAACAGCCACGAACTTCCGCTCGATATGATGACCCTCTCGGAGTGCATGACGGATCTCGGCTACTATGCCGCCGCCCCGATGGGGGCAGCGGACCCCATCTACAGCGGCACACTGCGCGGCTACGATCAGCTGAATACCACTGGGTGGAAGCTCCTCTCTGCTGAGGCAGTTGACCGCACCATCATGCAGCTCGAGGCGTTCGATGAGACGGATCAGTTCCTCCATCTGCACGTCGCGGACGTGCATCCGTGGAATGCCAAGGGGTTCAAATTTCACCCTGCGGTGGAAACGCATTTGCCGCTCTCAGAGCGCCTGTTTGATACTGATGAGCATATCGCCAGTGTACGCCTGCCCAAGCTCAAGATCTATCAGGAGCAGTTCTGGCAGAGTCTTCGCCGCGTGGACCGCAATCTGGCGCAGCTCCTCACCTACATCGAGGAGCACTACGCGGAGGAAGAATATCTCGTCAGCGTCTACTCCGACCACGGCAACTCGATCTTCAGCGCGCCCGTGAACGGCGTGATGGACGTGATTGCCGAGAACTCAACGCGTGCCCTCTGGATGATGCGCGGTGCCGGTGTCCCCGAGGGGCGCATCGTAGACGAGCTGACCAGCTCGGCGGATCTCTATCCGACACTCGGTGCGCTCTGCGGTTTCCCCGCGGCAGAAGACATCGACGGCAATCTGCCGGCGGTCTTTGGCGGAAAAGAACGCGACGCTGTATATAGTATGTCGATGTTCCCGGGACAGACGTATAAGCTCGCCGTACGCACCCATGACTTTGCGCTGCGCCTTGAGACGCAGGAGAAGGTCGACGAGGACGGTACGGTGAATTTTGCAGATGCGCGTGTGGGGATTTATCCGCGCACCCACGAGCTCGAGGAGGACTGCGCCGTCGACAGCGCGGAACTGCGCGCATTCTTCTACCCGCGTGCGCGCAGCATTGCCCGCGCGATCGCAAACAACGGGGAGTTCTGGCCTGCGATGCGCGAGGCGAGACCTGAGTGGTTTGGAAGCAGTACAAAGGAGCATCTATGAACGCGAACGATCTCATCACCGCCCTCGGAGCGGAGTTCTTCACAGGCGTGCCCGACTCAAAGCTGCGCCCCCTCGTCGACTGCCTGATGGATACCTATGGGGCGAACAGTCCGTCGCACATCATCGCGGCGAATGAGGGGAATGCGGCGGCACTCGCGGCGGGCTATCACCTCGCAGCGGGCAAGGTGCCGCTCGTCTACCTGCAGAACAGCGGGCTCGGCAACATTGTCAATCCCCTGCTCTCCCTCCTCCACGAGGAGGTCTACGGCATCCCGTGCATCTTTGTCATCGGCTGGCGCGGCGAGCCGGATCTCCATGATGAGCCGCAGCATCTCGTCCAGGGGCGTCTCACGCTGCCGCTCCTCGAGACGATGGGCGTCAAAACGATGGTGCTCACGGAAGCGTCGCGCGCAGAGGATGTCGCCGCATGGATGGAAAACCTGCGCCCGCATCTCGCTGCCGGCGGGCAATGCGCGCTCCTCGTCCGAAAGGGGGCGCTCACACATCCGAAACACAAATACGCAAATGGGAATCCCCTGCGGCGCGAGGATGCCATCGCGCAAATCCTCGATGCGGCACAGGGCGCCGTCGTCGTCGCGACCACGGGCAAGACGGGACGTGAGCTCTTTGAGCTGCGCGCGGCACGCGGCGAGGATCACGCCCATGACTTTCTCACCGTCGGCTCGATGGGGCACGCGGGGGCGATTGCTCTCGGCATTGCCCTCCACCGCCCGTCACAGCGCATCTTTATCCTTGACGGAGACGGGGCAGCCCTCATGCACATGGGCGCGATGGCGACCATCGGTGCCGCCGCTCCGCCGAATGTCGTGCACGTCCTCCTCAACAACGAGGCGCATGAGAGCGTCGGCGGCGCGCCGACAGCGGCACATACCGTGGACTTCCCCGCCGTCGCGCGTGCCGTCGGCTACCGCCTGGTGCAGACAGCGGCGGATGCGGCAGAACTCGCGCAGGTACTCCCTGCCGTGCAGAGGAGCGATGTGCTCACCTTCCTCGAGGTGCGCACCGCCATCGGCTCGCGCGACGATCTCGGCCGTCCAACGACAACGCCGACAGAGAATAAGGAAGCTCTGATGCGGGGATAAAAAAGGGCACTGCATTGGCGAATCACCGGTGCAGTGCTCTTTTAATATAAGAATTTTTGTTTGCTTTTTTAAGTAATTTTATTGATAATCAAGTGGAACGTCCCAGCAAAGAGGCGGTGTCTTTCCCCCGAAAGGGGGTGAGTGAGATGACGGAAGCTGACGCTATCGTATTGCTTGTCGCAGCAACTGGCTATATACTCGCAATAACCCAAAAGAAATAACCGCCGTCCCTGACAAGTCGTGCGGTTATCTTAAAAAATAATTCGTTATGCTTGGAAAGGCGCCGCCGGGGCGTTCTTTCTTTTCTTATTATAGCAACAATCTCCCCCATTGACAAGCGGAAAATACAACATTACTTTTTCCCGCTGATCAGTCCCACAGCGAGTTCGGCGTTGCGTGCGGCGAGGCTGCGCATCTGTGCGAGGAGGTCGGCGTTCGCCGCGGTAAATTCGCTGCGTGCCGCCCATTTGCGGCGGACTTCCTTGAGGACGCTCACGGTAGTGATGTCCTGCAGGTCGTTGACAGGCTTTTCCCCGATGGAGCGCAGGAAACGGTCAACCTTGGGATCGTAAGAGATGCCGATCATGGGGACGCCCATGACACCTGCAAAGATGAGGGCATGCAGGCGCACGCCGATCATGAGGTCCATGTTCGCGACGAGGGAGAGGAGCTCGGCCGTCGTATACTCGCCTGTGAGGACAGTGCAGTCCTCCTTGGTCCATGCAGCGACGGTCTCCGCCGTCCGCACGTCCTCGGGGTACTGCATGGGGAGAAAGACGACGCGCGCATCGAGCTCGCGGACGATGGCATCGCTGATCTCAGCGAGAATTTCCTTGTAGTGCTGCCAACCCTGCCAGTCGCGCACGGAGATGCCGACGACGGGACGTGCCCCGTCTGCCGCGCAGGCAGCTAGAATAGCACGCCCTGCCTCACGTCCGACGGGATGGATGCCGAGCACGGGGTCGGCGGTGCACTCCATCGGCGGGCGGCGGATGCCGAGGCGGCGCAGCTCCGCCATGGAGCCCTCATCACGCACGGTGATGAGGGAGACGCGGTTGCCGAGCCAGCGCATGCAGCGGCAGGCAAATTTCCCCGTGACGGGGCCGATCCCCTGTGCATAGAGCATGGTACGCTTGCCGAGGAGAAGGGCGAGCAGGATGACCGCCATGTAGTAGTAAAGGCTGCGGCGGCTCGTGACGTTCTGGAGGAGGCTGCCGCCGCCGCTGATGAGGAGGTCGGCATGGCGCACAGCGCGGAAGATTCCGCGCGCGTCAAGCGAGCCGACCGCATGGACGCCGTGGCGCCGCTCGGTGTCGGCAGGGTTGGCTGAGATGACTGTGATATGAAGTTCCGGGTCCAAATCTCCGAGCACCTCCAGCATCGCCGCGAGCATGGCCTCATCGCCCGCGTTCTTTGCACCGTAGTACCCGGATACAACGATCCGCTTCATCAGGTAAAGCGCCCTCCGTTCCGTTTTCCCATTCCTGCCATTTTCCCTATGATAAGGCACAGGCAATCCCCAAGCGAACTCTAGTGAAGTACACGACCGCTTGCGTAACGAGACGTTCTGCGAGGGGATTGCTTATCCTACTCCGCCTTCCTTACGCGCTCCAGCAGTCCATTCCACGCTGCGACGAGGGCAACGAGAACGGCACCGATCGCGCCGCCGAGGACGATGCCGCCGATGCCGCGCACGAGAGACATCTCAATCGGCGTCCGCATGTGGGCGAATGTCTCCACCATCGAGCCCTGGCCGATGGTCGCCGCAAGCACGAGCGCAAAGACGATCCACGTCCGCCACCGCTGTGCCGCCGCGTAGAGGGCGAGGAGGAAGGCAGGATGTCCGATCATGAACTCCTTGGTCCGCGGCCGCGCGTAGAAGATCTGCTCCAATGCGGCGCGCATTTTCAGCTCGATCCCGGGCACCGGCAGCCCCGAGGTGTGCCCGCTGCGCAGGACGAGGACAATCAGTGCCCCGATGAGGACAAGCCCCCCGAGGAGCGAGCCGACGCGCACGGGGGTCGCGAGGATCTCGCGCATCTGCCCGAGGACGCCCGCCGACGTGTCGAACTGCCCGTCAAAGATATCAAAACGCTGCATAAAAGCAATCGCCACGAGTACCATCGGCAGGACAAAGGTCAGCTTGATCCCGCGGAAGATGTCGAATTCGAGGAGATAGCGCGTATCGACGAGCGCTCCCGAGAGATAGCCCGCGCCGACGAGGGAGAGCGCGCTCGTGATGCCAAGGAGCACCCAGCCCGCGACAATGATCCGCCATGCGGGTGCCCCCTTGGCGAAACGCCGTCCACCGAGGAGATCAAGGAGTGCCGTAACGGCAAGTGCCGGAAAGAGGTTTGCGCTTGCCAGCGCCGCGAGAACGCGGATCTTGCTCCCTGCGCCGAGCAGGACGGGCATCATGCCGATGAGCGCGAGCACGACAAAGGCGAGGAGCACCACGCGGCGGCGGCGATTCAGTGCCGGAACAACAAGCGAAAGATAGAGCACGCCCGCGGCAGCGACGCCCATGATGACGAGCGCGCGCAGGAGGCGGGACGGCGCGTAATCCGCGAATGTCCCCGCCCGACCGATGGCAAAGCCGTGTGACTCGAGTGCCATACGCGTATCGGTGAAATACTTCATATTCGTCTCGATGAGAGACATATTGGGCGCAGGCGTATCGTAGATGCGCAGGAGATTGATGCGGATGTTGCGCTCCTCATCCGTCGTCACCCAACGCTCGACCGCCTCGGCGATCTTGAGCTTTTTCTGTTCATCGGGCGGGATGGCGTAAAGACGCACGACATGCTCCTCGCCCAGACCCTTCGCAATCTCATCCATTCCCTGCTGACGGTAGAACTGCAGCTGCGTGATGCCCTCGATCAGCCCGAGCGTCAAACGGCGTTCCTTCATCTCATCGATGGTCGTCTGCAGTGCCTTCGGCGCACCGAGGGTCTCCTGTCCCGAGAAAACGACGGCAGAAACGCGGATGCCCTCCATGCGGTCAAAGACCGCGTGCACATCGTCCGCCGTGCAGGCATGGTAGTTCGACGGACGCGCGAGCACATCAAAGCCCGCCGCGTTGACGGCGTGCATCTCGTCCGTCGGCATCCCGATATTCTGCTTCAAAAAAGCCTCGTAGAATGCCTTGACCGCAATGACTTCATCGCTGCCGACGGTGTAGACCGTGACGCGGTCTGCGCCGAAGCGGCGCAGGAGATCCTCCTTCAGCTCCGTATAGGTCTCGGGGTCATGCCCCACAACATAGACCTCCGTGCCGACGATCTTCCCTTCGGCAACGAGGGTGCGCCAGAGCGGATCCATAAGCATCCCGCTGTGGTAGCGTGCGAGGACGTCCGCCCCCGAAAGCACGGCCGCCTTGCCGTTCGCATTGAACTTCTTGAACGTCGTCTCATAGACGGCAAGCGAGGTGATGCCTGCCTCCTTTGCCTGGGCGAGCACCTCCTCGGCGGGCAGCCCCTCCCGCTGTGCGAGCTCCAAAAGCCCCTCGTAGTCGATGGCGAGCTCCGCCGTGCGCGAGTTCACCTCGACGGCGTGCCGCTGGAAGCCGATCACGACACTCGCGACAAAGCCGATGAGAATCGCCGCCAGCAGAATCGGATGATAGTAAAATTTCTTCATCTGAAATAAGTCCTTCGATATAATACAGCGTCCATGCCGCGCATTCTGTATCAAATGAGGGCGTCTGCCATACTGGTCACTTATGTATGTGGAGGGCAGCATCCGCTGTGAACCCTAGTGGAGCAAGCGAAGAATAAGGCACGTTCTGCCCCCTGCGGATTTCTATCGTTCAAGCGAAGCGCGTTAAGGAATCCGCAGGTATTTAGGCAGATAAGTGCCTGCCCGCTTGCGCAACGAGGCGTTCACAAGGCATGCTGCCAGCCCCCCTTACTTCCCAGCCGTCAGCACCACAACACCGTCCCGCGCCTCGACCGTCTCAAAGGCAAGGCCAAGCGGCAGGCTGTTGGCACGCGCGACGAGGATGTCGGGGAGGAGACTGTCGAGACTCAGTGCGTTCAGCCCCAGCCCCCGTGCGGAGATACGGCGTGCCTTATAGTAGAGATCCCCGTCCGCGACGGTGAATGTTCCGTCGATGGTCACATCAAACGTCTGCCCGAGGGCTTTTGTCTTTGCCGTCGCGAGCACCTTGCCTGGCTGCACAGTCACCTCGATGTCCTCGAACTTGCCCGAGGAGCTGCCGATCAGCTCACGGACGGCATCGCCGTCCACGACACCGCGCATCTGTACGCTCTCGGCAGAAGTAAGCGTCACCTTGTGCTCACGAAGGAGGGTCATCATATCGACCTGCAGCCCCGTACCGCTGACGGTCAGTTCACGCACGAACAGCTTGCCGACGCGTCCCTGCCGCAGAACACCGTCCACCGCGCCGATTTCGCCGAAAACGAGACGCGGGCTGTCACTGATTGAGATCTGCACATCCTCCGCCGCCGTCTGCTGCTGCAGGGCATCAACGATGCGCTCCTCCACAACTGACGGCAGGACGAATACCGCCCCCGCCGCAATCAGCGCAAGGATGAGAATGGCCGTGACTGCCTTCCACATGATGCTCCCTCCTTGTGTGAACTTCATACAACGCAAACCATACGCATGGCCTCGATGTGAACCTTAGTGGAGCAAGCGGGGAACGTACACGTTCTTCCCCTGACGAATTTCTTCATTCAAGCGAAGCGCGTTTAGAAATTCGTCGGTATTTAGAAAGATAAGTGTACGACCGCTTGCGAAACGAGGTGTTCACGAGAGGCATGCGGATGCGATTCCTTAAAACTCGTGATTCGCCTTGGCGTTGAGATACGCGCGGATAAATGGGTCGATCTCGCCGTCCATGACCGCCTGCACGTTGCCCGTCTCGGCGTTCGTGCGCACGTCCTTCACCATGGTATAGGGCTGGAATACGTAGGAGCGGATCTGGCTTCCCCACTCGATCTTCTGCTGGACGCCCTCGAGTTTCGCGATCTCCTCTTCCTTCTTCTCCTGCTCGAGCTCAAAGAGCTTCGCGCGGAGCATCTTCATGCACTGCTCCTTGTTCTGGAGCTGCGAGCGCTCGTTCTGACACTGCACAACGATGCCCGTCGGTTCATGCGTCATGCGCACAGCAGACGAGGTCTTGTTGATGTGCTGTCCGCCCGCGCCGCTCGCACGATAGTAGTCCACACGCACATCGTCCATATTGATCGGCACCTCGACCGCATCGTCGATCTCCGGCATGACATCACATGCGGAGAACGACGTGTGCCGCCGCGCCTGCGAGTCAAACGGCGAGATGCGCACAAGACGGTGTACGCCTTTCTCCGATTTCAAAAAGCCGTAGGCGTTGTGTCCCTTGATAAAGAGCGTCGCGGACTTCACGCCCGCCTCATCACCCGGCTGCAGGTCGGCGGTCTCCACGGCAAAGCCGTGCCGCTCGGCCCAGCGCCCGTACATGCGGAGAAGCATCTGCGTCCAGTCCTGTGCTTCCGTACCGCCCGCGCCCGCATGGAGCGTCAGGATGGCATTGTTTGCATCGTAGTCGCCCGAGAGCAGCACCTCAAGCTGCAGCGTCTCAAGCCCCTCCGTAATGAGGTCGAGCTCGGCGCGGATATCGTCCTCCATGGACGCATCGCCCTCCTCGATCCCCATCTCATAGAGCGTCTCGGCGTCCTCGTACTTCGCCATGAGCCCCTTATAGGTATCGACGCCGCCCTTGAGGTCCGCGAGCTCCTGATTCAGCTTCTGCGCCGCCGCCGCGTCGTCCCAGAAGGACGGCTCGCCCATCTTGTATTCGAGCTCGGCGATCTTCTCCTCCTTCGCGGGGATCTCAAGCGAGATGCGCATCTGATCCAGCTTTTCGCCCAGATCATTCAGTGTCGGTTTCAGATCTTCCAGCATTGTTTTTTCCTTAAAGTGTAAATCCCTATTTCCTGTTCAACGTGATATAACAACGGACCGTTCAAAGCGCCCCCACCGGCTCACTCCGTTCGCCACCTCCCCCGTACCGACGGGGGAGGCTTTCGTATTCGGTAGAATGCGGCAGGATGCTCATAAGCAAACCCTAGTGGAGCACGCGATCACTTGCGCAACGAGACGTTTGCGTTGAGCATCCGTCGCAAAGCCTAATCATCATTTATCCTTCCCGTGGCAGTTCTTATACTTCTTCCCGCTGCCGCAGGGACATGGGTCGTTCCGTCCGACCTTCCTGCCGTCCTCATTCTTCGCCGCCTTTGCCTCGGCGGGCACGGACTCCTCACCGTGCGAGGCGCGTGCGTTCATGAGGTGGTTTTCGAGCTTTGAGCGCTCGCGTGCGAGCAGCTGCTCCGCGCGCTGCTGCGCCGCCGCATCCACGACGGGTGCGGGCAGGGGCGCACTGCCTTCTGGCGCGCCGTCCGCCGTTCCCTCCTGTGCGGGTCCCTGCGGCGTGACGATGCTCACATGATACATGAGCGAGGCGATCTGATCCATGATCGCCGCCTCCATCTCCTCGAACATCGTGAGCGCCTCGATCTTGTACTCGACGAGCGGGTTGCGCTGGCCGTAGGCGCGCAGGTTGATGCCCTCGCGCAGCATGTCCATGTGATCGAGGTGATCCATCCACTTCTGATCGACGACACGGAGCATGACGACCTTCTCGAGCTCGCGCATATTCTCCTCGCCGAACATCAGCTCGCGGTTCCTGTAGCCCTCTTCGGCGACCTTCTCCAGTTCTTCCTGGATCTCGTCACGCGCGAGCTGCTCGAGCTCCGCCTTCTTGAGGCGTCCCTTCGGTGCATAGACCTTCTCCGCGTCCTCGATGAGGGCGTCGAGCTGCCACTCCTCGGGGTAGAGTTTCTCGTTCGCGTACTGGCTCATCTCGTCCTTGATGATGTGCTTCACCATCGCAAGGATATTCTCACGCAGATTCTCGCCCTTGAGGATCTTCCTGCGCTCGCCGTAGATGACCTCGCGCTGCTGATTCATGACGTCGTCGTACTCGAGGACGTGCTTGCGGATGTCGAAGTTGCGTGCCTCGACCTTCTTCTGCGCATGCTCCACCGAGCGCGTGATGATCGCGTGCTCGATCGGCTCGTCCTCGTCCATGCCGAGGCGGTCCATGATGCCCGCGATGCGGTCGGAGGCAAAGAGGCGCATGAGATCGTCCTCGAGCGAGAGGAAGAACTTCGACGCCCCAGGGTCGCCCTGACGGCCCGAGCGGCCGCGCAGCTGGTTGTCGATGCGCCGCGACTCATGCCGCTCCGTGCCGACGATATAGAGTCCGCCGAGCGCCTCGACCCCCTCGCCGAGTTTGATGTCCGTACCGCGTCCTGCCATGTTGGTCGCGATCGTGACCGCGCCCTTTTGTCCTGCATTGGCGACGATCTCGGCTTCTTTTTCATGGAACTTCGCGTTCAGCACGACGTGCGGGATGCCGTTCTTTTTGAGGACGTGCGACATCTCCTCGGACTGGACGATGGAAGTCGTGCCGATGAGGACGGGCTGCCCCGTCTCGTGGATCTCCTTGACCGCCTGTCCGACGGCGCGGTACTTGCCTGCCTTCGTCTTGTAGATGACGTCCGGCTCGTCGACGCGGCGGACGGGTTTGTTTGTCGGGATGACGATGACGGGCAGCTTGTAGATCTTGAGGAACTCGTTCTCCTCCGTCTTTGCCGTTCCCGTCATGCCCGCGAGTTTGTCGTACATGCGGAAGTAGTTCTGGAACGTGATGCTCGCGAGCGTCTGCGACTCGCGCTGGATCTTGACGCCCTCCTTCGCCTCGATCGCCTGATGGAGGCCGTCGGAGTAGCGGCGTCCCTCCATGAGGCGTCCCGTGAACTCATCAACGATGATGATCTCATCGCCCTTCACGACGTAGTCGCGGTCACGGTGCATCAGTGCCTTCGCGCGCAGTGCCGCCGTAAAGCAGTGCGAGAGCTCGATGTTCTCGGGCGCGTAGAGGTTCGAGATGCCGACGATCTTCTCGATCTTCGGCACGGCAGAGTCCATCGGTGCGACGGTCTTTGCCTTCTCGTCGACCGTGTAGTCCTCGCCTTCCTTCAGGTGGCGTACGGCATCCGCCATGATGCGGTAGTTGTCGGTGGACTTCGTGCCGGGGCCCGAGATGATGAGCGGCGTGCGCGCCTCATCAATGAGAATGGAGTCCACCTCATCGACGATCGCATAGTGCAGATCCCGCTGCACCATCTGGCTCTCGGAGAGCACCATGTTGTCGCGCAGATAATCAAAGCCGAATTCATTGTTCGTCCCGAACGTCACGTCGGAAGCGTACGCCGCCTTGCGCTCGGGGAAATCCATATTGTGTGCAATGAGGCCGACCGACAGCCCGAGATAGCGGTAGAGCTTGCCCATCCACTCGCTGTCGCGGCGGGCGAGATAGTCGTTGACCGTGACCATGTGGACGCCCTTGCCCGCGAGCGCGTTGAGGTAGACCGCCGTCGTCGCGACGAGCGTCTTGCCCTCGCCGGTACGCATCTCGGCGATGCGCCCCTCGTGGAGGCAGATGCCGCCGATCAGCTGGACGTCAAAATGCCGCATGCCGAGCACGCGGCGCGAGCCTTCGCGCACGACTGCGAACGCCTCTGGGAGGATCTCCTCCATCGTCGCCCCCTCTGCGAGCTGCTCACGGAACTTCCGCGTACAGCCCGTCAGCTTGTCATCCGTGAGGTTCACCATCGACGGCTCGAGCGCGTTGATCTGCTCCACGATGCCGCGGTAGCGCGCGATCTCCTTGTCGTTGTTGTCGCCGAGGAATCGCTTGAGAATCGAAGATATGCCGAACAAATATTTCACACTCCTGTGCTGCTGGTAATCATAAATCGATTGAAAGACAATATCCGTTTTATTATAGCACAAAGCCCCCGTCTTTGCATAATAAATGTTGCAAAACAGGGGCAGGGAATGTGATCTCTTATGCGGAAGGCGCAGAAAATGCAGCAGGAAATCTTGTTCTATTTGATGCGTCGACCAAGCATGCGCATAAGCGGCCGTTCCACAAGCCTGATGCGTATGTACTCCAACCCTGAACACACCGCAAAAACTGCCGCAGCGGAAAGAATCATATGCGGCACAGCAAATGGGGTGTCATAAAATCGATATCCCTGCATCACGTCATTCCACAGCCACATTGACACGAACGAATTATCATGGATGAGGTATATGCCGAATGTCGTTGCGGCAATCGTATTGATGCGCGGATGAAAGGCCATCCGAACATCTTTTGCCCACACAAACAATCCCATTGCGGTCATCAGGGCAAATACATTTTCTCCGCTTTTCGTACACGACAGCACATTGCTTTGGATCCGATAAAAAGGATCACTGAGCCCCATATAGTCAAAGAACAGGACGGAGGAAGCCAATACGATCAGGCCCAGCACACCGGCAATTTTCAGCTGTCTTGCCAGCCTCTCATTCCCATATTGACGGATATATGCACCGATCATATACATATCAGCAAACATAAAGGTCGAATTCCCATAGCCGCCCCTTGTCCCTCCAAGCACGGTCGGAACAACATAGAAATACATGGTCAGAACCAGTATGACACAGCCCAGGGTCCTCCGACTGACACGAAAAATAAACCGATTCAGCAGGGGGAATATGATGTACAGGATGAAGTACGATCTGGCAAACCAATTCAGCGGTGTAAGGGGGAAAAGCGACTCCAAGATGCGGTCCGGAGCGAGCTGATCCACACCAAACATAAAAATCGCAAAAGCAAGAATAACAAGGCTCCAAAAATAGGTGCACGAAAAGAATTTACATAATTTCAGCCATCGGAACTCCTGCGTGATTAAAAAATATCCGGTGATGACAACAAAGACATCCACGCCGATTTTCGAACCGGAGCTCAAGAGCTGCATCACGACATGGCTGGCCGTAACATCCATTTCCTTTGAGAATGCTCCATATAGATAGTAATGAAATAAAATAATCATCACCATACATACGATTCGAAGCATTTCAATGTTGCTGATTCTTGCCGTGGAGGATAAATGCGCATGTTCATATTGTATCTTCTCCCATTCGCTGCTGTAACCGGATCTCATTTTATCATAATTTCTGCATCTGGGAAAGCAGCATCGGTCTCTCCTAAAAAACACCTGTGCTGCTCATACGACGGAGAGCCCCTATTCGTTTTGTTCTGACACAAAGCCCCTGCCTTTGCTGAATCCCTGTTGACATGCCGCAGACAAACGGCTATAGTACGAGTTTAGGCATAATGACCGATGAATCATGACGTGACGTCTTCACAGGATGATATCAAAGGCGCGCGTATATTCTGCGCAAATCAAACGGACAAGAAAGGAGGTCGATGATTCCGCGTGGCTGAAACCAAAAAACATCTGGGACTCTTGTGCGTGCTGTGCGCGATTTTCTTTCTCGGAAGCAGCGGACTTGTGATCACGGATCAGGTGGAGTCAAACTATGCGCTGACCGCGAAAGAGATGCTTGCCTCCGGTGATTACTTCTCACCGCGTATCTACGGCAATTATTGGTACGACAAGCCGGTGTTCTTCTATTGGGAGCTGATCGCTGCCTTTTCCCTCTTCGGCACATCGGATTTTGCGGCGCGCTTCTTTCCGGGACTCTTCGCGAGCATCGGCGTCCTGCTCACCTATGCCTTTGGGCGGCAGATCTACAGCGCGCGGACCGGCTTCTTCGCCGCGGCCATTCTTGCGACCTCCTTTGCCTATTGGCTGGTCGGAAGGAGCGTGATTACCGACGCGACGCTGTTTGTCTTCCTGAACGGTGCCCTCGTCTTCTTCTATCTCGGCTATACGCGGAACCGCAGGTTCTACTACCTTGCCTACGTTTCCGCCGGACTCGCCGTGCTGACAAAGGGCCCCGTCGGCATCGTCCTGCCGGGTCTCGTCATTCTTGCCTTCCTCCTCATGCGCCGCGACCTCGGCGAGCTCCTGCAGATGAAACCGCTCGGGATTCTCCTCTTTGTCCTCGTGAGCGGCATCTGGTATGCAGGAATGTATGCGCTGCACGGCATGGATTTCATTGTGAGCTTCTTCGGTGTGCACAACCTTCTGCGTGCAGCAGTCGCGGAACACCCCGCTTGGGATGTCTGGTACTTCTACCCTGCCATCTTCCTCATCGGCTTCTTTCCATGGAGTTTTGCCCTCGTGATTCCGCTCGCCCAAAGGCTGCGCAGGGGGCTCGGTACGCTCGCCCCGCATACTCTCTTCCTGCTGATCTGGGCGCTCACAGTCAACGTATTCTTCCAGCTGATGGCGACGAAGTACGCGACGTATACGCTGCCGGCACTCATGCCCATTGCTCTCCTCACGGCGCGTCTTCTCCTATCGCATATGCGGCTGCTGCACAGGACGCTCTCTCTTGCCATCGTACTCTGCGGACTGCTCACGATGCTGCTGCACCTGCCGATCGACGCCGCGGACGGCAGGATCGCATACGCGCTTGAGGTGCCGGGTCAGACAGGCTACCACACGATCGACCTGTTCTCGGGGAAATGGCAGGCGGACGTGCTGAAACAATATGTGAGGCGCGACGACCTCATCGTCTCCTACGGGGAATACCAAACATCCGTCGTATACTATACGGGACACATGGTCTACGATCTCATCCCCGCCTCCCTGTACGCAAAACGAACGGGCACGGACATCAACTGGCAGCGCAAGTACGTCATGCCCGTTCTCACGTTCGAGCAGCTGCCACACGATCGGGACATCTATCTGCTCTGGGACACGCGGCACGACAAAGAGCTCGGCGAGCACCTGAACCTCAATGAGTGGCAGGTGCTCGCCGAGCAAAAACACGTACGCATCTATCGGCGGGCAAAGGATACGTCCGCCGCACATTCCGGAAATCGACAGCACAATGCCGCCGGATCATGCCGCATTCCCCAAATCATCTAAACCAGGGGATACGGCATGATCCGGCGTTTTTTATTCCCCGCCGCCCAGCAGTTTCTTCGTCAAGCCGCGCAGGTAGTGCATGACGAGGCGAGTGTCATCGAATACCTGCCGCCCCTTTTTCGTGACGAGCCCGCTGTTGATAAAGATGGGGTCGATCAGAGGGATCTGGACGAAGCCGTCCGTCGGGAGGACGGATGGGCGTGCGAGGAAGGTCGATCCGATGCCCGCGTGCACGAGGTTTTTGACGGTGTGGAGGTAGGGCGAGTAGTGGATGATGTTCGGCTTTTCTCCGGCGCGTCCATAAGCATCCTGCACGAGGCGGTCAACGAAGAACTTGCTGTCGAGCATGATGAGCGGTTCATCCTTCAGATCGGAAATGCTGAGGGTATGCCGTTGTGCGAAAGGATGGTCGGGACGTGTGACAAAGGTACACTCACAGTCAAAGAGTTTTGCGTAGGAGAGCCGTGCGCTGAAGTCCGCCGTATAGTTCGTCAGGGCGAAGTCGAGTTTCTCCTCCTCGACCATCTGCAGGGCGCTCACGCCGCCCGTCTCGATGATCTCGAGCTCGATCTCTGGATGCTCCGCGCGGAACTCACCGAAGATGTGCGGGAGAAAGACGACGCCGAGCTGCAGCGGCATGGCGATGCGCACCTTCGCATGGCGATGCGCCATGTCGCGGATCTCATCGTCGAGGCGCGCGACCTCCGTGAGAATGTAGGAAACCTTGCTGAGGAGTTTTGCCCCGTCTGCCGTCACGGTGATCTTGCGCCCCTCGCGGTGAAAGAGGTTCAGCCCCGTCTCCGCCTCGAGTGCCTGCATGGCGACAGTGACGGTCGGCTGGGAGACATGCAGATGCTCTGCCGCCTTCGTGATGTTCTGCCATTGACACACCTCGTAGAAATATCGCATCTGAACCAGCGTCATGGGATCATCTCCTTCCGCGCCTCTGCGGCGACAGAACGTAGTGTATTCCTATATCATCATTAGTCTACTATATAAAGAACCGGGACAATATTTCAAATATCACATTTGTCCAATAGATTTTTTTAATAAAGTTACACTATTATTTTATCAGAAAGAAATATTTTCCACAAGTCCCAAAAAATGATATGCTCGGTTCGAAATAAAGATCACCATCAACGGTCATAGGAAGGGGTTTTACGATGAAGGTATATTGTGCAGATGCAGTGGAGCGTTTTGTCGAGGATATGCTCAAGGCGAACGAGGACAATCTGAAGGCGTATGAGACGAAGCCGGGCGTGTATGCCAACGTCGACCCGGACACGCATCATGATACGGTCGAGATTCCCGACGTACATCTGACGAAGTAAGACGTTTGATAAAAAGCGAGCGGACGATCCGCTCGCTTTTTTGTTCGTAAAAATTATGTCAGTAAAAATCATGCAAACATCATCCATGGAGGTGGGTGCTCCTGCCGTATCCTAGCAAATGCGCGGCACCAGTTCCCCAAGCGGCAAATCCACGACGCGGATGCCGCCGAGCGCGGTCCTGAGCCCCACCGTGCCGGGCGCATCCGCCGTCGTGTGTCCGATCACGCACGCCTCGCGTCCGTAGGGGTTCTCGTGCATCACATCGAGGACACGCGCCGTGACGTCGGGACGGACGAAGGCGAGGAGTTTGCCCTCGTTCGCGAGCGTCAGCGGGTCGAACCCGAGCATCTCGCAGACGCCCTGCACGGCGGGACGCACGGGGATCTGCTCCTCATCGAGCAGGACGCCGACGCCCGCTGCGCCCGCCAGCTCGTTCAGCGACGCCGCCGCACCGCCGCGCGTCGGATCGCGCAGAACGGCGATGCCGTCGCCCGCCGCCACGATCATTTCCGCCGTCAGGTGACAGAGCGGCGCACAGTCGCTCTGTATCTCGGGCGGCAGGGTGAGCCCGTGCCGCGCCGCCATCACGGTCGCCGCATGGTCGCCGAGCGTGCCCGAGACGATGATGTCCATGCCCGCCGTGATGTTCGTCGGCGCGATATCCGCCCCCGCGAGCATCGTCCCGACACCTGCCGTATTGATGTAGATGCCATCGCCGCAGCCACGCGGCACGACCTTCGTATCGCCCGTCACGATGGAGACACCCGCCTCCTCTGCTGCCGCCGCAATGTCCGCGACGATGCGGCGCAGCGCGGCGATGGGAAAGCCCTCCTCAAGGATGACGGCGAGCGAGAGATATGCGGGCGCCGCCCCCGTCATGGAGAGATCGTTGACCGTCCCGCAGACGGCGAGCCGCCCGATGCTCCCTCCGGGGAAGAAATGCGGCTGTACAACATAGGAGTCCGTCGTAAACGCCGTGCGGCCCGTGAGCGGCAGTACCGCACCGTCGTGCAGAACGTTCAGCAGCGTGTTGCCGAGCGCGGGCAGAACGACCTCCTCCATGAGCGCATGGGAGAGCTGTCCGCCCGCCCCATGTGCCATGGTAATCACATCATGCTCCATAGTGGAACCTCCCTCCGCCGTACTTGTACCACGCGGCGCACGTCCCCTCGACAGACACCATGCAGGGGCCGACAGCGTGCTCCGGCACACATGCTTTGCCAAAGAGCGCACATTCCTTCGGCAGGATCGCCCCGCGCAGCACCTCACCGCAGCGGCAGCCGCGCCGTCCCTCGATACGCGTCTCGATCGTGAGCGGGCGCACAGCGGCAAAGTCATAGGCACAGTACGCCTCGCGCATGGCAAGGCCCGAGGCAGTGATCATGCCGAGTCCGCGCCATGCCGTCTCCGCCGGCTCATAGACGCGCTCCATCGCCGCGCGCGCTGCCGGATTCCCCGCAGGCTGCACGACGGACGGGTAGGCGTTCTCGATGCGTGCCGCGCCGTCTGCGATCTGGCGGACAAGCATCTGCAGGGCGGTGAGAATCTCCAGCGGCGCAAAGCCACCGACCACACCGGGCACATGGTAGTCCTCCGCGAGGAAGGAAAATGCCTCCGTCCCCGTCACAACGGCGACGTGCCCCGGCAGGAGAAAGCCGTCCACGTGCGTCTCACCGCCGTCGAGCAGGGCGCGCATGACGGGCGGCACAAGTTTCTGCGCCGAGAGCAGGAAGAAGTTCCTGCGCCCCTGCTGCTCTGCCGCGAGCACTGCCGCCGCCTCGGTCGGCGCGGTCGTCTCAAAGCCGACGGCGAGGAAGATCACCTTTTTCTCCGGATGCTCTGCCGCAATGGGGAGCGCGTCAAGCGGCGAGTAGACGATGCGCACGTCCGCCCCCGCCGCCTGCGCCTCGGTGAGACTTGAGCGCGTTCCGGGGACTTTCAGCATATCGCCGAACGTCGTGATGATGACATCCTCCATCCCTGCATACGCAATCGCCGCGTCGATGTAGCTGTCGGGGGTCACGCAGACGGGACAGCCCGGCCCTGAGACCAGCTCGACCTCGGGCGGAAGGATCTGGCGCAGCCCCGCGCGAAAGATCGCGACGGTATGCGTCCCGCAGACCTCCATGATGCGGATATGCCGCCCCGCGAGCAGACAACGCATCTCATCGAGGATCGCCCGACTCTCAGCCTGCATCTTCTGTGCGCGGGTCATGCCATGTGCTCCATGCACGGCGTATCGATGTGCGTCACCGTGCGCGGCGCACCGTTCATCTCCGCGCGCAGTGCCTCAATGCGCTCCATCTCCGCGGGATCGACGATCTGCATCGCAAAGCCCGCATGGACGAGCACGAAGTCTCCTACCTTCGCCTCGGGCAGGAGCATGAGGCTTGCCGCACGGCGTACCCCCTGCACCTCCACCGAGGCAAGCTGATCCTCTATTTCAACGACTTTCGCCGGAACTGCTAAACACATGTTGTTTCCTTCCCTATATGATGAAAATTTTATCTACAAGGACATCGCATCTAAAGCGTCCAAGGTGCCCCCTCCGTCACGCTGCGCGTGCCACCTCCCCCGCTGTGGCAGGGGAGGCTTTCGGTTTACGGCATGCAGCTTCCCCCGTCCAAGACGGGGGAAGTGCCGAGCAGCGTGAGGCGATAGGGGCGCTCGTTGCTCATACACATTTCTCACGATAGAACACCGATAGCGTCCAAGGCGCCCCTCCGTCACGCTAGCGCGTGCCACCTCCCCCGCTGCGGCAGGGGAGGCTTTTGGTTTACGGCATGCAGCTTCCCCCGTCCGAGGCGGGGAGGCTTTGGTCTGCCGCAGATCGCCGCTATGCGTGCTGCGAATGAGCCATCCGCGCGAGCGCCACAGCCGCCTGCCCGTAGGCAATGCCGCCGTCGTTCGGCGGAACGCGGTGCGGCAGGAGCACATGATAGCCGCCGATGCGCGGCAGAAGCTCCTCCAGGAGAAGCGCGTTCTGGAACACGCCGCCCGCGAGGGCGACCGTGCGCAGCCCCGTCCGCACCGAAAGGATGCCAAGCACCTCGGCGACCGCCGCCGCCATCGTCACGTGAAAGTCCAGCGCGCGTCCCGCACGCTCCTCCACGGTCAGCGCCTCCGCCCCATCCGCGAGCGCATAGAGCGCCGGCAGAACGTCCACGGTCAGCCGTGCCCCCTCCGCCACGGTGTACGGCAGGACGCGTCCTGCCCGCCGCGCCGTGCGCGCGAGACGCTCCAGCTCGATCGGTGCCTGCCCCTCGTAGGCATTCCGATACGCGACGCCGAGCAGCGCCGCCGCCGCATCGAAGAGCCGCCCCGCACTCGACGTGAGCGGCGCGGACAGCCCCGCCGCCGTTGCCTGCATCAGGAGCTCCCAGCCCGTCGGCAGCTGCGCCGCAAACTGCGGAAACTGCGCCGCAAAGCCCGCGCCGTCGCGCCGATAGAGCATCCAAAGGGCGAGCCGCCAC
>NZ_GG694007.1:370527-372277 GCF_000160695.1 Centipeda flueggei ATCC 43531 | reverse complement strand
GCCGCGCGGTCGCCGCCCGGGAGCGGCGACGGGGGACAAAATGCGCAAGCCGCTCATAGCCCGCGAGATCGGCCGCGAGGAACTCCCCGCCCCACGCCGTCCCATCGTCGCCCCAGCCCGTCCCGTCGAGCGCGACGCCGAGCACACGCGCATGACAGCCGTGCTCCGCGAGCACCGCCGCGATATGCGCGTGATGATGCTGGACGCGCACGAGCGGCAGGCCGTCCTGCGCCGCGCGCGCCGCCAGATGCCGCCCCGAGAGATACGCAGGATGCAGATCGGCGGCGAGCACCTCTGGTTTTACCTCAAAGAACTGCTCATACTGCGCCATCGTCTCCGCGTAGGACGCGAGTGCCGCCGCATTGGTCAGATCGCCGATGTGCTCGCTGAGAAACGCCTCTCCGCCGCGCGTCAGGCAGAACGTATTCTTCAGTTCCGCACCACCCGCGAGAACGCTCTGCCCATCCGCAAAGGGCAGGGCGAGCGGTGCGGGGGCATAGCCGCGGCTGCGGCGCAGAATCTGCGGCCCGCCCGCCCCGATGCGCACGACGGAGTCGTCCACGCGGTGCACGATCTCACGGTTGTGCACGAGAATCGCATCCGCAATCTCCGCCAGCCCCTCCTCCGCCTCCGCATCTCGATAGAGGATCGGCTCGCCGCTGAGATTCGCGCTCGTCATCACCCAGAGATCATCCGCCCCGAGCAGGAGGAGATGCACGGGCGCATACGGCAGCATGACACCGAGGTACGCATTCCCGGGCGCAACACTCTCCGCCGCAGGGCGGACCGCATCCGTGCGCCGCGCGAGGAGGACAATCGGCGCCGCAGGGGACGTGAGGAGGCGCTCCTCCTCCGCCGACAGGAGACAGAGCGCGCGCACCGCTGCGAGACTCCCCGCCATCACGGCGAGTGCCTTTGCCTCACGGTGCTTGCGGCGGCGCAGGCGTGCGACCGCCGTCTCACTGCGTGCATCGCACGCGAGATGATAGCCGCCGATGCCCTTGACGGCAAGGATGCCGCCCTCCGCCACCACGCGCCGCGCCGCCGCGAGCGGATCGCCCGCCTGCACCCCGCCGTTGACGAGGAGGCGATAGGCAGGGCCGCACGCGGCGCACGCATTCGGCTGCGCGTGAAAGCGGCGGTCGCGCGGATCGTCGTACTCACACTGACAGGCGGGACACATCGGAAACACCGCCATCGAAGTCAGCGGACGATCGTACGGAACACCGCGGATGATCGAGTAGCGCGGGCCGCAGTTCGTACAGTTCGTAAAGGCATAGCCATACCGCCGATCCGCTGCCGACAGGATCTCGCGCCGACAGTCCGCACAGACCGCAAGATCAGGCGATACGAGCGTCGCCGCCCGCGTCCCCGCGGGGCTTGGCAGGATGCGGAACGTCCGCTCCCCGCAGGGCATGACCGTCTGCCACGTCACCGCCGTTACCACTGCCGCACGCGGCGCATCGTCTGCGAGAGCGACGGCAAAGGCGTCGAGTGCCGCCGCCGTCCCTTCCGCCTCGATGCCGACTCCCGCGCTGTCGTTCAGCACCCAGCCGCTGAGTGCATACTCCTCCGCGAGACGATAGACAAAGGGACGATAGCCCACCCCCTGCACAATCCCCGAGACACGAAAGGCGCGCCGCTCGGCGGCGCCCCCCTCCGTATGTACTGCGGTATGTGCCGCGTACGCCATCTCAGGCATGCGGTACGGCACGCGGCGCGAGCCGAACGCCCCACGCGCGCAGCTCCT
>NZ_GG694007.1:218910-370267 GCF_000160695.1 Centipeda flueggei ATCC 43531 | reverse complement strand
CTCCTCGGCCGCACGCTGCGCGAACGCGGGCAGGGCCGCCTCCATCGCACTGCTCAGCGTCAGCCCCGCCGACAGATCGTAGGGCTGCATCCCGAGCACGACCACGTTCGGGATCGCCCGATCCGTCACCGTCAGCCACGCGAGCACATCCTGTATGCCGATCTCGTGCGATGAGACCTTTTCCTGAAAATGCGCCATGATCGCATCATCCTCAAAGCGGTACGCCGTCCCCGGAGCACCGTCGCCCGAGACCGCGTCGAGGATCAGCAGATGCTGTGTCCCCGTGACGAAGTGCAGCAGCTCGGGTCCGAGCGTCCCGCCGTCGAGCAGGCGCACCTCGTCCTCGGAGAACGCCCAGTGCTGCTCCAGATACTCCATCGCGCGCACGCCGAACCCCTCGTCGCGCAGAATGATATTGCCGATGCCGAGTACGGTCACAGGCGCAACGGGTACAATCGACTCCTCCATCAGTGCACCTCCTTCCCCGCCTTCTTTGCCGCCACCTGCGCACGCAGCCACGCATACCAGTCCGCGAGACCCTCGCCCGTCTGACAGGAGACAGGAAAGATCGCGATCCCGGGATGCAGGGCTGTGATGTCCGCACGCGCCGACGCCATATCGAAATTCGTATACGGGAGAATATCCACCTTGCTGAGGACAGCCGCCGCCGACTCCTTGAATACCAGCGGGTACTTCAGCGGCTTGTCATCCCCCTCCGTGATGCTCAGAACGACCGCCTTCTCATCCTCGCCGAGCGCGAACTCAGCAGGGCAGACGAGATTGCCGACGTTCTCGATCACGAGGAGATCGAGCGCGTCGAGATCGAGGCGCTTGAGTGCCGCTGCGACCATCGCCGCATCGAGATGACAGCCGCCGCTCGTATTGATCTGCACGACAGGCGCGCCGCAGCGCTCGATGCGTGCCGCATCCTTCGTCGTAAAGAGATCCCCCTCCACGACCGCCACGCGCAGATCACCCGCGAGCTCCTGCAGCGTCTGCTCGAGCAGCGACGTCTTGCCCGCGCCCGGCGAGCCGAGCAGGTTCAGCGCATAGATCCCATGCCGCGCAAAGAGCGCCGCGTTCTCCGCCGCCGCCGTATCGTTGCGCCCTAGAATGTCTGCTTTTACAACTACTTTCATCGCTCTATTCCATCTCTATAAAATCCACGCGCATCTCGCGGCCGCCGATGATCTCCATTCCGCCGCCGCAATGGGGGCAGAGGCAGTCCTGCGGTCGGATGTGCTGCTCCCTGCCGCAGTCGTGACAGCGCCCCGTGAGGGGGACGCGCTCCCAGGTGAGCACGGCATCTGCCGCGATCGTGTCCGCCGTAAGGGAGGAAAAACACAGCGAAAGCGCATCGGTCTCCACGCCCGACAGTTCGCCGAGCAGGAGGCCGATGCGCTCGATGCGCGCTGCGCCATTTTTCTGTGCATAGTCCAGGGCAATATCCAAAATGCCCTCGGCAATCGCCATTTCGTGCATCTTAGAGCTCCGCCGAAAGCCCATGTGCGGCAAAGGTACTGATGAGCTCCGTCATCTTCGTCTTTGCCGGGTCATAGTCCACGGTCGTCTCCCCATCATGCGTGTGGATGTGCACGTAGAGGACGCCGGGCAGCCCCAGGAGCGCCTTCTCCACAGCGGCGGCATTCTCCTCGGTATAGCCCTTCACAAAAAACTGCAGATGCGTCGTGCTCTCTGCGAGCCCGCAGCCGCATTCTTTACACATAGAAAACTCCTTTATCTCCTAACAAAAGCATATTGCTTGCGTAACAGAAACACTCATCGGTGCAAGGGTGCCTGATTGATCAAAGCGCCCCCACCGACGCGCAAGCGCGCCACCTCCCCCGTAGCGACGGGGGAGGCGAATCCACCGTTCATCGAGTGCCTCCCCTGTCACAGCGGGGGAGGGGGACCGCGAAGCGGTGGAAGGGGCGCCTGTTACTTGCACAACGAGGTGCCTGCACGCACACTGCTTTACTCCACGTCGTTGACATCCGCCGGGGTATGGCGCAGGAGCTTCGAGCCTGCGAACATGCTCGAGACCTCTGCCTCGCCCTCCATGAACTCAGCGCGGATGACCATGTAGAAATGGCCGATGGCAAAGAGAATGATCGCCCATGCCGCATAGTGATGCACATAGTGCGAGATCATCTCGCCGCCGAGCACGCGGTTCACCCAGCCGAAGAGCGTCCCGCCGATCGCAGACGGCTCCGTCATGTAGTACATGGCAAAGCCCGTCAGCACCTCGATTGCCACGAGCACGTAGAGCCCTGCGTACGATCCGCGTGCGAGCGGATTGCGCAGAAACGGCTTGTGCGTCGCCTTGATCAGCATATAGTGCTGCGCCACTTCCATCGTGTCCGTGTAGTACTGCTTCTCCCAGAAATGCGGGAAAAGGCGGTCGCCGCGGTTGATGATAAAGCCGTAGACGCGGCCGATGAAGCCCGCGCAGAAGGCAAACGCCGCGATGAAGTGGACGTTGCGCGTCACATTCATCAGGAGCGGCGACGCATCCGGCTCCGCATACAGCATCGCAGGCGGCTTCGTGATGAGGAAGCCCGTGATGAAGAGCACGATGATCGCAATGACCATCAGCCAGTGGAAGATGCGCAGAAAGGGACTAAAGAGATAGTACTCCTTGCGTACTTCTTGTTTCATGCGGTTCGCCCCCTTATTTATCGACGCTGACGCCCGCGTATGGATCGGTCGTCACAACGCGGATCTTCTCCCCCTTCGCGTTGAAGAGGTGGGTCGAGCACGCCATGCACGGGTCAAACGAGCGGACCGCCTTGACGATCTCGAGCGGCTTGTCTGCGACCTTGACGGGCGTATCCATCATCGCGAGCTCGTATGCGCCGTGTCCCTCGGCATCGTCGCGCGGGCAGGCGTTCCACGTCGTCGGAACGACCGCCTGATAGTTCGCGATCTTGCCGTCCTTGATGACCGCCCAGTGGCTGAGTGCGCCGCGCGGTGCCTCGTAGAGACCGACGCCTTTTGCCTCCTTCGGCCAGGTCGAGGGATCCCACTTGTCGTTGTTCACCACGCGCGTATCTCCGCTCTTGATGTTTGCGACGAGCTTGTCGAAGAAATACTTGCTGATCTCCGCCTGCAGCTGTGCATCGAGCGCACGCGCCGCCGTGCGTCCGACCGTGGAGGGCAGCCATGCCTCGACGGGGACGTTCAGCACCTTCGTCACGGCATCGATCTGATCGACGATCATCTGCTCTGCCCACGTCAGGTCGCCGAGGAGGCCCTGCTTTGCCTTCGTGTAGAGGACGATGTAGCGTGCCAGAGGACCGACCTCGCAGAGTTTGCCGCGCCATTTCGGCGTCTTGAGCCAGGAGTACTTGCCCTGCTCGTTGAGCGCCTTCCACTCGGTCTTCGTGCCTTCCTTCGGCTCCGTGTAGTGCGGGGTCGTCTCGCCCTCCCACGGATGGAGTGCCTTGTCGTCGCCGCCCTTGTACTCGTACCAGCCGTGCTCGACGCTCTCTGCGACGCCGTCGGCATCCGTCAGATCCTTCTCCGTAAAGTCATAGACCTTCGCATTCATGACGCCCGAAGCGAAGTCCTCGACGACGCCGTTGCAGCGCACGAGGAGGTTCTTGAAGAAGTCGCCGTTCGTTGCACCCGAGAACGGCTCCTCGGAGAACATGCCGAAGGCGAGCACGCGCTTTTTCGCGAGGCCGCCGCCCGAGGTGTAGCCCTTCTGGACGTAGAGATGTCCGATGGCGAGCACGTCGGGGAGATAGTAGTCGTTCATCATGTGGCGTGCCTGATTGATCGAGCGGTCAACGATCGCGAGGCGCGCTGCATTGATCGGCGCGTTGCCGTCCTCCATCGAGATGGAGCAGGGCATGCCGCCAAGCACATAGTGCGGATGCGGGTTCTTTCCGCCGAAGACGACGTGCGGAACGACGAGATCCTTCTGCTTGTCGAGCATCTCGAGATAGTGCGAGATCGCCATGAGATGCACCTCGGGCGGGAGGAGCTGATAGTCCGGATGATCCCACCACTGCGCGGAGAATATGCCGAGCTGACCGCTGTCGACGATCTTCTGCACCTTTGCCTTGATCGCGGCGTAATAGGTGGGCGATGCGATCGGGAAGTCGTGCGGGTAGGCATCCGTGTCGAATGCCGCAGGCCCGCGGAAGGGGAGGCGATAGGTCTGGAGCACCGTGTTCTGGAGCGCCGCCGTCGCCGCCGGATCCGCCTTCAGTGCCTCGAGCGGGCTGACCCAGTCGAGGGCGTGGAGGTGGTAGAAATGGATGATGTGATCCTGATGCCCGAGGCACGCCGCAATGATGTTGCGGATGTAGTGCGCGTTCTTTGGGATCGTGATGCCGAATGCGTCCTCGACGGCACGCAGACAGCCGAGCGCATGAGAGGATGTGCAGACGCCGCAGATGCGCTGAATGTATGCCCATGCATCGCGCGGATCGCGGTCGTTCATGACGAGCTCAAGGCCGCGCCATGCCGTCCCGGAGGAGATGGCATCGGTGACCTTGCCCGATGCCTCGTCCACCTGCAGCTCAACGCGCAGATGTCCCTCAATACGGGTGATTGGGTCGACAACGACGTGTTTCATTCATGCACCTGCTTTCCCTCTTTTTCGAGCTGCTTCTCATGGCATCTCTTCTGTACAAGGCTCGCGCCCGCGTGCGCCGCAACACCGACTGCCGTTGCGACGGCAAGGCCTGCGCCGACCATGTCGACATCGATGCCGTTGTACTCCGGCAGACGCTTCGAGAACGGCGCCTGATCCCAGAAGTTCGCGTTGCTGCAGCCAATACAGGGTGCGCCCGACTGGATGGGGTACGAGAGCCCCTGATACCAGCGCAGATTGCCGCAGGAGTTGTACGTCTCGGGGCCGCGGCAGCCGAGCTTGTAGAGGCACCAGCCCCCCTTTGCACCCGCGTCGTCAAAGCGCTCGGCAAACATGCCTGCGTCGAAGAACGGACGGCGGTAGCAGGTGTCGTGAATGCGGTTGCCGTAGAACTGACGCGGACGTCCCTCGCCGTCAAGCGGCGGCAGTGTGCCGAAGAGCGCAACGTGCATGACGACGCCTGTCATAACCTCGGGAATCGGCGGACAGCCGGGCACAGCAATATAGGGCTTCGCGCCGATGAGGGAGCGGATCCCCCTGGACTCCGTCGGATTCGGTGCAGCCGCCTGGATGCCGCCCGCCGTCGCGCACGTGCCGTAGGCGATGACCGCCTTTGCTCCCTCCGCGACGTGCTTCAGCGTATGCTCGAAGGAGTGACCGCCCGACATGCAGGTGTAGGCGTGCTCCCCGATGGGAACCGCGCCCTCGACGGCAAGGATGTACTCACCATGATACTTCTTGATCGTCTCCTCGAGATGTGCCTCGAAGGCCTCACCCTCGCCGGCGCAGAGGAGATGGCTGTATTCGAGCGCAATCTCGTTCAGCACGAGATCCGATGCGAGCGGTGCGCCCGAGCGGATGAACGACTCATCGCAGCCCGTACACTCATGCCCGTGCAGCCAGATCACAACCGGCAGCGGCTTGGCCTCGGCGGCCTCGACGACCTTTGAAAGGTTGTCCGTGCTCAGCCCCATGAGCGACGTGAGGGTCACGCAGCCCTTGAGAAAATTCCGTCGGCTGAAGCCTTTTGCGAGATATGCCTCCCACAAGCTCTCCCTTTTGTTCACATTATGCCTCCTGTCCCTATGGAAGACTGCCGTCATGCCAAACACCCGCATCCATCCCGCCGCGATCGGCACACAGACACCTTTGCGAGCAGAACGACAGGGCGATTGACAACAGAAACTTGCGTCAATACTTCCCACACATCAGATATATAAAGCCAATCCCGCGAAAGCCAAGGCCCTTCCGTACAAAATAATAAAGGAGGAGCCGTCCGACGCACCCGAGGGCACGACAAACAGTCCCTCGTAGCAGACGAATCCAAGGGATATTTTGCACCAAAATATCCCCTCCTCGCCTTTGCGCGGCAATGTTGTCGTTTCCTTTTCAAGGGAGCGTGGTTTTCTGCAGGAAACCGCGTTCGGAAGGGAGGCTCCGGCATTTCTGCCGAAACCCTGTGCACGGCAGGGATCCCTCCCTGCGGCGCAGGCGCAGCATCATAGGCATCGCCCTTAGATGCTTTTGCTCGGAAACCGAGAGATACAATGTACCTCTATACCTATGTAATTAATAACAGTTTAACAGAGTGAAAACAACCTGTCAATATACGAAAACTATTCTCATCACATGTTTGAGTTATACTTGTTTATTATAGTTATAGAGTGATCCATTCGTGGTGTATGGATGCTGTATCTGCGGTTGATGTGATGAAAAAAGGGCGCACTCCCCCAATATCGGTGATGATGCACATGGGGAGATGCGTCCCTCGCTGTTATTTCTTTCGGCGCAGTTCCTGCCGTACGGCATCGCGCTCTTTCTCCGTCATGGTGTTCGCGCGGATCACGGCGCGGTGCCCCTCGCGGCTGCTCTCCGTGATGAGTGCGTTATCCCCGTCGTAGGCGAGGATCTCATAGGTGCTGATGGCGTCCTTTTTCGGGCTGAGCACGCGCCGCTGCATGGTGTAGCCGAGGTGCTCGTAGTCCGCGCTCTTCATTGCCTCGGCGAACTGTGCCCGACCGAGGTTGTTGTAGAGGATGAGCTGCCAGTAGGAGACGGAGCCGTCGGCGTTGCGCTTCATGCGGCTGCGGTCAAAGAACCAGCCGCGCCGCTCGTCGCCCTCGATGAAGACCCAGTCGCCGTCCTTCAGCGTGACGGGCTCGATCGCCGTCTCTTTGCCGTATGCCTCGCGCTTTGCTGCATCAGCAGCGGCAGCAGCATGCTTTTTCTCAGCTTTCTTATCCGCGGCATCTGCCTTCTTTGCAGGCTCTGCGGACACGGCGGAATGCCCTGCGCCGTCCGTCGCTGCGGCGGCTGGCTCCTTTTCCTTCGCAGGTTCTTTGACAAGAACGGCTTCGGCCGTCCCTTCCCCATCAGCCGTTTCTTCTGCCGTCTTCGTCTTCGTCTTTGCCTCCGCATCTCTCGCCGAGGCGGCATTGGTCTGCGGTGTCTGCTCTGCTGGAGGGTTCTCTGTGCCGAGCTCATCCATCTCCGCATCGAAGGCATCTTCCTGCGTGCGCTGTTCCGATGCCGCACGGTCCTTTGCCGCGGGCTCCGCCGTGGTCTGCGCCCTGTCTGTCGTCTTTTCCGTATCCACTGTCTCCTGCGCATCCTTTGCGGCAGATGTGGTGCGCTGTTCCGACGCGGCAGCGTCTCCATGAGACTCCTCTGCCGCCATGACGGCATGGATCTCCGTCTCCTTCTCGGCGGCCGTCCCGCTGACGGGGAGGAGGAGGATTCCTGCGGCGAGCAGGCAGGTGATGGATTGCATAGTGTCTCCTTTGCTTACAAATACGAGGTCGGGTTGACGGGCTGTCCGCTGAGGCGCACCTCGTAGTGCAGATGCGGTCCTGTGGAGTGCCCCGTCGAGCCGACATAGGCGATGATCTGTCCGCGCCGCACGCGCTGTCCCGGGGTCACCACGACCGCCGAGGCATGTCCGTAGCGTGTCGAAACGCCGCTCCCGTGATCGATGTCGACCATGTTGCCATAGCCGCCCGCGTTCCAGCCCGCGATGGTCACGACGCCGTCCGCCGTCGCGACGATGGGTGTTCCCATCTCGGCGGCGATGTCGATGCCCTGATGGAACTCTGCGCCATTCCAGCGCAGTCCATACCCTGAGCTGATGAATCCGTTTGTCGGCCAGCCTGTCGGGGTGGTGACGGGTGTATCGCCCCCCAGAAAGGAGGATGCCCCCGGCACATCCTTCTGCATCATGGCGGCGAGCTGTCCGATGGAGGTGCGGCGCACTGCGGTGCGTTCCTCAAGCATCGTAAGTGCCTCGCTGACCTCATCCGTCGTGAGTGCGTGCGGTGCGCCGCCCGTCGGTGCCGGTGCGGCATCTCCTTCCTGTACCGCGCTGTCCGTCTCCGCCGGCGGTGCGCCGACGAGTGCGCGCAGCCCGTCCTCCGTACGCTGAATGGCATCAACCTCCTGCCCAAGCGCGGAGGCCTTTTTCGCGATCTGGCGGATCTGCTCCTGCTGGATGCGGTTCGCCTCGCGCAGCTGTGCCGCTTCTGCCTCATGCAGATAGGAATGCGTAAGGGTGTAGATGGAGAAAATGGAAGCGGCGGCAACGATCCCGACAACGGCTCCTGCCCCCACCGCAAGCAGGCGCAGTCCTCTCCGTGAGAGCCGCACTGTGCGTGTCGTATCGGTCACACGATCAACCAGCTGGAGTTTATAGCGCGCATCTTGTTCTTCGTTCAATGTATGTACCTCTTCCCCTATCACAGTCACATCCTTATCCTAGCCAAAGAACATGAAAACCTGCTGTGACACAGCAGGTTCTGCAAGAATATATTTCCTCAGTAGCGAATCGGCAGCGGCTTCGCCATGGCTTCCTGCAATACGCTCTTTTCCTCGTCGCTCAGCGGATACTCCGACGATCCGTTCTTAATTGGCTTAATGTAGCTGCGTGAGTCCTCACGGGCAAAGATACTGGAAAAAATGACGCCGTCGTTGTTTGCATCGAGCAGAGCAACCGCATAGCTGAGATCGCCGCCCATGTCCTCGAAGGCACGGAACCGTACGGAGGCAACACGCACGAGTGTCTGACGAATGAATTGACGGATCAGTTCGTTCTCCTCGAGGATACGCACGTTCACAGCCTCAACCTCCTCGACCTTCCGCACATGCTGGATCAGCATCCCCTCAAGGTCGTCCTTTGTCGATCCGCGCATCATTGCGCGGTAGCGGCTGTTCATCGACGAGAGCCGCACCATGGTGCAGATCACCAAGATGAGCAGTACGAGGATCAGCAGCATGGACATGAGCAGAAGCGCTGCATCATGAGCCTCGATAAATTTCACAAGACTATTTAGAAACAAATTCTCTCTTCCCTTCTTCCCTCCGTCCCCATGAGACAGAGGCAGATGTGCCGCAGGCAGCGGCAGACGGCACACCGCGCACCCTATACAGTGAATTTCTGTGTGGAGACGGCACGCAGTGCCGCACGCTTATCCTCCTTCTCCGCACCATCCAACGCTGTCAGGAGAGCAAGCAGACGCTCCAGATCTTCCGCCGAGAAATAGCTGATTTCAAGGCGCCCCTTCCCCTCCTTACTGCTTGCGTGAATGCGGACTTTTGTCCCAAGACTGTGTGTCAGGCGATCCTCCGCCTCACGCATAAAGAGATCGGGGTTCTTCTCCGTTTTCGGCCGCTCCGCCTTCTTGAGCGCATGCGGATCTTTGATGAGGCGTTTTACCAGAGCTTCCGCACCGCGGGCAGAGAGCTCATGCTCTTGGATGTATTCTGCCGCCTCGCGTTGGAGTGCAGCGGTCTCAAGAGCGAGAAGCGGGCGTGCCTGTCCCATCGTAAGGACACCGTTTGCGATGAACGCCTGTACCTCCTTCGCCAGGCGCAGGAGGCGGACACTGTTCGCGATCGCCGAGCGGCTGCGTGCGACACAATGCGCCAGCTGCTCCTGCGAGAGGCCGAACTCGGTCAGAAGGCGCTGAAAGGCGTGCGCCTCTTCGATTGGATTGAGATCCTCACGCTGGAGGTTCTCGATGAGGGCCATTTCTGCCATCTCTGCATCGTTTGCCGCACGAAAAAGTGCAGGAACAGAGGTAAGTCCCGCCAGTTTTGCTGCACGCAGGCGCCGTTCTCCCGCAATCAGCTCATATTTGCCGTCACCGATCTCACGTACGGTAAGGGGCTGGAGGATCCCATGCCGAACGATAGACTCGCGCAGCTCTTCGAGTGCCGCTTCATCAAACTCACAGCGCGGCTGAAAGCGATTCGGCTGAATGGCATCGATGGGAAGCGCGGCAGGCGTGCCGGCGGATGTTGCAGCAGGCGGCGCATTGTATTTCTCCGATACCGCCGCGGGGGGGAGGGGCATTGCATTTTTCCCCAGTCCAAATGCGCCGAGCCCGCGTCCAAGCCCGCCTGTTTTAGCCTTCTTCACGCTTCATCACCTCCCTGGCGAGTGCAATATACATCTCTGCCCCGCGTGATGTGATATCATACGAGGTGATTGGCTGCCCGAACGAGGGTGCCTCCGACAGGCGAACGTTGCGCGGGATCAGCGTCTTGTAGAGGGCATCGCCGAAGGCACCGCGCACCTCCTCCACGACCTGTCCTGCGATGCGCGTCCGTCCATCGTACATGGTCATAACAACCCCCTGCACACGGAGGTTCGGATTTGCACTCTCCTGAACAAGACGGATCGTCTGCATCAGCTGCGCCACTCCTTCAAGAGCGAAAAACTCACACTGGATGGGGATGAGCACAGCATGTGCTGCCGTCAGTGCATTCAGCGTCAAAAAGCCGAGCGAGGGCGGACAGTCGATAAAGACGTAGTCATAGTCCGTCAGCACCTCGGCAATCGCATTGCGCAGGCGCATCTCACGATGCTCCAAGGAGGCCAGCTCCACCTCTGCGCCCGCGAGCTCGACATTCGCAGGAAGCACATCCACAAGGTAATCCGATTCGATAATGACTTCCCGTATATGCTTTCCATCGATCAGGACACGATACGTTGTCGCAGCAAGCGCAGTCTTGTCGATACCGAAGGCACTGGTCGCATTTCCCTGCGGGTCGATATCGATGAGCAGAACCCGCCGCTTGGCACGTGCAACAGCCGCAGCGAGATTGACCGCCGTCGTCGTCTTTCCGACACCGCCCTTCTGACTGGCAATCGCTATGATCTTTGCCACGGGATCATCCTTTCTTTGCGTTCTTTATGGCATGGGGATGTACAAACCTGTTTCAAAGATTACTCAGAATAGCACCTTTGCGAGATGCAGGTACTCCGGATCAAGAGTCTTCTTATTATTGACCGCATCATAGAGGTTGACGGATACAACGTGTCCCTTGTGGTAGCCGAACACGATACCCGAAAGCCCTGAGATGAGGGCGAGTGCAGCCTGCTCGCCGAGCTGGCTGGCGCGTACGCGGTCGATAACCGTCGGCGATCCGCCGCGCTGGATATGTCCAAGGACGGAAACACGCGTCTCGATGTCCGTATGCTGTGCGATGTAGTCGCAGACATCCTGCCCCTTTGCCGCGCCCTCGGCGACAACAATGAGGATGTAGCGCTTGCCGTGCTCATAGGCATTGGTGAGGTCACTGACGATCTCTGCGAGGTCGAACTTCTCCTCGGGGACAAGGATGTACTCCGCACCGCCCGAAATGCCCGAGACAAGAGCGAGCCAGCCCGAACCGCGTCCCATGACCTCGAGCACGATCACGCGGCGGTGTGCCGATGCTGTGTCGCGCAGCTTGTTGATCGCGTCGATAATCGTATTCGCCGCTGTATCGCAGCCGATCGTGTAGTCCATGCCCCAGACATCATTGTCAATCGTGCCCGGCAAACCAACGATAGGGAAGCCGAACTCCTCCGCAAGCAGCTGTGCGCCGCGCAGCGATCCGTCACCGCCGATCACGCAGAGTCCCTCGATGCCGCGTTCGATCAGATTCTCATGGCCGCGGCGGCGGCCCTCAGGCGTCGTCCACTCCTTGCAGCGTGCCGTTCCGAGGAACGTACCGCCCCGCTGGATGATATCGCCGACGTCCTTGGACTCGAGCTCCCACATATCCTCATCCAGGAGCCCCTGATAGCCGTCGTTGATGCCCCACACATGGACGCCTTCATAGAGTGCTGTGCGTGCAACGGCACGTGCCGCTGCATTCATTCCGGGACTGTCTCCCCCGCTTGTCATAACTGCAATGCTTTTTAACACAACGCATCCTCCCCTGCCCATCATTTCCATGTATGCCCAATCGTATAGGCTCAGTGGTTCCTTCATCTGCTTTTATCATAGCACAAACGACAAAAAAAATCCCCCTCTTTTTGAGGGGAATGAGGAAAATGTTTCACGTGAAACAATTTACTCATGTGCGAGGTCGCGGAAACGCGTGTATTCCTTCTGGAAGAACATGCGCACGGTATCCGTTGCTCCATTTCGGTGCTTGGCAATGCTCAGTTCTGTGATATTGGCATTCTCTGTGTCCTGATTGTAGTAATCTTCACGATACAGGAACATGACGATATCCGCATCCTGCTCGATGGAACCTGACTCGCGCAGATCGGAGAGCATCGGCCGTTTATCCGAGCGGCCCTCGGTCGCACGTGAAAGCTGCGAAAGGACAACAATCGGGACATCCAGTTCGCGGGCAAGCACCTTGAGAGAGCGCGTCATCTCCGCCACGGCGAGTGTGCGGTTCTCCGCACGCCCCGGCGCCTGAATGAGCTGGAGATAGTCGATGGCGACGAGGTCAAGGCCGTGTTCTGCCTTGAGACGGCGTGCACGTGTACGGATGTCAAGCACCGTTGTACTGCTCGTGTCATCAAAGTAGAGATTCGTCTTCATCATGCGGTCAGCGACCTTAACCAGACGGCTCCACTCCTCATCGTCAAGTTCTCCGCGGGCAAGCCGTGTCGCATCGATCTGTCCCTCGGCGCAGAAAATGCGGTGCATCAGCTGCTCACGCGGCATCTCCAGGGAGAAGAAAGCAACTGTCCCCCCCTGCAGTGCAACATGGGCAGCGACGTTGAGGACGAATGCGGTTTTCCCCATCGCAGGACGTGCTGCAACAATGATGAGATCGGAGGGCTGAAGCCCGCGTGTTACGTTGTCGAGTGTCGTAAGTCCCGTCGATAGCCCAGTGATGCCGCCCTTCGCCTTTGCGAGTTCGCTCACGCGGTCTACTGCGTCAAAGACAACCTCCTTTGCGGGGATGAACGCCGTCGTTGTCTGTCCTCCTGCAATGGCAAGAATCTTGCGCTCGGCATCATCGAGCTGTTCAGCGATATCTTCACTCGCCTCATATGCTGCGCCGGCAATCTCCGTACTCGCGTCAATCAGAGCACGCAGGACTGCCTTCTCTTTGACGATCTTCGCATAGTGTGCAAGATTTGCCGTGCTTGGCACGGTATTCGTCAGGTTCGCAAGGAAGGAAATCCCTCCCACCTGGTCGAGCAGTCCCGATTTCTTCAAGGACTCCGTAACGGTAACAATATCAACAGGTTCCCCGTTGCGGAGCAATTCCTCCATTGCTTCAAATACTGCCCGATGTGCCTGCCGATAAAAATCATCGGCATGAAGCAGCTCCACCGCCTGTGATACGGCCTGCGGCTTCAGCATCATCGCACCAAGCACCGACAGTTCCGCCTCGATACTCTGCGGCGGCACACGTCCTTCCGGCATGTCGTTCTCCTTCCATATTTTGCTCACTCAGCTGTTCTGTTTCCACTTCTCATCTGCAAAGAGCACAGCAAATGCCTCTTCGGCGGTCTTGAGCCGATGTATTGTCAGTCCCAGATGATCCTCCGGGATATCCTTCTTGTTCTCCCACGGAATAATAAGTGTTGAAATTCCTGCCTGACGTGCTCCATAGGCTTTCTCAAAGACACCGCCGACAGGACGGATCTCCCCCTGAAGAGAAATCTCTCCTGTCACCGCCACATTCTGCTGTACCGCGGCGCCTGTCACGGCACTGACAATCGCTGTGAGAATGGCCGTACCCGCACTGGGGCCATCGATATTCCCGCCGCCGATCACGTTGACGTGAAGATCATAGTCGTGCAGGTCGCGCCCCGTGAGGCGGCGCATGACCGATGCTGCATTGAACACGGAGTCCTTTGCCATGCTTCCCGCGGTCTCATTGAAGCGCACCGTTCCCTTTCCTTTTTCTGCGGCAGGAAAAGCAACCGCCTCTATCTCGATGATCGAGCCGAGGAATCCGGCGACACCCAGTCCAAACACTCTGCCAACCGCAGGAGTATCGGACGCCTTCTTCTTCCCAAACGGATAGAGGCGGCTCACCTGAACGACCTCATAAATATCCTCTTTGGTGACAAGCAGACGCGGAGATTTTGTTTCACGTGAAACACTGTCTTTCGCCTTTGTCGTTTCGGTCAGCTTATTCAAAGGCAGGTCATCCATGCCGAGGAGGGCTTCTTCCTCCTCGGCGGATGTTTCACGTGAAACATCCGCCGAGCTCTTTTTGAGCATGTCCGCCGCGCCTGTATCGGAAGGTGTAATTGTTTCACGTGAAACAATATGCTCAATCTCTGTATCGTCCAGTCGATTTAGTGCAAGGCTGTAGGCATCGGCAAGAATGTTAATCGCCTTTCGCCCCTCGATCGTATATGTGCTGATCAATTCCGCTGCGCCCGGGGCGAGCTCCACGTTTAACCGCTTCGCCGCATTCTCCACAATGGTACGGATGTGTACCGGCGTCAAAGGCTCAAAATAGATCTCCGCGCAGCGTGAGCGCAGGGCAGGATTGATATGATCCGGCTCACGCGTCGTTGCTCCAATGAGCACGAAGTCTGCCGGTGCCCCCTCCTCAAAGAGTTTGCGAATATAGGGCGGAACACGCTTGTCATCGGGGTCGTAGTACGCTGACTCGAAGTAAGCGCGTTTATCCTCGAGCACTTTGAGCAGTTTGTTCTGCAGCATCTCATCCATCTCGCCGATTTCGTCGATGAAGAGGATGCCGCCGTGTGCATCCGTCACAAGTCCCGGTTTAGGCTCAGGAACACCGCTGTCTGCAAGACTTTTCTGCGCCCCCTGATAGATGGGGTCATGCACCGAGCCAAGAAGCGGATTCGTCATGTCGCGCGGATCCCACCGAAGCGTCGTCCCATCTGTCTCGACAAAAGGGGCATCTGCGCCAAACGGAGAAACGGCGCGCTTTTTTGCTGCCTCAAGAACAAGCCGTGCCGCCGTCGTTTTGCCGACACCGGGCGGTCCATAGAGAAGGAGATGCTGCGGATAGGGCGAGGAGAGTTTTGCCATAAGCGAACGCACCGCACGCTCCTGTCCGACGATCTCATCAAACTTCTTCGGGCGCAGAAGCTCCATCACCGACTGGGTGAGATGCACTTTTTCCAGGGCCTCCAGTGCCTCACGTTTCTTCTTGTCATGCGGCGACTCCGCGCCGGGACTCTCCTCCGAGATCACCTGCCGGCGGATGTCGTCCACATACTCCTCATGATCCTTTTCGAGTTTCTCGTTTACCTTGCGCTCAATGCGATCCTCAAGATCACGCCGTGCAAGAATCCCCGCAACCTGTTCTGTCATACGAGTCAGAACCTCGGGCAGCTCCGCCTCCGAAGGCGGCGGAGAGAGCAGCGGGTCTTCTTCGAGGATGCGCATAAGGGCAAGGACACGTTCGCGGCGATTCTCCGAGCGCATGAGCGCCATCGCGTTCATCTTGCCCGCCTGAATCACCAGTCGTTCCGTCCCCATCGTGTCGGCGAGCATCCGAAAGATCGCTGCAATCTCTGCATCGATCTGTGCCTCCTTCGAGAGGGTCGGACGTTCTTTCCCTGCATCCTGCCCACCGAATAAATCCTTAAAAAAAGACATAGTTCTCCCTTTTGAGAAGGGCTGATGAGACATGCTCATCAGCCCGCTGTATTGTATTCAATCAATATGAGTGTATCGTTCATCAATGTTTGCGCAGAGCATGCAGCGATTATTCTTTGCGCACATGAATCTTGATCGTCGTGGCGATGTTTGGATGCACCTTCACAACTGCTTCGTACAGTCCTTCACCCGTCACCTCTCCATTGATCGAGATCTTACGCCGATCCACGTCGATGTGCATCTTCTTCAGTGCCTCTGCGACATCTTTGCCGGTCACTGCACCGAAGAGGCGGCCGTTCTCGCCGATGTGCACAGGGATTTCCACCTCGACTTTCTCGAGCTGCGCCGCCATGAGCTTTGCCTCATCGACCGCCATCGCATCTTTACGTGCCTTCGCTCCTGCCTGCGCTTTTGCCACATTCACATTCGAGCTGCTCGCAGCCAGTGCCAGCTTACGCGGCAGAAGGAAATTACGGCCATAGCCGTCCGCCACCTCGACGATCTCGCCTTTTTTTCCGATATTCTTTACATCAGCCTGCAGTATCACTTTCACGTTGGTCACTCTCCTCTATATATGCTTTTGCCTGTTCAACAACTTGTGCGCGCACCTCATCAAGCGGCACACCCTTGACCTGTGCGCCGGCGACATTCGCATGACCGCCGCCGCCGAACGCCTCCATGATGACCTGCACATTCATCTCACCGGAGGAGCGGGCACTGATGCCCACCACATCTCTCGCAAGCGGGAATACATAGATACTCATGCGAACACCGTCCACACGAAGCATCCCGTCCGCCGCCTGTGCCGCGATGATCTGCCCGTTCGGCAGAAGATCGGGGATACAGCCCACGATCAGTCCCCCCGGATAGTAGACCGCATTCGCTTTCGCGCGTGCGAGCGACACCGTCGTCTCGTAGTCACTCTGGAACAGCGTGCGGACGAGTACGGGATCAGCGCCCGCACGGCGGAGATACGCCGCCGCATCGAAGGTGCGCACGCCCGCGCTGATGTTGAAGTTCTTTGTATCCACCACAATGCCGGAGTAAAGTGCTGTTGCATCGAGCCGCGTTGGGCGGACATTGTCTCCGAAGTACATGAGCAGCTCCGTCACGAGCTCACTCGCGGAACTGGATGCCGTCTCAATGTAAACGAGCAGCGGATTCTTGACAAAATACTCGCTGCGGCGGTGATGGTCAATAACGACAATCTTTGGGATACGCTCAAGCAGCGCGGGATCGGCAAGAATGTGCGGGATGTGTGCATCCACCACAACCAGGAGGGATGAGAGCGCCGGTGTTTCGGCAACGTCACCGGGATGGAGAAACAGCCCCTCGTACGATTCATCTTTCTTCACCATGTCCACGATACGGTCAATGCCCTCATTCATATCACTGAGGACAATGTGTACCTTCTTGCCGAGGGCACGTGCCATGCACGCTACGCCCATCGCCGCACCGAATGCATCATAGTCTTCGTTGTGGTGTCCCATGATGTACACCTCATCCGAGTTGTCCATGATATCACGCAGTGCGTGTGCCACAACGCGTGCCTTGACGCGCGTATGCTTCTCCACAGCCTTTGCCTTGCCGCCGAAAAACTGCGTCTTGCCGCCGATATCGAGAGCGACCTGATCTCCGCCGCGCCCGAGGGCAAGGTCAAGCTTTGCCTCCGCCTCCTCGCCAACCTCATGAAGGGTCTGGTCGGACGAGAGCGAAAGCCCGATGGAGAGAGTCACCGGCATCCCCTTGGAGTTAATCACCTTACGCACCTGATCGAGAATATCGAACTTCTCCGCGATCGCATGATCCAGCGATTTGCGGTCAAGGAGGGCCACATACTCGCCGTCCGAGATGCTGCGCAGGAAGCCGCCGAGACCGCTCACCCATGCGTCGATCTTCTCACGCACAGCAAGGAGGAGCATTGACTTCTCGGTCTCCGTCTGGCCCTGCATGATCTCATCATAGTTATCGACCTGAATATAGAGAAGTGCCGTACGGCTGCCGTAGAAACGTTTCTCAAGCGCCGCATACTCTGTCTCATCCTCCACATAGAGTGCGATCAGCGGCTCGGTCTGATACGATGTCGAGATCATGCGGTGATAAACACGGTAGGAATGTCCCTCGTGGGAGAAGCGGTGCTCCCCCTCCGTTCCCCAGATGGACTCAAGATTGAAATGCGGCCAAAAATCCGCAACGGAGGTTCCCTGTTCCGGCTGTGAGCCAAGAGCGTCCCCCAGCTGATGATTGGCCCACTCCAGATGCCCCTCCTGATTCACAAGGAGAATCGCCTGCGGAAGGCGATCCACCGCATAGTTCATGACATCATTGACATTGCGTATAACGCCCATACAATAGCGTTCAAATCGCCGTTCTCTGTCACGGCAGCGTTCCCACGCGAACGCTGCGAGCACTGCCCAGAGCAAGATTGCCGCCGCTCCGACAAACGAATTGTAGCAGAATGTCACAAGGGCAAGAGCAAGCATGACAATCAAATGGATCGTGAGATCGATCCACGCGGATAAATTCCGCGGCATAGCATCACCTTCTTTCGATTTCTAGGTTTCTATTTGGATGTTATATGCTGGTTGTATATACATTATCTGTATTCCGTCAATAAACAAAGAGTCATCTGCGATTCATCATGCGCCTGCGATAGTCATAGACCATATCAAAGAGCCCCGTCCATGAGATGATCTGCGTCATGATCCCGTTGACCACAACGAAGACATAGATGAGGATACGCACAAAGGGCGAAACATGGAACCGCAGGAGGAGAAAATGCAGGAGTGAAATTCCCTGCACCAATCCTGCGAGGAATGCGATCAGGTAGGCGTTGAGCGCCGCTTGATAGAGCAGCAGGAGCTCACGCGTCGATCCCCAATAGATGCCGATGAGAGAGAAGGCAAAGAGATAGGGGAAAAAGATCGGCAACCGCCATTGTGCAAAAGGAGGAAAAGCAGCAGCAGGCAGTCCCATACGACGGAGCACCTTGCGCATGACGGCAAAGCAGACGCCTGCCTCAATCAATGCGCTCCCCACAAAAAGGGCCGGCAGCATCAGGAGAAAGAGCTCCAGCACCTGCCCCGCCGCTGTACGCGTCTCGTCAATCTGCGCCTCCGTCATACCGAGGGAGCGATACACGCCGAGGGTCTCATCCATCGCCTGCTGCATCACCGCAGGATCCAGCGCAAAGGGATTGATCCCGAAAAGGAGCAGAATGAGCCCTCCGGCCATCGCCTTCCCGATCAGCGAGGCAATCGTCCCGCCCACGAGAGCACGCAGTGTGCCGCCCTCACGGCGAAACAGAACGCCGAGCGCCAGTCCCGTCGGCGCAAACGAGAGCACAAAGGAGGCTCCCGCCACAGGCGTGGCAAAGAGCATGGTGAGAAGAAGTGACGCCGCCGCCGCAAGCACACCGCAGCGAAGTCCGATGCGCACGGTCACCAATGCGATAAACACCGGCCAGAGCATCCCCATCATCATCGTCAGCACGGGCAGATAGATTGCCGCGAGCGCATAGACCACGGCGGTAGCAGTCATAACCCCCGCCGTTGCAGCAGATCGCGCAGCTTGCTCGTTCATTCTGTATCCTTTCAGCGGAGGGAGCCCCGCACCGCCATTCAGGGAGCACTGATAAATTCAGCACCGCCGTCTTAGTACATCTTTTTCGCCCTGTCTGTGCCCTAGAATCCTCCACATAGCCTCTGCTATGCGTCCGGTTTGCCTCCTCAATCGGGCGAAAAAATCTACGCTAATCTGAGGGTCTATTTTATCAGCGATTCCTTCATTCTCTTATCGCAGGAAAGTATTCCCCATTATAACAGATTTCCTCCGCGCTGTCACCGTGTCCGCAAATTCTATCCTCTCTCCTCTCCCATAATGCCCGCCATGCGCAGGAGATACTGCGCATTCGTCGTATGGCAGCGCCCCGCGCGCATCTTGAAATCAAAGAGGATCTTATCTCCCTCGTAGTGCTCCTCAAAATGCGCATTCGTCACGGGAATACCCTCGCGGCCAAGATCACAGAGCTCAAAGTCGTGCGTCGTCACCACCGTGATCGCGTGCGGGAGCGTCAGACGGCGGATCGCCTCGCGCGCGCCGACAATGCGGTCGGCGGAATTCGTCCCGCGGAAAATTTCATCGATCAGAATCAGCATGGGCTTGCCGCGCTTGCTGTAGACCATCATCTTCTTGATGCGCAGGAGCTCCGCATAGAACGTCGAGATCCCACCCGCGAGATCGTCGCTGATCTGAATCGATGTATAGATCGCCATCGGGGTGAGAGTAAAGGAACGCGCGCATACCGGCGCGCCTGCGTATGCAAGAACAGCGTTAGAGCCAAGACAGCGCATATACGTCGTCTTGCCGGACATATTTGACCCCGTGATGACGAGCGTCCCTGCCGTGAGCTGTGCGTCATTCGGCGTCGCCGTCTCCTCCGTCAGGAGCAGCAGCGTCGCATCCTCCGCCATGAGCTGCGGCGCTCCCTCCTCCGCAAAGCGCGGGAACGTATGCACCTCACGCGTATGCCCGACGCGCGCAAGCGAGAGCAGGACCTCCATCTCCGCCCACACCTTCAGCCAGCCGGCCGCCGCCGCACCGTAGCCCTTGCGCCAGTGAGAGAAATATGCCATGCAGTGAAAGTCCCAGAGCAGAATCCCATTGGCAAGGATAAAGAAAAAGAAATTGCGCCGCATCGCCGCACAGTCAGCGAGAATCGTCAGACGGCCCAGCCCGATGGTAGCGCGCACGGGCGCGAAGAGCGGTGCCAGAATCGCGTGAAACGCGGAACTGCGCAGCGGAGCGCGCTCGAGCGCACGAAAGATCCGCCCATAGAGACGCAGCGCGCGCGCCATGCGGCCGAGCGGCGCCAGTTCGCGCTGCGTCCGCGGGAAAAATGCCATCGCCATCGTGAGGTTGAACGTAAAGAGCGCGATCGGAATCGGCCAGCTGCCGTCAAAGAAAACAGCCCAAAAGAACGACCAGACGCAGGCATTGGCGAGAACGATGCCAATGCAAGAAATGAGCTTCAGTGACCCCTTGAGCGGCTGTGCAAGCTCCTTGGCAAGCGCGCGCGTATCATGCGCATCGGGCAGGAGTGCGCCGCGCGCCTCCAGCTCCAAGGCAAGAAGCGGATGAGCGAGCAGCTCCGCCACGGCCGCCTGCCGCCGGCGTATCCGTGCGAGATCCTGCGGCGTTGCCGAGAGCGCGGCGGCAAGACGGTCACGCCCCATGCGCGTATGCGCCGCACAGAGATACTGATAGAGCGACGCGCCGCCGAAGATGTGGAGATCCCGATCGGGCGGGCACTTCTCCCGCAGGTAGGCACCGCCGTCCACCGGGGACTTCTTCCACTCTCCGCAAAAACGCGCCAAATGCTCTCCCACGACGCCAAGATATGCCTGCGTAAAGATGCGGCGCCGCTCGAGCCGCCGATGCCGCAGCACGAGCACGGCAAAGAGCAGGAGCAAAAAGCCGCCGAGCATCAGCTCCTCCACCGAACCGCAGTCATAGCCGTGAAGGAGGGCGACCAGCATCAGCGGGAACACCGCCGTACGCGCAAGAATGAACCGCGTTCGCCATGTATCCTGTGTATGCGCGTGTGCAAGGGCATGCTCACGCACATTTTCATAAAAGTCCTTCTTCATGAGGAACTCCTTGAGGGAATCCACGATTCCCGACAACATTCATAACAGTCATATTATATCATAACTATAATACGAATGTAGACAGTTTCTGCCAAAACTGTTAGAATACTTATCAAAGGAGAGATGTACATGGCACAGGATTCATCGGACGCCATACGGCGCATCGAGGCGGACATCCGCACCCTCGACGCACGGATGCTTCGCGCATTGGGCGACCTCGACTATGAAACCTGCCGCTGCGAAAAGCGTGCCCTCGAGACTGCACTCCACACCCTCCGCAAACAGCGGGAACATGGCACGGATGCGGCATTCAGTCAAAATTCAGCATCATCGGATAGGATAAAGGGCAAATAGTCAAAGCAGAGAAAGGAAAATACTATGTCACAGCGTATGACCATGGACGAAGTCCTCAAAGAATACGGCGTCCCCCAGCTGCGGCTCGACGTTCACGCGACACGCAGCGATCTGCTGAAGCTGCGTGAGAAGCTCATGGCGATCCGCGACCTCTCCGAGGGGCGCGAACAGGGTTATCTCGACATCGACTGCAAGCTCTACATCGACGTGGACGACATCGACCGCTACCTCTCGGGCGAGCTCGACACCGTCGGCGAGATCTATGCCTTCCCCGAGGACATCAAATCCTATCAGGAGTAAGGCATCTTCGCGTGCTCCTCGCAGAACGCCTCGTTACGCAAGGGTTTGCTGCGGAGCACCGCTCATCAAGGTATTAATTTGCGTTTTTCAATTCGGTTACGAATACCGGGGCTATCCCCGTATCGAATGATATTATGAAGGAGAATATGGAATGAACCTGAAGAAACTCATCGCTGCGGCAATGGTCGGCTCGCTGACCTTTACCGCACCCATCATCGTCCCGAGCGCCGTGCAGAGCACGCTCGGCGCACAGGCAGAAGCCGCAAAGGGCGGTGCGCGCATCGCGCCGAAGGCAGCGCCAAAAGCAGCCCCGAAGGCATCGCAGGGGCAGAGCAGCAGCGGAAAATCCGTCTCGGGGAACGGCAGCAGCTACGCCCCCTCGAAGAACGCAAACCAGCTTGAAAAGAACGCCCCCGCCGCAAACAGCAAGGCGAATGCGGCAAACACCGCAAACACCGCCAAAAGCGGCACGGGCTGGGGCAACACCCTGCGCAATATCGGGCTCCTCGCGGGCGGCATGATGCTCGGCGGCCTCCTCGCGAGCCTCCTCGGCGGCATGGGCAGCGGTCTCCTCGCCGATATCCTCGGCGTCCTCGTGAACGTCGCCATCGCCGTCGCCGCCTTCATGGTGCTGCGCTGGCTCTGGAACCGCTTCCGCTCGCGCAAAGAGGATGAAAACGTCTACCGGAGTGCAGCGCAGCCGCGCGCTGCCGCACCGCAGCCGCCCATCACGGACATCCGTCCGCAGGGCAGCGCACCGCAGAACGCCGCACCGATGGACATCACACCGCCGACCTCGGCACTCGATGCAGGCGACAGCCCGCGTGCCATCGCCGATCGCTATCGCAGCCGCTGAGATACACAGAGAAATGTGGGGCGCTGCACGAAGTTTTGACTTCGTGCGGCGTCCCTTCTCTTATGCCCATACGTTTACTCAAGAATCCCATCAGAAAGATTTTCCACCCTGTGAAAATACAACAGTCGAACCATAAAACAATAAAAATAAATTCCATAAAATAACTATAAATAACTATAAATTAAGATCAATAGCTTCAAAATGGAGTATTTTCTACCTCAAAAAGCAGGAATGCATACAGGAAAATACCTCTAACCCCGCGTAATTCCTGTCTCTCCGTGATTCCTTACATCCTGAATGCCCCAGCACACCCACAACATCTCCCACCTTGGACAACCTGCCGCATTTCCCTCCCCTTTCCCTTGAAAAAGGCATCATTTTCGTCCATAATAGAAGCGAACGGAGCATAAAGGAAGCAGCGTTTTCTTCATCCGCCCTGCGAATACAATGTACACGGTACATTCTTCACCCCTCGCGCGCAGCTAGGGAATCACTGATAAAATGAGGTCTGCCAGATTGGCGTAGATTTTTTCGTCCGAACGAGGTGGAAAACCGGACGCAGAGTGGTGCTCTGTGGAGGATTTTCCGCCGAAGTGCGGGCAAAAAAGATGCGTCAAGATGGTTGTGCCGAATTTATCAGTGCTTCCCTAACTGTTCGCGTGAGCCCTGCATCAACCGTAACGAAATCACAAAGGAGCAACAACTATGAAATCATCTACCCTCGCCGCCGTTGACACGCTCATCGCACGCTATCCCGCACTCGAGCCCTGCGGCACGGACATCCGCGCTGCCATCAAGGCGCTCTGCACCTCCTACCACGCGGGCGGCAAGCTCATCGTCTGCGGCAACGGCGGCTCCGCAGCAGATGCCGAGCACATCGTCGGTGAGCTGATGAAGGGCTTTCTCCTGCCGCGCCATCTCGACGAGGACATCCTCGCAAAACTCCACGAGGCGTGCGACGCCGCCGACCCCATGACCGTGGACTACTTCATGCGGCATCTGCAGGGCGCTCTCCCCGCCATCTCCCTCCCGTCCCAGCTTGCGATCAGTTCCGCCTTCGCGAACGATCAGGCACCCGACCTCACCTTTGCCCAACAGGTACTCGGACTCGGACGCACAGGCGATGTCCTCCTCGGCATCACCACCTCGGGCAGCTCGAAGAATGTCCTCTACGCCTTCCGCATGGCAAAGGCGCTCGGCATGACCACCATCGCCCTCACGGGCGCAACGGGCGGCAAATGCGCGGCGGGCTTCGCCGACATCGTCATCAAGGCCCCCGAGGAGGAGACGTACAAGATCCAGGAGTACCATCTCCCCATCTACCACACCCTCTGCATCGCCGTCGAGGAGGAGTTCTTCGGCGCGGAGTAAGTAACGGATGACCTGTATCCTCCGCCATAGGATGATATGCGCCGCCGAACCAAACCTTAGCGGCGCAAGCGTGGAAAGTGTGCGGTACGCCCCGACGAATTTCGTCGTTCAAGCGCAGCGCGTTTCGGAATTCGCAGGTATTTAAGGAATCACTGATAAATTCAGCACTACCATCTTGACGCATCTTTTTCGCCCGCACTTCGGCGGAAAATCCTCCACATAGCCTTTGCTATGCGTCCGGTTTTCCACCTTGTTCGGACAAAAAATCTACGCCAATCTGAGAGACTGTTTTATCAGCGATTCCTTAGGCAGATAAGTGCGCGATCACTTGTGAAACGAGGCGTTTGCGTGGGGATACTCACGCATAATGCATAATATATAAACACACACACATCACAAACACACAATCATACACAAAGGAGGAATCCCCATGCCCCTGACCCAGGACGACTTCAAAAAACTCGCGAACGGCAGCGACATCCGCGGCGTCGCCGTCCCCGGCGTGCCCGGCGAACCTGTCACCCTCACCCCCGAGGCGGCAAACCGCATCGCTGCCGGCTTCGTCCGTTTCCTCAGCGAAAAGGCGGGCAAGAGCCCCGCAGAGCTGCAGATCGCCGTCGGCCACGACTCGCGCATCTCCGCGCTCGCCATCAAGGACAGCGTCCTCACGGGACTCACCTACACGGGCGCGCACGGCATCGACTGCGTCCTCGCCTCCACCCCCGCCATGTTCATGGCGACCATCTTCGAAGACACGGCGGCGGACGGCTCGATCATGATTACTGCGAGCCACCTCCCGTACAACCGCAACGGACTGAAATTCTTCACCGCCGCGGGCGGCGCAGACAAGACGGACATAGAGAAGATCCTCACTTACGCCGCCGAGGCAAAGGAAGAACACGGAACGCTCGAGCACGTCCTGAAGTTCGACCTCATCGGGCGCTACAGCGAACACCTCACGAAGAAAATCCGCGACGCGTTCGGCGGCGCAGAACGTCCGCTCGAGGGGATGCACATCGTCGTCGATGCGGGCAACGGCGCGGGCGGCTTCTTCGCGGGACGCATCCTCACCCCGCTCGGCGCGGACACGACAGGCAGCCAGTTTCTCGACCCGGACGGGCACTTCCCGAACCACATTCCGAACCCCGAGAATGCTGACGCCATGTGCGCCATCAAGGACGCCGTGGTGAAGAACCATGCCGACCTTGGACTCATCTTCGACACCGACGTAGACCGCATGAGCGCCGTCCTCGCCGACGGCACGGACGTGAGCCGCAACGCCCTCATTGCCATGATGGCCGCCATCCTCGCGCCCGACTACCCCGGCTCCACCATCATCACCGACTCCGTCACCTCCGACGGGCTGCACGACTTCCTCGAGGATCACCTCCATCTGAAGCACCTGCGCTACATGCGCGGCTACAAGAACGTCATCAACGAGTGCATCCGCCGCAACGAGGCGGGCGAAACCTCCCCGCTCGCCATCGAGACCTCAGGGCATGGTGCGCTCAGCGAGAACTACTACCTCGACGACGGCGCCTACCTCGCGGTAAAGCTTCTCATCGCAGCGGCAAAGGCACACGCCGAGGGCAAAACCCTCAGCGACCTCATCAAGGATCTGCGCCACCCCGCCGAGGCACGCGAGATCCGCATCAAGATCACGGGCACCGACGACGTCAAGGCATACGGAAAGGACGTCCTCGCCGCATTCGAGCAGCGCGCCAAAGACAAGGGCCTCAGGATCGCCGCTCCCTCCTATGAGGGCGTGCGCCTCATCTTCCCGGGCGGCTGGGCGCTGCTGCGCATGTCGCTGCACGATCCGAACATGCCGCTCAACATCGAGGCGGACGCAGCGGGCGGTGCGGACAGGATCGAGCGCGAGGTCAGGGAGCTCCTCGCGGGATTCGACGCGCTCGACCTCTCCGGCTTTCACGCATAGAACACATCCATGTCAGCCGCCCACGTGAGGGAAAGGCACAAGAGACTGTCGTACGAGGTGGACACCTTCATATCGCAGTCTCTTTTCTCTTGGTAAACGTACGACCTGCTCTTTTCTCATTTTTTTCCCACACGCACCCGTATTTTATGATATAATGCAGTGGTATATTGACATTTATTTCATTTATCCCTTATTGGAGAACAACGCAGGAGAAATGAACCCCTATGAAGGAAGCCGCACAGCACGCGCTGAAAAATGCCATTGGACTGGCTGCGTTCGCCGCAATCATCGGGTCCATGGCCTTTGCCTGGCAGCTGCTCAATACCATGCCGTATACTGATCTGGCTCGCTCGTACGCCCTCGTCGGCAAGGATCTCACACATAACGACATCCTTGGTTTCCACGCGGCGGAGCAGGACTGGCAGTCCTATACGTCCCCCGTGCCCCCCCTTGCCGACGATGTGAAGGCGGTCTATCTCTCGTGGGAGATCCCGCAGGATATACCTCTCTCCATTGATCACATCCTCGCGGCGACGACGAATCAGAACCTCTGCGTCTACCTCGATGACCGTCTGATCTACACCACCGGTCAATGGGACGGTTTCCACAACCCCTATGGGCGCACCCTGCACTTCATCGACGCGAAGCAGTCCCTCGCGGGGAAACGCATCACTTTCCTCCTGCATACGAACTATGCCCGGTGGCTTGGCAGCGTAGACTATTTCTTCATTGGCAGCGAGCTGACCCTCTTCCAGAAAATCAGCATCAGCGATGCCATCTACACGGCGAGCCTTGCCATCGCCGCTGCACTCATCGCCTTCCTCGTCATGGATATCATCTGGCGCGGTTATATCCGACGACGGCATCTGCAGCTTTACCTCATTGCCTTCCTCCTGAGCATCATCTTTTGGGCGACGGGCACCTCCTCAGTCTTCCCCCGACTCTTCGGCACGACGCAGGTCTGGGCGGAGCTCCACTTCATCATGCTCTACCTCATGCCGATGCTTTTCATCAAGATCATCGAACACATCAGTCCGCCGAACTACAAGCATTCTCTGACCGGCATCTTTGGTCTCTACGGCGCACTCTTCGCCGTCGCAACAACGGCGGAGGCACTCGGGCTGAACGGCTATATGAATATGCTCTTTGCCTTCTACCCCATCCTCGCCGTCACCTTCCTCTACCCCATCTTCGTTCTCCTGGGCACCTCATGGGCAAAGCATCCCGCCTGCCGCTACGGAACGATCGCAGCGGTCTCGCTGATGATCTTTGTCGCGATCGATGCCCTCCATTTCGAGTATCATCTCTTCACCTCGACACTCTCAGCAACAGTTTTCTCGATCTACGCCATCATCCCATTCGTCTTCTACCTCATCCGCGAACAGATGATGCAGGAAGCGCAGCTCGTCCGGGAGAACAGCACCCTCTCACGCGAACTGCAGGAGACGCAGGAGGAGGCAAAACACGACTTTCTCACGGGCGCATTCAATCGTTTGCAGCTCCAGCCGAGCTTCAGCCAGTTCTCCCATCTTGCCGAAAAAAATCATTTTGCGCTCTCCTATGCCATCTTCGACATCGACCACTTCAAGGAGGTCAACGACACGCACGGACATCTCGGCGGTGATCACGTCCTGCAGGGTGTCGCCGAAATCGTACAGGACAAGATCGACCGCCGCCACATTTTCATCCGCTACGGCGGCGACGAGTTCATCCTCCTCGCCCTCCATCACGACCTCACACAGATGGCAGCGTTCTGCGAATCCCTGCGCTGTGCCGTCGCAGAGACCATGGACGGCATCACGATAAGCTTCGGTGTATCGGCGTGGCATGGGGCAGGCGATACCATGCACGATCTGATGGAACGTGCTGACCGTGCGCTTTACTGTTCCAAGGAGAAGGGACGCAATGCCGTCTCCAAAGAGGACGAGGCGGAGTGCTGTTAGGGAATCGCTGATAAAATGAAGTCCGTCGAATTGGTGCAGATTTTTTGTCCTGTCAAGGAGACAAACCGGACGCATAGCAAAAGCTATGTGGAGGATTTGTCGGCACAGACAGGGGGAAAAAGATGTACTAAGACGGCGGTGCTGAATTTATCAGTGCTTCCCTAAATCTGCGCGAATGCCGAAAAAAACCATGACACCCACAAGGGGCGCGGCGGCGCCCTTTTTTTGTGTTTTGCCTGACGGAAGCACGGATCATTCCGGCACCGTCTCTTGACGCATCTCTGCTGCCCGATTCTTGTCAGCAACTCCGCCGCGACGAAACATCTGCGCCAACGTGAGGGGCTGTTTATCAGCGATTCCTTACACTTGAAAGAATCTTTTTTTCTATTGTTTTATAGTAACCCAATATGTTATAATGTTTCAAAAGGAACATTGCATATTCTGTTGCACGTTTCCATCCGCGAGAGGGAGGTGTCCCCCATGACCCATATCCGATCGTTTCTGCATGGCAATGTGTGGACATTTCTGTGCCTCGCTCTGTTGACTGCCGTGATCCTATGCACCTGGCAGATGCTCGCGACGCCCCTCGATCCCCGACTGACGGCGGAGTATGCCGTCATCGAGGACATGGCTCTGCCGGATCGTGAGAATTTCCGTGCCGACGATCTGGTGTGGCATCCTTATTCGTACCCAACGCGGCCGCCGATTCCAGAGGGGATACACACGGTCTGTCTGTCATGGAAGATCCCGTATGCGCCGCACTTCCTGGGGCGCAATATGCTCTTTTCCACGGCGAATCAGGACGTCTGCGTTTACCTCGGCAGCGACCTTGTCTACCGTTACGGCGACTGGACGGAACACGGCACGGTCACCGGCCGCAATTTTCACTGCGTTCATTTGAGTGATGCCATGGCAGGGCAGCGGCTGACACTGCTCCTGCACTCCGATCAGCCGCGCTGGCTGGGAACGGTCGACTACCTGACCTTTGACACAACGGAGCAGTTCCTCACGAGCGTCAGCCTCACCAGCGCCACCTATGCCGCAGCATTCTCCATCGCTCTCGCGATGATCGCATTCCTCACCATCAATCTCTCGCGGCGCACGCCGAGCGATGCGCTGCGCCGCACCCAGATCTATCTCATCGCCTGCCTCGCCGCGTCCATGCTGTGGACGGCAGGCATATCCTCCTTCTTCCCGCGCATCGTCGGACTGCCCCTCCTCTGGTGGGAGCTGCATCTGACCATGCTCTACGTCATGCCGATCACCTGGGCGCTGCTCGTGCACGAGATTGTCGCACCGCACTACCGCACACAGGTACAAAAAATTCTCTACGCCCTCGCGGCTGCCTTTGCCGCGGCAGCCGTCTTTGAAATGGGAGGAAAGAGCGGGTACACAGCGCTGCTCTATTTCTACTACCCGTTCCTCCTGGCCGCTTCTCTCGGGCTCATCTATTTCCTCGCACGCTCGCACTGGGAGTTCCATCCCGCCTGCCGCTACGGCACATTCGCTGTGGCTGCTTCCACCCTGTTCTGTGTCATTGATGCGCTGCACTGGAAATACCATCTGCTCTCCGGTATGCTCTCTGTCACCATATTCTCCATCTATGCGATGGTTCCGCTCATCTTTCACGTCATCCGTCTCCAGATGATGGAGCAGGCGGCAATGGTGCGGAAGAACGAGGTGCTCGCACTGGAGCTGGCAGCGTCGCAGAGTGCTGCACAGCGCGATTTCCTCACGGGCTGTTACAACCGCCATCAGCTTGAAAGCGGCTTTGAAAATTTTGCCGAACTCGCGCGTGAGCGAGGGTTCAAGTTCTCCTTCGCCATCTTCGACATCGACCACTTCAAGACCATCAACGATACGCGCGGCCACTTGGCAGGCGACCATGTACTGAAGGAGATCGCCGGCATCATCCACGATGAGATCGACCGCCGCCACCTCTTCATCCGTTACGGCGGTGATGAATTCGTCCTCCTCGGCCTGCATTATGACCTCGATGCCATGGTCGCCTTCTGCGATCATCTCCGCGGCATCCTCGAACATCGGCTGGGCGGCGTTACCCTGAGTTTTGGAGTCTCTACATGGCACGGTGCAGATGATCCTCTGTCCGATCTCATCGCACGCGCCGACCGCGCCCTCTACCGCTCCAAGAAAAAGGGCCGCAACACCGTCTCTGCCGAGAGCGAGATCGATGCGGCGTAGGGAATATGCGCCCGCCGTCAAATCAAGCCTTGCTGGCAAAGAGAGTACCGCCACGCGCGGTGCTCTTTTTATTTCCTCCTTCTCTTTTAATACTAGGTCATATCTTTTTCTTGTGAATCACAGGCGACTATGCTACAATGATTACTTGCTTGGGAATCGTTTTCCATGAAGGAAATGCAGACAGTGATTCCCTAATCAACGAAAAGGAGAATCATCATGTTCCAAATCGACAACATTCGGGAAATGTTCTTCTCGTGGGAGGGGCGCCTCAACCGCAAGGCTTACATCCTGCGGTGCCTCGCCCTCGGTCTCACCCTGACGGCGGTCTATATCCTGCTGATGGCGATCGCTTTTGGCACGGCAGCGGCACAGATGGGGAATGACCTCCCCATGATGGGCGCATTCGGTGCGACCTATATCTTCTGCCTGCCCTTCATCATCTCAGGCTATCTCCTCGCGATCCGCCGTCTGCATGACCTCGACCTCTCGGCATTCTTCATCCTGCTGAGCTTCGTCCCCGTCGTCAGCTTCTTCTTCGCGCTCTACCTCATCTTCAAGAAGGGCACGGAGGGACCGAACGCCTACGGCCCGGATCCGCTCAGCACGGAGCCTGAGATGCCTGTATTCAGCACATCTGCCATCCATACGACAAACAGCGCGGAAATAGATACTGTACAGGCAGACAGCAATACATCGCATGACAGCGGCGTATCGCGCAGCTGAGGATGCCATGAATCACACACTCTTTTCCCTCACGGGCAGGCTCACGCGGCGCGATTTCGCCCTGACGCTCGGCGTCATCAGCGGCGGCGTCTTCTTTGTCATGCTCGCCCTCTGCTACCTCCTCTTCCCGCTCACCGCATCCACTGCGACGGGCTTTTTCCGCAATTCGGCAGAGGTCTTCTTTCCCGTCTACATCGCCGCGTTCCTCGGACTCAACCTCCTCCTCTACGCGCTCATCCCGCCGCTCGCCATCCCCGCCGTCGTGCGGCGTCTGCACGATTTGGGATACAGCGGCGGCTGGGCGGCGCCCCTCCTCCTCCTCTGCGTTCCCATCCTCTGCCTCATGCTCCTGCCCGTCTGTATCTTCATCGGCATCATCACCGAGACGATGGGGTCGTCTTTTTCCCCATGGAACGGAATGACGGAGGCATTCGCCTCCGCCGCCGCCGCAAGCGTCGGCATATTGCTGCTCCTCTTCTTCGTCCTCTTTATCCCGCTCGCCTGCTGCCTCGGCTGGCTCTTCCTCAAAAAGGGAAAACCGGAGGCGAACCGCTGGGGCGATCCCCCCGTCGAGGAGGTACTGCCGCCCACGCGCGCAGCGTACTTCTCCACTGCGGGGACGGTAACGCGTACGGCGTTCATCCGCCGCAGCCTCCTCCTCCTCCTCGCCCTGGGACTTGTCCTTCCGCCGGCGGCACAGCTCGTTCTGCAGGCCATCGTCACTGTCCTCATCATACTCGCAGCAACGATTCCGGAGACGGTGGAAATCCTTCCATCCATCATCATCCTCCTCACCATCCTCCCCTTCGTGCTCTTTCCGCTTCCCCTCCTGCCGCTCATACGGCAGCGCCTGCGCACACTGGGACATTCCCCCTATGAGGCATTCCTCTCCTTTGCCGCTCTCCTCCCGCTCCTCATCACACCGCTGCCGTTTGCCCGTCCTGTCCTGATGGAGGGCAGCACTGTCACGGCCGGCGCGCTCCAGTCGGCCGTGGACAGCATGATCGGCGTGCCGAGCATCCTCCTCTGGACACTCTGCGGCATCCTCTCGCTCATCGGTATTATCCGACTGCTCGCAAATGACGATATATCCTGTAGAAGGGAATCGTCCGAGGAAAGCGAGGTCCATGATGTACTGCCCAAAATGTGAAAAATTCGTCCCCTCCTCTGCCGCCGCCTGCCCGCACTGCGGCATCCCCATTATTTCGGGATTCTCGCCGAACTACGGCGCGGGCTTCTCTCTCGGCGACGATGACACAGAGAGCCGCAACGACGCGCCCCCGGCGAAGGTCGTGAACGCCGACCTCTATGACGACGTGCCCGACACGGATGCACCCCCCTCGGAGGGCATCGGCAGCAGACTCAAGGCACTGTTCGGATTCGGGAAGAAGTAACAAGGCCACATACAGAAAGCCCCTCGGCTGCATGCCGAGGGGCTTGTCTATTGGATGATGCGGCTCTACTCTGTCAGATCGCGGCGATACACCTCAGGATACACATCATGCCGCAGCGTCAGCTCAAACCCGCCCGCAGAGTACGGGGCAATATCATACGGATTGTAGAACACATGGAGATCATTGTTCGCATCGAGCATCCAATCGATATACTTCTGCCAGTCACCGCCATCATGATAGTCATTCAGTGTCTCGTCAATATCATGTGAGAAGAGGTCCTGCTCACGTCCCGGGTACTGCTTGCGGAAGGCATCCGCCAATGCGAGCAGAAGCACATCACGGCTCGTAATCACCGCATCAATGGAAACCGGCTCCCCCGTCTCCGTACTCAGCGTCACCCCTGTAATCCCATGTTGGGGATGCGCACCGCCGTCATAGGTGCCGCTGGAGAGGGCAAAGCTGACGACCTGCTCGTCAACCCGCCCCCAGCGGTCCACCACCACAGAATCATAATACGGCGCAGAGGGCACAAACATACGCGCCGCCTCCTCCATACTCTCAGCCGCATCCTCACTCCGGCGCTTCTGCTCATTGCTCCAGTCCCGCAGGGCATGCTTCAGTACGGGGTAGTCATCCCCGATCACCTTGATCTCAGGACAGCTCGTCCACGCAATGACACGCCCGTTCGTCCGCAGTGCACGGCGATGGTCCTCGACATGCAGCCACGGGAAAAGCTTGGGCTCCGCACTCTCCATATCCGCCTTGGCGATATCCTGCAGCTCCGCTTCCGTCACCGTCTCCATGTCCGCCGCCTGGACCGCCGAGACACCGCTAAGCATGAGTACAGCCGTCAGTGCCGCCGCCATTTGCTTCTTCATTGCCTATCGCTCCCTTCTTATGTGGGAAAAATCTAGAAAAGACTCCTCACGATGAGAAGTCTTTGGTCTGCTGACATGGTGCGATTGGCGCGAGTCGAACGCGCGACCCTCTGCTTAGGAGGCAGATGCTCTATCCATCTGAGCTACAACCGCAGTGATTCTTTGATTCTACCAAAAACACACGAAAAGTGCAAGCCGTTCCCCTCCTCCATCAGCGAAAGCGCGATGCAGACATAAAAATACTGCATGGGCATCCATGCAGTATTTCTCTCTGCCGATGCAGTACTCAGGCAAGCTTGGAACTGTCTACCGTCTGGACACTGATGTCCTTGATGGAGACAGGGTATGCCTCACCGAGCATGATCGCCTTCTTCGCGATGACATCCTGCAGGCAGGACTCCACCGCCGCCTTTGTCAGATCATCCTTCGGATCCATCAGACTGACCGTGTGGTTCTTGCCCGTCGAGAGCGCCAGCGTCATGCGGAGCTGTTTCTTCGTCGACATCGTCATTCCTCCTTTCTGCGTTCATCAACCGTCTGCCGCGCGGCACTCAGTCCGTCAGGACAGCCGTATCCGTGCGCATCACCTGATCGAGCCCGTGCTTCTGCAGATCTGCGAACCCACGTCCGACCGCGAGTGCATCCGCATCCGTAAGCACGGGAGCAACCCCCGCAATCGTGCGGTTCTTATAGAGGTTCTTGCCGTCAGCACCGACCCCTGTAATCACCTTCAGCGTGAGCTTGCTTGCTGCTTCTTTGCGTGCCATAAATCTCACTCCTTTCGTTTTCGTCTCTCGTAAGCGGCTTACACTCAGATACCTGCCGCAGCAAAACAAAAGAAGAGCCGCCATGCAAAATTTTCTTTACATGCGAACATATTTTCTCTATAATAGCACTCAGAAAGGAACAGGAGATCCATCATTGTGTCCCGTGCCTGTGCGTCTCGCCAACGGCAGGCAGGAGTCATGGAGTCACAGATCATGATTTTGACCGTGATTCCAAAGCAAAGGAGATCCACTATGAAACGTACGAAAAGAGAATGCCTGATGCAGCGTCTGCCCGCTCCGGCGGACATCCTCGCCCTCATCCCGACGCAGGAGGACACGGCGCAAACCGCCGTGATCTGTGCCCGGGAGAACAGTCTGATGCTCTGTGCTTCGCCGGAGCACGTACTCGCCTGCCTCGCCGAGCGTGAAGACAAGGCACTCTCCCTCATTCGGCGAAATGCCGCCCGCCTCATGGCGCGGCGCCGCAACATCATCCTCCCCATCCTGCACGGCTGCGTCCTCACCCCGGTCAAGATGTACAATGCGCGCCGCGGCGGCATCGGCTACATCAACACGGCATACGCCGCTCTCGTCCTGCGGCGGCGCGGCACGGGGAGCGACATTGCCCTGCAGAACGGTGACATCATCCACAGCCTGTGGGCGTTCGGCACACTGGAGCGCCACATGCGCGAGGGGCGCGCCCTCCACTTCAAACTCCTCAACGATGTGCGCCGCCAGCTTCGCTTTGCCGAGGACTTGGCGTAGAGAAGGCCCTTGCATTTCCCCTCCATCCATTGTATGATACGAATATCGAACAACGGAGGGTACAATATGCAGATTTCGAGCCGCTTTACCATCGCCGTCCACATCCTCATCTGCGTCGATCTTTTCGGCAAACGCGAGCCCGCGACAAGCGAGTCGCTCTCGGGGAGCATCGGCGCACATCCCGTCGTCATCCGCCGCATCCTCGGTCAGCTCCGCCGCGCGGGGCTCATCACCGTCGCGCGCGGGCGCGAGGGCGGCGCACATATCGCCAAGGAACTCACCGACATCACGCTCGCCGACATCTTCCGTGCCGTGGAGAGCATCAGCGGTCAGTCCCTCTTCAGCTTCCATGAGAATCCGAACCCTGCCTGCCCCGTCGGCAGCCACATCCACGATGTACTCGACCATCGCCTCGCAGACATCCAGCACGCCATGGAAAAGGAAATGGAGGAGACCACTCTCGCCGACGTCATCAAAGAGGCACGAAAAAGAGCAAACACATAGTTATTTAACAGCTATTGTCTGCACAATATCTATCCGTATAGATTCGATGCCCGTCCCCATTTTCAGAGGAGGAAATACGCCATCATGACATGGGTATCGCACGCTGCACTCACGGGCACGATTGCCTACGCAGTGAGCAGCGATCCGCTCGCGGCAGCGGCGGCATGCGTCGGCGCCGTCCTGCCGGACAAGGTGGAAGGCTCTCCCGGCAGTGTCGGATGGCGTACATGGCGCAGCCGTCACCGCGGCTGGTCGCATTGGCCGATGCTCTATCTCGCCCTCATCGGTGCGCTCCTGCACGGCGAAACGTACATCGGGAGCAGGATATTCCTCACGGTGCTCCTATGGGTCTTCCTCGGCGCACTCCTCCACATCGCGGAGGATGCGGTCTGCGGCAAGGTGCCCGCCGTTCTCCCGACGCAGAAGATCGGGATACGGCTCTTTACCGTCGGCTCACTACGGGAATACCTATTCACAGCTGTATGTATCGGCATTGTCTATGCAGGAAGTTGTTTTCTAGGGAATCGCTGATAAAATGAAGTCCGTCAGATTGGCGTAGATTTTTTCGCCCGATTGAGGCAGCAAACCGGACGCATAGCAGAGGCTATGTGGAGGATTTGCTAACGAAAAGCGGGCAAAAAAGATGCGCTAAGATGGCAGTGCTGAATTTATCAGTGCTTCCCTAAGGAATCACTGATAAAACGAGATATTGCAAAAAATGGATGAATTTGCTATAATGATCATAGAAAGAAACGTCCTTTGACGGCATCTTTCCAGATTTGCGCATTGTTTTTTGAACAACCGTTCACTGGTCAGAGTGGGCGGTTATTTCTTTTGGGTTATCGCGAGTATGTAGCCTGTGGCAACGACCAAGAAAAGAATCGCACCGATCTCAGACATCTCACTCACCCCCTTTCAGGGGAAAGACACCGCCACGGGATTGCTCCCGCCCAAGGACGTTTCATTCTCAATATAACATATATAGGGAAAAACAACAAACATATTTTCTATAAAGAGGACCTGTCCAGCGCAGCCGCATGACTTCGTTGGGCAGGTCTTTTGCTGATTGCTTAGAGGGCGGTACTGATAAATTCAGCACTTCCCTAGTGATTTGCCGCCGTGTAGATGGCGATGGCGTCGGCGCGTGTGAGCGGGTGGAATACGCCGATGCGGATGCGGTCCTCCTGCGTCGCATCGTCTGCGAGCTGTTCGATCGTCCTCGCCGAGAGGGTGCCGATTCCCAGCCCGCCGATGCTCGTCGGCATTCCGATGGAGGTGAAAAACTCCTCCATGTGACGGATGCCCGCACGTGCGCGCTCCTCGTCCGTGCCAGCATCAATGCCGAAGAGGTCGGCGGCGAACTGGGCAAAGCGTGCCGGGTCGTAGGGATAGGCAAACCGCGCCCACGATCCCCAGAGCGCGGTGAGCGCACGCCCGTGTGTGGCATCATAGCGTGCAGAGAGCGGATGGCTCAGCTTATGTACGGAGAAATCCTTACCGCGTCCAAGTCCTGTCAAGTCGCTGTGCGATATACTGCCGCAGTACATGAGCTCGCTCATCGCATCGTAGTCCTTGCGCGAGACGAGAAGGCGTCGCACGGATTCCATCACAGTGCGCAGAAGATCGATCGCAATGCGGTCGGTAAAGACATTCGGCTCCTTGACATCCGTAAAGAAGCGCTCCATCGTGTGCATCATGATATCCGATGCCCCCGCAGCGATCTGCTCGCGCGGCAGGGTAAAGGCAAGCGTCGGGTTCATGAAGGCAAAGACGGGACGGTTAAGCGGCGCGTTCAGCCCAAGCTTCTGCCCCGTATCCTCATTCGTCAGCACGGCGGAGTCGCTCGTCTCACTGCCTGCAGCGGGAATGGTGAGCACGGACGCAACGGGCAGCGTGCGCGTCAGCACTGCCTTCTTCGTCCAGATATCCCAAATGTCCACGTCAGGGTTCGCGATGCCGTGGGCGACCGCCTTCGCCGAGTCGATCACACTGCCGCCGCCGATGGCAAGGACGAAGTTCACATCCGCCGCGAGGCCCTCACGGATCGCCTCGCGAACGAACGCGACACGCGGGTTTGGCTGTACGCCGCCGATGACGAGGAAGGCAAGCCCCGCCGAGGTCAGCTGCATCTCGATGCGCGAGAGCAGCCCCGATCGCTCCGCACTGCCCCTGCCGTGAAGGATGAGCACGCGATGCGCCCCTGCCGCACGCAGTTTTGCGGGAACACTATCCTCCGCCCCCCGCCCGAAGATGATCTCCGTCGGACAATGATAGGTAAAGCTCTGCATGAAACTCCTCCTCTTTTCACAAACTTATTTCATCGTGTTCATTATAACAGAACCGAGGAAAAAAAGTCATTCCATCGGTTAAGAAAAGTGTTGCAAAAAGACTTCAAAATTTCGTATAATAACAATATAAATAATGGGATTATCGATTACCATTGAAGGAGGCTGAGAAAATGAGCGGAGATCAAAGCAAAGAAGCCCAACAGATTCATGAGGCGGAGCAAAAGTTTGATCGCACACGTCGTCTCGTCGGTCTTTTCGGTGCGCCAATCCTTGCGATTCTGGTGCTCCTGACGCCGATTGACGGACTGACGCTTGCATCACACAAGCTGCTCGCCATCATGGTTCTGGTGGCACTCTGGTGGATCACGGAACCCGTACCCATCCCCGTCACGTCCCTCATCGGGCCGACGCTCGCTGTCGTAACAGGCGTGGTCACGGCAAAGGATGCCTATGCGGCATTCGCCAATCCGATGATCTTCCTCTTCATGGGCGGATTCATCCTCGCCAAGGCGATGATGGATCATGGACTCGACAAGCGTTTTGCCTACTGGCTGCTCTCGCGCTCGTGGGTCGGCTCGAATCCGCGCCGCATTTTCCTCGCGATCGGTCTTGCCGCAGCACTCTGCTCCGGCTGGGTGAGCAATACGGCGACGGCCGCGATGATGTTCCCGATCGCCCTCGGCCTGCTGTCTGCCGTCAAGGAAATGATGGCCGCGAACGGCAAGGAGATCGACCTGCACAACTACAAGTACGCGACCGGGCTGATGCTCATGACGGCGTATGCCTGCTCGATCGGCGGCGTTCTGACTCCGATCGGCACTCCGCCGAACATCATCATGCTCGGCTTCCTCGATCAGATGGCAAACATCCACATCTCCTTCTTCGAATGGATGACGTGGGGCGCCATTGCAATGGTGGCATACTTTATTATCGCCTATATTGTTCTCATCCGTATGTTCCCGCCCGATGTCGAGCGCATCGACGGCGCGGAGGAGTTCATCCGCGCGCGTGTCGCCGAGCTCGGCGGCTGGACGCGCGCACAGAAGAACACGCTCGTCTGCTTCCTCGTCGCCGTCTTTCTCTGGGTGTTCCCGGGCATCCTCTCGATGATGCTCGGCAGCACCTCACCGCTCCTCAAGATGTACAACCACCTCTTCCCTGAGGCGGTCGCGGCAATGGCAGGCGCGCTGCTCCTCTTCCTCCTGCCGATCAACTTCAAGGAGCGCAAGTTCACGCTCGAGTGGAAATCGGCCGTGCAGGGCATCGAGTGGGGCACGCTCATCCTCTTCGGCGGCGGCCTCGCGATGGGCGGCATGATGTATAAGACGGGGCTCTCGCAGTGGGTCGGCGACCGCATTGTCGGGATGCTCGGCGGTGAGCCGTCCGAGTTCGCCCTCGTCGCGATCTTCTGCGTGATGGCGCTGCTCCTCTCCGAGCTGACCAGTCACACGGCGGCGACGAACATGATTGGCCCGCTCGCCATTACCGCAGCGGTATCCGCAGGGTTCAGCCCGATCCACGTCGCGATCGGTATCGCCCTCTCTTCGTCGCTTGGCTTCATGCTTCCTGTGTCTACACCTCCGAATGCAATTGTCTATGCATCGGGCTACATTCCCATCACAAAGATGATCAAGACCGGTGTCTACATCGACTTCATCGGCATCTTCTGCGTGACCATCCCGCTCGTGCTCTACTTCGTGGTATGGCTCGTCGGGTAACATCGATACAACGGAACAAAAAAGGAGCTGCTGTGCAGCTCCTTTTCCATGCAGGTGAGGAAACATGACCCCCTTTCTCTTCTTTTCCATCATCGCCGCCATCCTCTTCGGCTCGTTCTTTCTTGCCGCCTATCTCTACAGTGTAAGACAGCGGCACAAACAAGAGGCACATGATGCATATCTCCGGCAGAAGAAGGAAGAACTGTCCCCCTATGCGTTCTACCGTACGGTGCAGAGTGCCGACAATCAGATATTTTCCTTCGGACACATACAGGCAGGAGACCGTTTGCGTATCCGACGGGACTTCGTCGACCACGGCGGGCAGACGTTTCATGCGGGAGAGACGTATGATTTCGCATCAGCCTTCTTCCTCCCCTATGAAGGCGTCTATACCCTCTTTCTCTCAAGCGACGGCAAAGAGATCACCCGCATGTATCTCCATATCCCCTACGCGAGCATCAAAATCTCCGTCTCTGACCGCAGAGGAGAACTCACACATGAAGAGCTCCCTGCCGAAGAGGACATCTGCTGTCATACGGAGGAATATTTTGAGCTGCTTCTCCCGAGAGAATGACCGCCGCAGCGCCGCATACAAAAAGAGCCGCCATGCGGCTCTTTTTATACAATGGAACGACTTACTCCTCCGGCGTAAAGCGAACCGGCACCTCCGTCAGCTCCGTCTCCATGCGGCGGCAGGTGACATTCGCCGAGGCGAGCATCCGCTTCGATGCCTTCGTACTGTCGGCAGTGGCGTACTTGTCCGAGAGATAGATGACCTCACGAATGCCGCTCTGAATGATTGCCTTGCAGCATTCGTTGCACGGGAACAGTGATGTGTAGATACGGCAGCCTTTCAATGACGTGCTCGCATTGAGGATGGCATTCAGCTCTGCGTGCACGACATAGGGGTATTTTTGCTCGGCGAACTCCCCCGTCCGCCCCCATGGATACTCATGGTCATCGCAGCCGTTCGGCATCCCGTTGTAGCCGACGCCGACGATATGCTTGTCCTCGTTGACGATGCAGGCGCCGACCTGCGTATGCGGATCCTTGCTGCGGTAGGCGGAAAAGAGCGCCACGCCCATAAAATACTCATCCCACGAGATGATCATGACGATTCCTCCCTGTATTACATGGCATACATTTGTTTGCTATAATCATAGCAGGCACTGATAGGCGCAGTGGTAACTCAGCCCCCGAAAGGGGGGATTGATATGGAGACCTACGAGTTCTTAACGTTTCTCGTTGTGTTCACCGTATTAGTTTTATCCGTTAAACGATAAATGAGAAAGCCCCGCCTTGCGTCTCCAAACAACAGGCGGGGTATCTCGCATGTATAAGGGGGCAACCGCTGAGCGGCAGTGCCCTTTTCTATGTCTATTTTACTTCAATCCGCAGATTTCGTCAAGCACGAAGCTCACACCACATCGACGCGCAGCACGCCGTCCACCTGCCGCAGGGCATCGGCGATGAAGGACGGCTTGATGTTCTCGCGGTTGTAGACCTCAAACGTCAGGTAGATGCGCCGCTCACCGCCCGTCTCTGTCTCCGCCTCGTCCTCGTCCGTCCGCACCTTCATCCCGCGTGAGCGCAGGTGCAGATCCTCAATGCAGGCACTCACGCGCATGATCTGACCGGGGCGGTCAATCGTGTGGATGGAGAGCGAGAGCAGGCGCTCATGATCGACCCATGCATCGAGCCGCGAGAGATTCCCGAGGATGAGAAACACAATCGCCGTCGTCACACTTGCCCCAAGGTAGAAGCCCGCGCCGACCGCAAGCCCGACGCCCGCAACCACCCAGAGCGTCGCCGCTGTCGTCAGGCCCGTGACCGTCAGCCCCTCCTTCATGATCGCGCCCGCACCGAGAAAGCCGATGCCCGAGACCACCTGCGCCGCAAGGCGCGCGGGATCGGCATTCGTCTTTCCCTCCACATTGTCATAGATCGCCTGCGACATAATCATGATGAGGCATGAGCCGAGCGCAACGAGCATATTGGTCCGCAGCCCTGCCGACTTGTTCCGCATCTGCCGTTCATAACCGATAATGCCTCCCATCACACAGGAGAGCACAAGTCGCAGACAGACTTCCCACTCCGCCATCAAAGCTTCCTCCTATAAATAATATATATTCTATATATATCTTTTCATAAGTTATCCCCAGCTGTGCAAAACTCTGTGGATAAAATTGTTCAAAACCCCGAAACTTCCTTTATCCACACATCTTTCAACAATGTGCATAATTTTTCCGAACGACCCTCCGATTTCTGTTGATAATGTGGATAAATTAGTGGATAACCCCATATATAGGAATATATTTTGTGTGATTTTCTATATTTTGTAGCCTATACGGAGTCACTTGTCCACAGGAGAGGGTGGATATTTGCCTTTTTCTGCCGGCGTCCAACAGCGATAAGGATGTACAATCAGTGCCGAATTGTAGTAGCGTTTCTCCCCCGTCACCTCGCGTTCCACCCACGCGGGCAGCGTGACCTCCGCCGTCTCCGACGGCAGTTCCACCTCCGCAACGACAAGCCCCGCGTTCGCTCCGTGGAAAACATCGACCTCCCAGCGGCGCCCTGCGGCATCCATGACATAGCGCGTCTTCTCCACGAGCGGCGGGTCACAGAGCGCGAGCATCGCCCGCGCATCCTCGGGGGGAATCTCATACTCATACTCGGCACGCGACGCGCCGTGCGTCACCCCCTTGACCGTCAGATAGCCGCGCGCGCCCGCCATGCGCACGCGCACCGTCCGCTGCGGATCGCGCGAGAGATAGCCCTGTGCGATCTCCGTCCCTGCGCTCTGTGGGCAGAAGTCCGCCCGCACGGTAAATTTGCGCTCAATCTCAACGCCCATATTTTCCCTCCAATCCGACGACAGGCTTCTTTCTCCCGCAGCAGAACATGCCGCGCAGCCTCATCGGATGCGCTCCCATCTGCCTGTTCCGAACGATACGTCAGCGGCACACAGCAAATAATTTCCATGCCCTCTCATGAAGTATCCCTTGCATATTCGACGCGTTTGCTATATATTATGGAATACTGAGTTGGTTTGCACTCCGCGTGATTTCTACAGTATAATCTACACGCACGCGAAGCGCAACCGTACGGCGCGGAATACATGCGCCGCACCATGAAACAGGGGAGGAAAGGACCGATTCTGCATTGACCACACTACCACCGAAGAGGCGTTCTGCAAAGAAAAAAGTCTGGCCCTACGTCGTGCTCGGCACCATTCTCATCTTCGTCCTCGCAGCACTTGCGGGCGTTTTCTTTGCCCAGAGCAGCCTGCTCGACCGTGCCAAGGACGAACAGAAGGATGAGCTGCTTACTGCCAAGGACAAGGCAACCATCATGATTATGGGCGTCGACGAGCGCACGGACGATGTCGGACGCAGCGATACCCTCATGGTCGCAACCATCGACCCGCACAAAAATGAGGCGGCACTCCTCTCCATCCCGCGTGACACACGTGTCGCCATCCCGAAGAACGGCTACGACAAAATCAACGCCGCGTACGCCTACGGCGGCGAAAAACTCACTCAGCGCACCGTCGAAGACTTCCTCGGCATCCGCATCGATCACTACGTCATCATCAATACGCATGCCTTTCAGAAAATCATCGACGCCATCGGCGGCATCGACATTGACGTCGAAAAACGCATGTACTACGAGGATCCGTGGGACGACGACGGAGGACTCGTCATCGACCTGCGCCCGGGACGTCAGCACATGGACGGCAAGACCGCCGTCACCTACGTCCGCTACCGTGACGAGGAGGGCGACATCGGCCGCGTCAAACGCCAGCAGAAATTCATGCGTGCCTGCGTTGATGCGGTCACCACCCCGGCCATTCTCCCGCGCCTTCCGGGGATCATCAGCAGCGTCATCGACAGTGTCAAGACCGACCTCAGCGTCCGCCAGATGCTTGAGTTTATCGGCACGCTGAAACAGGCACAGGCAAACGGACTGCGCACCGACATGGTGCCGGGGCGTCCGCTCTACATCGAGGGCATCAGCTACTGGATCCCCGACATGGAGCAGCTGCGGCGCAACATCGTAAACGCCCTCGGAATCAGCCTGAACGCCAACGAGCGCAGCCGCATGGAGCGCGCCATCCGCGAGTACGAGAACTCCATCCCCGCCGGCGCCACCGAGGTGCCTGAGGGGGACAACAGCATCGGCCGCCGCGTCAGCGGAGACGAGGCACTCGACACGCGGAGCCGCAAGCGCTCCTCCTCCGATGACAGCAGCAAGACCGAGCGCAAATCCACTGAGCGAAAGAACAGCGACAAGGGGAGCAAATCCCAGAGCACCGACACATCCCCACCGAAAAAATCGACCGACTCCGACAGCGGGAACAGCGGCCGCCACGCGAGCACACGCCAGAGCAGCAATGCGGACAGCGGGGGCGGCGACACAGCGGCACCACAGCGCAGCGGCGGCAGCCCCGGCAAGGAAAACTGATCGAATCACACAGACATAACGCACTCCCGTCTCCCCCATGAAGAAGGGGAACCGTGAAAACGGCAGCAGGGAGGGCCACATAGAGGGAACCCCCAAGAGAAAGGACAATCGACCATGGGAAGCAAATTTGATGCAGAATCACTCGACCTTCATAAGAACCACCACGGCAAGCTCGGCATCACGCCGACTGTCCCGCTGAAGACGCGCGACGACCTCAGCCGCGCCTACACGCCCGGCGTCGCCGCACCGTGCCTCGCGATCAAGGCGGATCCCGAGAAGATCTACGACTACACGAGCAAGGGCAACATGGTCGCCGTCGTCACGAACGGCACCGCCGTCCTCGGCCTCGGCAATATCGGCGCGGGCGCAGGACTCCCCGTCATGGAGGGCAAGGCGATCCTCTTTAAGGGCTTTGCGGGCGTCGACTCCGTCCCCGTCTGCGTGAACAGCGAAAAGGTCGAGGACGTCGTCAAGGTCTGCCAGCTCATCGCACCGACCTACGGCGGCATCAACCTCGAGGACATCAAGGCACCGCAGTGCTTTGACATCGAGAACGAGCTCAAAAAGACCCTCGACATCCCCGTTTTCCACGACGACCAGCATGGCACGGCGATCGTCGTCGTCTCCGCCCTCCTCAACGCATACAAGTACCTCGGGCGTGACCTCAAGACGGCAAACATCGTCATCAACGGCGCAGGTGCGGCAGGACAGGCGATTGCCCGCCTCCTCTTTGCCTACGGCATCAAGACCGTCGTCCTCTGCGACACGACGGGCGCGATCTACGAGGGACGCGAAAAGAACATGAACCCGTACAAGGAGAGCATCGCCAAAGTCTCCAACCATCAGAAGGAGCAGGGCACCCTCGCCGAGGTCATCAAGGGCAAAGACATCTTCATCGGCGTCTCCGCGCCCGGCAGCCTCACGCCCGAGATGATCAAGAGCATGAGCAAGGACCCCGTCGTCATGGCGATGGCGAACCCCGTCCCCGAGATTCTGCCCGACGAGGCAAAGGCGGCAGGCGCACGCATCGTCTGCACGGGACGCTCCGACTTCCCGAACCAGGTCAACAACCTGCTCGCCTTCCCGGGCATCTTCCGCGGCGCGCTGGACGTACGCGCAAAGGAAATCAACGAGGAGATGAAAATTGCCGCCGCCGGCGCGATTGCCTCCCTCATCCACGAGTCCGAGCTGAACGAGACCAACATCATCGCGAGCCCGCTCGACCCGCGCGTCGCACCGACCGTCGCTGCTGCTGTCGCTGAGGCGGCACTCAACACGGGCGTCGCACGCCGCACTGACATCACCCCGTCCGCCGTCGCCGCCCACACGCGCGAACTGCTCGGGCACACCGTCAGCTGAGTAATATAGAAAACGAAAGGGACTGCTGCACGAAGCTGCAAACTTCGTACAGCAGTCCCTTATTTAGGAAACACTGATAAATTCAGCCCATCATCTTGGCACATCTTTTCCGCCCTGTCTGTGTCGACAAATCCTCCACATAGCCTCTGCTATGCGTCCGGTTTGTCTCCTTGACAGGACAAAAAATCTGCACCAATCCAAGGGACTTCATTTTATCAGCGATTCCTTTATTTCCGATAATCTCTCACGTGCGCCTTCGCCGCCTTCAGCCGCACCTCAAAATACTGCGCCAGCCGCTCCTCCAGGAGTGCGGCATCCTTCTCCCCCGACGAGTGCCCCGGGTTCGCCTGCAGCGTCTGCGCCCAGTCCTCTCCCGCCCGCAGATAGAACGTCATGATCGGCACCGCGCGCGCCTGCTCCTCCGTGCCCTCCGGCAAACAGCAGAATGTTATCCTGCGCCCATGTGCCTCCGTGAGGAGTGTATCGTCGCCCTGCGGGCGATAGAGCGCGTGCAGTGCACGGCACAGATCCACAGCATCCGCTCCGCGTGCCTCATGGAGAAAGATAAAATCGCCCCGATCAAAAAGCGGCTCTCCCTCGTGCATCACATGATTCCCGCGCAGCGCTGCCGCCTCCTCGGGGGACGCCGCCGTGAGATGAACGTCAGCCGCGGCAGCATTCACTGCGGGATAGAGATGGGCGAAATAGCCTTCCGCATACGCCGCAGCGGCATCCGTATCGCGGTAAAGGAAGGGATAGGGGAACTGTGCACGCCGAATCTCCGCCGCAGCGGTAAAGCGGATCCCGTTCCCCGCATCATAGAGCGCATAACGATTCCTCTGAAAGGGCTTTTCCCGCAGCGTCTGCACTCCCTCCGGCACGACCTGCGCCCCATAGGCATGAAATTTTCCATTCACCATCGCGGCGACCTCATCCGCCGTATAGGGATCGCTGTTTTCCGTGACGAAAAAATCGCAGCCCGACAGCACGGAGCAGAACAGAGCGAGCACCGAAAGACAGAAACGACGCTTCATATCACACCTCTCACGTACCGTCCGCCGTACGCACAAATCTCGCCCAGATCGATCGATATGCGTCCTCCACATCATGCACATAGCCTGCGGCATCCGTCAGCGGTGCGTGCCGCAGCATCGTGCGCAGATTCATCCGCAGAGCACGCAGGGTGGCAGGATCGGAGGCAAGCCCCGCCGCGATCCGCACATAGTCCGCCGGCGTCTGCGCGACGAGCTCGGGGAGATGTGCATTCGTGAGGAGGCTCGCACCGAACCGTGCGCCGTGGCTCGCCCCTGCGAGCGTCACCACGGGTACGCCCATCGAGAGCGCCTCACAGGTCGTAATGCCGCCCGTATAGGGAAACGGATCGAGTGCGATATCCACATCCCCGTACTCTGCCAGATAACCGCGGCTGAACCCGCGCATCTCAACACGCGCGGCGGGAATTCCACAGCGCGCGAGACGCTCCGCGACTATCGTGCGACCCTCCGCATGATCAAAGATCTTGCCCTTGACCAGGAGACGCGCCCCCGGCACCGCATCCAGCACCTGCCGCCAGAGGCAAAGCACCTCATCCGTCACCTTATTGAAATTATTAAATGAACCGAACGTCACGCATCCTCTCTGCTCCATCGGCGGCGGCATGACAGGGGGCAGATCATCGGGCAGCGTACAGCAGAAATGACTGTGCGGCAGGCGGAGGATCTCCTCCGTCATCGCATCATCTCCCGCCCCCGGCGGATCGACATACACATCCGAGAGCACATAGTCCACCGCAGAGAGCCCCGTCGTGTTAAAGTAGCCGATCCCCGTCACCTGCACGGGTGCGGGGCGGAACGCGAGAACGGGCAGCGCATTCCCCTGCGTATGCCCCGCGAGATCGACGAGAATATCCACCTCGTCACGGCGGATGAGCGCCGCCGCCTCTGCCGCAGAGCAGCCGCGGATATTATGCCACACATCCACAGCGGCACGGAACGTCTCGGAGAGCGCATCCTCTGCGCAGCGCGCGTAGCAATGGACGGCAAATTGGGTGCGGTCATACTGCGTGAGGAGCGGACGCACGAGCCGCCCGACGGGATGCACACAGAGATCGGGCGAGATATAGCCGATGCGGATGCGCGCATGCCCGCGCACGGCGTCCGCCACCCCCGCCCGCGGCAGGACATCGGCAAAGAGCGCATCATAGACGCGCGCAAGCCCTGCATAGGCGGGGCGCAGATGGGTCGGAAGATAGTTCACAGCAAAGAGCGCGTTGCTGTACTCCACCGCCCGCTGTGCGCGCTCCGTCTCCAGCTGTGCGGACGCGAGAAACGCCGCGACCGCCTCCTGTGCCTCCCCCGCCTCCGTCAGTGCCGAACCGAGGAGACTGTACGCACTCGCAAGAAACACCGCATCGTGCGCACGGCGCTCCTCCTCCTCTGCCATGCGCCGTTTCAGCATATCGATCAGCGCGCGCAGATGTGCGATCTCCGTCGCGAGCCTCCCCTCCGCGCGGTCGATATAGACCTCCTGCCGCGCCGCGCCCGCATGATCGGGACACACGGCGCGAATGCGTGCGACCTCCGCCCGCGCCGCCTCGTACGCCCCCGTCTGCGTCAGCGCGGCGGCGAGAATATAGCGCATCTCCGCATCCTCGGGCAGAACCGTCAGCAGCTCCTGCGCGACCTCCGCCGCACGCGCATACTCCCTCTTTTCATAGAGATCATTGGCACGCAGGAGAATCTCCTGCCGCAGTGCCTGCACATCGTCCATACCATCCCGCCTTTCGCAATATAACCTCTATTCGACGGGAAGAAGAAGAATCCCTTTTCTCCCCTCTCTCAGCAAAGAGCCCCCGACTTTTGACAAAATATCGTGAGACGATGCTGTGCGCGGCTCCTAAGCGAACACCTCATTGCGCAATACGGTGTTACCCCACGCCCCCAAACATAGACTTTTCCCCGCGAAAATGCTATACTTAGTATGTATTTTTATGAAACGAACACGGAGAGGTGACATTTTGGATCTGGACTTTGGACAGGGGCGCATCGTCCCCGTCAACCTCGAACACGAGATGAAGAACTCGTACATCGACTATGCAATGAGCGTCATCGTCGCGCGCGCGCTTCCTGACGTACGCGACGGCCTGAAGCCCGTGCACCGCCGCATCCTCTACGCGATGCAGGGCTCGGGCATGACGAGCAGCAAGCCGTACAAGAAATCGGCGCGCATCGTCGGTGAAGTTCTCGGTAAATACCACCCGCACGGCGACAGCTCCGTCTACGATGCCATCGTCCGCATGGCACAGGACTTCTCCATGCGTTACATGCTCGCGGACGGCCACGGCAACTTCGGCTCCGTCGACGGTGACTCCGCCGCCGCCATGCGCTACACCGAGGTGCGCATGTCGAAGATCGCCGAACTCATGCTGCGCGACATCGACAAGGAAACCGTTGACTTTACGGACAACTACGACGGCTCGGAGAAAGAGCCGACCGTCCTCCCGGCAAAATTCCCGCAGCTCCTCGTCAACGGCACGGCGGGCATCGCTGTCGGCATGGCGACCAACATCCCTCCGCACAACATGGTCGAGGTCATCAACGGTACCCTCATGCTCATCGACAACCCCGATGCCACCATCGACGAGCTCATGGGTGTCATCAAGGGACCCGACTTCCCGACGGCGGGGCTCATCCTCGGCACCGAGGAAATCCGCAAGGCATATACCACAGGACGCGGCGTCATCAAGATGCGCGCACGCGCCCACATCGAAACGATGAGCAATGGAAAACCGCGCATCATCGTCACCGAGCTGCCGTATCAGGTCAACAAGGCACGCCTCATCGAGAAGATCGCCGAGCTCGTCCGCGACAAGCAGATCGACGGCATCACCGACCTGCGTGACGAATCCGACCGCAGCGGCATGCGCATCGTCATCGAACTGCGCCGCGACAGCGCACCGAACGTCATCCTCAACCAGCTCTACAAACACACACAGCTGCAGGACAGCTTCGGCGTCATCATGCTCGCCCTCGTCGACGGCCAGCCGGTCATCATGAACCTCAAGCATGTCCTTGAGCACTACATCGACCATCAGGAAATGGTCATCACGCGGCGCACCCGCTATGAACTGGCAAAGGCAGAGGCACGTGCCCATATCCTCGAAGGACTGACAATAGCACTCGACCATCTGGACGCTGTCATTACAACGATACGCGAGAGCCGCACGGCAGACATCGCACGCACGGCACTCATGGACGGCTTCAAGCTCACCGAGAAACAGGCGCAGGCCATCCTTGACCTGCGTCTCCAGCGCCTCACCGGCCTCGAGCGCGAAAAGATCGAGGAGGAGTACCAAGAGGTGCTGAAGCTGATCGAGGAGCTCAAGGGCATCCTCGCCGACCGCATGAAGGTGCTTGCCATCATCAAAAACGAGCTCATCGAAGTACGTGACAAATACGGCGACAAACGCCGCACAGAAATCACCTTTGATGCGAGTGAGATGGACATCAAAGACCTCATCGCCGAGGAGGACGTCGTCGTCACCCTCACCCTGAACAACTACATCAAGCGCATCCCGCTCGATACCTACCGCCGCCAGCGGCGCGGCGGCGTCGGCGTGCGCGGCATGGGGACCAAGGAAACCGACATCGTCAGCGACCTCCTCATCACCACCACGCATCACGATATCCTCTTCTTTACGAACCGCGGGCGTGCCTTCGTGCTGAAATCCTATGAAATCCCCGAAAGCGGACGGCAGGCGAAGGGCACGGCGATCATCAACCTCCTCGCCGTCGAGAATGACGAGCGCATCACCGCCGTCATCCAGGTCAAGGAATTCCGCGCCGACCGCTACCTCTTCCTCGGAACGAAGCACGGCGTCGTCAAGAAAACGCCGCTCTCCGAATTCGGCAGCATCCGCAGGAACGGCCTCAAGGCCGTCAACCTCGACGAAGACGACGAGCTCATCGGCGTCAAGTTCACCGACGGCGAGAACCGCATCATGCTCGGCACGCGCGGCGGCAAGGCGATCACCTTCCCCGAGGAAGGCGTACGCTCCATGGGGCGCGTTGCGCGCGGCGTGCGCGGCATCACCCTCGCCGACGGCGATGAGGTTGTTGCCATGGACGTCCTGCGCAGCGACTCCGAGGTGCTCACCGTCACCGAGGGCGGCTACGGCAAGCGCACTACCGCCTCCGAGTACCGCACCCAGACGCGCGGCGGCAAGGGACTCATCAACATGAAGGTCACTGAAAAGACCGGCCCCGTCGTCGGCATCCGCGTCGTGCGCGAGAACCAGGAACTCATGCTCATCACCACCGAGGGAATCGTCATCCGCACCAGCGTCGACGAGATCTCCCTCATCAGCCGCAACACCCAGGGCGTCAAACTCATGACCATCGCCGAAAGCGACCGCGTCGCCTCCATGGCAACCATGAACCGCATCGTCGACAGCGCAGGTGAGTGAGCGGACTCCATGCAGATCACATCATAGTATAGGGCATCACGGGAAAAGGAGTTGATTTCATGTCCGTTGCCATCCATCTCAAAACACACGAAGCAAAACTCTTTAAAAAACACGCTGCACGCCGCGGCATGACCCTCTCCGACTTTGCTGCAGCATCGATGCGCGAGCGCATAGAGGATGAACTCGATCGTCAGACCTATGAGGAAGCCATGGCGGACTTCCGTGCAAACCCCGTCACCTATACACTGGAAGACGTCGAAAAAGAATTAGGCCTTTCATGAGCTATCACGTTGTTTTCAGTGCACAGGCAAAAAAATCTATAAAAAAACTTGATCGCCATGTCTATACGACGATCATCGCTTGGATTCGCAGAAACCTCGAAGGATGCAGCAATCCACGGATTCATGGAAAACCACTGACTGTCAATCGAAGCGGATAGTGGCGCTACCGTGTGAACGACTACCGCATCATTGCCGATATTCAGGACGATAAGGTCATTATCCTTGTCCTTGCCGTTGCACATCGCCGCGAAGTCTACGACTAAAAAGCACTCCGTTTCTCACCGCGAGAAACGGAGTGCTTTTTCATTCAAACAAATGCATGACGATGGTCACCGATATGTCCTTAAATACTCCTCCCAGACCTCCGCCGGCACGAGCCGCCCGCCCGTCGCCCATGCGATATGCGCCGCACGATGGAGACGTTCCTCCGTCAGACCGTGCGCCGCACAGTAGTCACGCGCCGCAGGGCAGCGCAGAAGCCCCACAGGGCCCGCGAACGCCGCACAGCTCGACGGCTCGATGCGGATCCCCTCGCTCGCATCGAGATCGCGCAGATAGTCATAGAGATGTGCCTCGGAGACGGTAAAGACTCCTGCCATGTGATTTGTCATGATGCGCGTCACGAGACTCGACGGACTGGCACAGGCAAGCCCGTCCGCATCCGTCTTTCCCGTGATGCCGAAATCGTGAACATTGGCACGCTCAAATCGCTGCGTCGCGACCCCGAGGAGAACCGAGGGACACTGTGCCGGCTCCACGAAAAAACAGTGCACATCATCATGATAGAGACGCCGCAGGCCATAGGATACACCGCCCGGCGCTCCGCCGACCCCGGCGGGGATATAGACGATCAGCGGATGCTCACGGTCCACCGTGATCTCCTGTGCCCTCAGCTGCGCCGCAAGACGCTCTGCCGCGACAGCATAGCCGAGGAAGAGATCGACGGACTTCTCATCATCGACAAAGTGACTCATGGGATCCGCATCCGAGGCACGCCGTCCCTCCGCCACCGCACGCGAGTAGTCATCCGCATACTCGATCACCTCCACGCCGTGCGCGCGCAGGAGATCCTTCTTCCACTGCTTCGCGTCGGCCGACATGTGAACGCGCACATGGAACCCGATCGCCGCACTCATGATGCCGATGGACATGCCGAGATTGCCTGTCGAGCCGACCTGCATGGTATAGCGCGCAAAGAAGTCACGCAGATCGGCGATCTTCGCATAGTCATCATCATGCGCCAGCAGACCCGCATCCATCGCCAGCCGCTCCGCATGCTTCAGCACCTCATAGATCCCGCCGCGCGCCTTCACCGAGCCCGCAATCGCGAGATGGCTGTCCATCTTCAGCAAAAGACGCCCCGGGATCTGTGCCCCGTATCCATCGGAAAGCCGTTTCTGCATCGCAGGGACGGCGCGGAGCGGCGACTCGATGAGACCATCCGTCTCCTCCGTCTCCGGAAAGGCACGGCGGACCAAGGGCGCAAACCGACGGAGCCGCGCCGCCGCATCCGCAATATCGTCATCCGAGACGACGAGCTGCGACAATCCGTCCACCACATCAAAGGGCAAGAGACGCGGATTGATCCATACCGTCTCCTCTGCACTGCGGACAGCAGCAAGTCCATGATCCCCTGCGATAAAAGCATCTGTATTCATATCATTCTCCTATGATAAATGAAAGGCTTATCTTATGGTGATTATATCATGAACGAATGACCGCGAAAAGAAATAACAATAGCCTTTTACCCGTATTTGCCTAAACGATGGATTGGCAGCGGCGTCATGATCGGTGCGGGTTCCGCCGCGGCAAAGGATACGCAGGGGAGGGGCTTTTCTATGCTCCGATGGACCGTTTCTACTCTTTCGTCTCCCGCACGGCCGCCGTTGTTCGGATGCGCTTTTCCATGGCACTTGGCGGAAGGATCTTCAGCACCTCGGTGTAGACAAGATCAACGAGGAAGAACTGCGCCGTCTTGGAGGCGATGGAGCCCGTCTCAAGAGGGGTTTCCGCCGCGATGTAGGTAAGACTCACATCGGAGGCGCTGCGCAGCCGCGAGGGATGATGCTCCGTCAGGGAGATGACCCGCAGGCCGCGTGCGCGGGCGATATCGACCGTTGCAAGGATGTCCGCCGTCTCACCCGAGTGCGAAATGGCGACAATAACATCGCCCGGCTCCATGATGGCGGCGATCATCCGCATCGTGTGATTATCGCGCGGCGCGATGCAGTTCATGCCAATGCGCAGAAACTTGAAACAGGAGTCCTGCGCAATGATCCCCGAATAGCCCAGTCCGATGAACGCGATCCGCTGTGCGCCGATGAGAAGACGGGCACAGCGGTCAATCGTTTCATCCGCGATGATGTCCTGCGTCTTTTCGAGGGCGATCACGTTCGCGGAGAGCAGCTTGCGCGCCGTCTCACGCGGTGTCTCCCCATTTTGGATATTCCCGCGGTCGAGATAGCGTCCCAGCTCTGCTCCCTCCGCGGCAAGTGCCGCCTTGAAATCACTGAGTCCCGCAAAGCCCATCTTCCGCACGAAGCGCGTGCAGGTTGCCTCTGCCGTGCCGCTCGCATGGGCGATCTCACGGATGGTCATGCGCGGGATTTCCGTGAGATGAGCACGGATGCAGGCGATAATCTTGCGGTCGCCCTTCGAGACGCGAAACGGCAGATCATCAAGCCGGCTGAGTATCTTCATTGGATCACCTCATGCAATTCTTGCCTTTCATCATAGCAGATTTTTTTGAAAAAGAAAACGCCGTCCACGCAGAGCGGCGTTTTTCCTGTAGACCCTCATATTATTCATGCGTGCGTTCTTCGGAACTTTCGTGCCGCGCCGTGATCGCGCCGTTCGTTTCGGTAACGATGATCCTCTTTTCCTCCGATTTCAGTGTGTCGGGGTGATCCGTGCGGTAGTGTGCGCCCCTGCTTTCCCGTCGCAGCAGAGCTGCTGTCAGAACTGCCGTCGCCGTCCGCAGCTGGGCGGACAGGCGGAGGGCTGCGGCGGCATCCGCTGCAGCTGTCGCGGGGGCATTACGCTCCATTTCCTCCCGTGCGTCCGTGCAGAAGCGGATTGCCCGCGTCAGCCCCTCCGCGCTGCGTGCGATCATGGCGTTCTCTGTCATTACGCTGTGGAGACGGCTGCGTATGGCGTGTGCATCGGGAATGCTGTGCGCGTGCAGGAGGAGCTCATCGTCCGCAGCCATTGTGCCGCGCGCCTCTGTGGCGGCGGATTTGCCCGCGATCTCTCCGAATACAAGCCCGTTTGCACTGGACAGCCCGCCGATCCGATCCGCCCCGTGCATCCCGCCGGTCACTTCGCCGCAGGCATAAAGGCCGGGGACATCCGTTGCGGCATCGCTGTCGATCACGATGCCGCCGTTCGCTGCATGGGCGTACATCCCAATTCGCACGGGATCGTTCGGGGTCAGCCCCTTTTTCTCGTGCAGCCAGTCGAAATAGGTCGCGATAAACTCGGGCGGATTTTGCTTCATCTCGTCCGAATAGCTCACATACGCCCCGCCGCTTTTCTCCGCGCGCGCAATGGCGAAGTCGACCGCGCGATCCGCGCCCGCAGCGGTAAACGGCCCGTGCGTGGATCGCTGCGCCAGCAGTGCGGCGCGGTTCGGCAGATGCGCCAAGATGTCGTTTCCGTCCGCGTCGCGGAAGGTGGCAAAACGAAAGGTCTTTTCATTGAATACGGTCTTTGGCGCAGGGGAGAGGAAGCCGGGCATCATCTGCATGAACTCCATGTTGATGAGCCGCGCCCCTGCCCGCAGTGCCAAGGCGTGCCCCGTCCCTGTGACATCGGCGGTCGTGAGGCAGTTCTGAAACAGCCCGCTGTAGCCGCCCGTGGCGAGGACGACCGCCTTGCTGCGAATGGCGAGGAGGCGGTTCTTCGCCGCGAACACTGCGCCGCACACGCGTCCGCTGCGCTGAACGAGTTCCAATGCCTCATGATGGGGGCAGCGCCGCACCCCGTATTCCGACAGCTCCTTTTGGAAGACGGCACGCATACGGGCGGCTTCCAGACCATTCCAATTTCGCCGCTTGTGGTCAAAACAGGGGATAAACTCTTTTTCATCGGATTTTTCTGCGGTCCGTAGCCGGATGCCGCATGCTTTCAGCGCGTTGATCGAGGGATTGATCTTGTGTACGAAGGTTTTGACGAGCGCGGGTGTCGTCATCCCCGCTCCGACCCGCGCAATGCTTGCGGCAAGGTCGTCCTCGTCCGCCGCGTCCACAGGACCGATCAGCCCCAGTCCCCATGTCCCCGGGAAAAAGCTGGAGCCGGAAAAGATCTCCGTACTGCTCGTGAGCACGACGGCGCAGCCCTCTTTTGCCGCCGCAATCGCCGCACAGATCCCGGCGATGCCCGCGCCGATCACCAGCACGTCACAGTGGTCTTGGGATGAAACAATCATGTGGTCTTTCTCCTCATCAGGACAGGTGCTCGGTCAGAGGGACGACACGCCTCCGCGGTTCGGCGTATTTTTCCTCGCCTTGCAGGGTGCTTAGATTCGATACGGCCCAGTTGTAGATCTCGTGGTTAAAGCCGCCGACGACCAGCATCTCATCCGCATTGAGCCGCACAGAACGCACACCGAGAAGCGAGACGGGCGTGCCGTCCACGTTCGGCCCCTTGATCTCTGTCCATGCGCGTGTCTTCGGATCGTAGGCATAGCCGTCCGTGTACGCTACGTTCGCGCCGCCGCTGAATACATAGAGCCGCCCGCCGAGGAACTCCGCAACGGACTGCTCGCGTGGCTCGCCGGGGAAGTCGGGGAGAGATGACAGCATCCCTGTCTTGACATCGTAGGTGTAGAACTTCTTGCTGAGTGTGCCGTCCTGCTTGCCGCCGCCGAGGTACACTGTGCCCTTGTCATAGGCGGCGACACCGTTCTGCAGGGCAAAGGGCAGCGCGGGCCGCGTCTCTGTGCGGAGCTTGCCGTTCGGCGCAGTGAACCGTGTCACGGCACGCGCCCCCGTCTCGTCCGTACTGCCGCCGAAGTAGAGCACGCCGTCCGGTGTCGTCACAGATACGCCGTAGCCGACGGGGTACGGCATCTGCGCGTGATCCGTCTCGGTGAGCCCTGCTGTCGTAGCACGCAGGACGTAGACGTCGGGATAGGTCACCTTTGCCCTGCCCGTGAGCGGCCCGCCCGCGGGGAAGTTCGCGCCGCCGCCGACGATGATGCAGTCGCCGAACGTCCCTTGTACGAGACCCGCAACGCCGATGTTCTCCGCGTATCCTGCGGCGGGGGAGAGTGTGCCGACCGACTGCCACGCGATCGGAGGTGTGCCGACTTCGGCGGGTGCGGCCGCAGCCGTAAGCGGTGCAAGTGCAATGAGTGCCGCGATCGCAGTGCGATGCCATGAGAGTTTCATATTGTTTTCTCCTTTGTGTGCCGGTCGTCTGCCCCCGAAAGTGCCCCCGAAAGAAGCTTGATTGTTCCCGCTTTTTGAGGGCATGTTATATAGGAAGCACTGATTGGATCTATACTCCCTGTTCCTGAAGGAAGTGGTAGAGCGCCCCGAGCATGCCCGCATCATTTCCCGTTGCAGCAAAGGAGAGCTCTGTCGCCGCATAGACGGGCGGAGAAAGCCGTGTACGGAGGGCATCCTCCACGCGCGGGCGCAGCACGGCCTCCTGCGCCATGATGCCGCCGCCGAGCACGATGCGCTCCGGATTCACAACGCAGACAACGTTCGTGACGGCATCCGCAAGGGATTCGATGAGCAGTGCCACCTCCTCCTGCGCCGCAGGATCCCCTTTGGCAAGAAAGTCAAACACGTCATGTCCGTCAAGGCTGCCGTCAGGAAGCCCCTTTGCGCGGCAGACGGCTGAGACGAGCCCCGCTGCCGAGCAGCGCTCATGGAGTCTTCCGCCCGGAACGCGCATATAGGCGATCTCCCCCGCACTCCCTGCGGCACCGTGCACAACGCGCCCGTCCATGACGAGACAGCCGCCGATGCTCGTGCCGACGGTCATGGCAAAGAATGAGGACGCGCCGCGTCCTGCCCCCTTCCACAGCTCGCCGAGCGCGGCGCAGTTGACGTCGTTCTCGACAGCGGCAGGGAGGTCAAAGTTCTCGCGCATGACGGCTTTCCAGTTGACCCCCTGATACCGTGGGATCGATGCCTCAAGGGCATAGAGAATCGACCCTGCGGCAGGATCGACCATGCCCGCCGTGGAGATCGCGACGCCGCGCAGTGCGTGCTTCTCCTGTGCCGTCCGGACGAGTGCGTTGACCTTGCGCACGATGCCGGGGCCGCCGTGTTCCTGTGCCTCGGTGGGCATGGAACCATGCGCAGCAAATGTCCCCGCCGCATCGGTCACGCCGTATTTGATCGCCGTACCGCCGATATCAATACAGAGATACACGGTCTCTCCCTCCCATGATCATACACGAACCTTAAAGATGCCCTTTTTCAGCGGCGCCGGTGCATCCACTTTCACCCCCGAACGATGCACATCCTCGGGGAAGCAGACAAGGAAATCCCCGGGGCGCATGACGGTGGTCTGCGTGACGGCGCCGTCTGCCGGCACATAGTCCTTGTCCGCCTCGTAGGGATGTGTCTCCATCCGCTCGATCAGGCTGACATCGATCTTCTCCGTGCCCTCGGCGAGAACGTGGATGTCGATGTAGGCACGATGCGCCTCCCAGATCTTTTCGCTGCGCTCCCCCGTCGTATAGTGCGCAATGTTGACATAGACATCGTCGCCCGCGATCTCGCAGCGCCCTGTGGGGAGCGCACCGAGGTCATGCGTCCGTGCAAAGTCAAGTGCCTGCCGAATGCGCGGCGGGAGGAAGGAATAGGTATCTTCATGATGGATGCTGCCGTAGATCATAAAACTCTCCTTTGACAAATGCCCGACGCAGCTGCGCCGGGCGTAATGAATAGCAACGAATTATTTATGTACGTGACACACTGCCGCATCCTCCTGCCCATCGCAGCGGGACGCGCCGCGCGTATCATAGACCGTCGTACCCGCAGGTGCCGTATAGCCGGGTGCTGTGAGGCGGCTGACGATCGTACCGACCCCAAGCGTGAGAGCGATGGTGATGAGGGTATACGACCAGAACGAAACGGAGGGGACGAAGTACTTCAGGTAGATGACCACTGCCGTCGATACGAGGAAGCCTGCGACAGCACCTGCCGCATTGGCATGGCGGCTGAATGCACCGAGAACGAAGACGCCTGCGAGTGCACCGAGTGCAAGCCCGATGAAGCTGTTGAACCACTGATACGCCGAGCGGATGTCGCTGCCTGCCATGATGATGGCAACTACGATGGAGAGGATACCGATGCCGAGCGAGATGAACTGCGCGATGCGCGTCTGCTTTTTCATCGGCATCTCAGGATGAAGCACGGACTGGATATCGAGCACCCAGCTTGTCGCCACGGAGTTGATGCCCGTGGAGAGCGTGGACTGCGCGGCGGCAAAGAGCGCGGCCAGCAGGATGCCCGTCAGACCCGTGGGCAGCTCGTATGTGATGTACGCCGCCAGCACGAGATCGCGCCGGTCGGTCATGAGAAGGCCGGGGTTCTGCTGATAGAACACGAAGAGTGCGGTACCGACGAGGAAGAACACCGTCGCAGCAAAGATGGAAATGACTCCATTGCCGAGTGTCATCTTGCGCAGCTGGTTCATGTCGGTCGTCGTGGTGAACCGCTGGACGATGTCCTGACTGGATACATAGGATGCGAACGTGACGAGACCGCCGCCGATAAAGGTAATAAAGACGCTGCTTGATACGATATCGGGGCTGAACCAGACCTCGTTTTCGAGTAGGAACTTATGCCCTGTGGTGAGTGTATCCCAGACCGTTCCCCAGCCGCCGTGGATGCTGCCGATCATGACGACGAGCGAGAGGGCGATGCCGACAATCAAAACCGTTCCTTGGATAAAGTCGGTGTAGAGCACCGCCTTGAGTCCGCCGGAGTAGGAATAAATGATGGCGATGACCCCCATGACGACGATCAGCAGGTTGACATCGATCCCCGTAACTTCCGCGAGTGCAACGGACGGCAGATACATGATGATGGACATGCGTCCGAGCTGAAAGACGATGAACATGAGCGCGCCGAGGATACGGAGTTTGCCGCTCTCAAAACGCTTCTGGAGGTAGTGATACGCCGTATCGATCTCCAGACGGCTGTAGATCGGCAGGAAGTAGCGGATCGTCAGCGGGATGGCGAACAGCATACCGAGCTGCGCCCACCAGAAGATCCACGAGCCGTGATACGAGTTGCCCGGGATGGCAAGGAAGGAAATCGGGCTGAGCAGCGTCGCGAAGATGGAGACACAGGTAACGTACCAGGGGATGGTGCCGTCGCCCTTGAAGAACTCCTTGCCCTTCATTTCCTTTTTTGAATAGTAGAGACCTGCCAGGAGGACGCCGAGCAGGTAGATGATGAGGACTGCCGTATCAATCCAGGTAAATCCCTCATGCATGAAAATCTCCTCCTATTGTGATGTGAATGGGGGAAGCAGCGCGCCCCTCCCCCGACGTGCGGGGAAGGCTTTGGATGCGGCTGCACACGATACCAATCTTCTCAGAAATACTTCTTGTAGATCTCCTTGGCGCGTGCACGCATCTCCGGCGTGTACGGCTTCATCGGCTCACGGCAGCAGCCTGCCTCGATGCCCTGCTCCGCGAGAAGCAGCTTGATCGTTCCGTAGAGACCGTTATCGAGGATATCCGTGATGAGATCGTTCGTAATGTGCTGTACCTCGAGTGCTTCGCTGATCTTGTTTGCACGGGTGAGCTCATAGATCTGACGGGCGCGCGCCGCGTTGACATTGTAGGTCGAGCCGATTGCACCGTCGATGCCGAGTACCGTCGCGGGGAGGAGCATCTCATCGAATCCGGCAAAGATGAGCTTGTCCGGGAACGCCTTGCGCATGCGCTCCAGGAGGTAGAAGTCGCCCTGCGTGAACTTGACGCCGACGATCTTCTTGTTCGCGAACAGTTTTTCAAACTGCGGAATGCTGATGTTGACTCCTGTGAGGAACGGGATGAAGTAGATGATCATGCGGTTGTCCACATCTGAGATGATGCTCTCGTAGTAGTGGCGTACCTCATCAAAGCTGAACTTGTAGTAGAACGGCGTGACTGCGCTGAGCGCATCATAGCCGAGATCCGTCGCGAACTTCGCAAGCTCGATGGACTCCTTGAGGTTGATCGAACCAACCTGCGCGATGAGGGTGACATCGTCCTTTGCCTCGTCCTTCGCGATCTCAAAGATGCGCTTTTTCTCCTCCGTCGAGAGCATGAAGTTCTCGCCCGTACTGCCGCCGACATAGAGCCCGTCCATCTTGTTGTGGTCGATGTTGTGGCGGATGATCTGGCGCAGTCCCTTCTCGTTGATCGTGCCGTCCTCGTGGAACGAGCAGAGCAGTGCGGAATAAAGTCCCTTAAGATCTCTCATAATAATTTCTCCTTTTGGATGAAATAGAAAGAATAGCCTCACCGCGCAGTATCACTTGCGGGATACTGCGCATCTCTATTTATGCAATCGCCTCGGTAAAGCGCCGTGCAATCAGCTGGGGACGTGTAATGGCGGAGCCGACGATCGCGCCGAAGACGCCCGTCTGCATCGCCTCCACCAGTTCCTCCGGCGTATTGATGCGCCCCTCCGCAAAGACAGGCACGGGCGCATCCTTTGCAAGGCGGCGCATCAGCGCGAAGTCCGGCCCCGCGATCTGCGGGCTGTACGGCGTATAGCCCGACATCGTGGTCGAGACGGCATCCGCGCCGAGCTCCGCTGCCTTCATGCCCTCCTCATAGGTCGAAATATCGGCGAGCACGAGGCGATGCGCCGCATGGATGCGTGCAATGAGATCACGCACATCCGTCCCCTGCGGGCGCTCACGATTCGTCATATCGAGGGCGATCATCTCGCAGCCCGTCCCGATCAATGCCTCCGCCTCGCGCATGGTCGCCGTGATATAGATCTCCGAGTCCGCATAGGTCTGCTTGATAAGACCGATCACGGGCAGCTGGGTGACGGCACGGATCTCATCGATGTCCGCCACACTCTGTGCGCGAATGCCGACGGCGCCGCCCTCCTTTGCCGCACGTGCCATGCGCCCCATGATGAACGGACTGCAGAGCGGTTCGTCCGCGAGTGCCTGACAGGAAATAATGAGCTTTCCCTTGACCTTGTCAAAGAAATTCATTGAAATAGCCTCCAATTTATTTGAATTTATTTCTATTTTTAGTAATTGTTATATATTTATTCTTCAAAAACAATCCTGCCCGCCAATCACTGTGCGGTGTATCCGGAACTGCTCATCGAAGATCGCAATATCGGCGTATTTTCCGACCGTGAGCGAGCCGAGACGATCATAGACACCGAGCTCCTCGGCCGGGGTGCGCGTCGCCGTCTCCACGACAGCGGGGATGGATGCGCCCGTGTTCTCACGAAAAATCGAAAGTCCGTGATTCAGGCAGAGCACACTGCCCGCGATGGTGCCGTCTGCGAGTGTCGCAAGCGTCCCCTTGACGAATACCTTCTGCCCGCCGAGTTCCGAGACGCCGTCGCCGAGCCCGCAGGCACGCAGGGAGTCCGTGATGGGGATGATGTGCGCACCGCGCTTCGCCGCGTAGATGATGCGCTGCATGGCAGGGTGGACGTGGACGTTATCGACGATCAGCTCACAGTTCGCATCGCTGTCGAGCGCCGCGCCGAGAACGCCGGGACAGCGGTGATTCAGCCCCGTCATGGCGTTGCAGAGATGCGTTATGTGTGCCGCACCATCCGTGATTGCTGCGCGTGCGGTCTCATAGTCCGCCGCCGTATGGCCAAGCGAGACGATGATGCCGTGCGTGCGGCACTGCGCAATAAAGTCCTCCTCTGTCAGCATCTCGGGCGCGATCGTGATGATCTTGATGACATCCGCATAGGGCGCGATCTTCGCGAATGCGGGCGGCAGAATGTACTGTTCGTCCTGTGCTCCCTTCTTCGCGGGACTGATGAAGGGGCCCTCCATGTGTGCACCGAGGACGCGCGCCCCCGTGCCATCGGCGTTCATCGCGCGGCGGATACGCACAAGTGCGCGCTCTACGGCATCAAAGGCACAAGTCATCGTGGTCGGCAGGAGGGAGGTGACACCCGTCCGCGCCTGAAATGCGGCGATGCGGCGGAGGGCATCTGCGTCCTCATCCATTGTATCCGCGCCGTCACATCCGTGAATGTGGACGTTCAGAAATCCGGGAGCAACATACGCACCTGCCGCATCAATCACCATTTCGGCATCTGCCGCATGAAACTCTGCCGCCGGCAGGATGTTCGTGATGCGTTCATCATAGCAGAGGACAAGACCCTCCTGCGCGGTAAAATGTCCGTCCGCGTTCGGCAGGATGAGAACGCCGTTTTGGATGGCTCTCATTTCGTATCACTCGATTCCCGCAGCAGCGCGCCCGCCTCACGGTCAACGATGAGTGTGACCTGCGGATGCAGCTGGAGGATGGAGGCGGGAACGCGCGGTGTAATCGTTCCGCATACCGCATCGCGCACCGCCTCTGCCTTCTCTGCGCCGCTTGCCATAAGGACGATATGGCGTGCATGAAAGATCGTGCCGATGCCCATGCTCATCGCCTCACGCGGCACCTCATCAGGAGAGGAGAAGAAGCGTGAATTTGCCTCGATGGTGCTCTTCTTGAGCACCACCTTGTGCGTCGTCCGTGCGAACGCCTCGCCCGGCTCATTGAAGCCGATGTGCGCGTTGCGCCCGATCCCGAGGAGCTGCATATCGATGCCGCCCGCCGCCGCAATCGCCGCCTCGTAGCGCGCCGCCTCGGCGTCTGCATCCTTTGCCATGCCGTTTGGGAAGAAGATGTGATCCTTCCTTATATTCACATGGTCAAAGAGATTTTCGTGCATAAAGCGGTGATAGCTCTGCGGATCGTCCTCAGGCAGGCCGACATACTCGTCCAGGTTGAACGACGTTGCCTCGGAGAAATCCAGCCCCACGGCCTCATGCAGCCAAACCAGATTCTGATAGAGCTCGACCGGCGTGCTGCCTGTGGCAAGCCCCAAAACCGAGTCCGGTTTGACCCAGAGCTGCCCCGCAAGGATCTTTGCCGCCTCCTTGCTCATATTCTGATAGGTGTCGGTATAAATAATACGCAACGCAATTCTCCTTTCGATAAAACTCGTCTGAAATCTACTACAATATAACATAATCTTAGACAAAATTCAATTATTTTTCATAAAATAATTGAATTTTATTTTTTCTCAGCGATAAAAGAAAATATATTTCGTTTTTAAAAAAAGAATTGCAATCGGCCATGCTGAGTTGATCCGTACTTCCCTAAGATGGTCGTGCCGAATTTATCCGTGCTTCCTTAACAAAAACGGCAATAAAAGAAGGACGATCGTGCGAGGGCTGCATCCTCATACCATCGTCCTTCTTTTATCTCCTTTCCGCCGCTTGGCAATCCCTCGGCGAAAAGATACATATTCAGGGAAATACAGATAGATTCACCGCACAACGGCGACGCTTCCGTCCTTCCCGATCACACGGAGTATGTCGGAATAGACCTCGATGAACGCGTAGGCGCCGTGCATCGCGAGGGCACGGGCGCGCTCCATGCCGTCCGGCAATGGCTCTCCCTTCTGATAGTGCTCGATGATCCCGCCCGACATGCTGAACGTATGCACCTCATATGTACCGCCGAGACAGCATTTTGCGACGATACCGATGGGGAGTATGCTGATCTCGCCCGGCGCCTGGAACTCTGCGGCGACGGCGGCGCGGATTGCCTCGCACGCGGCGGCATTCATCACATGTCCGCCCGCATCCAGCTGATGAATCGCATCCATATATGCCTTGGAGCGCTGCTTTTTCAGCAGATGATATATCTCGGTCTTCTGTTCTTCGGTCATCTCCTTTGCTTTCGGTGCTGACATGAGGCTGAGCGGATTCGTATGGGTCTCCGTTGCGGAGGAACGATGCAGCATGGGGCGCGGCATGACAAAACTCCTTATCTATTATACCAACACACGGCGTGTGCGCTTCTCGGCAGAGGGCGGCAGATCTGCTGCACCGATGGGACGTCCGCTCGCTGGGACGGCGCGTTCGCGGCCCCAGTCGCGGATGGCGGCGATCTTCTCCGGTGCCGTGGCAGAGAGCGGGACAACGTTGCCGAACGCCGCGCGCAGATTTTCCTCCGTCAGACGAAAGGCGGGATTCGCGATGACGCGATAGGCGAGATCACGCACGGTGGACTCAAGATCCGCCCCCGTAAAGCCGTCCGTCATGGCGACGAGCGTATCGGCAAACGCCCCCGCGAAATCCAGTCCGAGATACTTGCGCATATAGAGCTGCAGGATGTCATGACGCTCCTCCGCCGTCGGCAGATCGACGAAGAAAAGCTCATCGAAACGCCCGCGCCGCAGAAGCTCCGACGGCAGCATCGACACATCGTTCGCCGTCGCCACGACAAAGACCTGCTTGCGGCATTCCTGCAGCCAGAAAAGGAACTGCCCGACCATGCGCGTGGAGACGCCGCCGTCATTCGTACTGCCCGCCCCCGAAAGCCCCTTTTCGATCTCATCAATCCAGAGAATGCACGGCGCGACGTTCTCCGCCGTCGTGAGCGCATCCTTCAGCTGCTGCTCGGTCTGCCCGACGTAGCTGCCCTGCACTGTCGCAAAGTCGAGACGGTAGAGCGGCAGCTTCCACTGCGCCGCAATCGCCTTTGCGGAGAGCGATTTGCCGCAGCCCGGCACGCCGACGAGGAGGATGCCGCGCGGCGACTTGAGTCCCTTTTCCCGCAGGATACTGCGCTTTTCAGCGGTAAAGAGGAGACGCTTTTCCCCGAGCCACTCCGTCAGCCCCGCAAGGCCGCCGACATCGCACGCCCCCGCATCGACCGTGATCTTCTCCAGTCCCGAGATGTCGGAGAAAAGGCGATCCTTTGCCGTGCGCACCTCGTCCATATCCTCCTTGCGGATGGAACGCTTCGCCACGAGTGCCGCCATGACATTCTCCGCTTCAATCGCCGTGACGCCGCTGAGGATGGACGCCGCCTCGCGGATGTCCGCCGCGTCCCATTCCACCGCGATCTCACGCCGATAGTCGTCGATGTAGCCGCGCACGATCTGTTCCATCTCCTCCTCGTCCGGGAGGGGCAGGGACAGTGTCAGACCGAGCCGCTGCAGGCGGTTCCAGACGGCAGACGCCGTGAGGACAATGATCTGCCCGCCCGTCTCGTTCGCAAGCGTCACAAGGTCGAGCAGCTGACGCGCGTCGCTCGTGTCCGACGAAAGGTCGGGGATCTCCGTAAGAACGAGCGTGAGATTGGCGCGGTGTTTCATCTGTTCGCCCATAAAGTCGATTGCGCCATAGACGGATTTATCGTCGCACAGCACCTTTTCCGTCGTGAGGTCATAGACCCCCTTGGAGAGCGTATGGATGTAAAAGGGCTGGGCGATCTCCTCCGCTGTCTCCTTCAGCAGATGCAGTGCCCGCGCACGCTCCACGGTATGAAGCGCGATAAAGGGAATGCGCGCCGTCGCATAGCGCGCAAGGAGCTCTTTGCATTCATTTCGTGCGCTCATCAAAACCTCCGTATCATCATATCGGATTCTATTACAGACTGTGTCCTCCCCGCAAGCATTTCAGCGGAGCATATTCACGCGATGTCCGCGCACGATGCTCGCCATCCGCCCGCTGCGGTCACGCTGCGCCGAGTCCTCCAGACTCTCCTGCATACGGTCTGCCGCGTCCTGCACGAGCGCGATAAAACTCCCGCGCGTCTCCGCAGGGAGGGCGGGGATATCGACAACATCGCGGAGAAAGCGGAGCGTCCGCCGCAGAGAAAGCAGCGCACCGATCGTCGCGGATACATCCGACGCATGTCCCATCGCTCGGGAAAAATGATCCGACGCACGGTTGATGCGCACATTCACCGCATCGGAGAACCGCTGTGTAAACCGCTCGGCAACGCCGCTCTGCCATGCGAGTGAACCCGCACGCATCTCATGCAGCACGGCCTCATCCTCCATCCCCGCGGCAAGACGATCCAGTACCGTCACCCATGCCGCATACGTCATGGGCGGCGTATTCACTGCCGCCTCCTGCGCACCGGGGTAGACGGCGGCTCCAGGTTCCACGCGGGCAGTCCCGCCGCAAGCACCTCATCCTTTGCCCTGTCCGCCGCAGCAGAGGAAAGGCGTTTCATCTGCGCCGCCGCACCATGCGTGACTCCATCCTCTGCCTTGTCTGATGCCGCAGGTACAGCGGCGAAGGCATCCATCTCCGCATGCCTCGCGGCAAGCTGTTTCTGACGCACTTCCTCCGCAAATGACGGGAAAACATTTCTCTTGCTCATGATACCACCTCACACCCGCACACGGCGGCTGCCGTCCGCGCTTCCTATGAACTGCGCCGGGTTCAGTCCCTGCAGGAAGTCAATGACCTTCTCGCTCTCCGCATCGAGCCGCGCGATCTCCGTGCGGTAGTCCACGATCTCCGCGATCACCCCGCGGAGCATCTGCTTGCCCTCCTCCTCCTGTTTCTGATACTCCTCCGTAATGCTCGTATGGATGCTGTCCATGCGTTTCTTCGCCTTGATGTACGCGTTAAAGATCACCGCGCCGGCGGCGATGCCGAGCGCCGTCCAGTATACCTCCCCGCCGTAGAGACCGAGCAGCACGGGGAGGAGCCATATCCATCGAAAGAGTTTTTCCTGTGAGGACAGCTCATAGGGGCGCATGCGGATCATGCGCTTAAGATCGTTCCACGTGACAAATAACCGCAGCAGTTTTTCCTCATTGGATCCGTCTTCCGTCTCGTTATCAAATGCAAGAATCCTAAATTTGATGGTCTGCGGGATGGCGGCGCGATTCTCCGCGACAATATCGCGAAAGGCGGAAAGAATCGAATCACGCCCAAGGGCAAGCGCCATTTTCTGCAGCGCGGGGCTCGCCTGCATCTCCTGCGGGTGCATCGCCGCATCCGACAGGAGCTGCATGAAGTCGCGCCGCTCGTCAAAGGCCTTTACCTTCTCCGCTAAAATTCTGCGCGCACGATCCTCCCTGCCGCCCTCATGGATGACCAGCTTCTCAAGGATCGACTCCATGTGCAGCGGCTTTTCCGCCGCATCAAAGTCGGCGGCCAGACGCTCCAGGATGCTGTCCAGCTGCTGTTTCAGCGTGCGGGGCGGCGCCGTCTGCGCGACGATCTGCTGAAAATGTGTGCTGAGTTTCTCATAGAGACGCGCACACGAGAGCGTACGCTCCAGCGCCTCCGACACCGATCTGTCGGTGTGCACTCTCAGATAGGGAAAACTGCCCTCTGCGGGCGGATCCGGACACATTGCCTTCATCGCCTCATACCAGCGTTTTTCCTGTGCATCGGCAAAACTATATACCCTGCTGAACCGATCGATCCAGCCGTCGATCCGGCGGCGGATGAGCCCGTCTGCATCGCGTCCGAGGAGCCCCGACACGTAGGCATCGATGACGATGCCCGCCTTGCGGTCAAGCGCCCCCCCATCCAGTCCGGCAAAGTAGCGCTGCAGCCAGTGCAGGCTCGTCTCTTTCCGGCCGAAACGGCGGCAGACCAGTGCAAAAAAGAGTGACGTTCGCTCATCATCGCGGTGCAGTGCCTCCGCGCATGCGCGGTTTGCGACCTCCTCCTCGTCGCTGATCCACGCCGCGAGCGCAACGAGTGCCGGTGCCAGCCAATAGCCGGGCGCACGAAGCATGAGCTCCTCTGCCGCCGCACGCAGCGTATCCTGCCGCACGACCGCGAGATCATTTGCCTCCAGAATGCCGCGCGCCATGCGGCGGATCTCCGCATAGTGGCCGAATCGGTGCTCGATCTCCTGCCGCAGCTTCACCAGACGGATCTCCGCGAGCTGGATGCGGTTCGTCAGCTCCTGTTTTGCCGCATAGGTATGAAAATCCTGCGTCAGCGTCTCTACGTCCCCACGCAGATCATCGACACTTCGCCCGACGGCATGGATCTCCGACTGCGCCGCACCGACAAAGTCGCCGAGCGCATCCAGGCGATCCTCCAGATACGACAGATCCGGCTCGATGTAAATGGTATCGCTCATCTTCTCTCCCCATATTTTGTGTTATTATTTATAATTTATTTTATTTTATTATGTGTAATTTCATATTATAAGTTATTGTATTATGGAATATGCATATCCCGTTGATGATATAGAAAATAGTATAGCATAGGCGCACGCATGGGACAAGAAAATCGATATCATGCAAAATACAAGACACACAAAAAAAGCGGCTGCTGCACGACGCTAAAATTCTCGTGCAACAGCCCTTCAAACAAGCTCTCTCAGCACCGCTCCAATATCTCTGCCAAGCACAATACTCCGATCACGAATCTCCTTCGGCACATACGCATCACAGCTCACCGTCACGAGTGTCACATCCGTGCGCTCTGCCGTCATGCGCCAGAACGGATACTTGATAATGCCGGGCGTATTCATCCCCACGCCGAGCTCCAGGAGGAGTGTCCGCCGCCCCTCCGTCCGCGCAAGATAGTCCGTACAGCGTGCGGCGGCGGCATGCCATCCCGCATCCTCGACAAAGGAGGAGTCTGCACGCAGATTCGTCGTCATCTCCGCACCATCATCGGGACAGCGGGGAATGAGCTCCGTCGGGATCTCCATCCGCAGCGCATTCGGCGCGGAGACGATGAGCGCCCCGTCGGCAGCGAACGTGAATCCCTGCGCCGTGAGCATCGCACGTACGGCATCCTCGTTGTCATAGGTGCGATGCGCCGTACCCCCCGCCGGCTGACTGCTCTGAAAGAGACCATAATCCCCCTGCGTGTAAAAGAGACGCTTTTTATCGAACCCCGTCCGCTGAAAGGCATGATCGACATTCGTCGTCAGGACAAAATAATCCTTTTCACGAACCAGATGGAGGAGATTCGGATAGACATCGCTCTCCGGTATCGGCGCATAGCGGTTGACGTAGATGCTCCTGCTCCACCACGCCCAGAAAATCTCGCGTGACGGAAAGGGATAAAAGCCCCCGCTGTAGATGTCCGTCATACCGAATCGCTCGTGAAAATCTGCGAAATACGTCATAAACCGCGTACCCGCATAGTCATAGCCCGCTGAGGTGCTGAGTCCTGCACCCGCGCCGATGAGCACGCAGTCCGCCGCGCGGAGCGCATCGGTGATGCGTGTGATGGATTCCGTCATGACAAAAGCCTTTCGTAGATGTGCCGGTCCTCGTCCTTGAACACGTTGAAAACGACACGTTCTATGGACGTATCACGCGTGAGGAAATCCCGCACCTCACGCACGGCGATCTCCGCCGCTGCTGCACGGGGAAAGTGAAACTCCCCCGTCGAGATGCAGCAGAACGCAATGCTCCTGAGACCATGCTCCGCGGCAAGGGAGAGACAGGAACGATAGCAGGAGGCGAGCTGCGCCCGATGACGATCTGTCAGAGCACCGCTGACGATCGGTCCGACCGTATGGATGACGTGCCGCGAAGAGAGATTGTACCCCTCCGTGATCTGCGCAGTTCCCGTCTCCTCTGGATGTCCCTGCTCCTCCATCAGCGCAGCGCATGCCGCGCGCAGCTGCAGCCCCGCCGCCGAGTGAATCGCATTGTCGATGCAGCGGTGACAGGGGATAAAACAGCCGAGCAGAGCAGAATTCGCCGCATTTACGATGGCATCCGCATTGAGCCGCGTAATGTCGCCCTGCCAGAGGGCAATACGCGCATCAGAGGCGGCGGATGGGAGCGTCGTCACATCCACCACGCCGCGTGCCTCGCACTCCGCTGAGAGCAGCTGATCCTGCAGCGCCAGAAAGTCTCCCGAAAGCGGACGCGGCGGACGCACATTCATCAGAGCACGCAGAAGCCGCCGCTGCTGCTCTCCCGACACACCGACCTCCGCCGCCTTCGCACGATACTCCGGCATCTCAGTGAGGAGCATTTCGTTCATTTTTTGAATGATGGATAAAGACACAGCGATCACTTCCTTTTGCAGAAAAGAGAGAGCATTTATAATTTCATTGATTATACTAGAAATACCACAGAAAAAATATAATTTCAATAGATACAATATCTTCTTTTGAGAAAACTACACGATCACAGAAACACGTATACGGCATAAATAAATCCCCCTGATGCCATGCTGCATCAAGGGGATTTCTGATCGAAGTCAAACACTCCGCATGGCGGAGATGCGCTGTGAGCCATCCACATCCTCAAAGGCGATGATGAGATCCTGCGTAAAATGTGCCGTGATGCGTGACCCGTGCCACTCGTACGGCGTCTGATTCCAGCGCAGGAATCCCTCAACCAGGAGGCGGTGATCCACATCGAACTGCTGGATGCACTGTGACACCGTCGAAATAAAGCGCGAAAAATCAACGGGATCAAAGACCGCATCCGGCACATCCGACAGGCCGACGAAGAATGCGCCGCCGTTATGTGGGCAGCGATAGTAGGCGTATCCGTCCGCCAGTCCGCAGGTGACGATGGAGAGGTTGTGACCGTTATAGATATCGTTCAGATCGAACTCTGCTGCTGTCAGGGCCTCCAGATGCCATTCCTCGCCGCATGCCTTTGTCTCGTTGGCAAGCCGGATAATCTCGTCGGGGAAGTGATTGATGTTTTCCCATCCCCATAGCCATGTGCCGCTTGACTTGGACTCACTTCCAATGAACTGAATCGGATACTCCCGCATGCCGAAGAATATAACGCCACGCCCAAGGTCGATGTTCCAGTCCTCGTTTTTCACCACGTACTCGGCACAGGCTTGCTGAACGCACATCATCTTGCCGAGGCAGGCAGAGAAAAGCGCCGTCCAGTCCCCATGCGGCACAGCGAGTTGATCGAGAAATTGCTTCATCGTTGTTCCTCCATATAGATCATAAAATACGCCAAAAGAATACAACGCATGGAAATCCTTGACGGCGTTATGTGCAGATGATAGAATAGAGATACAAAAGGGCACTGCCTAGCGGTCGCCCCCATAATGAGCGAGATTTCCCCGCCAGGGTTTGGTAGACGCAAGGCGGGGTTTTCTCTTTTATCGTTTCACCGATATGATCAATATGGCAAACACAACGAGAAACGTCAAGAATTCGTAGGTTCCCATACCAATCGCCCCCTTTCCGGGGGCAAGATTCGACCGCCCTTTCGACAGTGTTTACATTTAGTATAGCACAGGAACATACGTATGACAACAGAATCCCCTTGACACACATGGCGTCAAGGGGATTTTTCTATCTCAATTTCTAAATCAAATATCCAGATTTCGTACGAGTTTTGCATTCTCCTCGATGAACTGGCGGCGCGGCTCGACCTTGTCGCCCATGAGGATGGTGAAGAGCTCGTCTGCCGCCTCGGCATCCTCTGCGCCGACCTGCAGCATGGTGCGCCCCTCGGGGTTCATGGTGGTCTCCCAGAGTTGCTCGGGGTTCATCTCGCCGAGTCCCTTGTAGCGCTGGATGGTCACGCCGTCGCGTCCGAGCTCGTCGAGCTTTTTCGCCTGCTCATCGTCGGAGTAGGTGTAGAAATGCTTCTTGTCCTTGCGGATCTGATAAAGCGGCGGCTGCGCGATGTAGACGTGCCCGTGGTCGACGAGCGGCTTCATGTAGCGGTAGAAGAACGTGAGGAGCAGCGTGCGGATGTGCGCGCCGTCGACGTCTGCATCGGTCATGATGATGATCTTGCTGTAGCGGCGCTTCGCAAGGTCAAACTCCTCGCCGATGCCCGTGCCGAACGCCGTGATCATCGTGCGGATCTCGGCATTGGCAAAGATTTTGTCGAGGCGTGCCTTTTCCACATTGAGGATTTTGCCGCGCAGCGGGAGGATCGCTTGGAATCGGCGGTCGCGTCCCTGCTTTGCCGAGCCGCCTGCCGAGTCGCCCTCGACGATGTAGATCTCGCACTGGTCGGGATCCTTGACGGAGCAGTCTGCGAGCTTGCCGGGGAGGCTGGAGACCTCAAGCGCGTTCTTGCGGCGCGTCAGCTCACGTGCCTTGCGTGCCGCCTCGCGGGCGCGCGACGCCATGAGTGCCTTGTCGAGCACCTTTTTCGTGACGGCGGGGTTCTCCTCGAAGTACTCCGTGAGCCCCTCGGTGACGATGGAGTCCACGATGCCGCGCACCTCGGAGTTGCCGAGTTTCGTCTTGGTCTGCCCCTCGAACTGCGGCTCGCGCACCTTGAGGCTGATGACGGCGGTCAGTCCCTCGCGCACGTCCTCGCCCGAGAGGTTGCCGTCCTTTTCCTTCAGCACGTTCAGCCGGCGCGCAAAATCGTTCGCCGCGCGCGTGAGGGCGATCTTAAAGCCAGCGAGATGCGTGCCGCCCTCCTCGGTGTTGATGTTATTGACAAAGCTGTAGATATTTTCCTGATAGCTGTCGTTGTACTGCATCGCGATCTCGACGACAGTATCGTCCTTCACGCCGTTGAAGTAGATCGGCTCCTCGTTGATCGTTTCCTTTTTGCGGTTGAGGTGGGAGACGAAGGAGCGGATGCCGCCGTCGAAGTGGAAGGTCTCGCTGCGCACTTCGGCGCCGCGCTCGTCGGTGAGCGTGATCGTGATGCCGTGGTTGAGGAAGGCGAGCTCGCGCAGGCGATGTTTCAGCGTGTCAAAGCTGTAGGTCGTGACGGTGAAGATCTCGGGGTCGGGGACGAAGTGGACGCGCGTGCCCGTTGTATCAGATGTGCCGATCTCGTGCAGCTTCGTCGTGGTGACACCGCGCGAAAAGGAGATCGCAAAGATTTTCCCGTCGCGGCGCACCTCGACGTCCATCTCCGTGGAGAGGGCGTTGACGACGGAGACGCCGACGCCGTGGAGTCCCCCCGAGACCTTGTAGCCGTCGCCGCCGAATTTGCCGCCCGCATGGAGGACGGTCAGAACGACCTCGACAGCGGGCATGCCGCTCTCGTGCATATCGACGGGGATGCCGCGTCCGTTGTCCGTGACGGTGATGCTGTTGTCCTTGTGTATCGTGACGCCGACCGTGTCGCAGTAGCCCGCGAGCGCCTCGTCGATGGAGTTGTCGACGACCTCATAGACGAGATGATGCAGGCCGCGCTCGGAGGTTGAGCCGATATACATACCGGGACGTTTGCGTACCGCCTCTAGGCCCTCCAGCACCTGGATCTGCCCCGCGCCATAGTCCGCGTCGACGGCGGTCACTTCATCGCCCATCTCCTCTTCCGAGATCGCGATGCCCGTGAGATCGGGGGCGTCTGCCATCTCGGCGGCTTCCTTTGCCTCCTCGGGGGTCAGCGGACGGATCTCCGCCTGCTCGTCCGTCGTTTCATTTGGGTTATTTTTCTTTGCCATTATGTCCTCCTTGGGGGTCGATCATCGGTGCTATACGAAATACATCACAGTGATTTTCTTTTAGTATATTAACACAATATGCCTTAAGCAAAGGAATATCTCGATGAACCATCATCCATACTTTATCCATATCAATCGAGATATGGTAGGAATGTGCAAAAAAATTTCGCATCCCTTTGATGAGTTTCCACGCGACTTCTTGATGTTCTGTAATAAATGCGTCGGAGAAACTCCGCGACGCTTCCCCTATCGTCTGTAATGCCATAGAGCAGGCATGCCGAAAGAGACGATCCTTTATAAAATCATCCCGTGTTTTGCCAAAACGTTCCTGTGCCTCGTCGATATCCTCACAATACTGAACGATAATTTGCAGAATCTGTGCGTCCTTCGGACTGAGCATCATAGAGCAACACCTTGTCTCTTTCCACATATTTTGCAAAAATCGGATACTCATTCGGAATGCGCGTAATCATATCTACATCCTTTGCAACAGCATCCTCTAGATCCATGCGAAATGCAATCAAATCCAACAAACTCACATGATTACTCGACTCGGCGTAGACGTCCACATCGCTGTCCTCACGCGCCTCACCGCGTGCATACGAGCCGAAGAGCCATACCTTTTCAATTTTGTATTTCTCGCAGATGGGGCGGATTTTATCACGGATTTCATCAATACTGAGAATCATGGGTGTCACCCCCTACGATTTCTTCGCCCTGCGCTGCTTCATCTCTTCCCAGAACTCACGCGTGGTGATGAGCTCGTTGCGCAGTTCCCAGAAGGTGCTCTGTATCTTCTTCGGTGTGACCTGCTCGGGCGGCAGGCCGCGGTGCAGCATGGTGAGGAGGCGCGCATTCTCGCTGTCCTGTGCCGTGTACTCCGTGCGTCCCGCAATGCTGCGGATGAGGTCGGCACGCTCACTGCCGACCATGAGTGCATCCGCCGATGGGATCCACCGCGTGATGTCCGCGAGCTTTGCCCACGGCTCACGCCGCAGGATGGCACGTACCTCGCGCCGCAGGCCGCGCTCCTCGCTGCGGCGGCAGTCCATGCAGGCACCGCTGACGAACCGTCCGCAGACGGGACAGGGGGTGAGCCCTCGTGCCTCCTTGAGGTGCCGCGCCTTGCGCGTCGTCAGATACGCGCGCTCAATATGCGTGCGCAGGTCGCTGTCCGATGCAGCAGAGGCGAGTGCCGCCCCGTGCGCAATCTCTGCATCCGTCAGCCCCGTCTGTGCGAGCGCACGCCGATAGGCAGCAGGCGTCTCCGCCGCGGCATTGTCTGCTGTCTCCATGATGGGGCGCATCGTGCGTGCAAAGGCAATTTCCGTCACCATACGCCCGCCTGCGTAGTTGTTGACGCGCTGGACGATCTCGGGCGCACTCATGCGCATCTCGTTCTTCCAGACGGCATCGGGCGCATAGAGAAAGAGCTTCTTGTCCTTTACTGCAACGGCACGCACGCGACGTGCGACCATCTCCCCCATGATGTCCGCCCAATGAGAAATGGTCGTATGGGTAATGTAGTCGCGCTCAAAGGAGGGGCCGAGGCGATGAATCGCGGCGCGCACATCGTCGCCCGCATCCGCTGTGCCAAGTGTCGTACGCACGTCTGTCCCTCCTCTTTTTCAATACATCAGCGGAAAATCTACGCCAATCCAAGAGTCTATTCTATTCGTGATTCCTCATCCCGCACCTTCCCCGCCTCCACGTACCGATACGTTCCCATGCGCTCTGCGGGGAAATACGCCGCATCGGTCGCAGTGATGAAGGTCTGGATGTTCTCATGGCGGATGAAGTCGAGAAGGGCGCGGCGGCGGTCGGCGTCGAGCTCACTCATCACATCGTCGAGGAGGAGGATCGGTGCCTCGCCAACGTTCTCCTGCAGGTAAAAGAGCTCCGCGAGTTTCAGCGCGAGTGCGCCCGTACGCTGCTGCCCCTGCGAACCAAAACTTCGGAGGTTCATCCCGCCGACACGGAGCACGAGATCATCGAGATGCGGGCCGACGCCCGTCGCCGCGCGTGCAATATCACGCGCACGCCCCTCGCGTAGCATCTTATTATACCATAGATAAAGCTGCTCTGTCATGTCGTCTTTCGCGCCGCTTTCCGGCGCAGCGCCTGCGATGTCATAGACGAGCGTCAGCTCCTCACCGGCCGCAAGCACCGACTGCACGCGTGCAGAGAGCGCACCGAGCTGCGCAACTGCCGATGTGCGCCGCGTCACAATGTAGGCGGCACTCTTTGCAAGCTGTGCATCCCAGGGGAGGAGATCGTCCGGTGCGGCAAGCCGCTCACGGATATCCTTCAGCACCGCGTTGCGCTGTTTCAAGATGCGCGTATAGCGCAGAAGCTCCCCATAGTAGGCGGGACTTGCCTGCGAGAGCTCCGCATCGAGATAGCGGCGGCGGAGCGCAGGCGCTCCCTTGACGAGAAAGAGATCTTCAGGAGAAAAGAGCACCATCGGCAGAATACCAACGAGATCGCGCTGACGGAGACTTTCTCCCGCGTACTCGATGCGCCTCCGCGCCCCGCGTGCAAACGTAAAGGAAAGTGCTCCCGGCACATCATGCCGCCGGAAGGAGAGGGCGATATGCGCTCCATCTGCCCCCACGCGAATGAGCTCCGCATCGCTGGAGGTGCGATGGGAGCGCCCGAAGGCGGCGTAGTAGAGCGCCTCGATGATATTCGTCTTGCCCTGCGCATTCGCCCCGAGGAAGATCTGCACCCCCGGGTCAAACGCGAGGTGCAGCGTCTCATAACTGCGATAGCTGCGCAGCGTCAGCTCTGTGATCTGCATTGCTGCACACGCACGACACGGTACGCATCACTGCTGTTAATCGTAATGACATCACCAGGAACGAGCTTCCTGCGCCGTGCTGTCTCCGGCACGTTGTTGCGCAGGATCATGCCCTCCGTAAGGAGTGCCCTGACCTCGCCGCCGCTCGAAACTGCTCCTGCGAGTTTCAGAAACTGATCCAGCTGAATCATGTCCGTCTGAATTTCGATGTCCATCACGTCAGTGCGTCCTCACAGGCGTTACCACATAGATATAGTTCGGATCTGCCTCCTCACGGATCGTGATCGGCGAGAGATTGACCCCCTGTTCGTTCGACCCCTGCAGAGAGAGAATGCACGTATCGCTGTCGAGGGACTTCATCGCATCCATCAAATAGGATGCGTTGAATGCAATTGTCACGTCATCGCCCTCAACCTGTGCTGCAATCGTCTCTTCCGCCTCACCGATCTCAGGACTATTTGAGGAGATGCGCATCGTTCCATCCGCAAAGCTGAGTTTGACGATGTTGTACTGATCGGTACGTGCAATAAGCGAGGCACGCTCGACAGCAGCCGAAAATGTCGCGACATCAAGCGTCACCTTCGTGCGGATATTCGCGTCCTGCGGAATGACACGGCGATAGTCGGGGAATGTTCCTTCGATCAGACGCGATGTCATATAGATGTTGTCAAATGAGATACTAATTTGATTATAAGTGCACGATATATTGACATCAGATGGCACATCACTGGTCATTGTCCGTGTCACTTCTTCTAAAAAGCGTGCCGGAATGATGATGCAGATCTGCCCTGCTTCAGTTTCGAGCGATTCGCTCTTGACCGCAAGGCGATGCACGTTCGTTGCGGCGAAAGTGACCTTATGTCCATCGACCTCAAGCTGACATCCTGTGAAGATCGGACGGCGGTCACGCTGTTCCTCTTTGAGACAGGCAAAGGCAGATTTTTTGACAAGGCGTGCAAGAACGTTGTCTTTGATTGTAAAATGCAGTGTTCCGTCAATACGATGAAGTACAGGAAAATCTGTTACCTCCATGGTACGAAGAGTGAATCGTGCCGTACCGGAGCAGATCTCAGCGAGTCCGTCGGAGCTCTCCGTGTTGATCGAGACTTCCTCGGCGGGCAGCTTGCGTGCAAATTCCGTGAGATACTTTCCGGGAAGCACGGCTGTCCCGGTGCTGCGGATCTCCGCGGGAATCGTGACGATGAAGCCCAGTTCATAGTTTGTGGACTGCAGTTCGAGCTGTCCTTCTTTCGCGCTCATGTAGACGCCCGAGAGAATTGGTGTCTGCGGTTTGGTCGAAAGTCCCTTGCTGACGATCTGCAGTGCTGAGATGAGTTCGTTTTTCGACAGGGTGATGTTCATACGTATTCCTTTCGCGTGGGGTAGTTTTTTTATTGCGTCTTGATATAAATAAAGATAGTAGTAATAGTAGTAGGGACTGTGGATATGTGGATAACAGGATTTTTTCCTGTGGCTGCGGTCGGGATGGTGTGGATAAAACGTGGATTTTGTGTCGGATTTATCCACACGATGCACATTTTCCGCTGTATGTTTTCATTGTCCACAGTTCATACACAGGAATTGCATCGGTCTCTGCACAGAGTTTTCCACATGTTTCTGTCACGGTCTAGATTCCGCGGATTTGCGTGCTGAGTGATTTGATGAGGGTATCGGTGGCAGGATTGGACTCGATGAGTTTCTGTATCTTTTTATGTGCGTGGATGATCGTCGAGTGATCCTTGTTGAAGAAACCGCCGATGGTCGGCCATGAGACGTCCGTCAGCTCATGGCATAGGTACATGGCGATCTGGCGCGGATAAGCAATGTCGTTGCTGCGCTTGGTGGAGCGGATGTCCTCGCTCGTCACTTTGAAATGCGTGCAGACGATGCGCTCGATCATCTCCATCGTGATGCGGCGTCCCTTTTCTCCGCGCAGATAGTTGCCGAGCGCGGCGACGCAGGTCGTCTCGTCGATCGGCATCCGCATCGTTGAGGCATATTTGATGAGACGCGTGAGTGCCCCTTCGAGCTCGCGGATGTTGCTGTCCACGCGGCTGGCAATATAGGTGACCACATCGGCAGGAATGTCGACGTCTTCGCTTTGTGCTTTTTTTTGAAGGATCGCAACGCGCGTTTCGAACTCGGGCGGCTGGATGTCCACGGGCGCACCGCCCGCAAAGCGTGAGATCAGACGATCCTCGAGCCCCTTGACATCCTGCGGCTGACGATCCGAGGTCAGGATGATCTGGCTGCCGTTGTCACGCAGCTTGTTGAATGTCTGGAAGAACTCCGTCTGCGTCTGCTCCTGTCCCGCAAAGAACTGAATATCGTCGATCAGCAGCACGTCAATGCTGTAGTATTTCTCCCGGAATGCATCCATGTTTTTCTCGCGGATGGAGCGGATGAATTCGTTTGTAAAGTCTGTGCTTGCGATGTAGAGAACGCGTTTTTTGGGGTCATCGGCAAGGATCTTGTGTCCGACCGCATGCATGAGATGGGTCTTGCCAAGTCCCACACCGCCGTAAATAAAGAGCGGATTGTGCGAGGGCAGTCCCGGCGCATCGGCGACTGCCTTTGCCATCGCGTAGGGGAACTGGTTCGAGCGGCCTGTGACGAACGCCTCAAAGGTGTATTTCGGGTTCAGTGTCGTCGTGTCGTCCGGTGCTGCCGCGTGTGTTTCGGGCGGCGTGAGCGGAAGACTGCCCTGCGCGGGGGCAGCCTCTTCCGCCGGTTCTTTGAGGGATGCGGGGGCAGCCGGCTCGATTTCGGCGTTGTCCTTTTCTTCACTGGCGACAGGAGCGACAATGAGGGTGATCTTGTATTTGGCACCGAGTGCCTGGTGTACGGCATCGCCCAGAAGAACGAGATAGCGCGGCTCGATGTATTGTTTTGTAAATTCGTCTGCGACGGCAAGCACCAGCTCGTTGTTTTCCAGCGAGATGGGAACAATGCGCAGAATCCACTGTTTGATGGCTTCTTTGGGCAGAATACCGTCAGTTTCTTTTAATACTTTTTGCCACAGGGAGGTGAGATTCTTTTCTTCGGACATGCGATTCTGTTCCTTCACAAAATTTTTTTGTCAACAATAATTCTTATCCACAGACTTACCCACACTTGTGGATAACTCCAGTGATGCGAACGGCACGATAATACGTGCCGATGAAATGCAATGCACAGTTTTTTTCACAGGTTTTCCACAATGAACCGTGGATATTTTAGCAAAAAAACGTGAGCTTATCAACAGGTGCTTTAGTCTTACCAATGGAAAAAACGGTAAAATTGCCGCGTCGTGCCTTGACATCAGGGCTTTTTTTCGTCTATAATGTGCGCTGAGTCATACACAGAAAAATTCCTGTGCGGCATGCGGTGCCGTGCATTTGAGACAGAAAAGGAGGTGACGAGAGGTGAAGAGAACATTCCAGCCCAACAATCATTGGAGAAAGAAGACACATGGATTCCGTGAGCGCATGAAGACGAAAGGCGGTCGCCTCGTACTCAAGAGAAGGCGTCAGCGCGGAAGAAAGAAACTTTCGGCGTAATTTCGCTGGACTTTGAGCAGGGGGTCACCGCAGGTGACCTCTTTTTTAACGAATATGAAACAGAAAAAATATACACTGCCGCGCAGCAAGATGATCAAGCGGCGCAGTGACTTCCAGTGTGTCTACCAAAAGGGGCATTCTGCCGCGGGACGGCATATGATTCTCTATGTCCTGCGCGATCCGCGCGTTGCGGGGAAAGTTGGCTTTGCCGCCGGGAAAAAACTCGGCTGTGCCGCTGTGCGCAATCGCACGAAGCGTCTCCTGCGTGAAGCGTATCGCGGTCTGCAGCACGAGCTGCGCAGTGATATCGGAATTCTTCTCATCGGGCGCGCGGGTCTCGCCGACGGCAAGATGCAGGATGCCGCCGAGGATCTGCGCCGTCTCGCCCGCCGCGCGGGGATCTTCGCCGGCGGGGAGCAGAATAGGGGGAAGCATCGATGAAGCATCTGCTGCTCCTCCTCATTCGCTTTTATCGTGCGGCGATTTCGCCGCTTTTTCTGCCGCACTGCCGTTACTATCCAACCTGCTCGGCGTACGCTTTGGAGGCGGTCACGCGCTACGGTGCGTGGCGCGGCGGACGGATGGCGCTGCGGCGCATTCTGCGCTGTCATCCCTTCCATAAGGGCGGTTATGATCCCGTACCATAACGAAATGATTGTCATTTCTGGAGGTCATGCTTTTTGCTGCGTTTGAAGCAGCATCTTTCTTAATAGATACGGCCGTATCCAAAATACAACGAACTTTGGCTTTATCAGACGTCCCAATTGTAGGAGGAACTACCCTTGATCGAATTTTTCAGCAATCTGTTTGCGCCCATCATCCACATCCTGCAGGTGATCCTTGGTGCGTTTTACAGCGTTACCAGTGCCGCAGGACTTGAGAGCTACGGCTTTCCCATCATCCTTCTGACCATCCTCATCAAGCTCGTGACCTATCCCCTCACCGTCAAGCAGGTGAAATCCATGAAGGCGATGCAGGAAATCCAGCCAAAGATGAAAAAAATCCAGGAAAAGTACAAGAGCGATCCGCAGATGCTCCAGCAGAAGACAGGCGAGCTTTTCCGCGAGGCAGGGGTCAACCCGCTCGCCGGCTGTCTGCCGCTCCTCGTGCAGATGCCGATCCTCATGGGCATGTACTATGCCCTCTTCAATTTCACCTTTCCGAGTGCAGAGGCAGCGGCGTTCTTCTGGCTGCCGAGCATGAGCGAGCCGGATCCCTACTATATCCTGCCCGTCCTCTCGGCGGCGACCACCTTTCTCCAGCAGAAAATGACCTCCAGTGAGATGACGGGTCAGATGAAGATCATGATGACCGTCATGCCGCTATTTATCGGCTGGATCAGCCTTACCTTCCCATCGGGGCTTGTCCTCTACTGGGTCACAATGAATGTTGTACAGATCATCCAGCAGTGGTGGATGTACCGCAGCGAGGGACCCGCGGCAAAGGAGGCGATCTGAATGGCGGAGATCATTGAGACCACAGGAAGGACAGTCGAGGATGCCCTTGCAGCGGCTCTCGACAAGCTCGGCTGCGGCCGCGAGGAGGTCACCTATGAGATTGTGCAGGAGCCGTCGAGCGGTTTCCTCGGACTCTGGGGGAAACGTGATGCACGTATCCGTGTTACGACGCGCCCCATCATCCGCCCACAGCACACCGAGATTCAGAATCCGCCGGCACCGACCGTTACCGCTTCACCGCGCGAGGAGAACGCGCCCGTGCGCCCGGCAGACGACGGATTTGACCCGCGTTCCAAGCGATTTCATACGGATCTGCGTTCTTCTGCACGCCGCAGTGCGGGCACAGATGCTTCGCGCCGCAGCGATGCGGAGCGGCGTGACCGTGCCCTCCGTCGGGATGCCTGTCCCGCACGCGGTGAGATGGGGCGCAGCGGCTATGGTGAGGAACGCTGCCGCTGTGAGGGAGAGCGCGGGAGCAGCTATGCTCCGCGTCCGCGCCGCGAGCGCAGCGATGCATCACTCCTTCCGTTGACGGATGAGATGGCAGCGGCGGCCGAGGGGTTCCTCGGCAAGATCTTTGCCGCGATGGGGCTCTCCGTTACACTGCACCGCACCGATACGCCTACGGGGACAGTCTTCAATATGCACGGGGAGAACCTGGGCATCCTCATCGGGAAGCACGGTGCGACGCTCGATGCCCTGCAGTATCTTACGAATCTTGTTGTCAACAAGATTCCTGAGAGCGGTTTTGCACGCGTTATCCTCGATGTGGAGGACTACCGTTCACGTCGTGAGGAGACACTCACGCGTCTTGCCGGACATCTCGCGGACAAGGCGTGCCGCATCGGCGAGGAGATTCATCTCGAGCCGATGAGCCGCCACGAGCGCAAGATCATTCATATGGCGCTGCAGGACAATCGCCGTGTCACGACCTACAGCGCGGGCGAGAATCCGCGCCGCTACGTCGTTATCGTCCCGAAGCGCCGCCGCTACGGACGCAGCGAGGACGGCTATGAGCCGTACGAACAGTGACTGCCTAGCTCCACTGAGAAATAGGGACGGCAATACTCCTAGGGAATTGCTGATCATAAGCGTGCAAGCGCACGCACGCTTGTGCAACAAGGTGTTTGCGTGGAGTATGCAGTCTTGATATTTTGATGCAGATACTTATAGGGTTGTTATACGGAGGGGCACCTTCGTGCAGCAGCCTTTTTTTGCACAGTTCATCAAATAATGATAGAAAGGGCGCGTGTCATGACCGAGGACACCATCAGCCAGATCGCGACCCCGCACGGCGCGGGCGGCATCGGCATCATCCGCGTGAGCGGAGAGGATGCGCTCGGCGTTGCGCGCCGCGTCTTTCGGCCTGCGGCGGGCGGCACGCTCGGTGACATGGCACCCTATACGGCGCGCTATGGACACATCGTCGCGGCGGACGGCACGGTGATCGACGAGTGCATCCTCCTCTATATGCGTGCGCCGCACTCCTATACGGGCGAGGATACGGCAGAGCTGCAGTGTCACGGCGGCGCGGTCGTCCTGCGCGAGGTGCTCCTCAGGACATGGGAGGCGGGCGCGCGTCCCGCAGAGGCGGGAGAGTTCACGAAGCGCGCCTTTCTCCATGGGCGGCTTGACCTCGCGCGCGCCGAGAGCGTCATGGAGCTGATCGCGGCAAAGAGCACACGCGCCGCGCATGCCGCACGGGAGCGGCTCGCAGGTGCATTCTCCCATGCAGTGACGGACATCCGCACGCAGATCCTCGGTGCCGTCGCGCACATCGAGGCAGGGATCGACTTCCCTGAGGACGACATTCCCGCGGCCTCCGCCGAACACCTTGCGGCGGAGATCGACGCCGCCTCTGCCGCCGTCCGCCGCCTGCTCGCGGGTGCGGATACGGGGCGCATCCTGCGCGACGGGGTCAAGACCGTCATCGTCGGCCGCCCGAACGTCGGCAAATCGAGCCTCCTCAACGCCCTCCTCGGCATGGAACGCGCCATTGTCACCGACGTGCCGGGCACGACGCGCGACATCATCGAGGAGGAGATCAGCGTGGCGGGTATCCCCCTGCGGCTTCTCGATACGGCAGGACTGCGCGCGGCAGAGGACGCCGTCGAGCAGATCGGCGTCGCACGCACCGAGCAGCATCTCACGGATGCAGAGCTGATCCTTGCCGTCTTTGACGCGTCAGAGCCGCTGACCGCGGAGGATCACGCGCTCCTTGCGCGCCTTTCGGCGGCAGCGGCAGACATTATCATCCTCTGCAGCAAGGAGGATCGCCCCTCCGTACTGAGTGCGGAGGACTTTGCCGCCGTCGCTGCGCCCGTCCTCCGCATCTCGGCGCAGGAGGGCACGGGGCTTGATGCCCTGCGGGAGGAGATCGCCGCGCACATCGTTCAGCGGGAGGGCGACCTCAGCGATGGGGCGCTCCCAAACAAGGAGCGCGAAATCGAGGCACTGCGCCGCGCAGAGGCGCATCTCGCGGCGGCGGCAGAGACCCTCGCCGCAGACCTTGGGACGGACTTCGTCTCCATCGACCTGCGCGCCGCCTACGACGCGCTCGGCGAGATCCTCGGCGAGACCGTCGATACCGACCTGATCGACCGCATCTTCAGCGAGTTCTGCATTGGGAAGTAAACATAACACAAATAAAATCAGATTTATGTTATAAAAATAGGGGAAAATATATACGTGAACAGCAGTACAAACTACGACATCATCGTCATTGGCGCAGGCCATGCGGGCGTCGAGGCGGCACTTGCCGCGGCACGCATGGGACAGCGTACACTCATTGTAACACTGTCGCTGGACAACATCGCCATGATGCCGTGCAATCCATCCGTCGGCGGCCCCGGCAAGAGCCACCTCGTCCGCGAGATCGACGCGCTCGGCGGTGAGATGGGCATCGCGGCAGATCGGGCGAGCATCCAGCGGCGCCTGCTGAACACGGGCAAGGGACCTGCCGTCCATGCCCTGCGCATGCAGGCAGACAAGTTCCTCTATCAGCGCATCATGAAGGAGACGCTCGAGAACACGGAAAACCTCGACGTGCGCCAGCTGCTCGTAACGGAGCTCATCACGGAGGAGCGCACGGGAGAAAAGCGTGTGACCGGCGTTGTCTGCGAGACGGGGGAACGCCTGACGGCACACGCCGTCATCCTCGCGACGGGGACCTATCTGCGCGGGCGCATCATCCTCGGCGAGACGATCTATGACGGCGGGCCGAACGGCCAGCGTCCTGCCATGGCATTCTCGGAGTCCCTTCGCGCGGCAGGGCTTCGCCTCATGCGGTTCAAGACAGGCACGCCCGCGCGCGTTGACCGCCGCACACTCGACCTCGCGGAAACGGCACTGCAGGCGGGCGACCCTGATGCACCTGCCTTCTCCTTCCTGACGGATGCGATGCCCGACGCGCAGACCCCCTGCTACCTTACCTACACGAACGAGGCGACCCATGCCGTCATCCGTGCAAATCTGCACCGTGCGCCGATGGCAAACGGGGTGATCGAGGGCATCGGTCCGCGCTACTGCCCCTCGATCGAGACGAAGATCGCGCGTTTCCCCGACAAGGAGCGGCATCAGCTCTTTCTTGAGCCGGAGGGACTGCATACCAATGAAATATATGTACAGGGTATGTCTACCAGTCTGCCGACAGATGTGCAGGAGGAGTTTCTCCGCACCATTCCGGGAATGCACCATGCACGCATGATGCGCCCCGGCTATGCCATCGAGTACGACTGCCTCGACCCGCTGCAGCTGGAGGCGAGCCTCGCGGTCAAAGAGATCGCAGGGCTTTACTCTGCGGGACAGGCGAACGGGACGAGCGGCTACGAGGAGGCGGCGGCACAGGGCCTCGTTGCGGGCATCAACGCCGCACGTGCCTGCATGGGAGAGGAGCCGCTCATCCTGCGGCGCAGCGACGGCTACATCGGCGTTCTCATCGACGACCTCGTGACGAAGGGAACAGAGGAGCCGTACCGCATGATGACGAGCCGCGCCGAGTACCGTCTCGTCCTGCGGCAGGACAACGCCGACCTGCGGCTGACGCCCATCGGACGCCGCATCGGACTCGTCTCGGATGCGCGCTGGGCGCGTTTTACGGCAAAGCGCGGCGCGATCGATGCGGCGCTCCGTCTCCTGCGGGAGCGGCGGCTCAGCCCGAGCGCCGAGACAGAGGCGCTGCTCGCAGGCGCGGGCATCTCTCCGCTGCGGACACCCATGACCCTCTTTGCCCTGCTTGCACGCGAGGGCGACTACCGTGTACTCGCCGCCGTCTTTGACCTCCCGCCGCTTGCCGACGACGTGCGCGAGGAGGTCGAGATCATGGCGCGCTACGACGGCTACATACGGAAACAGGAGGAGCAGATCGCGCGCATGGAGCGGCTTGAGGCACGCCGCATCCCCGCCGATACAGACTACGCGGCAATCGGCAGCCTGCGCCTCGAGGCGGCAGAGAAACTCTCCGCCGTCCGCCCGCGCTGCATCGGACAGGCGTCGCGCATCAGCGGCGTCTCGCCGGCCGACATCTCCGTCCTGCTCGTATACCTCGAGAGGGCGCGGCGTACATCGTAATTTCAGATAAAAAGAAAGAGCCTGTCTGCGGATAGGCTCTTTTTGAGTGAAACTATGTTTGTTCGAATCGCAGGAGAAAAATTTGAAGACCCTGAGGAGCACCAGACCATTTTAATCGCATATCAATTCCTCTGAGCGCACGCCAATGATATACTGTATAAGATTATATGATTTTGCGGAAAGGAGAGCGCTGCATGAAGATGAAGATGGCACGGATCGTTCTGCTCCTTCTCGCGCTTATCCTGCTCGCTGTATTTGCTCATCGCGAATACGCGGCGCAGGAGCTGCGCGCGCAGCTCCTCACGGGGACGGTCGAGGCGACGCGGGTGGAGGTCAGCACGAAGGAGAGCGGCTGCATCGAGGAGCTCTTTCTGCAGGAGGGGATGACGGTGCGTGCCGGCGATCCAGCGGCACGCATCGGCCGGCGTGATCTGGACGCCGCAGTTCTGCGCGATGAGGCGGCGCTCGCTCATGCCGAGACGAGCCTCCAGCGGACGCAGAGCGGCAACCGTGCGGAGGAGATTCGTGCGGCGGCGGAGCGGACGAATGCCGCACGCGCAGCCGCAGAGAAAGCAGATGCCGACTATGCGCGCGGCGCGGAGCTCATTGCAGGCGGAGCAATCTCCCAACAGGCATTTGATGGGCTGCGCGAGGCGCGCGACGCGGCGAATGCGAACCTGCGCGCGGCACAGCAGGAACAGGCGCTCACGGAGAGCGGCAGCCGTCCCGAGGATATCCGCATGGCGGAGGAGGATGTGCGGCGCCAGCAGGCAATCCTCGAAATCGACGCCTCTGCAGTCAGCGATCTCACGGTCCGCGTGCCGAAGGACGGCATCGTCCTGTCAAAGAACTATGAACGGGGCGAGTTTGTCCGTGCGGGCACGCCGATTGCAACGCTCATCGACCCGCAGGACGTTTGGGTCAAGGTCTATGTGCCGACCGACGTGCTCGGCGATCTGCGCATCGGGGATCCGGCGAAGGTCTACATCGACGGACAGACGGAGCCTTTGGACGGCACGATCAAGGAGATCAGCGATGCGGCGGAGTTTACCCTGCGCCAGAGCATCACGAAGAACGAGCGCGCGAACCTCGTCTTTGGCGTAAAGGTCGCGGTGAATAATGCCGCGGGCATTCTAAAGCCCGGCATGCCCGCGGATGTGGACTTGGAGCCCCGGAATGGAACGTGAGCCGCGCGCGGACGATGCGCCCGTGATCGAGACGCACGACCTCACGCGCGTATTCGGCAGCTACACTGCGGTGGACCGGCTGAATCTCTCCGTGCCGCGCGGGGCGATCTACGGCTTCATCGGCTCGAACGGATCGGGGAAGTCCACGGCCATCCGCATGATCTGCGGGCTCCTCCCGCCGACGAGCGGCACGGCATTCGTGCTCGGCTGCAATACCGCCGTGCATCCGGAGCGCGCGCGGCAGGCGCTCGGCTACATGTCGCAGCGGTTCAGCCTCTATGCGAATATGACCGTTCGTGAAAACATGATGTTCTACGGCGGGCTCTATGGTCTGCCGCGGGAGGAGCGGCGCACGCGCGTCGCGGAGGTGATCGCACGGATGCAGCTCACGGACCGCGCCGACGTGCTCGCGGGCGGCCTCTCGGGCGGGCAGAAGCAGCGCCTCGCGCTAGGCTGCGCGATTCTCCACCATCCCGCGCTCCTCGTGCTCGACGAGCCGACCTCCGCCGTTGACCCGACCTCGCGGCGGCTCTTTTGGAACCTGCTCTCGGAGATGGCGGGCACGGAGCGGACGACGATCTTTGTCACGACGCATTTTATGGATGAGGCGGAGCACTGCGATGAGATTGCCTTCCTGCAGCGCGGGAAGAAGATCGCCTCCGGTTCCCCGTCTGCGCTCAAGGAGGAGCTGCCCGCGCGGCTCTACATCCTGCCGCAGGACAGTGCGGAGGAGGGGGCGGCGGCGCTGCGGGCGGCGGGTGTGCCCTGCGATGAGGTCTATGTATTCGGACGGCAGGTGCGTGCACTCGTTCCGCGGGAGACTGTGCTGCCGGAGCAGCTGCACGCGGCACCGTGGGAGCTCACGATGGAGGACGTCTTTATCTACTACGACCGGCGGCAGAGGGAGGCACAGGGATGACGCGCATTCTTGCACTGCTCGCGAAGGAGCTCATTCAGATGCGGCGCGACCCGATCACGATCGGCGTGACTTTCCTCCTGCCCGTCATCTACCTCGTTGTGTTCGGCTTTGCCATCCGTACGGACGTGCGGCACCAGTCCACGGTCGTATTCGATCAGTCGCGGAGCGAGGAGAGCCGCAATTTCCTCGCGGCAATGACGGCAAGCGGCTATTTCGACCTGCGCTATATCGCGTGGAGCTACGATGAGCTGAACGAGCGGATCGAGCGCGGCGATGCAAAGATCGGCATTGTCTTTCCGCCCGATCTTGTACGGGAGGCAAACGCGGGGCACACCGTGCCGATTCAGGCGATTGTCGACGCCTCGGACTCCATCGCCTCGACCTCTGCCATCGCCGCCCTGACGGGGCTTGGCATGCGGGTACAGCCCGTCGCTGTGCGCGGGGCGCCCGTGGCTGCGCCTGCCTACGACGTGCGCATCCGCGCATGGTACAACCCCGATGCCGTCACCGCCTACTACATGCTGCCCGCACTCATGGGCATCATCCTCTCGATCACCATGGTGCTCATGGTCTCCATGTCCATCGTGCGCGAACGCGAGGCGGGCACGCTTGAGCAGCTCCTCGTAACGCCGCTGCATATATGGGAACTGCTCATCGGCAAGATCCTGCCCTACATCATCCTCGGCTACATTCAGACGACGATCTGCGTCCTCATCGCCCTTGCGGTCTTCGGCGTGCCCCTGCGCGGGAGCATCCTGCTCCTCTATGCGCTCACGACCCTCTTCCTGCTCGCCTCGCTCACGATGGGGCTCATGATCGCATCGCTCGCGCAGAACCAGCTGCAGGCAGGCCTCATGAGCATTGCGACCCTCCTGCCGGGCATCCTCCTCTCGGGCTTCATGTTCCCGCGCGAGGCGATGCCCACATTCTTTCAATACCTCAGCCTTGCCATCCCCATGACGCACTACATCGAGATCCTGCGCATGATCTTCCTCAAGGGCGGCGGCCTCACGGCGCTCTATCAGCAGACCGCCTTTCTCGCCCTCTTTATCCTCGTCTTCTTCGGCACCGCCGTGCGGAAATTCAAGCGGTCGGTCATATAAAACGCCCTTGGACGCGATGGATCCAAGGGCGAAAATATGTTTGTGCTTTAGGGAAACACTGATAAAATGAAGTCCGTCAGATTGGCGCAGATTTTTTCGTCCGATTGAGGCAGCAAACCGGACGCATAGCCAAAGCTATGTGGAGGATTTGCTAACGAAAAGCGGACAAAAAAGATGTGCTAAGATGGCGGTGCTGAATTTATCAGTGTTCCCTTAGATTCGACTGTGCTGTCATATCATTGAAACGTCCTGGGCGGGAGCAATCCCGCGGCGGTGTCTTTCCCCCGAAAGGGGGTGAGCGGATATGTCTGAAATCGGTGCGATTCTCTTGTTGGTCGCTGCCACAGGCTATATTTTAGCGATAAAAAAAGTAACCGCCCAGCTTTTGACCGAGTGAGCGGTTATTCGAAAGAATATTAAGCAACCTTGGAAAGATGCCGTCAAGGACGGTTCTTTCTATGCTTACTATAACAGCCCGCCTGCTCCGATGCAAGCGGATTTTTTCTTTATAACACCGCAGTCAGCCGCTCCACATCCCGCGTGCGTTCCCTCCATATAGCTTGAGGCAAAGGAAAGCCGTTCGCCCATTTCATCGGCTCCTTTTTTGCACGATTCTATACCATCGGACAGCATACGGGGATTCAAGGAGATTTGTTAAGAAAGGGAATTTTTTTCCGATAGAAATGGTAAGGACAATTGTACAGCACAGGAAGCAAGAAGGGAGGGATTGAAATGGAACTTGAGAAAATCTATGGCAGCGGCGGAGCAGTGCCCGCATCATCTGCGCGGCGCACCCGTGCGAAGGAGGACACCTCCGATGCATTTGCACGGATGCTGCAGAACATGCGCGAGGCAAAGCCCGTCAACAGCTATGGACGTGAGGACCTTGAGGGCGATACCGTCGTCACGCGCGTGCTCGCGGACGGCTCAGTCATCACACAGATCTATAAGGGAACGACGCTGATCTCTGAGACGACGACGCCCGGGACGAACCCCGAGGCGGGCAAGGCACTCATCTCCGAGCGTGTCGAGCAGCTGAAGCTTGACGAGGATGCGGCGCAGAACCCCCTGCTTGACTCGCACGCAGCGCAGGGCGCACAGGGCATCGCAGCACTCATTGGCACTGCGGTATCATCCGACTGATCCATGCAGCTGACCTCCTATCCTATGCGGACGGGAGGTCGCTGTGTCTCTCCCGCCCCACTTCTCTGTTTTCCATCTGTGAAACAATACGCGTTTTGTTACATGGACGTGACAATTCCTTAGAATTTAACTAAAGTTTCTGAATCTACTTAAGAATATCTGCGTCATTCCGATAACAGTGATAGGAGGTTACTATCTCGCAGGGAGCGCGAAAGGAGGGAAGAATATGAAATTCGATAAAATATATGTCGGGCGAGGTATTGCAGCACCGACTCCTGTGCGCCGCACCACGCATCTCGGCGAGGATACGGGCGACACTTTTGCGCGTATCCTGCAGGAAGAACGCGACGCGGCAGAAGCGGAACTCCAAAACCCCGAGAACAGCGAGCCGGATACGATTGTCACGCGTGTGCTCGCGGATGGGTCCGTTGTTACCCGCGCCTACAAGGGAGCGCGTCTCATCTCCGAGACGACGACACACGGCAATCGTCTCACCCCGAGCAAGGCGCTCATCGCGGAGCAGGCGACCTATCTGCCCGGTGCAGCACAGTCCGCCGCTGCAATGCTCGCATCGTTGACACCGCAGGGGGCGGCCGAACGCACGGAACACATCAGCAATACGTTATAACATATAACATTGCCAAAACGACCTCTCACCCAGTGGAATGTGTGAGAGGTCGTTTTGTGTATGGAGGGGCACGGATCAGTCAGATCAGCGCAAGATATCTGCATCTCTGACGTGCCTTTTATCCACTGTATTGCATTAACGATCCCATCATCATCCACAACACGTCGTATCGCATTACCTCACTATACTGTGGAGAGACGACAATGCTGCCGCTCCGATCAATGAATCCCCACTTGCCATCCTTTATGATCGGTGCAATCCCGGCGGAGAAATGCCACGGGAACTCCAGCCCTGCAGGGAGATGAAAGGCAATCTGTCCGGTCTTGTCAATGATGAGGACATCGTCCGCCGCACGGACGCGCGTGAGCCCCTCATGGAAATCGTCTGCTTCATCGTAGGCAGGAGGGATGAGCATGATGCCGTCCCTGCCGACGTAGCCCCACTTCCTGCCGTCGCACACAGCGGCCAGATCATCGCAGAAATAGTGCATCTTGCTGTATTGTGGATGGACGATATAGGTACCACTTCGATCAACGGCACCCCATTGTCCATGCACCTTGACGAGGGCGATGCCGTCCTTGAACATGGTGGTATAGTCGTTCGTGGATGGGATAACCTCCGTGCCGGAGGTATTGATATACCCGCGTCGAGCCCCATCGTCGATGATACTGCCGTCATCTTCATAGAGCGGCGCTCCTGCGGCAAGAGAGAGATAGCTATTCATTGCCAAACCCAAATTGGCCAGTGTACTTTTATCACGGGAATGGAAAACTGCGGCAAGCCCGTCATAGAAGGAGCGGGCGCTGGACCACTGCATTTTGAACGGCATCTTTCCTGCCTTGTCGATGAAGGTGATCTTTTTTCCTTTCATGACCAAGGCATACCCCTCATGAAATTCTTTCGGATGGCCCAGTTTGCGAAACTGCGGCGCGATCACCATCGTACCATTCCTGTCGATAAAGCCCCATTTCTTGTCGATATTGACAGCGGCACGATCCTCGTGGAACGGCTCTGCGCGATCATACGAAGGGGGAATGACCATATTGCCCGTCTCGTCGATGTAGCCGTACGGCTCCCCCTTCTTTCGGATGACAGCGGCACGCCCCTCGGAGAATGGCTCAACGCTGTAGAACATCTCATCCGTCAGGTGGCTCCCGTCGCGGCGGCAGAGATGGTATTGACCATACTCTTCACTGATGCAGAGAATACCGTGGCCCATCGGCTGGATTGACGTGTATGCGGCCGGCAGCAGCAGTTCTCCGCTGAGGTCGTATGCACCGACCTTGCCCTTCGCGTCGCGTACGACGATGATGCCATCCATGAGTGGTTTGATATTCACGTAGGCCGCGGGGACGATCTGCGTTCCATCCGTACGGATGATGCCCAGTCCGCCGTTCTTCTGGACGATGAGATAACCCTCTGCATAGGGGACGATGCTGTCATACACAAGGGGGACGACCTCCGTTCCATCGGCAGTGATGGAACCCCATTTTCTGTTTTTCTATACTTGGAATACGGTACGTGCGGTGTCCGTCATGATGACGGCGGAGGACAGCTCCTCCTGCTGATTTTCTGCCGCCTGTCCAATGCCCGTGCTGAGGAGGAGGGCGGTGCTGAGCGCGGCGATGGCGGTGCACAGGCGTGTCATGTTCATCCGTGTCATTTCGTTCTCCTTTGTCATGGTGCGATAGTTTCCTATTCTGTTCTATTTCGCGGAAAAGACGCGCTTTCCTGCATAGGGCACAGGGGGCTTCTCCAGTTTTTCCTGCGATCCTCCACAGCACTTCACGCATCACTTTTCCATCGGTGCGATGAACGGTGACGGTTGATTCCATCAAAAAAGCACGGCAGATGGCAAGGCCGTGCTTTTTCGTTAGACGAATCTAATCCGTCGATGCTATCATGACGGTCAAAGTGATTCGGTCACAGGCATTCCCTAGGAGGTATGGCGAAAGATGATGACATCGATGTTTGTCCTGATCCTGTTCGGCGTGGTGGCATGCGGCGCAGCCCTGTGGTCGATGTACCGCGGGCTGAGCGGCGGAGCGACCAAAAAATTCCTCCATTTTGAGAACGGACGCCTGACCGTATACTATTACTCCTTCCCGGGGATGCACGAGAAGACATACGCGCTCGATCAGATCCGTGAGGTGCGCTTTACCCATCACTGGGTGCGCAGCCCCGTCTCGCATACGGGCAAGATGCAGATCGTATTGCACGACGGGACGGTGAGCCGGTCATTTTTCTACGACGGGAGCGTCCACATGAAAAAGATGGTGCTCGCCACCTCGCTGGCGCTGATGAGCCTCACCACGAAGGAGCTCGCCGAGGAGTTCCGCCGGCATGGCGTACGCCGCATTATCATCGAGCCGCACCTTCTGGAGTAGGATGGTGCGGCGGAGACAATCAAAAAGCACGGCTTAGCGATAAAGCCGTGCTTTTTTAGCAGGGAGTCTGTGTATTTGAGGAAAGTTGCAATATGGGGACAATCAAATCTCGATCCGCTTATCCGTTGATTTGCTTTAAGATGCGCTGGTCTGCAACGGCATCTGGGAGAAATCGGTAGATGACGATGTAGACGATAAAGGAGACAATCATCGCAAAGACACCGGATGGGAACTCGCCGGGCAGCGTTACGCCATATGAGCAGTAGAGGGCGATTGCGGCACCGATGGCAAAGGACAGGAGGCCTGCCCAACGGATGGCGGGCTGGTACGCCAGTGCTGCAGCATTGTATTTCCGATGACGTCCGGATACGAAGTAATCCGCCAGAATCGGAGATGCGATGGGCGGTCCCATAATGCCGAGCACATTGATGAAGTCTGCGAAGAAGAGCTGATAGAATGCAAGACTGCCGAGAATCGACCCGAGGACACCGATGACAATAACGACCTGCTTGCGCTCCACGTTGAACCCATATGAGCGGAGCACCGGCCCCGTATAGAGTGCATTGCAGTAGAGCTCGCCGTTGTCCGTCGTCCAGAGTGCAGACGTCCATACAATGACGCCCAGGATTGCGACAGGAATGCTGACCCCCAGCATATACATCACGTAGTTGAAATCGCCTGTCTGAACAGCACCGATATAGCCGACAACATTCAGGATTGGATTCGTGAAGATAAAACACGCAGCAGAGCACCACCAAACTGCACTGATATTCTTGTTGAATCGGAACAAATCAGCGCCCATGATCGCACCTACAATCCAGCTGCCAACAACGGCAGTAATGGCGGTTCCCATGCTCATACCGCTCAGCATTCCTGCTTTGGTGAGAAATGGGGATACGCCGCCTGCCTGTGAAATATAGACGAAACCCATGACAATGGCAACAATCATGATGAACGGCGCGAAAATATTGGCGACCTTCTCCATTGCCCCCATTCCGCGGACAGCAGTATAGGTGAAGATGAGACCCCAAATGAAAGTCGAGAGGAACTCCTCAAGCGTGATTTTGGCTACCCCGTGGAATCCGTGGGCACTCGGATCAAAGACGATCACACCGGAAGGATTTCCGATCCATGCGCCCCAGATTTGTCCGATCATGCCGGCAATGCTGGCGAACCAACCGAGTGTCATGATTGCCATCATCGCGAGCGGCAGGGTAGAACCACGCTCGCCATAGCTGAACCGGCAGAGCAGAGACAGATTGTAGCCTGTCTTCTGCGAGGCGATTCCGATGAAGGATGTCAAGAGGAAAAGGAAGCCCATTCCGAGTGCAACGGAGAGAAATGCGGCAAGAGGCGGCAGCCCTGCACCGCCCTGACCTCCAATCTGTCCGCCCACGACAAGACCTGTAACAACGTAGCCAAAACCGATCCAGACCATGACCTGATCTTTTGTTGAATGTCGTTTGTCCATGGGAACGGGTTCCGACATAAACTCCTGATCGTCGGCAGCGTCGTTGCGCAGAGTGCTTTCCTTAATCGAAGGATTTTTTTCCATCACTGTACCTCCTTAGCCTGCCATTGAGAGATATGTGGTCTGGAGAAGGAACATTTCTTCTGGGTGACCCATATCGATAAAATATACGAAAAATATCTTTGTGATATATTTTTCATATTATTTACAGTATATGATACGTAAAAAAGAAACGGATGTCAATAAAAGATCGCTAAACTGTTGGAAGAATTTGCAAGATATATGAGAGATATTTTACACTTGCAAACCCGCCTCAATCCAGGTATACTTGGAAAAGATTCGATTATTCTGAATGCAGCATAAGAAGGTGTGCTATGGGGGTTGAACAAGCCGGAAAATGTTCTATCACATCGTCTGTTTTGGATGCGCTGCGCAAGGAGATTTGCTCCAGTACATACGCGGATGGGCAGTTTATCACAGAAGCCGAAGTATCTCAAAAATATCGGGTCAGCAAGACACCGGCAAGAGAGGCACTTGCCGTTCTATGTCAAGAGAAGCTGCTGAGTAAGATTCCGCGTAAGGGATATATGGTGAAGAAGCTCTCTCTGAAGGAGCTGCGAAAGCTTTATCAATTCCGCAATATCCTGGAACAAGCGGCAGTAGAGCATGCAGTTCGGTACGCTGATGAGGAGGAGATTCGGCAGCTCGATGTGCTGGCTAGTGCGCGGGTGGACACGTCAGATCCGGAGTGGATTCAGGAATATCACCGTGTGAATACAGCATTTCATATTGGCGTTGCCGCAGTGATGCAAAACGAGTATCTCATCGATGTGCTGCGCAATGTGTTGGCGATTCTTCAACGAGATCTGATTGAGGATATGAAATATATCGGTGTTGAAAAGACATTGGAGGCACACAAACTTATCGTAGAGGCAATCCGAAGACGGGACTTGTCGGCGGCTCTTGCGCTCTCTGCGCAGCAGATCAATATTATTGAGCGAAAAGAGCACATGGTATGATAGAAACCGGCTGATGATGAGAGGACGCTCTCGTTACAGTATAGATGACAGCGCACTTCTGTGATGGATGAGCTGTCTGCATGATATGATGTGAGGAGGCAATGTCATGTTGAATGAACTGTGGAGAATGACTGCACATCAGGTAAAAGAAGGGCATTTTAAGAAGGCCGTTCTTGCTGTTGGCGCCTGTGAAGCACATGGACAGCATCTGGCAGAGGGATGCGATACGATCGTTTCCTATAAGCTGGGCAAAGCGATTGCAGATGAATTGGGCGATATGCTGGTACTTCCGCCGATCCCCGTCGGGTACAGCGGACATTATGATTCATTCCCCTTTACGTTGACCCTGCAGTATGATACGGTGACGCAGGTTATCTACGATATTGTGGAGTCGGTACTTCGTAATGGCATAGATACCATTCTTATCATTAACGGACACGATGGCAACATCGCACCGATTGAGGTGGCCTCACGTAAGATCAAGGAAAAATATCCAGGTGCACGCATTGCAGCACTGGATCAGTGGTGGGTTACGGCTGGTGAGCTCCTGCCTAAAGGCACATTCGAGGTCTGGAATGGCCTTGGGCATGCAGGTGAAGGCGAGACCTCAATTGCCTACTATCTGTTCCCCGAATGGTGCGAGCCAGAGCAGGCAACCTGCCGCGTACCGAAGAATCTCCCTGAGCTTATGGGGATCAAGTGGGACTTCTCCGAGCTCACCAACACGGCGCAGACTGGTGATGCGACCAAGGGGACAGCGGAGAAAGGCGAAAAGATGTTCAAGGTGCTGATTGAGTACTGCACGAAGACGATCAAGGCTCTCGATGCGGTAGATTGGCAATTTGAAGCGGATCAAAAGTAGTCGGCATAACGAAACCCCCGTTCACCATTATTGGTGAACGGGGGTTTTACGCATCTCATCTACATACAGCCTGTGGGAAAAGAGAGCCTGTTGTGCTCTTATTTCTTCGTTTGACCGACCAAGAACATGCCCGCGTCCTCGTACTGCGGTGCGATCACCATATTGCCGTTGTGGTCGATGTACCCCCACTTGTCGCCGACCTTGGCGGGCGCAAGCCCTGCGGCGAAGCTGCCGAGCTCCGTCACTGTGCTCGGCGTGAGGAAGGGGACGCGCCCCGTTTTGTCGATGAAGAAGGCTTTTCCGCCCTTGACGACGGCGGCCAGCCCCTCGTGAAAGTCCTGCACGGCATTGTACGTGGGCGCGATGGCAACACTGCCGTCCTTTGTTGCGTAGCCCCACAGTTCCGCCGTATCCTGCACAGCGGCGCGGTCCTCGGAGAAACGGCGCATCATGCGGTAGTTTGCGGGAACGAGATATGCCCCCGTGCGGTCAACGCAGCCCCAGCGGCTCTTTACCTTGACGAGTGCCGTGCCGTCAACGAATGTGCTGTTGTAGTCGTTCTTAATCGAGACGATCATCGTGCCCGTCTTGTCAATGTAGCCGCGCTTCACATTCTCATCGTCGAGCATGAGCGGGTCATAGATGTACTGGCCTGCTGTGCCGGCGACGATGGTGAACACCGCGCCGAGAAAATTCGTCGATTTTACCTTGCGGCGCACCTCGGCGAGCCCGTCATGAAAGGGCAGTGCGCTGTCGTACGGCGCGGCAAAGACCTGCGTGCCCGTCTTGTCGATGTAGGCGAGCCCCTTCTTCCCGCGCACGGCGGCCAGCCCCTCGCTGAATCCTGTGGGGATGTCCCGATACTGCGGCGCGATCACCATCGTGCCCGTCCTGTCGATAAAGCCCCACTTGCCCCCGACCTCGACAGCGGCCAGTCCCTCGGAGAAAATACTCGCCGAGGCGTACTGCGGCGCGATCACCTCTGCGCCCGTCTTGTCGATGAAGCCGACGTGCTTCTTGTCCTCCATGACGCTCGCCAGCCCCTCGGAGAAGATACCCGCATAGGCGTACGACTTCTCCGTCAGGCGGGAGCCGTCCGCGCGGTAAAAGCTCCATCGCTTGTCCACACCCTGCACGAGGGCCGCGCCGTTATGATAGGGGACGATGTCGCGGTGGACGACGGGGAGGATCAGCGTGCCGTCCGTCCCATAGCAGCCCCATTTCTTGTCCGCATCCTGTACGACGATGCGATCCTCTGTCAGCTCCTCGATGTGACGATAGGCGGCGGGGACGACCTGCTTGCCGTCCGCGCGGAGCACGCCCCATTTCTTCCCCTGACGCACGAGGAGATAGCCCTCTGCATAGGGACGTATCTCATCGTACTCAGCCGCGATCACGGCGGCACCCGTCGTCGAGACGGCGCCCCATTTCCCTGCGGTCTTGACGAGGGCGAGCGGTGCCGCATGGACGGCGGCGGACGGCTCCTGCCCGCGGTCGACCAGGATGCCCATCCCCGTGTAGAGCGGGTTGTCGTGGATGGATTCGGCGGCGGCGTGAGGCATCTGTGCCGCGATCAGGCCTGCGGCAGCGAGCGCGGCGATGGCAGTGCGCAGACGCGGCGTCTTCTTCTGTGTCATATTCATTCCCCTTCATTCTTGAAAACTCTCTTATCCTGCTGTTATTCGCGCAGAATCAGTGCTTTTCCTGCCATGAAAATGGATAAAATGAAAATCTTTGTCGCATATAAAACCCCGCACATCATGGGGAGGTGTACGGGGTTTTGTACATTTACATCCGCGCGGTGATCGCGGCGGTCAGGCCGAAGATGATGCCGGGCGCATTCGCAAAGACGAGCGGCCACTCGGGCTTCTTGCGGAAGAGTCCGTAGATGACCCACAGGGTGCAGTTGACGAATGCGACGGACGGCTGGATCCAGTCGCCCGGATGCCCCGACAGATTCCCGATGATCTGCGGGATGTAGGACACATACATACAGATCGAGAGCGCGGATGCGACCGAGCCGAGCGTCGACATCTTGTTCTTGGCGACGGTCTCCCCGACGGCAATCGCGTGTTTTCCGACGGTCTCTCCGGCTTCGATGGCATGCTTTCCAACGGTCTCTCCGACCTTGACGGCATCCGTTCCGACCGTATCTGCGACGGCTTCGGCTGTTTTTCCGACCGTCGCCGCGACCTTGGCGGCGTTCTTTTCGACGGTATCTGCCGCCGCCTGCGCTTTTTTTCCGACGGTCTCTGCGACCGTTTCGGCTTTCTTTTGTTCTTCCATGGCAACCCCCTTTCCCCGTCAGGTGTGTGCAGCACGGCTGCGCGATGTGCTTCTCTCATACCCAGCGTTCTGTTCACTTTAGCACGGCGCGTGAGAAAAAGAAAGGGTTGAACGTCCCGTAAAGTGGGAAGTTCCGTTGGAAATGAATGAGAATTGACCTCGCTTCGGCGTATCGCAGGCTCTTTTTCCTGCCTTGATCACAGGCGTATAAACCTCTGTGCTGCGCAGGCGGTATCAGCAGTTCCCGCGATGGACGCAGCGCAGATGGCGGCGGGCGGCGGCGGCGAGGCGGTCGATGACGGCAAGCGGTGTCGGCGGCAGGTTCATGCGGTGGCGCGGAAAGTAGCGGCTGATGTGGAGCGGGAGGTCGGGTGAGAGCGAGGCAAGCCAGCGTGCCTCCTCGTCCATATCCTCGGCACTGTCGTTCATCTCTGGGACGACGAGGGTTGTCACCTCGACGTGGACGCCCGCGCGGACGGCGTGCGTGATGGTCTCGCGCACGGTCATGAGGTCGCCGCCGAGCCGTCGGTAGAAGTCCTCGCGCCAGCCCTTGAGGTCGATGTTCATCGCGTCGACGTGCGGGAGGAGGCGTGCGAGCGGCTCCGCACAGATCATGCCGTTTGTGACGAGGACGACGGCGAGCCCCGCCGCGTGGAGGAGCGGCGCCGTATCCATGATGTACTCATAGGAGATGAGCGGCTCGTTGTAGGTGAACGCGACGCCGAGACTGCCGTGCGGGGCGGCGCTCAGCTCCTGTGCGAGGGCAGCGAGACGCGCGGGCGATACGTTCTCCGTCGGTATGGCGGCGTCTGCTGCTGCGATGTCCGCGTTCTGGCAGAACGGGCAGGCGAGATTGCACCCATAGCTGCCGACGGAGAGGATCGCGCGGCCGGGGTGGAAGTGATACAGAGGTTTCTTCTCGATGGGGTCGAGCGCGAGCGCGGTCAGGCGTCCGTAGTTCGTTGGACGGATGACGCCGCCGACGTTCGTGCGCGCGCGGCAGAACCCCGTCTCACCCGCACGCAGGCGGCAGGCGTGGGGACAGAGATCGCAGACCGCCGTCACGCGTGACGCTCCGACGTGAACCGCCAGATGCGGATCTCGGCGTCCTCGGGGATGCCACCCTTTTTGCGGGCGGCGCGCAGCTGCTCCTCGGCCGTCTCTGTGCCGGGGGCAGCGGGGAGCATGACGCCCTTGCGCCCGCGCGACTCGGCGATGATGCCGTAGGTTTTCGGGTCGAGCGCATCTGCGCCGTCCACGAGTTCCGGCTCGCTGAGCACATCGACCGTGATGTCGAGCGTGTCCAGTTCCTCCTCCGTCACGGGGGCGACGTGGGTGTCGTTTCGTGCGGCGTGTGCGGCATTGCGCGTGATCTCGTCGGCGATGTTCTTTGCCGACGGCTCGAACGTGCCGTATGTTCCGCGCGGCGCACTGTCCCGCGTGAGCGTCACATAGACCCCCGCGCGCCCCGTCATCTCCTCAGGGAGCTCTGCAGGTACGGGCGGCAGTTTCCCTGTGCGGACGATCGTCTCCACGGCGCGGCGGGCGAGCCGCACGTAGTCGTCCTCTGTCGCGCGGCGTTCCTCGCGGGCGCGCCGCTCCAGCATCTCATATCGCTCCACGAAGCTGCGGCGCGGATCTTCGCGCGTCACCTTGAACGACACGAGCCCATAGCCGACGCCCGTCGTCCCCTGATAGGAGAGCTTTTTGATCTTCAGTGCACGCGCGTCGAGCACGCCTGCCAGCATCCACAGCCCGCGCAGAGCGCACTCCGCCGCCGGCTGATAGATCGCGGGATCCATGCGCAGGAGTTTTAGAAAGTCGCCCTCCTCGAGGTACTTCATGCACGCCTTGTCAAACCGCGGCCCTTCGGGCGCAAAGCCGCGCGGCGCGTCGGGCGTCAGACGGTGGGAGAGGTCACCGCTCGCGAAAAAGACCGCCCGCCGTCCGAGCTCCTCCGCCACGCGGGCGATGCACCGGCCGAACACGTAGTGCTCCTTGGGCGAGAGCCCCGAGATCCCGACGCGCACGAGACGAAAGTCCGTCGTGTGTGTCTCAAGGAAGGAGAGCGGCACCATCACCCCGTGATCGAGCGCGGCACCCCGTCCGCCGACGCCGCCCGCCGCGATCCCCTCGGCGGATGCCGCTTTTGCGAGCTCCTTGGCAAAGGGCTCATCGTAGTCCGCCATGACGCGCAGATCGGGCGCGCCGAACGCGGCGAAGTCCCCCGACGCCATCTCGCCCGGCGCGATGTGGAAATAGTCTGCGTACATCACCGTGTGCGGGCTCGCAACGATCACCGTCGCGGGCGCGAGCTCTGCCGCCTCCTTCATCGCGCGTTCATAAGCGTTAAGTGTCAGTTGGAGCTTTCGCTCCTCGCCCTGCCCGACCTCCGGCAGGAGGAGCGGCGGGTGCGGTACGGCATATGCGGCAACGATGGACATGGAAAGACCTCCTTACGAAATACTACTGTATTTATTCGATGTACAGGAGAAAAGCCCTGCATGATTTCATGGTGTCCTTCGTATACAATGCAGATGAAAATTAAATCTGCCAATCATTTACCAACAACGTTCCAGCGGCATGGCTACTTTTATCGCACGGCGGTGCTGAATTTATCAGTGCTTCCTTCAGGCAGAAGCAGAGGGGGTCAATGCTATGTGTGAACTGATGGAAAAATTTGGTGAGAAGAAGCTGGAAGAGGGGCGTTGTGAGGGAATGCTGGACAGGTCACGCTCGCTGCTCAAGCTGAACGTCCCTGTCGAGGTAATCGAGGCGTCGAGTAGTTTGACGTGTGCGGAGATTCTAGGGAATCGCTGATAGAGAGCCTCTCAGATTGACATGCTTCATGTTATCCGTACCTCTTGTGGATATGGATTCGACAGGAGACATGGAAGCCTCTGCTTCTTTTGATGGTTTTTATGCTATACTAATGATATCGATGGTTTCTCAGTAAGTGGACAGAGAGGATGAGAGAGATGAAAAAGGGATTGATCCTGTTGGCGGTCTTCATGTTCGCCCTGACAGGAATTTCTATGGCAGCGGGCATCAACCAGATCAATCGGGATGGGCACGTTCTGAACTATTCGGACATTGCACTTGGCGGTATTATGGCGGGAACAACGCGCGCGGAGGTCGAGGAGATATATGGTGCGCCGACCACGCGGACAGAGCCGGAGTGGAGTGATGCGCGGAATGACATGATAGATACGTATACCTATGGGACGTCTTTTCGAGTGATGTTTATTGGGGACCGTGCCGAGTTCATCAACACGGATGCGCAGAACGGCATCGCGACGCCGGCAGGCGTGACCGTCGGTGACCCACAGAGCAAGATTTTGCGCATCTACGGCAAACCGTATCGTTACAGCAAAGCAGAAAATGGGAAAGAGACCTTCGTCTACCGTGACCAGTATCACATAGGGCTTGCATTCACCGCCCAAAGGGGCTTTATTACTTCGATTGGAATTGTCGGATCGGAGTGATTCGACCGATGTGTCGACATATGTATGAAAACAGCCTCCTGTATCGATCATGATGCAGAAGGCTGTTTTTCACTCACACCATCCCCCGGAGGGCGGCGATGACGAGGGCGGGGAGGAAATTCGCAACGCGGATGTTCGGCAGGCCGAGGAGATTCGTCCCGATGGCAAAGATGAGGATGTTGCCGACGCAGCTGAGCCCGGCGAGGGCGCTGTCCGTCATGTAGGGGGTGAGCAGCCCCGCGAGGGCGAAGATCACGCCCTGAAAGAGCCCGACGGAGACGGAGGAGAAGATGCAGCCCTTGCCGAGAGTCGCCGTGAGGAGCATGATGATGACGCCGTCGAGGACGCTCTTGGTAAAGAGGACGGACGGGTCGCCGAGCAGGCGGTCGTTGATCGAGCCGATGACCGCCATGGCGCCGATGCAGACCGTGAGCGAGGCGGTGACAAAGCCCTCGATAAACCGTGTGTCGCCCGCGCTGCCCGAGACGCGCTTCAGCCACGCGCCGAACGCGGTCATGCGCACCTCGATGTTCAGCAGCTCGCCGACGAGGCCGCCGACGATGAGGCTCGTGATCATCATGTAGATGCCGCCGAGCGCGAGCTGCCCGTCCGCATTGGCGCTGAGCATCGTGCGCAGCGTGCCGTCGAGCCCGAGGAACATCACGGCGAGCGCACAGGCACGCATCAGCGTCTCCTGTACGCGCTCCGCGATGAAGTGGCCGCAGCCGAGCCCCAGGATGCCCCCGAGCGCGATGGCGGCGACGTTGGCGATGATTCCGATACCGGGGAGCATCGTCCCACCCCTTTTCCCATTTCGTGATGGTATATTCTACTCCATTTCACGGTGGATGTAAAATGAAGATATGTGATGTGACGATCCGTATCAATGGTGGAGGGGGGGGGCAGCGCCTCATCTGGCCGATCCCCCGAAGGGGGGCACGCCCCCTTCGGCTCGCTGCGCTCGCCACTTCCCCGTAGATGGGGAAGCTATTATGCCGTTACTCCCCGAAGCCTCCCCCGTATGACGGGGGAGGGGGACCGCTTGCGGTGGTGGGGGCACACTGATTCCTGTATACATACAGATTCCATAGACATTTAGCACTTTATCATGGTAAAATGTGCGCATATTTTTTTCGGAGGGATCTTGTATGGAATCGTTTCTTCCCGTACTGAATGCGGTGGACTCCTTCCTCTGGGGGGCGCCGCTCATCGTCCTGCTCGTGGGGACAGGCATCATGCTGACGCTGCGTCTCTCGCTGATCCAGGTGCGCCGCCTGCCGCGTGCGCTCGCGCTCATCCTGCGCGCGAAAAACCGCGGAGAGGGCGACGTGTCGAGCTTTAAGGCACTCTGCGTCGCGCTTGCCGCGACCATCGGTACGGGCAATATCGTCGGCGTCGCGACGGCGGTCAAGGTCGGCGGCCCCGGTGCGATTTTCTGGATGTGGATGGCGGCGTTCTTCGGCATGGCGACAAAGTATGCGGAGGGGCTGCTCGCCGTGAAGTATCGTACGACGGATGAGCGCGGCGAGATCGCAGGCGGCCCGATGTACTACATCCGTCACGGCATGGGGGAGAAATATCGCCCGCTCGCAGGATTTTTTGCGTGTGCGGCGGTGCTCGTCGCATTCTTCGGCATCGGGACATTTCCGCAGGTCAACGCCATTGTGGACTCGGCAGAGCTGTCCTTCGGCGTGCCGCGTCTCGTGACGGATATCGCCCTCACGGTGCTGATCGCGGCGATCACCATCGGCGGCCTTCGGAGCATCGCCGAGGTCGCCGCGCGCATCATTCCCTTTATGGCGGTTCTCTACGTGGTGATCAGCGTCGGCATCATCGCGATGCACATCGACGGAATCCCCGCGGCGATCGGCCTGATCCTCGACGGGGCATTCACCGGCACGGCGGCAGCAGGCGGCTTTGCGGGCTCCACGATCATGATGGCGATGCAGAACGGTATCGCACGCGGCGTCTTCTCCAATGAGTCCGGTCTCGGCTCTGCGCCGATTGCAGCGGCGGCGGCAAAGACGAAGGAGCCCGCCGAGCAGGGCCTGATCTCCATGACGGGCACCTTCATCGACACGATCATCATCTGTACCATGACGGGGCTCGTCCTCGTCCTCACAGGAGCATGGCAGAGCGACACGGCGGGCGCGGCGATGACGGGCGCGGCATTCACGGGCGCGTACGGGCACATCGGCGGCGCACTGCTCACCATCTCGCTCGCTCTCTTCGCCTTTACGACCATCCTCGGGTGGAACTACTACGGCGAGCGCGCCATCCTCTACCTCGCGGGCGTGCGTGCGATCCTGCCGTACCGCCTCGTCTTTATCGCGCTCATCGCCTGCGGTGCCTTCCTGAAACTCGAGGCGATCTGGGTCCTCGCCGACATCGTCAACGGCCTCATGGCGATCCCGAACCTCATCGCGCTCATCGCTCTCTCGGGCGTCGTCGTCCACGAGACGCGCCGCTACTTTGAAAAGCTCGAGCGCGGGCGGCGGTTTATGAAGTAAATGTGAATGGGCTGCTGTACGAAGCTGGAAAGCTTTGTGCAGCAGTTTTTTTAAGTATGGATGAAGTTTACAACATCATGAAGGATTTCATTTCATCAGCGCTTGCTAAAAAATGTAAATCGTGCTAATTGACAGAAGAGATAGGCAGGAATATAATGTGACATATAGAATTGACGTATTCAAATTTCTTTCATGAGGTTCTCGTTTGTTCATGGGGAAAGAAGAATGCGTGGAGCGGCTGTTTATTTAATGAGGTGAATGTATGAGAAAATGGAGTATTCTCACCGTCTTGGCGGCGATGCTGTGCACCCTGCTCGCAGCGGGATGCGGCGGCGGTCCGCAGCAGAATGCTGCGAGTGACGGAAAGAACAAGCTGGTCATCTACACGTCGATGAAGGAGTCGCTGATCGGCGGCATCGTCGAAGGGTTTAAGAAGAAGTATCCCGACATCGAGGTCGACTATCAGTCAGCGGGTGCGGGCAAGCTGATGGCAAAGATCGCGGCGGAGAAACAGAGCGGGCACATCCTCGCAGACGTGATCTGGACGAGTGAAGTGCCTGACTTCTATAAGATGAAGGCAGACGGCGTGCTGGAGAACTACAAGCCCACTGTCTTCGATGAGCTCGTGAATCCATTCGATGACTATGACGGCACGTTCACGGCAGCACGTCTCGGAACGCTCGGCATCACCTATAACAAGGACAAGATCTCGACTGCTCCGACGCAGTGGAGTGATCTGACGAAGCCGGAGTTTACGAATGCATTTGGCATCGCTGACCCCGCTCTTTCGGGAACGTCGTATATGAGTATTGCACTCCTGCAGAAGCAGTTTGGCTGGGAGTTCTTTGAAAAACTGGCCGCGAACCAGACCCGTATCGGCAAGGGCGCGGGACAGGTCATTGATGACACCTCCTCGGGCGAGCTCGCCGCATGCTTGGGCGTTGACTACATCACGAACAATAAGGTCAACAAGGGCGCACATGTCGCCCTTGCCTATCCGCCCGAGCTGCTCGTTGTACCGAGCCCCGTGGCGATCTTCAAGGAATCAAACAACATGGATGCGGCCAAGAAGTTCGTCGACTATCTGCTGAGCAGTGAGGCACAGCAGATGATCGCCAACGAGGGAACCGTTCCTGTCCGCAACGATGTCGATATGCCGGAGAAGTTCGGTCTGCCGAAGCCGGCAGAGGCCCTCCAGCGCGCCATTAAGGTGAACTATACGGAGATCCTCCCGCAGAAAGAGGAGACGATCAAGAAGTTCACAGAGATTATCGGTAAGAAGTAGCTGCGAAATCGGTCGTTCCTGTGAGGGCGGTGGAATGAAACAGTTCATTCCGCCGCCCTTTTCAGTATATGGGGATGCACGAAAATATTGTGCGCGGTACCCTGTGCCGTGTGGAGGAGGGCTTTATGGATATTATCCGTGTGGAGGGCGTCAGTAAAAGCTATGGCGATCACCATGTCTTAGCCGATTTGTCACTGACGATACGCAAGGGAGAGTGCTTTACCCTGCTTGGGCCTTCGGGCTGCGGGAAAACAGTGCTGCTTCGCCTGATTGCAGGGTTCGAGTCCCCGGATGCGGGCAGGATCTATCTGGACGATACACTCGTTACCGACCCTGCGGAGCAAGTGGAGATACCGCCGGAGCGCCGCGGCATCGGACTCGTCTTCCAGGACTATGCGGTATGGCCGCACATGACGGTCTTTGACAATGTCGCCTACCCGCTCAAGATCGCGAAGCGTCCGAAGGACGAGATCCGTACGCGTGTGATGGAGATGGTGGAGATCGTCGGGATGAAGGGGCTGGAAAAACGCCTGCCGTCGGAGCTCTCGGGCGGCCAGCAGCAGCGCGTCGCGCTCGCGCGTGCACTTGTCGGCAAGCCCTCGCTCCTACTCCTCGATGAGCCGCTGTCGAATCTGGATGCCAATCTGCGCGAGGAGATGCGCTTTGAGATCAAGGCATTGCAGCAAAAGCTGAATGTCACTGTCCTCTACGTGACGCACGATCAGGAGATCGGGCTCGCGATTTCTGACCGCGTAGCGATCATGGATGAGCACGGCGGCATTCAGCAGATCGGTACGCCGTGGGAGATCTTTGAGCGGGCAGCGAATCCCTTTGTGTTTAACTTCATGGGGATTGCGAACTTCCTTCCGGTACGGCGTGAGCAGGACCTTCTCTTTGTCGGTGACGGCACGCAGCGCATCGATACTGAGCTGCCGGAGGGGGATGCCGATCATTGGGCAGCAGGGTTCCGCCCGTCGGATGTCATGCTTTCTCGTACGGGAGACGGGCTGAGCGGGATCGTGCGCCGCGCGAACTTCCTCGGTGCGACGATGGACTATCTGATCGAGATCGATGGGACGCATCTGCGCACGAGTATTGAGACACATCGTGCCATCAGCGATGATTTGATGTTTCGTGCCGGAGATCCGTGTCGGGTGAAATTCCTCAGCCTGCTCTGGTTTGGTGCGGATCAGCTGAAAGAAGAGGTGGGCAAATGAGTGCTGTGAGTCGTCCCCAGAGCTTTGGTATGGCGCAGGTGATCCTGTTCCTTGCCATTGCCATTCTGGTCATTGTGGTAGCCTTCCCGGTTCTGCTGATTCTCTTCAACGCATTCTGGGTGGACGGATCGTTCAACTTTTCGAGCGCGCTGGATATCCTCAAGGAGCCTGAGACGTATCAGGCACTGCTCAACTCCCTCATCATTGCCTCATGCACCACAGTGGGCAGCACGATCGTCGGGACATTCTTCGCGTGGCTCGTCACACGGACGGATTTACCGCATAAGACCTTCATGAAAGGAATGTTCCTCGTCCCCTTTATGCTGCCGTCCTTTATCGGCGCACTCGCGTGGAAGATGCTGCTCTCGCCGAATGCCGGCTTTATCAATCAATTCTTTATCGATCATTTCGGCTTTTCGGGCCCCATCTTCAATATCTACACCTACTACGGGATCAGCGGCGTGGAGATCATGTACCTTTTCCCGTTTGTCTTCATTCAGGTGTGCGGCGCCCTTGAGCGCATGGATCCGACGCTCGAGGAGTCGGCGCGCATCTCGGGCGCGGGGCTTTTTACGATCACGCGAAAGATCACGATCCCGCTCGTCTTGCCGAGTATTCTCTCGGGGGCGCTTCTCATCATGCTCTATTCGATGGCGCATTTCGGCACGGTGGCCGTCCTCGGCATCGAGAACGGCATCTATAATATCCCGACGCTGATCTATGAGCGCATCCATCAGAGCGGCGGCAGTTTTGATGCGATCCGTACGGGAACAGTGCTCGCTACGGTGCTCGTTGTCACGGCGGCGTTCATCATCTGGCTGCAGCGCAGGATCCTCGGCTCGGGACATTATCAGATCATCGGAGGCAAGAGCTTCCGCCCCATGGAGCTGAAACTGCGCGGGCTGCGCTATCCGCTCCTCATCTTCTGCCTCGCGTATATCGCCTTTACAATCCTGCTGCCGACAGCCGTTATTTTCCTGGTCGGCAGTCTCAAAACCTATGGGCTTTCGTTTGCGCTCAGTAATCTGTCGCTGGATAATTACAAATTCATCCTGTTCGACTACAAGGTCACGCGCGATGCGATCTTCAACAGCGTGACGCTCGGCTTCACGGCGGCAGTCATTACCATGTTTGCCGGCGTCATGATCTCCTATGTCATCGTCAAGATGAAGGTGCGCGGCAAGGGTATTCTCGAGTTCCTCGGGATGCTGCCGTTCTCTGTTCCCGGATCGGTTATTGCGCTCGGTGTGATCCTCGCGTGGAGCGGGCAGTTCGGCATCAACCTCTACAATACGGTGTGGATCATCCTGGTCGCCTACATCGCCCGCTACATGGCGTTTTCTCTCAAGGCAAACTCCGCCGCGCTGGAGCAGGTGCATGACTCGCTCGTCGAGGCGTCGCGTGCCTGCGGGGCGACGATGTGGCAGTCACTGCGCGATGTTGTCCTGCCGCTTGTGCGGCCGGGGATGTTCGCCGCGTTCTTTCTGATCTTCCTGCCCTCACTGCGTGAGCTGACCGTATCGATCATGCTCTATGCACCGACGACGCGCACCATCGGTGTCGCGATCTATACGCTGAACGAGGACGGTGAGACGGTCATGTCGGCGGCACTGGCGGGCATTGCGCTCATCATCATCATCATCGGTCAGACGATCATCAATCATTTCACGAAAAAGGCGGGGGTGTAAGGTATGTCGTATGTGCGTTTAGTGGATGTGACCAAACGATTCGGCGACGTCACCGCCGTCGATCACCTCAATTTTGAGATCGAAAAGGGCTGCTGCTTCTCCATGCTTGGCCCGTCGGGCTGCGGAAAGACAACGACGCTGCGCATGGTGGCAGGATTCGAGGACCTTTCCGAGGGGGAAGTGTGGGTCGGCGACCGCCTGCTCTCCTCACCGAAGAAAAATCACTATTTGCCGCCAGAGAAGCGGAACTTCGGCATGGTGTTTCAGGCATTTGCCGTCTGGCCGCATCTGTCGGTCTATGAGAATGTGGCGTTTCCTCTGCGTATCCGCAAGCTCCCCGAGACGGAGATCCGCCAGCGTACCACCGAGGCACTGAAGGCGACGAATCTCCTGTCGGCAGCGGAAGGAAGCCCGGACTTCCTCTCGGGCGGCGGCAAACAGCGCGTGGCACTCGCCCGAGCCCTTGCGATCAATCCCGATGTCATGCTGCTCGATGAGCCGCTTTCGAGTCTCGACCCGCATCTGCGTGAGGAGATGCGCTTTGAGATCAAAGAGCTGCAGATGAAGTACGGCTTCTCCATCATCTACGTGACACATGATCAGTCGGAGGCAATGGCGCTCTCGGACTACATCCTCGTGATGAAGAATGGCGTCATGCAGCAAATCGATACGCCGCTCAACGTCTATAACCATCCGGCCAATAAATTTGTTTTCAGCTTTATCGGCCTCTCGAACTTCCTGAAGGCATCGTGGCAGGACGGGCGGCCTGTCCTCGAGGGACACCCGCTGGATACTTCCTTCGTGCCGCCGGAGGAGCTGCGCAGTGCAGCTGCGATATCTCTCGCCAGCCGTCCGTCTGAGATCGATTTTGCCCCGACAGAGGCGACGGATGCACTGCACGGCATCGTGACGCGCAAGTCCTATCTCGGTGAGATCATCGACTATCAGATACAGATTGGCAGCCAGTTCCTGCGTGTGCAGAAAGGACGCCGCGAGCAGGGACCCGCCGAGGGCGAGAACTGTGCGGTGCGCCTCCTGCGCCCATTCTGGTACGAGGACTGAGAGGGGCAATCCCTTTCCTCTGTCCATCCGAAAACGATCAATATAACCCACTCTCCTTTTCTCGTCTCACAGCAACTACTCTCGATAGAGGTACATGTGAGACAGGAAAGGAGATTTTTTATGCGAAACTATCTGCCGCGCGTGGACCGGATGGTCGGGACGGGGCTGGTCGTCGTCTACGAGACGCGCCGCTATTTCGAGAAACTCGAGCGCGGGCGGCGGTTTATGAAGTAGGAAAATAGAGGGATCGCTGATAAGATGCAGTCGGTGTTTCTATGAGTAATGGAAAAAGCACCTCTGTACGAAGGAGATAACTTCGTTCAGAGGTGCTTTTGTGAGCTGCAGGAATTATTCCTTTGTCGCGTCAAGTTTTGGCTTTGTAAAGAAGAGAATTAGGACGATGATGGCTGCGCCGAGCAGCATATCGAGCACATACCAGAGCTTCCCGTCCACGACGCCTGTGATGGCGACGACGCCGCCGAACGCGACGATGGAGGTGATGCCGTGGAGCATTCCAATCGCGCCTGCAATGGAGGTGCCGATGGCGCATGCGATCCATGTACGGCGGAAGTCCTTGCCCGCAAAGGGGATAGCACCCTCCGTGATGCCTGCCGACGAGAGGAAAAGGGCGGAGATGCCGAGCTGACGATCTGCCGCATCATAGCGGCTGCGCAGGATAAAGGAGGCAAGTCCCATTCCGAGCGGGGGAATGGCGCAACACATACGGAATACACCGTTTGGTCCGAGGATCCCCTCTGCCATTAGTGCGAGGGTAAATGCTGTTGCCGCCTTGCTGCACGCACCGCCAAAATCTGCTGCTGCGAGGAGCCCGATGCCGATGCCGAGGGCGAATGCGCCAGCACCATTCAGCTGATACATGACGTGGATCATGAACTGAACGAATGCATTCAGTGGGACGGTTAGCAGGTAAATATAGAAGATACCTAGTACGAATGTCGTTACCAGAGGGATGATGAAGGTCGGCATCATGGGCTGCAATACCTCGGGGACGGCGATTTTCTTCATCCAACGGACGAAGTAGCCGACGAGGAAGCCGAGGAAGAGCGCCCCGAGAAAGCCTGTAGCAATATGGGACTCGCCCATAGGGGTGTTGGCGGCGTGGCCGAGGATAAAGCCAGGAGCGATTGCCGCCTTACTGCCGATGGCATAAGCGATGTAGGCGCAGAGCACGGGCACCATCATGGCAAATCCTGCCATGCCGAGATCGTATACATTCTGCCAGAACTGATTGCTCGGAATGATGCGGCCGTCCTCCACCGTGCCTGTGATGAGGGTAAAGGAGAACATCATACCACCGGCGATGATGACCGGCAGGAAGTAGGAGATACCTGTGTTGAAATAGCGGAACAGCTCGGTGCCGAGGCTGGTTTTTTCCTCCGGGGCAGGACTCGCCGCGCGGGTACCCGAGGTATGCGCCTCCTGCGGTGCGCTTGCCGCGACGCTTTCTGCGCGGTCGATCAGTGCGGCGGTCTGCTTGATCGCCTCCGTGGGGCTGACCTCGATCACACGGCCCGCCGCGCGTTTCGCGTCAAACCGATCGGCCATCTCGACACTGACGGCGACGGCGAGGATGACGACATCGGCAGCATCGACTTCCTCTTGGGAGAGCTCGTTGTCGATGCCCATGCCGCCCTGCGTCTCGATCTTGCAGTCGATGCCGCGTTTCTTACACTCCTGCTCAAGTGCTTCCTGCGCCATATAGGTGTGCGCAATGCCTGCGGTGCAGGCAGAAATACCGACGATTTTCATTAGAATGCCCCCTCAATTTCCTGCAGCAGCGCGTATATGTCCTTCGTGGAGTTGGCTGTGGAGAGCTGCGCACGGAACTCATCGTGAATCAGCTTCTTGCTGAGTGCAGCAAGGATCTTCAGGTGCAGATTGTTATCTGCCGTACTGCCGACCTTTGGCACGCCGATGAGGAAGACCATGCGGGCATCCTCGCCCTCCTCTGTCCCCCAGCGTACCGGTGTCTTGAGTCGCGCAAAGGCGACAAACGGTGTACTGACCCCCTCTGATTTCGCGTGCGGCATGGCAACGCCATCGATCGTGTAAGTCGCGAACGATGCTTCCCGTTCCAGCACGTCACGCTCATACTGGTCAGCGTCCCGGACGGCACTGTTTTCCCGATGCGTAAGGTGGTGAATGACCTCGTTTTTGGAGGAGAAGGAGTCCTCCAAAAAAACAAGCTGATTTTCATGAAACATAGAAACGCCTCCTTTTTTGCCTTTCGTTGGTCAGTATATCAGAATACGTGCAAACCTCCAGTTCGAAAAATTCCGTAAAGGGTTCGGAAGTCGTGCCCCTTCTCCTGAGGAAACAGAGCGGGTACTTTCGAATGGAGGGAAAATGCGCTATAATTTACAAAAAGTGACGGAGGAGGAACCTGCATGAATCGATGGCTGCAGCTGATGCTGCTTATGCCAGAGGATGAATTCATTACCTACAAGGCACTCTCGGAGGAGCTGGGGATCTCCGTCCGCACGGTGTATGATGACATCACACGGCTGAATGAAATGATGCTGGAGCATGGAGCGCAGCTCGTTGCGCGTACACATCATGGAGTGACGCTCGACGTGCACGATCGCGCGCGCTTCCTTCACTTTCTGGATGCGCTCGGCAGCGGCGATACGATCCTCGGCGATACGTCGGAAGTCCGCATCGGGAAAATCATTCGAACGCTCTTCTACAGTTCTGCTCCGTGCAAGAGTGATAATCTCTGCGAGGCACTCCACATCAGCCGCTCCACGCTGAAGAAGGATCTGCGCGGCGTGCGCGCATTGCTCGGTATGTATGATCTGAGTCTCGTCCATCAGCCCTACGCAGGGCTCTCGATCAGAGGGGCGGAGAAGGATATCCGCCGCTGTCTGGTACGGATGAAGCGGAGGATCCTTGCGGGAGATGGCGGCATTCTGCATCAGGAAGTTCAGCAAACAGGCCGCGTTTTGCAGGAAATATTCAAGCAATATGACTGCCGTATGGCGGCATACTCCTTTCAGGATTTTGTTCTGCATATCGATGTGTCGATCGAACGCATGCGACAGGGGCACGAGATAAGGGATGAGGCTCTTCCGTCACTGCCCGCTGCACCGCAGGATGAGGCGCTGTCGCGGGCGGTTGTCGTTGCTATGGAGACACAGTATCGGATGCGGTTCTCTGCGGGTGAGTGTCGCTATATTTTGCTCCTGCTGATGAGCAGGAAGGTGCTCTCGTGGAAACAGGCATCGACGGCGGCAGCAGATGTCTATGCGGTAGTCATGGAGATGCTCGCCGCCGTACAGCGTACGTTCTGTTATGATTTTTCGCATGATTTCGAGCTGATTGCCAGCCTTTCAACCCACTTGATCCCGCTGCGTACACGTCTCCTGTGTGGGATGCAGCAGGAGAATCCCGTCGGCAGGGAGATTCGCGAGGGCGGGCCGCTGGCGTATGAGATGGCAAATGTGGCGTGCGGCATCCTGCGCAGTGCATATGGCTGTGAGGCCTCTGCCGATGAGACCGGCTATATCGCGCTGTATTTTCATGTCGCCCTTGAGCGCATGCGTGCACAGCGCAGAAAACGCGTCCTCATCGTCTGCGGTGCGGGAAAAGGGGCGGCAATGCTGCTCGCCCACACCATCGAAGAGAACTACGGAAAATATCTTGAGGTGATTGGCACCTATGAAGCGGCGGATTTCTCCGATACTGATCTTCAAGCGGCGGACTATATCCTCTCGACCATTCCCCTTCGTGAGACGCTGCCTGTGCCTGTCATAGAGCTGGGCGATGTCCTGCCGTGGCAGGCGGGCGGTGACCTTCGTGCACACCTGATTCACGATCGTCAGGAGGCAATGCTTGCGTACTTTGCGGAGCAGCTCTTTCTCCCGCAGGTGAGTGCAGCGACGCGGGAGGATGCCCTGCGGAAGATATGCGCTGCGGCAGAGGCGGTAGAAGAGCTGCCACAGGATTTTTATGATGCAGTCATAGAGCGGGAGAATATTGGCGGGACAGCACTCGGCAACCTCGTGGCGACGCCGCATCCTGCGCGCCCCATGGGGGAGCGCAGCTTTGTCGTTGTCGCTGTATTGAATCAGCCGATCCTATGGGGGGAGGAGGATGCGCAGATCCTCTTTCTCATCTCTATGAAGGACGGCGGAGACCGTGACCTTCCTCAATTTTACAAGATGATCGGTCGTTTTCTTACCAATAGGACACTAGTGCGGCGATTGATTAAGCGCCCGACTTTTGACGAACTGCGCACCATATTTTCCGCTCTTGCAGACGAGGTATGCCAGATGGACTGATGTGCTGGTTCTGGTGATTTTGCCGGTAAATATGATATAATTGCCTTGGGGAAGCAACTCTCCTTTTCTCGTTTCACTGCAACTACTCTCGATAGAGGTGAATGTGAGACAGGAAAGGAGAATTTTTTATGCGAAACAATTTGCCGCGTGTGGACTGGATGGTCGGGACGGGGCTGGTCATCGTCGCGATTCTCTCCGTGTTCTATGGGAGCGCAGAGCTGACGAGCAATATCGCGTCGGGGCTGATCGGCTTTCTCGGGCGCACGGTCATGATGCGCGGGGAAAAGGAGGGGACGCGATGAGTGCAGTGCTTCCTGCGTCTGCCATGCGGCGCGTGACCTGCCGTGAGCTGCGCCTTCTCGGGGCGGCGTACCGCCTGCCGCTCGCCTATGCCGCCGCGCGCTGCGCACGCGAGACGAAGCTCTACCTGCACTGGACGGCGGGGCACTACGGGCAGTTCTTCGCGGACTACCATGTGCAGGTCGATGCGGACGGCGGCATCTACGTCATCGGGGACGGCGTACTCGATGATGTACTTGCCGCGACCTATCGGCGCAACAGCGGGAGCGTCAGCATCGCCCTCCTCGGCTGCGTCGGTGCGACGACGGACGACCTCGGGTGCGAGCCGCCGACGGCCGCGCAGATCGAGGGGCTGGCGATGGCGGTGACGGCACTCGCCGACGGCCTCTGGCTGACGATCGATAAGGAGCGCGTCCTGACGCACGGCGAGGCCGCCGATAACGAGGACGGCGTGCGCGCTCATGCGCCCTATGGACCGCGCACGACATGCGAGCGCTGGGACCTCGAGTATCTCGGTACAGCGGAGAGCCCCGCCTTCGCCCCGTGGGCGAAGGACGGCACGCGCGGCGGCGACGTGCTTCGAGGAAAGGCACAGTGGTATCGTCAGCACAAGTAGACCGTCCTGCCAAGGCTGGGAGGACCCTCATATATGATCACGGCACCCCACAAATTCCGATCCATAAAAATAACCGTCAGTCATATAATGCATTCAGCAAATATGACCGGCGGTCATTTTATTGGGGAAATCAAGGGATGATCATGGAACGAACAAAACGCAGGCATTCCTTCCTCGTCATACTGAGCACAGTTGTGGCGTTCGCCTTGCTCTCAACGGACATCTTCCTGCCCGCTCTGATCGATCCCCCTTTGGCCGCGGACGATGCGATAAGCTGACGCCGTATCCTCCCGTCATTTTATGCAGCCATAAAAATTAGCAGTAAGTCCTAACAGAACTTAAATTCATTTTATATCCATTTCCCATATGCACATCGTATTCTATCCCCAGAAACCGTGATAGGTTGACGGCAGCGCCGTCTGAAAGGATGTGGTTCACATGATGACAACAAAGATGATGAAGCGGACTGCGATCGCCGCGATCGTCGGCGCCATGAGCTACGGTGCCGCAGGCGTGGCCGAGGTATCCGCGCACGCGCTCAGTGTACCGGCAGAGCGCGCGTCGTACACGAGCTTTGACGGACGCGATGATGTTCAGCAGCTCGCATGGGGCGGACGGCGCAAGAGCGGCAGCAAGCGCTACTCGAAGGGAAGCATGACTACGGCCGCCATCGCAGGCGCTGTCGTTGGCGCGATCATTGCGAAGAATACCTGATATTCGGAGATCATAGGGCACCCACTCCTACGGGGGCGGGTGTTTTTTTGTGCTATAATATCTGCAAAGGAGGAAATCGAATGATATATTCCGCTTTTGCCGGGGCAATGCGCACATGTGCCCTGATCGGGGCACTGCTCGGTCTTATGCCGTTCTCTGCCGCCGCACATCCCGTGGACGATCCGGCGGATCCTGTCTACCGGGCGCGGACGGTTCTGCCCGACGCGGCAAAGGCGCGCCGCGACGCACCGGCACTCGAGACGCTCCGCGCCGCTGCTCCGCGTACGGTGCATCTCGCCGATGCGGCGGCGACGGCGGAGACGCGCCGGCTCTATGCGTATCTTACAGCGCTCGGGCGCCTGCAGTACACGATCTACGGACATCAGAACGACGCGCATCATAAATTTTTTCGCATCGACAGCGGTACGAACTCCGATACGAAGGACATGACGGGCGCACTCGCAGGGATCGTCGGGCTCGACGCACTCTCGCTGACGGGCGAGGAGCTGGAGCTGACCGATGCGGAGCGCGCAGCGGGCATGAGCTGTGCGGACAAACTCGAGCGGATCGCGGCGGAGGCGTCGAACGAGGGCGCGATCCTGACGCTCTCCATGCACATCCCCAACCTTGCGCGCGCGGCCAAGCGCCCGCAGGCGGGCGGCGGCTATGACTTTTCGGGCTATTCGCCGGACGATCTCTCGGGGCATGTTCTGCACTGCGCCGTTCCGGGCGGCGATCTGCACCCGGTCTATACGGCCTACCTCGATATGGTCGCGGATTTTCTGCTGCGCATGCAGAGGCGCGGCATCCCCGTGTTCTTTCGCCCGCTCCATGAGCACAACGGAGACTGGTTCTGGTGGGGCGCAGCGGGGACGGACGGCGCGGACTATACTGCGCTCTGGCAGTACACGGTCCACTATCTGCGCGATGTGCGCGGCGTGCACAATGTGCTCTACGTCTATGCGCCGAACGCGCCGTTCTCATCGGCGGAGGACTATCTCGACCGCTATCCGGGCGATGCGTACGTGGACGTATTCGGCTTTGACTTCTACGACGATGACAACGATACGCCCGCCTTTTTGAAGCGGCTCGAGCATGCGGCGGCGCTGGTTGTGTCCGCGGCGGATGCGCACGGCAAACTCCCCGCGCTCACCGAGGTCGGCGTTCATAAAAACGGCGGCGGGCTCGCGCTCAGGGGCAATGACGATCCGCATTGGACGAGTGCCGTGGCAGCCGTCGCGCGGCGTCATCATATCCCGTATCTCATGACGTGGGCGAACTTTGAGCAGGAGGAGAAGAACTTCTACCAGCCCTTCATGGTCAGCGATACGCGCGGCCACGAGCTCGTCGACGGATTCATCGACTACTATAATGAGGAGACCTCGCTCTTCGCCGACGGCCTCGGAGATTGGCGGGGATTGCCTGTGCCTGTGCAAAGATGATGTATAGAAACGCCATCGATTCGCACTAGTCCAGTGCGTATACACCGACGGCTACGACATGCTCGTCCATTCGGTGTGACATCATGTAAATGTCTTTCCGTGTTTTTTTGCAGTATACGCGTCCGAGCTGCGTTTTGTCATCGACTTTTTGACGCTGAAAGAGCTTCATCATTTTGTCCGGGGTCAGCCCGTTTGTGAGACAGATTGCGGTGATGAGCTTGGTTGCATCTGCCGTCATCTCTTTGTTGTCCGGTCGGTAGAGCGTCACTGCGCGGTACAGGAGACCATCTCTTGTATAAAATGCGACTTGCGTGGTGCTGGGTGTAGAGGCAAGATAGGCCGTAAAGCCGTCCTCAGAGATCTCTGCAGTGTATTCGGGCGCGGACAGTTCAATGTGAAATTCCTCTCTGGAAAGCCAGCTGTTTAGCTCCGTGAGGAAGGCGTCATAGCTGATGTCATCGCGCAGGGGGATGGGGACGGATTTTTGCGGCGCCGCCAGCGCCGTTCCCGCAAAGAGGAATAAAGTAAGGGTGCAGACGAGTGGGAAAAGCCATTGCCTTTTCATGTGTTTTCCTCCGAAATCTTCTCATTTCACTGATGGACGGCATAGATACTCATCGTTACAAATGGGCCAACGCGGAGATAGTCGGAGCCCATCATCTGCTACCGCGCATTGCAGTAAACGCGACTGACCTTGAACGTCGTTTCCGGCGTGACCCATTTCAGCTCGTCTGGGGCGTATACCTCCTCTGCGGGCTTCCATAGGAACAGTTCAGACATTTCATCGTGTGTCATGCCGCTGGCGAGAGCAACGGCGGCAATCACCGCGATCGCTTCGTTGAGACCCTGCACATCGATCACTTCGGTATCTGCCGCTGCACGATGCACATAGGCGCGGTCGGGCGTCATATAGAGATCGACCGTGACACCGCTCGGCGTATGGGATGTATAGAGCGGTATCATGAAATCGGATTTTGCTTTGTCGTATGCGGGCGGAGTCAGGACGACAGGGGAGTCCTCCCCATGCAGAACCTAGTTCACTCGGTTGACAAAGACCGCGGCATCCGCATTCTCGATCAGCGGGAATTCCTTCTCGGCAGCATGCACAGATCCCCCATATAGGAGCAGCACTGCGGCAAAGAAGATGGAACATAAAAGATTCTTGTACATAATGTGTTCTCCTTCGCTGAATTCAAAATCTAAGGAATAATTCTCCGAACATGTTGAAAATCCTTTTGGAGAGAACTTTATGTATGGGCGGCAGCAGAGCACGTGCAAGCGCTTCTTTTGCATACCGGAGAGGAAGCCGTGAATGCAGCAAATATGTATAATAGCGCAATCACTATGGATACGCACAGCGTAGACTGCCTCGCGACGCAGGAGGGGAAAAGCTCCTCGTCGAGTACTGCATCCGAATAACAGCGGGCTGGCAGATCGTCGATGTGCTCCAGCCGTTTGCGCGCAGGGCGGCTGTCGTCCTCGAAAAGTCTGCTTTCACTGCGGGGATCATTCCTCTGCATTGGCATCTGACACACGTTCGTTGGCGGCACACATCATAATCCTCCTCATATTGAGAAGGACGCGGGATTTTAGAGATGCAGGAAATATTTTCGTCTTTATTATTGGAAAAGTTTGATAACGGGTTTATAATAAAGCGTCTTCAATTTTTTATGATTGCCTTTGGGAGGCGTGTCCAATGAATTCATTCTTTGAGCGGCAGTTTCGGCTGCAGGAGAATCACACAACGGCGACAACGGAGGTCATCGCTGGGCTCACGACATTTGCAACGATGGGCTATGTGCTCGCCGTTGTCCCGCACATGATGGGTGAGGCAGGCGTTCCGACGGGAGCGATGCTCACGGGCATGGTGCTTATGATCTTCGCTGCGACGATGGCGATGGGGCTGTATACGAACCGTCCATTTGCCCTCGCGCCCGGCATGGGCAGTGTCGCGATTTTTTCGATTACGATGGTGCAGCTGCAGAATGTACCAATTGGTGTGGCGAGTGCGATCGTTTTTCTGAGCGGATTGCTTTTTATCATCGTGACAGTGCTTGGCATACGCAAGGCTATTGTCATGACAATCCCGCGCGGCATCAAGATCTCGATCGGTGCGGGTGTGGGCATCTTCCTCGCCGTGATCGGGATGCGCAATGCAAAGCTGCTCGCAGCAAATGCGAAGAAGGTCGCGCTCTCGTTCGGCGATCTCACACAGCCGGTTGTCCTCCTCGCGGCGATCACATTCATCATCCTGCTGGTTCTCTCTGCACGTAAGGTGCGCGGTGGAGCTCTCATCAGTATTCTCGCGGGAACGGTGATCGGTATCCCCATGGGCGTCACCAAGCTCCCCGAGAGCATCTTCCGTATCCCGGACAGCATCGCCCCCATTTTCTTCAACTTTGACCTTGGTGGTGCGCTCAATCTCGCGTATCTGCCGTTCCTCTTTGCGTTCTTCCTGCCGGATTTCTTCTCGAGCTTCGGCACGGCGATCGGCATTGGGGGCAAGGCAGGTTTCCTCGACAAAAATGGCGATCTACCGGGGCTTGACAAGGTCTTTCACGTGGACTCCATCGCCGCGACGATCGGCTCGCTCTTTACGATCCCCGTGCTCATTACCTATCTCGAGTCCGGCGCGGGGGTCGAGGCGGGCGGCCGCACGGGACTGACGGCGTGCACGACGGCCCTCGCATTCCTCCTCATCCTCGCGGTGACGCCGCTCGCACTGATGATTCCTGCAGCGGCGACGGCACCTGTTCTCATCTATGTCGGTGTCAGCATGATGGCGGGTATGCGCAATCTTGACTATACGGATATCGCCGAGTATATCCCTGCATTTCTCTGCGTTGCGTTCACCGCGTTCACGTTCAACATCGCGAACGGCATCTCCGTCGCCTTTATCTCGTTCGTCATTATCAAGCTTGCCATGGGGCGCACGGCGGAACTGCACAAGGGACACTATCTGCTTGCCCTCCTGCTCGCGTATTATTTCTACGCCATTGCAGGGGTAAAATAGGAGTATGGTATGGATATTGACATCCTTCTGACTGATGGAAAGATATACAACAGCTATCTCAAAAAATTCATCCCGGGCAATATTGCCGTCAGCGGCGATCGCTTCGCCTATGTCGGCATGGACGAACTGCCGCTCACACCGCGGTGTACGGTCGATCTCACGGGGCAGTACGTCATCCCTGGGCTGATCGACTGCCATATGCACATTGAAAGTACGATGTGCGCGCCGCGTACGTTTATGAACGGCGCGGTGCGCAGCGGTGTGACGACGCTCATCGCGGAGCCGCATGAGATCGCAAATGTATTCGGTCTCGCAGGCATCCGCGCGCTGATGCAGAGTGCGCAGGACGGCCCCTGCGATGTCCGCATCGCCATCCCCTCGTCCGTTCCGTCGACGAATGACGCGCTCGAGACGGCAGGTGCCGCGATCGATAACGATGATGTCGAGGCGCTCATGCACATGGATCAGGTGATCTGCCTCGGCGAGGTGATGAACTGCCGCGAGGTCATTGCGGACGCGCACTCCAAGACGAATCGTCTGATCCGCCAGATTCAGCACGGCCGGCCGGATTTCTCCATCGAGGGGCACTGCCCGCGCTTCGTCGGATGGGAGCTGGCCCAGCTCCTCTGCCGCGGCATCCGCTCCGATCATACGGATCAGTCGCTCGAGGGTCTCGCACAGCGCGCCGCAAATGGAATGTTCATCCAGTTGCAGGAAAAGACACTGAAGAAGGAGTTCCTCGATTACCTCATGGAGAACCGTCTGTCGGGGCGTTTGGCCCTCGTCACGGACGACACGATGCCCGATGACTTCATGCGGCGCGGGCAGCTGGACCACCTCGTCCGGCGGAGCATGGAGCTCGGCCTTGCGCCCGAGGAGGCGGTCTATGCGGCGACCTATGCACCCGCGCAGCATATGGGGCTGCGGGACAAGGGTGCGATTGCCCCCGGCCACGTCGCCGACTTCGTCGTGCTCTCGGATCTGCGGGCCTTTGAGATCGAGCGTGTCTGGCGCGCGGGACGGCAGGTCTTTGCGCGCGGCGAGGCGTGGGAGGAGCCGGAACGGGACACGTCGTTCCCCGCGCATTTTTACCGCAGCGTGCATCTGGCGCCGCGCAGTGCCGAGGACTTTGTCCTGCGTGCGCCGATCGCGGAGGGGGCGGTGCTCTGCCGCATCCTCGAGGTGCAGGAGCATACGACCTTCGTTGCGGAGGGGCGGGCAGAGCTGCCCGTGCGCGGCGGTGTGATCGACTGGGAGAGCAGCCCCTACAACCTTGCCTGTGTCTTTGAGCGGCACGGTAAAAATGGCGGCTGCGGCATGGCACTCGTCGGTGGGACAGCGCTTACGCGCGGTGCCGCGGCGACCACCTATGCGCACGACAGCCACAACCTGCTCGTCCTCGGACAGACCGCGGCGGATATGCAGGCGGCGGCGAACGCCGTCATTGAGGCACAGGGCGGGGTTGCTGCGGTGCGGGACGGCAGTGTACAGGCCTTTGCGCCGCTGCCGATTGCAGGCATCCTCTCTGACCGCCCGCTCCCCGTCCTCGGCGAGCAGATCGCGCACGTTCGCCGCGTCCTTGCGGAAAACGGCTATCGGCATGATAATGCCATCATGTCCTTTGCGACACTTGCACTCCCCGTCAGCCCCGATATCAAGCTGACGGACAAAGGCATCGTCGATGTGCGGCGCGGAGAGATCGTGCCGCTGATGGTGGAGGTTCGGCCAGCAGAGTGAATGTGATTTCACCGACAAAAAGGGACGACGGAGCGAGTATTCTCGCTCTGCCGTCCCTTTAATAGAAGATCGGACACTATGGCCCTTGCTACGTGTCTGGGTCGTTTCCTCTGTAGAAAAAAAGATAGAAATTCTACATTAATGACGTACTTCATTGTATCAATAATTCCGTAAAATGATTGATTTCCTCCTTCTAGTCCAATATAGTTGAACTAGGAGGAGCAGATATGATAAAAACTACAAATATGATATTAGCGGAGCTGAGCTCCTATGCAAATCCCAAAGCAAAACTATCCCACCTCGTCAAAGAGGGAATATACATCCAGATTGTAAGAGGCCTCTATGAAACAGATCGAGATATCTCGAGGCATCTTCTTGCCGGAAACATTTATGGACCGACCATCTTACATTTCTTTTGCGTATGCGTTGGGATTCTGCGGTATGATCCCTGAGGCTGTCTATGTGGTTACAAGTGCTACGTTTGAAAAGAGAAAGAATAAGAAATATCAAACGCCTTTTGGCGTGTTCCTTTATCGAGATGTTCCATCCGCCGTATTCCCTTTGGGCATTAGACGCTTGCAGGAGGGGGACTATTTTTATCGCATCGCAGAACCCGAGAAGGCACTTTGCGATCAGCTTTATACCATGCCGCCGACTGCAAACACAAGGGAACTGTCTGCACTCGTGTTTGACGATCTCCGCGTGGAAGAGACAGCGTTTCAGAGTTTAAGCGCGGAGAAAGTTGCATTTCTCGCGCAGTTTTATCGATCGACAAATATAAGACAACTTGCCACATTATTGAGAAGGAGACTGAGAGCATGAATGCAGGAATTGAGCAGATGCTGCATTTGACCTTGTGGCGTACTTTCCTGCACTGGAAAAAGAAGTGCGGTCATTCGGGCTGAATCTCACCGTCGAAAAAAGAAAAATTACGGGAAAGCAATATCCAGTCAGCGTTTTTGAAGGGGAATACGAAAGAGCATCTGCTATTGTTTTATGTGGATGAAGGTTTCACGGGCGGCGTCTCAAGGGATGAGAAAATCAAGATCAAATTCGAGATCGATGTATGGCCGCCCACACACGCGACGTTCGAGCATCGGTATCAGCTCCGACCATCTCCATACAGCATTGATCTGTACGATTTGCCCTCCTTGTTTGCCGGAAAGATACACGCTGTCATCTGCCGCGCATGGAAAAATAGGGTCAAGGGAAGAGACCTGTACGACTATGTTTTCCTGCTTGCAAAGGGCGCGGCTGTCAATCTGGAGCATCTGCGCGCACGTCTCATTCAGTCCGAGCGCATCTCACCCGATGCCCCTTGTGATCTCCCGGAGATCAAACGGATGCTGTGCGAGCGGTTTGACACTATTGATTTTGCACAGGGGCGGCAGGATGTCGAACTGTTCATTCGTGACAGATCGAGTCTCGATCTATGGAGTGCAGATTTTTTCAAGCAGATCACGGAGAACCTGAGGGGGCGGTAGGTAAAACGTTTTCAAGATATTGGATATTATACAAGATGAAAGATGTGGGAATATATGAGCAGATTATCGTATAAAGCATTGACGCCAACGGATTGCGCAGAACAGGTGGAGGAATATCTGGATGCACTCACATGGGCGCTTCAGCAGAAAGATATCCATAATATTGCTCTTGCGGGAGCATATGGCTCCGGAAAAAGTAGTATCATTGAAACCTTCTTGAGAAACGAACGTGAGAGAAAACACATTATTTTCGATCACCTTTGTAGTAAAAATCGCATCATATCAGACGTATCAATGAAGATATCGATGGCGGAGTTTGAAATTTGTAAGGGAGATACTGACAGACAGGAAAAAACGTGTCGGCATGATGATTCGTCTCAAACCCTGAACGAAGTATCCGAGTGGATCCTTAAGCAGATTTTCTACAAGGTGGAATCAGATAAGATTCCACAGAGCCGCTATCATAAACTCTGCGATAGATCCTTTTGGAATGACTATTACAGTGCTGTTCTTGTTCTCTTTCTGAGCATTTCACTTGTTTTTCTGTTTGTTCCTTTTACCCTCGATCGAGTGGTGGCTCTCGTTGACTGGATGACACTCCGGAGTGGGGGTTCGACTGTAACATCTATGGGTGGGTTATTTCTTTTTGTATTATTTATCCTTGGAATGGCTGTTTATAAGTGGCGATTCCTGTTTTCTCATCTCAAGCTGAAATCTTTGAAACTGCCCGCAGGTACTGGAATCGAATCGGAAAGGGAATCAGAGTCCGTATTTAACAGGCATCTGGATGAAATTGTCTATTTCTTTGAAGTGACGAAATACCGCGTTGTATTTTTTGAGGATTTGGATCGACTAGATGAGCCAAATATATTTGTACGCCTGCGCGAACTCAATACCCTTTTGAACAATAGCGATGCAATATCGAAGAAACCTGTTGTCTTTGTTTACGCTGTTCGTGATGATTTGTTTGGTAAGGAAGACCGAACAAAGTTCTTTGATTTTATCATTCCTGTGATTCCAATCATCAACACGACCAACTCCAGAGAAGCGCTGCTGGAATGGCTGCGAAAAGAGCAAGAAAAAGACAAGTGCTGTCATAATATCTCGGAGCAGTTCATGAGGGATGTGTCCCCCTATATTGCAGATATGCGTATCTTACGCAATATATGCAATGAATTTCTGATCTATAAGGGAACATTGAAGAAAAGTAGAAATACTGCCCTTGCGGATCACAAAATATTTGCAATGATCCTCTTTAAGAATCTCTATCCGCAGGATTTTGCTCATATTCAAGGAGAACAGGGCATTATCAAAGAGGTGTTTGCAGGAAAGCCGTTGTATAGAAACAGAAAAGAAACGGAGTTGCGGCAGTGGTTAGACTCTCAGCGAAACTACGCATCTGAAAAAGAGGTTTTGAGTAAGGAAAAAGAGCTACGCGATTTGTTACATGCTCCCCTTCGCACCATGATTGACGAGTACAATATCGGTTTGGTGAGAGAGAAAGCAAAAAACAACGGCTTGTTGGTATTTCTTGTTTGCCGTGGTTATATTGATGAGGCATACGCAGATTACATCAATTATTTTAAGGGAGAGAGTTATCCCGAGAGTGATCGGGACTTCATACGTACAGTTAAGGAACAAAGAGAAACTGAGTTTTTTTATGAACTCCATAAACCTCTTGCCGTGATTCAAGATCTAAGTGTGGAGGACTTTGGGCAAAAGGAAATTTATAACTGCGATCTCGTGGATGCACTTCTTTCCCATGATGGGGCGGAGGAGAAAAAGGAGGCGCTATACACTAGGCTAAAGTTTTCGGACAAAAGGAGTTGGGAATTCCTCTGTTTTTATGTCGAAAGTGGAAAGCAATCCGGAAGGCTTATTGAAGCGCTGGCAATGCGTTGGACGAATATATGGGTTTCGATTGAAGATTATCGGTGGATATTCGAGGATCAACAAGATTTGTTCCTTGCACGGATTTTGGAAAATGTCCCAAAGAAAAGAATTGGTGAACTCAATGTTAGTGGACTATTGACCAATGTTTTTGAGCGGAATGCAAATATCCTGCAACGGTTAAAGGGCGTAAGAGCAGATTGTATATGCGAAGCATTGGATATACTTTCTGTTCAATTTCATCACCTTGATATTGATGGAGTATCAAAAGTGATTTTGGATGATATATTCACAAAAAATCGTTATGTCCTGAATGTGGATATGGTACAAAATGTAATTGTACATGTTGCGCCCCTCTTGGCGAAAGACTTTCCTGCAAAGAGTTATACAGTTGTTCGGAAAGCCGGATACGCACCTCTTGTGGATCGTGTCCATGACAATCTGATTTTCTATATAAAGGAAGTTATGCTCCAACAAGAACATCTTGCGGACGATGAAGCAGATGTTTTAGCATTATTGGATCGGTTGATCGAAGAGATTGATCTTTGTCAAAGGCTCATTGACAAAGAAAACTTTCGTGTATCCAAATTGCGCGATTGTTGCTATGGCCATCTCCAAAACTACGAGGAAGGTGTTCGTCGGATATGGGATACGATTTTATCGACGAAAAAGCTAGCAGCAACGTGGGAAAATATCTATGTATATTGGTCACAGTTTCAGATAACGCAGGAGCTGCATAAGTTTACCGTGGGAAATGTTGATTCCCTGAGGGAATCAGCGGCAGAGTATCTGGATGGCGATTTTATCCGCGCATTTGTCAATGGCGGATTTGACATGTCGATTCTGCGTATACTTCTGCCTCTGGTACGGGAAGAGCATATCGATGCGAATACGGTCACTGAGGACTTTCTGGAGCAGATCATTTTTGCGCCGGAGTCAAGTCCTGCGCTGAGAGGGGAACTCCTTCAACAGTATGGGATTGGACATATGACGGAGCGGATTGCAAAGAATCTGTATAGCCTACAGTTGCCGATGACAAAGGAAATCTTCTTTGCTGCATGGAACTATCTCAGTCACTCTGAGCGATTGGATCTCATGGCGGCGTGTGCGGATCTTTTGGGGAGCGAAGATTTTGAGCGGTGCTTTGATGATATGGATGAGCCTCATCACGATTTTGTGGATCGTACTAAGCATAAAGTTCGGATTTCCAAGACGGATGTCAATGAGAAGATCGCACAACGATTGAAAGATATTGATTATATTACTAGTTTTGCAGATGAAGCAAATCCTGCAACGGAGGACGATTCTATAGAGGCGACAGTCCTTGTGTGCTGGGTGAAAGCTATCTCATAAGACTTTGATACGATGGCGGACGGAAGTCGTGTCCTGCAGATGGGGGACGGCTACATCAATGGATGCCGTGTGCTCGTTGCGTATGACTTTGCAGGTGTCGGCTCCAATGGGGCGGGGCGGTTTGACATCCTTGAGAGCACGGGAAGCCGCAGTCTCTATCTCACATGGGACATTCGCCATGCGGACACGGACAGCATCAAGCTGAACGACCATCAGATGCTGCACCGCACGGCCCCCCATTCAACGAATCGATTGCGGGCATCCACCTCGGCATGACCTTGGCAGAGGTGACGGCGACCCTCGGCGCGCCTACGCAGGCAGGAAATCTGAATTGCTATGTGAGTACATACGGCTGGTACTATGCGCCCCTGCGCATTGCCGTCACGTTTGACGCGGATACCGTCACCGCATCCTTCTGCTGAAGGGTAGCCGCGTGATCCTGGAGCGTTCGGGGCTGAACTGCGAGAATGCGCCGTATCAGTTCGCACAGGCGTACCATATGAAGCACGTTCCGCACATCAACGATGACGATCGATATTCCGATCGTGGGAACTATGCCATCGGCGGTGAGGAGCACCTCTTCTTCGGTAACCGCATGGAGTACATTATGTTGAGCAAGTATTGGAACAGAGGGCATAGCAAAGCCTGTCTCTGCAAATGTAGGGGCGAGATTTTTGTTTTGTGTTATCAATGTGAGTTCAGGATGCATAAGATGACGTAAATCTTCCCCGAATTTCTAGCAGCCGATGCCTACATCTGTACGGCGGTTTTTCTTTATGTTATAATCGGATTAAGGAAGATGGTTTCATAGAGAGAGTGACGGTAGCGGTATGGCAAAGAATACAGATCTGAATAAGGCGGCAAAAGCGAAGAAGGATGAATTCTATACGCAGCTTTCAGATATTGAAAAGGAGTTGTGCAATTATCGTACGTATTTTGCAGGAAAGGTTGTTTTCTGTAACTGTGATGATCCCTATGAAAGTGCATTTTTCAAGTATTTTGCAATGAATTTCAATGCTCTTTACTTGAAAAAGCTCATTGCGACTTGTTATCAAACCTCTCCTCTGCGCGGCACGGAACTCCAATACTATGAGGAGGGAGGGCAGCAGGGGTTTGCCTCCTTTGTGGATGCCGTATCACCAAAAGATATTTCACGTAGAACCTATAAAATTGAAATCACAGAGGTCAAGGATGAGAATAAGGACGGTAGGGTTGATCTCGCAGATGTGGAGTATCTGATTAAAAATAAGAAAAATACACTCACACTACTCAATGGCGACGGGGACTTTAGAAGTGCGGAGTGTCTGGAACTCCTGCAGGAAGCCGATGTCGTTGTAACGAATCCGCCATTTTCCCTGTTTCGTGAGTTTATTGCTCAGCTTGTCACATATGAGAAGGATTTTCTCATCATTGGAAATATCAATGCGATCACTTATAAGGAAGTGTTTCCACTGATCATGCAGAACAGACTGTGGCTGGGTGCGTCGATCCACAGCGGCGATCGGGAGTTCCGTGTGCCGGACAGTTATCCGCTCAATGCTGCGGGATGTCGGGTTGACGATCATGGAAGAAAATATATCCGTGTCAAGGGGGTGCGTTGGTTCACAAATATTGACTATGATGCGCGACATGAGGATCTGATCCTCTACAAGCATTATACGCCGGAGGAGTACCCGCGCTATGATAATTATGATGCGATTGAGGTAGGAAAAACGGCAGATATTCCATGTGATTATTTCGAGCACATGGGTGTCCCGATTACCTATATGGATAAATACAATCCCGATCAATTTGAGATCATTGGTGCGGACTATCAGGTGGCGGAGCCTGTCGTATTATACAATGGAAAACGAGGGACGGGACGATTTTATTTAGCAGAGGGGGTTGACAAGAATGCTGTAAATGCGCATGATTCGACAGACAGACAGACAGACAGACAGACAGACAGACAGACAGACAGACAGACAGACAGACAGACAGACAGACAGACAGACAGACAGACAGACAGACAGACAGACAGACAGACAGACAGACAGACAGACAGAATGTTGCGGAGATTATACAGCCGCATCATCATCCGTCGGAAGGTGTAACGGTATCATGGGCGTCCCGATCTCCTTCCTTGATAAATATAATCCCGATCAATTCGAGATCCTTGGAGCAAGCGAGAGCGAGGGAAAGGGATTCTCACATGGAATCTGGGATTCCACAAGCGGTGTTGCACAGCCGCTCCTGCACGGCGAACGGAAGTATAAGCGTCTCTTTATCCGATACAGGATGTAATGGCATCATGGGCGTTCCCATTACATTTCTCGACAAATACAATCCCGATCAGTTTGAGATTATCGGCATGGCAAAGCGCGGTGCTGGCGATCCTGCGCTGCGCTCCAAGGTATATACCAAGGCTGACTATCCCAACTATAGTGACCTCAATGCAACGCCGGTGCTGATCGGAGCAAATGGCATACCAAAAAACACATATCCACGTATTCTGATTCGTAGAAGGATGGTATCATCATGAAGATTGAGCTGCAAAAAATCCCTGTTCGAGCCGTCGTGGAGGGATACCTTGACAGCGCGGAGAACGGCGTTGTGGGATATGGCGGAAAACTCAACATCCGACCGGCATTTCAACGTGAATTTATCTATAAGGATAAACAGCGCGATGAAGTAATTCATACGATCAAGAAAAATTTCCCCCTGAATGTCATGTACTGGGTCAAAAGCGGAGGGGAGCATTTTGAGCTTCTGGACGGCCAGCAGCGCACGATCAGCATTTGTCAGTACGTTCATGGAGACTTTTCGATTGAGCACAGAGCGTTCCACAATCTGACTGCTGAGGAGAAACAGCAGATACTGGACTATCCTCTCATGGTCTACATCTGCGAAGGGACGGATCGGGAAAAGCTGGATTGGTTCAAGATCATCAACATTGCCGGTGAGCAGTTGACGGCACAGGAACTGCGCAACGCAATCTATACGGGAGAGTGGCTTGCCGAGGCGAAAAAACGCTTCAGTAAACCCCTGTGTCCTGCACATCAGCTTGCCAAGGACTATTTAAGCGGTTCGGCGATCCGCCAAAATTACTTGGAGACGGCGCTCCGATGGATTGCGGCGCGAGATGATATTGAGATCGAGGACTATATGGCACAGCACCAGCATGATACGAATTGCAGTGATTTGTGGCTTTACTTCAAAGGTGTTGTGGATTGGGTACAGGTTACGTTCCCGCAGTATCGCAAAGAAATGAAGGGCTTGGAGTGGGGAATCCTTTACAATAGGTATAAAGACGGGAAATATGACCCGAAAACACTGGAAGCACGCGTTGCCGCACTGATGGAGGACGATGATGTCACGAAGAAGTCCGGTGTATATGAGTACGTGCTCGGCGGTGCGGAGAAATGTCTGAGTATACGAGCGTTTTCTTCGAGTATGTCCCGTGCAGCATATCAGCGACAAAAGGGAATCTGTCCAAAATGTGGGAAACAATTTCAAATAGAGGAGATGCAGGCGGATCATATCACGCCGTGGAGCAAGGGCGGGAAAACAACCCCAGAGAACTGCCAGATGCTCTGTGCGCCATGCAATCGAAGGAAGAGTAATGTGTGAGTGATGGAAATAGGGAGACGATAGTATCCTATCAATCTTAGAAGATATCCGAAATATAGCGGATGAGATAAACAGCCGTCCTCGCCGAGTTCTTGGCTATTAAACACCAGCATAACGGTTTAATACCTTCTTGGGTGAAGTATACGCTATTGAAACATTCCTTAACTTGCTCTTGCAATTCACGAGAAAATCGAATGATGTATTTTCTCCCTTTTTGGAAATCTATATCACCTTTTTCACCAGATGCTGCTCAACCGCATGATGACGTGATGTGTATATGCAACATGCCTGTCCCTCTGTGGGGCAGGTTTTTTCTCTTGCTGCGGAATATGCTATAATAGGAGAAAAGCAAAGAGAGTGTTTCTCAGACTGTACGCGGCAAAGGAGGTGCATCATGCAGCGGCGATACATTTTTGCGGGACTGGTGCTTGCTTTGTTGGTCGGTGTATTCTTCTCCCTCCGCGCCGAGCAGCGGGCGCTGATCGACTTCGAGCAGGTGGAGCCGATCCCGGGGTACAAGATGGAGATGCGCGAGACGCCGCTGCGGGTGGCGATGATCTCTGTGCTGAACCACGCGCGCACGGAGGGGTATCAGAGCCAAATGGTGCGCAGTCTCGGGCGGCTGCTCGGGCGGCCGGTGCTGCTCCTGCACCGTCGCAGCTACGCCGAGATCAATCAGCTGCTGGCGAAGGGGGATGCGGATGTGGCGTTCCTGTCGAGCGGTGCGTATATGGTGTATGGGAAAAAGGAGGATGTGCGTCTCTTGGCGATGCCGGAGCGTGGCGGAACGAACTACTATTTCTCGTATGTGATTGTCCCGCGTGCGAGCAGCGTTACCTCGCTCACGGAGCTGCGCGGGCGGCGGTTCGTCTATGTGGACCCGATGAGCTACTCGGGCTATCTTGAGCTGCGTGCACATCTGCGGAAAATGGGCGAGGATCCCGAGCGGTTCTTTCGCTCCTCTTACTTTACCTACAGCCACGACGACTCGCTGTGTGCGGTGGCGGACAGCCTGGTGGATGGCGGCGTGATTGCGAGCCTGACGTATGACTACTATCAGGAGTATGCGCCCGCGATGCTGGAGCAGGTGCGGATCGTACAGGTGCTGCCGGGGAGCGGGATGGGGCCTGTGGTGGCGCGGCGCGATCTGAGGGAGGCGGATGCGGTGCAGGAGATCCTGCTGCATCTGGACAGAGATCCGGAGGCAAAGGAGGCGATGGAGCAGCTGCTCATCGACCGTTTCGTGCCGCCGCAGCCGGAACTCTATCCGCGGTTCTCGCCGGAAGAGGGGATCTGATGCAGTATTTTGCAAAGCTCCGCATTGCGGGCAAGCTGACGGTGATCGTGATGGGGATTGTGCTGCTCTTCGCCATTCTCTCGGGTGCGCTCATGCTCGTCACGCTGTCTGACATCATGCGTGCGTCACTGGAGCGGCGCGGGCTGAGTGTGGCGGCAGAGGTGGCGGAGCTCAGCAGCGACGCGTTGCAGACGGGCAATCTCTTTGCGCTCGAGGAGCTGATCCACACAGAGAAGCGCAACAATGACTTTGTATCGTATATCTTTCTGCTGGACACGGACGGACGTGTGATGGCACATACCTTTACGAAGGGAATGCCGCTGCATCTGCGCGAGCTGCACGGGGCGGGCGGCGCAGAGCCGGAGGTGCTGCGCGTGGACACGAGCCTCGGGAAGATCCAGGACATCCGCTGGCCCATCGAGGGCGGTGCGCTCGGCGCGGTTCGCGTCGGTGTGAGCGAGGATGCGCTGCGGGAGCTGTTGGTCTCCAATGTACTGAAAATGCTCGGAATAACGCTGGTCATCCTGCTCCTCGCGGCGGTGCTGATCTTTCGCCTGTCGGAGATCCTGACGCGTCCGCTTCATCATCTGATGGAACGTGCGGAGCATATCTCCAAGGGGCATTTCTCGGGGCGTGCGATCACGTTTCCCGCGACGGATGAGATCGGGCGTCTGGCGAATGCGATGAACGATATGGAGCGGCATCTGCGCGAGGGTGCGCAGGAGCGCAGTCGTCTCCTGCGGCACATCATCACGGCGCAGGAGGAGGAGCGCAAGCGGATTGCAATGGAGCTGCACGACGAGAGCGGGCAGACGCTGACGGCACTGCTCTTTTCCCTGCGTGCGCTCGCGAACGAGACGGATGATGAAAATATGCAGAAGGCACTGCTTGCGATTCGTGACGAGACGGCGGATACGCTCGCGCGGCTGCGCAGTCTCGCAGTGGAGCTGCGCCCGCCGGCACTGGATGAGCTGGGGATCGAGGCGGCACTTGAGAAGCTGGTCGCGGACTATCGGCGCAAGCACGCGGTGGGCATCGAGCTCGTCTGCGCGGTCGAGACGGTACCCGGTGACGTGGAGAGTGTGGCAGTCTATCGGATTGTGCAGGAGTGCCTGACGAACATCGTGCGGCATTCCCACGCGACGCGGGCACTGATCCGGCTGACCGCAGGTGCGCGCATCGTGCTCTATGTCAAGGACAACGGCATCGGGATCACACAGGAGCGCATCCGTGCGGCACGGCGGGAGAAGCATCTGGGGATCTATGGGATCGCGGAGCGCGTGCGCCTGCTCGCGGGGCGGATGGAGCTCTCTGCAGAGCTGCCGGAGTGGACGACGGTCTATCGCATTGAGCTGCGCGGAAGGGGGCTGACGGATGAATCTGATGATTGTGGATGACCATTTGCTGATCCGCGCGGGGATCAAGCTGCTGCTCAAAAACACGTCCGCCTATACGGTGACGGCGGAGGCGGAGAGCGGCGAGGAGGCACTGCGGCTGCTGGCACAGCAGCCGATCGACCTCGTGATCATGGACATCTCGATGCCGGGGATGGGCGGGCTCGCCTGCATCCGCGAGATCCGCGCGCACTATCCTGCGGTGAAGATTCTCGTGCTGAGCATGCACGAGGATGAGGAGTATATCTACAAGGCGATGCAGTACGGGGCGATGGGCTATCTGCCCAAGACCTCGGCGGATAACGAGCTGTTCGATGCGCTGCAGGTACTTTCGCAGGGGCGGCGTTACCTCAGTCCGAACGCGCAGCAGTCACTCATGGATATCATGTTCCGTCCCGCAGAGGAGGCGGCGGATGATCCGCGCAGCGTGCTCACGGCGCGGGAGCGAGAGGTCTTTGACGAGCTGATCCACGGGTATACGATCACGGAGATTGCCGAGCAGCTGCATCTCAGTGTCAAGACAGTGGACACACATAAGAAACATATCTACGAGAAACTCCACTGCAGTCGGCGCAGCGAGCTTGTCACGCTCGCCCTGCGGAATGGGCTTTTGCAGTAGCGAGCCGAGACATATCAAAAGAACCCCACATCAGATTTTTTCTGATGTGGGGTTCTGTATTTCTGATGGAAAAATGGGGAGAAATCCGAGGGAAAAACAGAACTTTGCCGATGGTCGGGCAATGCTGCATTCGCTATACTGCAGACAGCATAAAATTTCACAAAGGAGATGAATTCATATGTCAATTTTTTCACCGGCACCGCACATTGAGCGGCTGCCCGCCGACCAGATTGACGAGCGGTACAAGTCACTCCGACGGCAGGTCTTTCTCGGGACGTTCATCGGGTATGCGACCTTCTATCTGATTCGCAAGAACTTCAGTCTCGCGATGCCCTACATGATTCAGGACTACGGCTACTCCAAGGCGGATCTTGGTATCGTCCTGACCATGCTTTCGGTTGCATACGGCGTGAGCAAGTTCGTCATGGGCAACATCTCGGATCGCTCGAATCCAAAGTATTTTGCCACGCTGGGCCTCCTGCTCAGTGCGCTCGTGACGCTCGCGTTCGGCGTCGTGCCGGGGGTTATGACGAGCATTCCGATCATGTGCGCCCTGAGCTTCATGAACGGATGGTTCCAGGGGATGGGCTACCCGCCGTATGCAAAGTCCATGGTGACGTGGTTCTCCCAGACCGAGCGCGGCGCGTGGTGGTCGTGGTGGAACGTCTCGCATAACCTCGGCGGCGGGTTGATCGCACCGCTGGCGACGGCAGGCATTGCACTCTTTGGCACATGGAACAGTATCTTCTTCTTCCCTGCGCTGATCTCCATCGTCCTTGCCTTCATCACTTTCTTCCTCCTGCGCGACACGCCGCAGTCCTGCGGTCTGCCGCCGATCGAGGAGTACAAGCACGACTACCCGAAGGAGCACGGTGCCGTCATGGAAAAGCAGATGACGGCAAAGGAAGTTCTGATGAAGTACATCATCAAGAACAAGCTGCTCTGGTATCTGGCGATCGCGAATATCTTCGTCTATTTTATCCGTTACGGCGTCGTCGATTGGGCGCCGACGTATCTCGCGGCGGTCAAGGGCTTCTCCAAAGAGAGCTCGCGCTGGGCATACTTCCTCTATGAGTGGGCGGGCATCCCGGGCATGCTCGTGAGCGGCTACCTCAGTGACCGCGTATTCCGCGGACGGCGTGCGCCCGCAACGATGATCTTTATGACGTTCGTCATCGTCGCGATCCTTGTCTACTGGTTCAACCCGCCCGGCAATGTCCTCGTGGACAACCTCGCACTGATTGCCATTGGCTTCCTCATCTACGGGCCGGTCATGATGATCGGACTGCAGGCGGCGGACATGGTGCCGCGTGTCGCAACGGGCGGCGCGACCGGCCTTACGGGCCTCATGGGCTACATCGTCGGCTCCGCGTTCGCGGGCGTCTACATGGGTTTCGTCGTTGACCACTTCGGCTGGACGGGCGGCTTCATCAGCCTCCTCGCTTCCTGTGTCCTCTCGATCTTCTTCCTGTTTATGACCATGGGCGGGAAGAAAAGAACAGAATAAAGGAATCGTTACATTCCCACATAAAAATCCCGCCGCGTTCGGAATGCTCCGAATGCGGCGGGATTTTGTGTGTATTTAGGAATCGCTGATAAAATGAAGTTGGTCAGATTGGCGCAGATTTTTGTCCTGTCAGGGAAGCTGCTGCCGGTGCAGCGGCAGCGATGAGAGTGACTGACTTGTCGAGAGGCTGCTCAGTGATAAGAGATTACATTTCCATGAATAAGGTGATGGGGAAAAAAGGCTACCGCGTCGCTCAAGCTGCTGCGTCATGTCCCTTATGTATGCTTTATCAGTGCTTCCTCAGATCACCGCAGATTCCTGTGATGCACATTTACCGCTGGCAGGTAGACCTTCCGGCAGAGCAGGGCGGCGACGAGTGCGATGGCCGCGCCGATGTAGCCGATGTGGGCGATGTGGTCAGCCCCCGCTGCCAGCCCGCCGATGTACGTTCCGCTGCCGATGCCGAGGTTGAAGATCCCCGAGTAGATCGCCGTCGCGACCGTCGATGCGTCGCGCGGGACCGAGGTGAGCACCTCCGCCTGGAACATCGTATTGTAGAGCGTTGCGAGCACGCCGAGCACCATCGTGAGTACGATCATCGTGCCGACGGATATGGATGCCGCCTGCCAGAGAAAGAGCATGACGGCGACCCCGACCAGGCACCAGCGCAGCAGGGAGAAACGGCACCTGCCGTACATGCGCGAGAACACCAGGCTCGCGATGATGCCGCTCACCCCGAGCAGCATGAGTGCCGCCGTAATGAGATCGGGCGAGAACGACGCGACCGTGTGCAGGAACGGCTCGATGTAGCTGTACATCGTGAAATACGCCGTCGCAAAGAGCGCCGTCATGACGTAGATGCACGCGAGCGCAGGCTGACGCACGAGCGACGGCAGCTCGCGGACACTGACCCCCGCCCCCGGCGTGCGCTGCGGCAGGAGAATCGCGAGATAGACGAACGCGGCAGCGGCGACCACGGCGAGCAGGAGGAACGTCATGCGCCACCCTGCGGCGAGACCGATCACGCGGCCGAGCGGGAGCCCGACAATCGTCGCGACCGAGCTGCCCGTCACGATCATACCGAGTGCCGTCGGCTGATGCTCGCGCGTCACGAGACGCGTTGCGAGCGGCGCGGCGATCGACCAGAAAATCGAGTGCGCGCAGGCGACGACAATACGCGCCACGAGCAGCATATCATAGCTTGTCGCGATCCCTGAGATCATCTGCCCGATACCGAAGAGCGCCACCATCAGGAGCAGCAACTTCTTCAGCTCCATCCGGCAGGTCAGCAGCATCAGCGGCAGCGACAGCAGGGCCACCACCCACGCGTAGATCGTGATCATCTGCCCCGTCGCCGCCTCCGTCATGGAGAACGACTCGGAGATATCGATGAGCAGCGCGATCGGCATAAACTCCGACGTGTTGAAGATAAAGGCCGTAATCGTGATTCCAAACAGCATCATGTACTGGCGCGACAGCATCGTCATAGTGCATCCCTCCCTATCTGTGTTTTCCTTGTGTGACAGTATCCACATTGTAGAGAAAAATAAAAAAAATGCAAGGGGGGAAACGCCCTTTTTTGCGGATTTTCCGCGATCTGTATAAAACTGTAAAATTGTGATAATGGCGCGCGTATTTTACCTGTGTTATAATGATGATATAATTTAAATATAGGAAGCACTGATAAATTCGGCACGACCATCTTGACGCATCTTTTTTGCCCACTTATCGTTAGCAAATCCTCCACAGAGCCTCTGCTATGCGTCCGGTTTGCTGCCTCAATCGGAAAAATCTACGCCAATCTGGCATATCTCATTTTATCAGCGATTTCTTAATTGAATTGATCAGAAAACCGGTAGAGTGACACGGAGTCAATCGAGGTGGATATGAGAGAAGATAGGCGAATCATCTTCGCTTTTATGATTTAGCTGTAGTGTTGTCGGCCCATCAACTATTGAGGCCACTATGTACCGAATGGTCGGCACAATCGTGTAAGAGAATGGCGGATACGCCGCTTCCTACGCGATCATATTTCGTTGAGATTGTAGTTTTTCAGTTACGAGGATGAATGATGGCTGTAAAAGTATCAGTATATGGATCGGATAAGGAGTCCGATGAATATATAGGCGCTCTGAAATTGAAAAAAATAATCCAGGATGGGATGCCAGCCTCCGCAATGGGGGAGATAGTTCTTTTTGCCAGTGCTACGCTTTACGGGCAAACCGTCAAGGATATTGATCTTTTTTTGCTTGGCAATTTAACTAATTATTATGTGGATGGAGAATTTGTTGTTGAAAAAGAAGAACAGAAAAGAATACGCGAAAAAGTAGATGTGCATAGTTTTTGTACTGCAATCGAAATTAAACGTCATGACATTTCTGGTATCGTATTACAAGGAACGGATTTTTATGTTAAATATGGAAACAAATTGCATTGTGTAACAAACCAGTCAAACAAGCAGAAAATTTCAGCAAAAGCATTTTTTGAAAGTGCGTTATCATTTTCTCCGTTTGTTACAAACCTTATCTGGTTTACACAGGCTACATCAAATGATATTAATAGACTGCTCACCAACGGGAGAGGAAAGCTTCCATCGAATGTTTTAGGGGCAGATTTTGACTTCAAGACGTTGATTCGATTATTGTTTCTTCAGAAGCCGCCATTCAGGACACGGTCTGGTTATGTTTTTGATTCGAACTATGAATCTCGCAATGTGGCGGATTTCCATAGGGCATTGATGCTGTTTTCAAGATCAAAGGAGCAGATGGGGGAGCTTACAAGGCGTCGAATAGAAAGGCTAACGACTCAGTCGCTCTCTGGTAGATTACTGATTGATTCTAAAGGGAAGCTGTCGATTTATAGAGGAAGAGCAGGTACCGGAAAAACGGTAAGACTTATACAAACAGCAATCAAGCTGGTGGATGAAGAACAAGTGCGAGTGCTTATCCTGACATATAATAGAGCTTTGGTTTCAGACATAAGACGATTGTTTGCACTGGCGGAACTCCCAGATATGTTTGAGGAAAACTGCGTCACTATCAATACGATGCAGTCGTTTTTCTTTCAGCTTGCGAATAACTTGCTTTATGATGGACGTATGCTCGGGGATGAGTTTTTAGAAAAGTATGATTCTATATTGAGGGAGATGAATGTGTTCCTGTCAGATGATGATGCTATTGGTCTAGCCAAGGAATCTATGGCAGCGGATCAGACGCTTGACTGGGATTATGTACTAATAGATGAAGCACAGGATTGGAAGGCGAGTGAAAGAGATGTTGTCCTGAAACTCTTTGAAAAGGGGAAAACGATCATCGCCGATGGAGGAAACCAATTTGTCAGAAGAGGGCAAATGTGTGATTGGGCTACGGTAAGGGATCGGAACAATATCAAGCTAAAGTATTGTCTGCGACAAAAAGAAAACATCGTGTCTTTTTTAAATGAATATACGCAGCACGTTGATATGCCTAGTGAGAAAATCATATCAAATGGCAAGATGCCTGGTGGAAAAATCATTATCATTTCAGATAATATGCTCTTTGATGTGCACAAGAGGGAAATGGATTCTTTGATTAGGTGTGGTAACATTGCATACGACATGCTTTATTTTGCGCCTCATTCACTCGTAAAAAGGAGCAATGGTGAGTCGCAGTTTGCTTTAATTAGGGAATTTGAGCGACACAATATATTTTTTTGGGATGGAACAAACAGCAGCAATAGAGGAAACTATAGCACGGCAAGCGATGAGGTAAGAGTACTTCAGTATGATTCGGCACGAGGACTCGAGGGATGGACCGTTGTATGCATGGATTTTGATGTTTTTCTTGAAGAAAAGTTGGCAGAGTATATTGAGGGTGAGGTTGACTCGCTGTTATTAGAGAGCCCCGAGGAAAAGAAAAGAAAGTATATATATAATTGGGCGATGATACCTTTCACAAGAGCAATTGACACTCTCGTCATTACGATAAAGGATAAAGAATCATCGACAGGAAAATTATTGAAAGAAATAGCTAACGAATGCAGAGACTATGTCTCCTGGATGTAATCAGACGGGATGATTGAATGAATGAGCAGCTTATTATCGACATGGCTCGACCGTATGTTAAGGACGGTTTTATTACCTATGAAGAGTTTGATTATATATATGAGATACTTTCTCTAAAAGAAAAATATGCTGTAGTAGATATTTTATACAATAACGGCATTGATCTTATAGACGCTGACGAGCAGGATGAGGATGCTGATGATAAGTTTGAAGTTCTTTATGACGATGGACTCTTTAAAGATACGGGATTTAAGGCCCAAAATCCAAAACCTGTTGTTGTCAATGAGGTTGTAAAGCAATCAAATGAAATCTTATGCGCGATGATCCAACAGGGGAATTTGCAAGCGGAGCAGGATTTGTGTGTGAAAAACAAAAAGCTTGTAGATAAGTATGCTTTGGGATATGAAAAGCGATACCGACATAGGCTTGATTTTGATGATATTGAACAGGCTGGCTTTATAGGGCTTATAACGGCGGCAAAAAAATTCGACATCAGCATGGGGTATTCTTTTAGTACGTATGCAGTATGGTGGATAAAACAGGCAATTACAAGGGAAATAATGGATCATGGATTTGTGATTAGAATACCTGTTCATATGATGGAGCAGATAATCAAGGTTGCAGGTGTAGAGAACATGTTTAGTGAACTGAATCGAGAGGAACGCATCGTAAAAGTAATGGATGAAACTGGTTATAAAGAGGAACGGGTAAGAGAATGCATGATGTTGAAGGAATATGTGCTTACTTATTCCTCCTTAAATGTAACGGTAGGGGAAGATGAAACTGTTGAACTGGGAGAATTCCTTTCAGATGATGGTGCCATTTCAATTGAGGAGATGATTGAGAATAAGGAATTACGGAGAATGTTGGATGATGTTCTGAATACTCTTACAGAAAAAGAAAAAAAGGTTATTAAACTTAGATTCGGTCTTGAGGATAACCGACAGTGGACATTAGAAGAAGTGGGAAAGCTGTTTAATGTTACGAGGGAGCGTATTCGACAGATAGAATCAAAAGCGTTAAGGAAGTTACGCCATCCATCGAGATTGCATAATATAAAAAGTTTCCTAGAGTAAAGGAGATTAGAGATGAGCGGGTCAATAATTATTAACCAAATAAAAGATAAGATGAGTACATTGAATATTGACGATAAATCTGTTGTCGTTCTGAAGGGGATTCCTGTTTCTGCTGTTGATCCAGAGGTAGACAAAATTGTTTTATCTGATGTAGTGAGTGATAAGATGGGCTACTTTATGTCTATCTACGGCAAAAGAAAGTTCTTGTCATACGAAGAATTTCTCTTAATATCAGATTTTGCTATCGCACAATATAAAGAGATTATTATCTTGAAGAATAATCTTTATATGGATTTGTATCCAGTAGAGAACTGCTTTACAGATGATGTAAAAAACAGTTTACTTGCGCACTTTGGAGAATCCAAAGTCGATGAAGATGATGAAACTTATATTGGAGATATTGATGAATATATTGCAATATTTGATGGAATCAAAGAATATAATGGCTATCTTCTCGGGGCCTACAATGAACCTTCGTCTTTGAAGAGTAATAAAGTAGTTCATAAAAATGTTTTTGATCAAAAGAAATTTGATATAACATCAGCGCCGGATAATGCATCGTTGGAAATGGACTTAATCGAGGAGAGTGATTATATTGATTTGGTGAAAAGAGTGTTTTCGGAGCCTGATGAGCTGTATATCAGAATATCTAACTATACGGGAAATATGAATCGGCTTAAGGATCATATTGCCCTTTTAGCATATTACTGGAAGGATTATACCGAGATATTCTATATTCAATCGCAAACTGTAACAGATGAATTTGACCATCGAGATGAGTATGGAGATATTTTAAGGAAGTATTGGGGCTATGATTCATATCGAACTTTGCCCGTATATGATATGGTTAAAATTGAACAAGGAGAAAAGTCTGTTATCAATGTATCTCAGGAGTGCATTATATCTAATCTTGTAGAACAGGTTGAAAACTGTGATGAAGATAAGGATTTTAGAGATGTATTTGTTACCGCACCTACTGGGGCTGGGAAGTCGGTAATGTTTCAGGTTCCGGCAATATATCTTGCAGAAAAATTTAATTTGTTGACTATAGTAATATCCCCACTGATCGGTCTTATGAACGACCAAGTGAAGAACCTTGAAATGAGAAGTTATAGGCATGCAAAGACCATAAATTCTGATATTTCGCCGATTATTAAGCAGGATATCATTGATAAGGTGGCAGACAGTCAGTATCACATATTATACATCTCTCCGGAAACACTCCTCAGTAGAAGTGATGTGGAGCAGCTTATTGGAGATCGCACAATAGGGATGATTGTTATCGATGAGGCGCATATTGTCACCACATGGGGCAAGCAGTTCAGACCAGATTATTGGTATCTAGGCGATCATATTAAAAAGTTACGAAAGAAGCAGATTGAGAACAAACAACGATCGTTTGTTGTTGCTACGTTTACAGCTACAGCAATTTATCGCGGTCCTGAGGATATGTACACAGAGACGATAAATAGTCTCCATATGCTGAATCCAATCACTTATCTTGGCTATGTTAAACGAGGGGATATTGATATTGTCATAGATCAGAAAAAGAAAGCTAAGGGAGAGCGTGCAGAGTATGAGTTAGATAAGTTTGAGCAGATCGAGTCTGTCTTAAAACGGGCGATACTCACAAATAAGAAAACGCTTATCTATTTCCCGACGGTAGCACTCATTGATAGATGTTATGAGTTTTTACGAAACAAGCATGAGGTCGAGCACATTGCCGTATATCATGGTTCTATGACGAAAGATAAAAAGCAGGAGAACTACGAGAATTTTTACGAAAAGAAAAAGCTGGTAATGCTCGCAACTAAAGCATTCGGTATGGGAATAGATATTAATGACATAGAATTAGTTGTTCATTTTGCACCGACGGGTAATGTATGCGACTATGTCCAGGAAATTGGACGTGGAGCGAGACGGGAGGATTTAAGAGGGGAAGCTTATTACAATTACAACCGGAGAGACTTCAAATACATAAACATGCTGCACGGCTTGTCTGCTATCCAGGATTATCAGTTGGTTAAGGTTGTAGAAAAGATAAATGAGCTTTATCAGAAGCATAGACAGAGTAATCGTCAAGATATGACAAAAAAGAGGAATACTATGCTTCTGGATGCCGAGAGTTTTTCATATATTTTCAGGTCTCCCATCAGTGATGAAGATGAAAATATTAATAAGGTAAAGACTGCTCTTTTGCTTATACAGAAAGACTTCGAGTCGAAAATCGGATTTTCTCCCGTGACGGTAAGACCGATTCCTATGTTCTCGGTAGGCTTTTTTGAGATTGATCCTAAAATACAGGATAAAATACGCAAAAAGTATCGTAATGATGTGCTAGAGGAGATCGAGTCCAAAAGACATATATGTCGGGTTAGACTAGGTTCTATATGGGATAAGGGCTACAAAACATTATCCTTTCCAAAGTTTAAGTTTTTGTTGTACTCAAAAAAGGGCGAGGAGTTGGATTTTGTAAATGATTACCCTATGACGCCTGCGTTATGTGTTGATGTGATATTCGACAATGACTATGTAAGTACATTTAAGAATGTATGGAGGGCGATTCAGAAGTTCATATTTAAGAAGGTACAATCCAATGAGTTTACATCGATGAAAAAGATTGCTGATGAAATAAAAAAGAAGTGCCATTTTAGTGAGTACAAGGCAAGGACGATAAGCGAAACTCTTATAGCCTCTATGGACTCTTACCGTAAAAATTTTGCAAAGACGCAGACACCGATTGCGAGGGAGAGAACAACCTCTGATGGTAGTTCCTATCAGTTCAATGTTGCTGTAAATTCATATTTCTCGTGGGTAGAAAAAGGGTTTGATAACATTGACCGGGAAACGACGGCTGGAAAGTTATATCTCATCAACGATACAAAAAATCGGACGAAAGAATACAGTGTAATACTTGGCATACTTGAAGCTTTGGATTGTTTGACTTTTGAAATGCTCGGCGGAGCTAACAGTCAGCTTTATATTTATGTAAACCAGGTGCAGGCATTGATTAACATCACAAATGCACCCCATAGCTATCACAACAGACTGCTTGATATGGTAGCAGAAAGACACCTGATCTCGGTGAAGATGCTGACCTATATTTATGAGGGCGGATTCTCAAATGATGAGATGTGGAATATTATTGAGGACTATTTCCTTGGGAAGATTCCGGAAAAGGTTGAAAGGGAGTGTAAAAAAGAGAAACCAGATATGGTTTTTGATTAACGCTAAGTGAGGCATGCTTCTCCTTCGTATTTAGCGATATCCTAAACATACAGAAACTGCGTGGCTGATCTTTCATCTATTCCCCGAGGGGGTGATGCCGCACACCATCGTGGCTGAACTGACAGGATGGGGGATCAAAGGCACATCTACTTCGTCGCGGAGACGAAGGGGACGCTCTCATCGCTCCAGCTCCGCCCCATCGAGGAGGCAAAGATCGCCTGCGCAAAGAAACTGTTCGCGTCGCTGCACAGCGACTGCGTGATCTATGAGCATGTGAATGATTTCCAGACGCTGCTTAACCGCGTGATGCGGTGAGGGGGGTGTGATTCCTTTAAGGAGGCCATACGATGCTGGGAGCGATCATTGGCGATATTGTCGGCTCGCGGTTTGAGTTCGACAATCACCGCAGCAAGGACTTTGAGCTTTTTGCGGAGGGCTGTTTTGCGACGGATGACAGCATTATGACGCTGTCCGTGGCGAAGGCGATCATGGAGACGCAGAGGGAGGCAGCGGACACATCTGCAGCGGATGTCGCGGGGCTCTCGGATGCGGCAGAGGCGGAGGAGGCGTTTTATGCGCGCCTGCGCGCGAATGCGGTGCACTGGATGCGGAGCATCGGGCGGCACTATCCTGACTGCGGCTATGGCGGGCGGTTCTACTGGTGGATGTTTATCACCGATAACCCTGCGCCCTACGACAGCTTCGGCAACGGTGCGGCGATGCGCGTCAGTCCCGCGGGATTTGCCGCGCGCAGCATGGAGGAGGCCATCGCCCTCGCCAAGGCGGTGACGGAGGTCACGCACAACCACCCCGAGGGGATCAAGGGCGCGGAGGCGACTGCCGTCGCCGTCTATATGGCGCGGACGGGGTGCACGCAGCAGGAGATCGCCGCCCATATCGTGGAGCACTACTACGCGCTCGACTTTACCATTGACGGGATTCGGGAGGACTATATTTTTAACGAGACCTGCCAGCATACTGTGCCGCAGGCGATTGAGTGTTTCCTCGAGTCATGCTCCTTTGAGGATGCCATCCGCACGGCGATCTCACTCGGCGGGGACAGTGACACCATTGCTGCGATTGCGGGCGCGATCGCTGAGGCGTACTACGGCATCCCCGGCGCGATCCGCACGCAGGCACTCTCCTATCTCGATGACCGCCTCCGTCCCATCTATGATGAATGGGAGGCGCGCTATAGGATGGAGCAGAGAGCGCACTGAGAGCTGAGAGAACAGAAAAGCTCCCGCGCGCCGACAGCGGCGGGAGCATCAGAAAATGGAGGGCATACAATGAAGAAGGCAATCGTCGTTGTGGATATGCAGAACGACTTCGTGGGCGGCGCACTCGGCACGGCGGAGGCACAGGCAATGCTGCCGCGCATGGTGGAGAAGCTGACGGCGGCGCGTGCGGCGGGGACGGAACTCGTCTTTACCATGGATACGCACGGCGCGGACTATCTCGCGACCCAGGAGGGGGAGCATCTGCCTGTTCCGCACTGCATTCGCGGCACGGCGGGCTGGGCGATCGTGGAGGAACTCCGCTCCTTCGCCGATGCGGCGGCCGCCGTGATCGAAAAGCCCACGTTCGGCGCGACGGCACTCCCCGCCGCCCTCGCGGACTACGATGCGATCGAGTTCGTCGGGCTCTGCACGGATATCTGCGTCATCTCGAACGCCCTCCTCGTGAAGGCGTTCTACCCCGAAAAGCGCATCAGTGTCGACGCCGCCTGCTGTGCGGGTGTCACGCCCGAGAGTCATACGACCGCGCTCAACGCGATGCGGGCGTGCCAAATCGAGGTGCGCGGCTGATTTTATTTCGTTGATACATTCCCAAGCAGCGGATCGGGAGGTGCCGTGGATACGGTATTCCCTGATCCGCTGTTTACTTATACTCTGGAGCACATTTCCTAAAATCAAAAGAAGGAAAATAAAAGAGAAATGCCGAATAAATTAAAAGTGAATAGTCGGTATGTTTTGTTTAATACAAAATAGAGATCGAATAAGGAAGATGTGGTGATAGGAGGTCTGCGCACCATCATTTTTATGACAGCATTATGCTTCTTCGGGATGGTGAGTGTTCCTGCCTTTGCCGGTGCGCCGCTCAATGATCTGTCTGACTATGCGGCCTTTGGTGAGGTGCGCCGCAGTGACGGCGTTGTCGTCAAGTATCCCGCGCCGTATGAGTATTTTGCTTATATGCACAACATATTCGCTCGTCAATTATTACAGCAATATCAATAAGATGAGCGGCATCGTATCGATATGTTTTATTCGGAGACGGACAGGAAGCTGCAGCGCTTCGCGGGACTGAGCGCGGCCTATCAGCGCGGGATGCTGTATTTTATGGAATTCCCACAGAAAAACAACGGCATCTACCTCAGTACCAATGCGGAGGGCAACATTGACGCTCTGCTGATCGAGGTCAGTTATGATACCGGTGCAGGGCCTGCCTTCGTTGAAAATGAGATCCTCATCTCGTTCGTCAGTGCGCTGCTCGCGGCGGACATGCCGGCTCTGCGCACGGCTGCTGCCCCTGTCATCAACGGGCAAAAGGCCTATGTTGATATTTGGACAACCCCATTGAGAACGATGATGGGACAAAGCGGCGAGGGCTTTTATGTTCGCGTCATGAGCCTGCCGAACGATCAGCCGTTCTGCCGCATTGCCATCTTTCGTCCTTGACTGCATCGGGGGACTGTCATCCATCGGACATTGTATGCGTAAAGGAGGTCAGCAAATATGAAAATCCTGCAAAAAATCGCTGCTGTGTTTGTGTTTTGTTCTGCGGTTTTATTTGCATCCTCTGCCGATGCAAGAGTCGTGCAGATCTGCGACATGGGTGCATATGCACTTTATAACGAAGGCAATGCAGTCCTTGCGGCACTTGACCGTCCGTATCGTTTGACCGAGCTGACTCACATTGGCCGAGTTTCCAAAGACAGTGACTATGATCTGTACCTTTCATCCATCGGGGCAAAAGGAGAGGCCGCGGTTGTTTCGTTTTTCTGCAATGACAGAGGCTTTGTTTCCAAGGTCATCATCATGGCAGACGGAAATAAACCGAATACTGTTCCCTATGTTGGAAGTGCTCTTGCCTCGCTGCTGATCGCCATGGGTGTATCTCACGATGAGTTTAACGTGTTGGCAAAGAAGAGTCCGCTCGTCGGCAATGGAACCTATGACACCGTATGGGCGCGTGCACTGGGACGGCGTATTATCCAGGAGATGCATGGTGATACTGATGCAAAAGGGAACCTGATCATTACGGTGCGTCTGACGGCGGAAGACAGTTGATCTGTCCCGTGCAGATGGGACATCGGGCAGGAGTGAGGCGGCAGTGTCCGCTTTTGCGGCCTGTGGTTTGTTCGTTTATATTTCGCAGTAAGAAAGGGATGGTGATGTCTATGTGCAACGGGAAGAATGTATTCGCAGTCATGCTTGCGCTTCTGATCGGACTTGTCATCGCAGGTGGGCCGGCGCGTGCAGATGCCGCGACGATCTACATTTATCAAGGCAAGGGCGTTGGCGTGATGGCGGATACGACCTCGCGCTGGTTTGATGGGAATGCAGGTGGTGTTGCCTGTACCTTTGAGCGTGAGCATACAGGTGTCTTGACGTATCGCTTTACGCGCACAGCAAACGGATGGGAGTATGAGACGTTCGGCACCAGACCATCTTACTACGATGCAAAGCCGATCATAAACGCCATCCTCAACTATATTGTGACGGGGAATACCACGCAGGAATACAACCCGTCATAAATTGCAAGCCGCATAATCGAAATTGTTCTGCCCCCCATAGCTGCGCAGCAATGGGGGATTTATGCTGTTCAGGGGGCATAGACCGTGATGCAGGAATGTGAGATCCAATGAGGGATCATGGATGTGAGTACATTTCGCACAGCAAAAAAGAGCCGTCAGTATGACGGCTCTTGTATTTCTCTGGAGCGGGCGATGGGAGTCGAACCCACCTCTAAAGCTTGGGAAGCTTTCATTCTACCGATGAACTACGCCCGCAGTGGTTGCTATAATAGCAGATTTGGAACTGTTTGTCAAATGCGCCTCACTCCTCGGGCAGGAGCATGGCGAGGTCGGGCATGAGCTTTGTGATGTCACGGACGAAGACGCGCAGGACGCTCGTCATGACCTCGGGGTCGAACGCATCGGGGTTGTGCGGGACGACGACGTCGGCGTGGATGGCGGTATCGGAGGTGAGGTAGAACTTGATGAGGCGGCTGTCCTGATTCTGCCGCATGAGCCAGCCCGTGAGCAGCATGGCGTTCGTGTCGTCGACGGCGTTCTGCGCAAGACGGACGCGGATGGTCGCATAGGCCGTGCTGTCGATGATGACGGCGATGGGCAGGCGCCGCTCCTCTGCCGCAATCTCGCTTTCAAAGACGGTGGTGTCGCGGTCGTCGCCCAATTCGCGGACAGAAAAACCGGTGATGTCTTCCTTTTTGATATATTTCTCGAATGCCTTGGCCGCTTTGATCACGACCAATCACCTCCTAGTATGTTATTCCTCTTCGTATGCAAATTGATCCGTATCCGCATGATAGGCGAGCCGATACCGAACGGCAGGCCTGCCTGTGTCGGTATAGAGCTCGCGGCCGAATGCGAGCGCGATGTACGGATGGTCCGCGCTGTGCTGCACGGATCCGATATAGACTTGAAAATCGTCAGGGATCGGATTGTAGTAGTCGCTGCTGTCGACGTAGATGCGCCAGGCACCGTCCGCCGGCGACTTTCCGACGATAACGCCGCGCCCCGAGGCGGGCGGAGCACCCGGCGGACGCCAGCCGGCACGTGTGTTGATGCTGCAGTAAAAGAACAAATGCCCGTCACTCATAAACGCCCCTGCAGAGCCGAGCCCCAGACGCGATGCCGGTGCACTAAAGTGAAAGACGTTCTGCTTGCCCTCCCACAGGGTAAAATGCAGCTGCGTACCCATCTGTGCGAGCGTTGCCTTGATCTCTGTACCGCCGACCTGATAGTAGGCGCGGCGGACATCGCTGCCCTGCTCCGTGCGCAGGGGCTTTATGATCAGCTGGGCGCCGGAGACGGGCGGCAGTGCCGCGGATGCGGTCACAGCAGCAGTGAGCACGGCGATGGATAGGATCAGCAGGAGGAACATCTGATATTTTTTCATAACCGTTCTCCGCCATCTTCTAACGATATTTTATTATAGCATAGCGCGCGGAAAAGGGAAAGAGAAAAGAAGTGCCCGGCAGGAGACATATTGTGTGAATCTCCACAGAAAACAAAAGTTTTATAAAAAGAGGATTTTTGCGGCAGCGCGCGAACTTCTAATATAAGAGACGCACGAGAGAGAAAGGGCTGTAAAAATGAAATCTTTGCGGAGTAAATTCATGCTGGCGCTGATGGCGCCGGTGATTGCGCTGTCGGTGCTCATCATCGCGCTGCTGCTCATCATGGCAGATATGCGTGGTCGCCACATGCAGGAGCAATTCCGTACGATGCTGTACACGGACTACGACAATATGATCGGCGTCGCGACGGAGCTCGCACGCAGTGAGGTGCAGAGCGCCTACGATATGTACCGGGACGGACGGCTGACGGAGGATGAGGCAAAGGCAGAGGCGATTGCCCGTGTGAAAAAGCTGCGCTATGGAGCAGACGGCAGCGGATATTTCTGGATTGACGACACAGACTGCCGGCTGATCGCGCATCCATTTTTGGAAAACAAGGAGGGCACGGACCGCAGAGACGACCGTGACCCCGACGGCAACTATGTCATCCGCAATCTCATCACCGCGGCGAACGATGGGAGTGGATACAGTAATTTTATGTGGGAAAAGCCGGAGGACGTCGGGACGGGGAAGCTCTCACCGAAACGTGCCTACTCGCTGAAGTTCGCCCCGTGGAACTGGGTGATCTCGACGGGCAACTACGTGGACAACATCGATGCATATCTTGCGGAGCGCAGTGAGGAAAGCCGTGCAGCGACGCATGAGGAACTGGAACTCTCCATCCTCTGCATTGTGGCTGCACTTGCCCTCTGTGCGGTATTGGCACTCAAGGTCAGCGGCAGCGTGACACGTCCTGTCGTTGATATGGTGCGTGCATTCTCGAAGAATGAGGCGGGCAAGATAAAGATCCACCGCGTGGAGACCAGCAGCGCTGACGAGGTGGGCGTTCTCGCAGGCACGATGAATGACTTCGGTGAACAGATTAAGTCGATGGTTGCCTCACTCGGGAAGCGTGCTTCCGATCTGAGCACGATGTCGGGGACACTCAGCACGTCGAGTAAGAATGTACTCAGTGCCGGCGAGGAGCTGAGCCGCACCATCGAAAACATCGCGAACGGCTCGACCGATCAGGCAATGCATACGCAGACGATCAGTGACAACATCCAGTCGATCGAGCACTCTCTCCAGAAAAATGAGGACCTGCTTCGCGATCTGAAAGAGGTGAGCACGCGTGTCGCCGAGGAAAAGGAGCACGGCACGGCTGTGGTGCATGACCTCCTGCAGGAGACGGAGCAGGCAAACGCCAACGTCACGGCAATTACGCGCCTCGTCAATGAAAACAACGAGAGTGCCGGCAAGATCGGCGAGGCGAGTACGATGATCGAGTCCATTGCCGAGCAGACGCGCTTGCTCGCACTGAACGCTGCCATCGAGGCGGCGCGTGCCGGAGAGACGGGGCGCGGATTTGCTGTGGTTGCCGATGAGATCCGCAAGCTCGCCGATCAGTCGAGCAGCTTTACAAAAGATATCAAGGAAATCATCACAGAACTGACGCACAACTCGGAGAACGCCGTTGCGGGGATACAGAATGTGGAGCGCACAGTGGCCGTCCAGACGGAGGCGATCAACTCGACGCGCAGCAACTACATGAGCATCGCATCCTCCATCGAGCGCCTCGAGTGCGCAACAGCGTCACTAGAGGCATCGATGTCGGCCATCTTTGCCAATGTCAGAGAGATCACGCCGCTCGTCACCTCACTCGCGGACGGGGCGCAGAACAGTGCCGCGAGCACCGAGGAAATGGCGGCGAGCATCCAGCAGCAGACGAGTGACATCAACGGCATGGCGGATGTAGCGCGTGAACTCGCCGAGGCGGTGCGCATCATCCATGGACAGATCGAGGCCTTTGACGTATAATCGTCATGGCGTTTGTCCATCATAAACGGGGCTGCGGTACGAATGTTTCGATTCGTACCGCAGCCCCGTCTCTGTCTTTTCGCAGTGCCAAGCTCCCTATAGGATGAGGGCTGTGTTCCTCCTCAGTGATGGAAGAGGCGGATGTGGGTCATTGCCATAGCAATACCGTATTTGTCGCAGGTCGCGATGACGTTGTCGTCGCGGATCGAGCCGCCGCTCTGCGCGATGTAGGAGACGCCGCTCTGATGAGCACGCTCCACGTTGTCGCCGAACGGGAAGAACGCGTCCGAGCCGAGCGCGACACCCGTGACCGTGCGGAGGTAGGCGCGTTTCTCCTCGCGTGTAAAGGGCGCGGGTTTTTCGGTAAAGAGCCGCTGCCAGTCCGCCGCGAGCAGGGCGTAGTCGTCCTCGTCGCCCGCGACGTAGACGTCGATCGCGTTGTCGCGGTCGGGACGGCGCACATCGTCACGGAATGGGAGTGTGAGCACCTGCGGGCTATGGCGCAGCTGCCAGATATCCGCCTTGTTTCCTGCGAGGCGCGTGCAGTGGACGCGCGACTGCTGTCCCGCGCCGACGCCGATCGCCTGTCCGTCCATCGTGTAGCAGACGGAGTTCGACTGCGTGTATTTCAGCGTGATGAGTGCGAGCAGGAGGTCGCGGCGGGCGGCAGCGGGGATGTCCTTGTTCGCCGTCGGGCGATCCGTGAGACAGTCCTCCGTGATCTTCACATCGTTGCGCTGCTGCTCGAACGTGACGCCGTACACGTCCTTGCGCTCGATGGCGGGCGGCGTATAGTTTTCATCCATCTGAAGAACGAGATAGCTGCCCTTGCGCTTGGACTTCAGAATCTCCAGGGCCTTCTCCGTATAGCCCGGCGCGATGATGCCGTCGGAGACCTCGCCGCGCAGGAACTCTGCAAGACTCTCGTCGCAGACATCGGAGACGGCGGCAAAGTCGCCGTAGGAGCTCATGCGGTCCGCGCCGCGCGCCCGCACATAGGCGCAGGCAACGGGCGAGAGCGCGCGC
>NZ_GG694007.1:126002-218612 GCF_000160695.1 Centipeda flueggei ATCC 43531 | reverse complement strand
GCCGCATGCGTCGCGCGCGCCAATGTCTCGCTGAGCGGCGGACCGAGTGCCGCACCCGCCGGGCTGACGTGCTTGAAGGACGCCGCTGCGGGGAGCCCCGCCATCTCCTTCAGCTCGTGCACGAGCTGCCAGCTGTTCAGTGCGTCGAGCAGATTGATGTAGCCCGGCCGTCCGTTCAGCACGGTAAAGGGCAGTCCGCCGTCGGCAAAGACACGTGCGGGCACCTGGTTCGGATTGCAGCCGTATTTGAGGGTGAGTTCTTCCATGTGAGCACTCCTTTTTGCTGATGAAGGAATCGCTGAATTTATCAGTGCTTCCTATATTCTTCTTTCATTATAGCGGGGCGGCGGCGGTTTTTCAACCGAAGAACAGAAGTGACAGGAAAGCGACGCGGAAGATGGATGCTTGTGCGTGAATTTTCTTTGACAGTGCTGCAAAAGCAACGTAATATGTAAGTGAAAGATGATCGCAGTGAATTTATCGGTGCTTGTGCAGCATCGACAGGAGGAACACATGGACGTTGCAAAGATGATCGATCACACACTGCTGAAAACGGATGCGACGAGAGCCGGTATCGACCAGCTGCTCAGCGAGGCAAAACAGTATCGTTTTGCCTCCGTCTGCGTCAGCCCGATTTGGGTGGCCTACGCGGCGACGCAGCTGCGCGGCACGGGCGTCAAGACCTGCACGGTCATCGGCTTCCCGCAGGGCGCGACGCCAACGGCGGTGAAGGTATTCGAGACGCAGCAGGCAATCGCGGACGGCGCGGAGGAAGTGGACATGGTGATTCCCGTCGGCCGCCTGAAGGACGGGGACTGCGACTATGTGCGCGCGGATATTGCGGGCGTCGTCGCTGCGGCAAAAGGAAAAGCCCTGACGAAGGTTATCATCGAGACCTGCCTTCTGACCGACGCGGAGAAGCGCACGGCCTGCCGCCTCGCGCAGGAGGCGGAGGCGGACTTCGTCAAGACCTCGACGGGGTTCTCCGCGGGCGGTGCAACGGCGGCAGATGTCGCACTGATGCGCGAGACCGTGGGGCCCGCGATGGGGGTCAAGGCGTCGGGCGGCGTCCGCAGCCGCGCAGATGCCGAGGCAATGATCGCCGCGGGGGCAACGCGCCTCGGGACGAGCAGCGGCGTCAAGATCGTCAGCGCGGAGGGCTGAGTGCCATGAAAATCGCTGTTGTCGAAGTCGATCTGACCAATCTGATCACGCATATTTCTCATATACATACACCGACGGCGTGTTCTCCCAATTGGGCATGAAAGCGTGGTCAAGCGCAGGAAAACGATTTCCTGCGCTTTTTATGTACCTATGAGGGGCACCGCCTTTGCGTTATGGCTGGTGTTTCAGTTCAATCATACAAAAGGACTGTATCCATCTGGTGAATTCTATTTTATTGATGATTTCCTAACGCACCATATATTTTGTATTCTTGCACGAATCTGCAGACGGCCTTGTGTTTTTCTTTGTTAATGATATAATAAACACCGTAAACAATATGGTTTGATTGGGAGTGGTATGAATGGCATTGCTGCACGAGGATCTTGTCTTATTTGATGTGGAGGCGGCTGATCGGGAAGAGCTTTTAACGAAGCTGGCCAATGTACTGCGGGAGAAAGGGTATGTAAAAGATTCCTATCCGCAGGCGATTTTGGAACGTGAAGCTGCCTATCCGACGGGGCTTAATACCAAGGGGGTTGCAATAGCGATGCCGCATGCTGCGGCGGCGCATGCCGTTGAGGCGGCGATTCTGGTTGCACGGCTAAAGCATCCTGTTACGTTTAAGGAGATGGGCGGCACTGGAAAAGATGTGCCGGCACGTCTTGTGTTCATGCTCTCCATTGATGATCCCGAGGGACATGTCATTATGCTTGGGAAGTTTATGTCCATTTTCTGTGACGAGGGAAAACTTGTCGATCTTTATGAGACAAATAATCCAAAGGCCGTTGTCGAAAAACTTTCGAAGGTCGTTGCCTGAGGATATTGTCATATTATTTCGTATTCCTTAAAGAGGTGCGAAATGGAGTGCTTTTTGCTTCCTGATTTGTCGGGAGCACGTATGCCGAAAGGGGCGATAACATGAAGAAGATTTTTGTTGCGTGTGGATCCGGTGTGGCAACCAGCCAGACAGTTGCATCCAAGATCGGAAATATGATCGAGGATGAGGGACTGGATGCATCTGTTGAGGCAGTTGATATCAAATCCCTCGAGAGTATCATTGACCAGTGTGATATCTATGTTTCCATCGTATCCAGCGATGCGGAGAGTTATGGCAAGCCGACGGTGAGCGGGATTCCGTTCCTGACCGGTGTTGGCATGGATGAAACATGGGAGCAGCTGAAGTCTTATATCGAGGCATAATTCTTACGCTGTAATGGGGGAGTTTATCTATGTTGGATGTAGTCAATTATATCCTTGGATTGGGAGCGGCGATCTTCTTGCCGCTTGTTATGATTATCCTGGGACTCGCCATGGGGATGAAGCTGAAAAAGGCGATTGCCGCGGGTTTGACACTCGGCATCGCATTCACCGGCATGAATGTCATCCTCGGATTTATGTTTGATGCGATCGGACCGGCGGCGACGGCTCTGGTGGAACATACAGGCCTTCATTTGACGGCGATTGACGTTGGCTGGTCGCCGATTGCGGCGATTGCATGGGCGTGGCCGTATGCATTGATTCTGTTCCCTGTGCAGATCGGCATCAATCTCTTGATGCTTGCGCTGAAATGGACGAATTGCCTTAACGTCGACCTCTGGAACGTCTGGGGGAAGATTTTTGTCGCAGCAATGGTCATGGGGCTGACGGGCAGTCTGGTGTTTGGCCTGATTGCCGCAGGCATCCAGATTGTCTTTGAGCTGATCAATGGTGATCTGATACAGAAGCAGCTGTATCGCATCTGCAAGATCCCGGGGGTTACCTGTACACATCCGATGATGCTGCAGGCTCCGCTGCTGGCACTCATCAATCGTGCTCTGGATTTTGTTCCCGGACTGAACGCAATCAATATGAATGCTGCGGATATGCGTAAGAAACTCGGCCTCTTTGGTGAGAACAGTGTGATGGGATTCCTCATCGGTGCTCTGATCGCTGTCATGGGCGGATATGATCTCAAGGGCGTTCTGACGACAGCGATGCAGGTTGCGACCTCGCTCGTTCTCTTCCCGATGGTGGCAAAGCTTTTCATGCAGGCTCTCGCACCGATCGCTGACGCAGCGGGTGCATTTATGAAGGCTCGCTTTAAGGGACGTGAGTTTTATGTCGGACTTGACTGGCCGTTCCTTGCCGGTTCGTCCGAACTTTGGGTGACTGCCATTATCTTGGTTCCGTTTGAACTCCTGTGGGCAGTCGGTCTCAGCTACTTTGATATGAACAATGTTATTCCTCTGGCTTCCGTTATCAATGTGGTAGTTGCGGTTCCGGCACTGATTGTCACGGGCGGGAACCTCATTCGTATGATTATCATCTGCATTATTGCAACACCTACGTATCTCTGGGTTGCAACGAGTTTTGCCGGTATGCTGACCGATATGGCGGCGCAGACAGGAACACTGCAGGTGAATGCAGGACAGTATATTACGTGGATTCAGCTGGAAGCACCCGAATTCCGCTGGGCTCTGGCACATGCGTTTAACGGAGAGGCTGCAGGCGTTGGTGTACTGATTGCATTTTGTGCACTGTTCGTTTGGTATTTCAAGCGGATGAAGGCGCGCGATGCTGAGCTTGAGACGGCAGACAATAAGGCATAATTTCAGTGAAAAATTGCTGTGCGCGAAAGGAAGGCACTGTTATGTTAGAGGATTTGAAGAAACAGGTTGCAGAGTATGCACTTCAAGCAGACCGCATGGGACTCTGCAAGCATCGTTCGGGGAATTTCAGCATACGTGACGAAAAGACGCAGCTGGTTTGCATCACACCGACCGGCATGGATCGTGAAGAGATGTCCTATCATGATGTTGTTGTCATGAATATGAATGCCGAGGTGGTGGAGGCGGAAACCGGACAGCGCCCGACCAGTGAATCGCTGATGCATCTCATGGCATATAAGACGCGCCCGGAGATCCATGCGATTGCGCATACGCATTCGAAGATCGCGACGGCCTTTGCTGTGCTGAATAAGCCCATTCCTGCGGTCGTCTATGAGATTGCTACGCTTGGCTGCAAGGAGGGGTATATCCCGGTTGCACCATACGGCAGACCCGGGACGCCGGAGCTTGCCTCGTCCATTGTCGAGCCGCTGAAGATTTCGGATGTTGCACTCATGGAGAAGCATGGCGTTATTGCTGTGGACAGCAGCGAGCTTAAGGAGGCACTGCTAAAGGCTTCCTATGTCGAGGAGATGGCTGAGATCTATCTGACGACATTGACGGTTCTTGGCGGCAAGGAGCCGCCTGCCGTTCCGAAGAATGAACTGCAGAAATGGGAGTATCCGAAAGAGATCAAGCTCCTTCAGAAATAAACCGTATCGATCTCGGAAGGAAAAGGGAGGGGTCATTGATGAAAAAATTGATCAATAAGCCGGAGGACTTCGCACGGGAAACGGTGGAAGGGATCATTGCGGCGCATTCAGATCAGCTGAAGATTCTGGACGGCAGCTGGCACCGTATGGTACGTGCCGATGCAAAGAAGAAAGGCAAGGTTGCTATAGCGACGGGCGGCGGTTCCGGCCATTTGCCCGTGTTTCTCGGCTATGTCGGTTATGGACTCTGCGATGGCGTGACAATCGGCAATGTCTTTGCCTCACCGAGTGCAGAGGATATGTATGAGGTGGACAAGGCAATTCACAGCGGTGCCGGTATTCTCCATCTTTATGGCCGTTATGGCGGCGACATTATGAATTTCGGTATGGCGAAGGATCTCTGTGAGATGGACGACATTGAGGTTCGTGAGGTTCTCGTCACGGACGATGTTGCCTCTGCGCCGAAGGGCAGTGAGGATAAACGTCGCGGTGTGGCAGGACTTGTCTTCGCGTACAAGGTTGCCGGTGCTGCGGCAGAGAAGATGCTTTCGCTGGATGAGGTCTCACGTATCGCCCAGAAAACAGTAGACAATACGCGGACGATGGGGGTGGCACTGACGCCGTGCATTGTCCCAGAGGCGGGAAAGGCAACCTTCTCGATTCATGACGACGAGATGGAGATCGGCATGGGCATTCATGGCGAACCAGGCATTGAGCGGACGAAACTGCAAACAATCGATGCGACGGTGGAGACGATGCTCTCCCGTATTTTGGAGGATCTGCCGTTTGTGTCCGGAGATACAGTCGCCATTCTCATCAATGGCCTTGGGGCTACGCCGAAGGAGGAGCTCTACATCGCATATCGCAAAGCGGCGGAGATTCTGAAGGGAAAAGGAATTTCCATTCACCGCAACTATGTGGGTGAATTCGCCACCTCGCTTGAGATGGCCGGGATGTCCATTTCGCTGCTGCGTCTGGATGATGAGCTGAAGGAGCTGCTTGATGCTCCGTGTCATTCTCCGTTTTTTGCACAGACAAAGTAAGGAGGCACATGGTGGATATTGTTCGAAAGGAAGAACTGACGCAAATCCTTGATTCGATTGTTGCCGTCATGGAGGGCGCGAAGGAAGAGCTGATCGAACTTGACGGCGCCATGGGCGACGGCGATCTCGGCCTTACGATGGTCAACGGGTTTACTGCCGTGGCAGAGGAGATTCGCGCCCTTGATGAGACGGATATGGGCAAGATCATGATGAAGCTCGGCATGAAGATGAATGCGACGGTGCCGTCGACGATGGGGACGCTCATTTCGGTGTGCTTCATCAAGGCGGCGCCTGCAGCAAAGGGGAAGACAGAGCTCACGCTGCAGGATATGGTCAAGATGGGGCAGGGCGCCGTTGCTGGCGTGATGGAGCGTGGGAAATCGAAACCCGGTGATAAGACGATGCTCGATGCACTCCATCCTGCTGTAGAAGCACTTGGTGCAGCGGCTGCTTCTGGTGACACTCTTTCCGATGCATGGCAGAAAGCCTATGAAGCGGCTAAGGATGGTGTAGAGAAGACGAAGACCATGCAGTCTGTTCATGGGCGAGCTGCATATTACCAGGAGAAATCTGTCGGGCGGCAGGATCCCGGTGCCACCGCGATGATGTATATTGTGAGCGGAATTGCAAAGGCTGTTCGCTGACATTGCTGAACGGAAGATAGTCAAATGTTGTTAAGATGCCCGCTTTGTATTCATCCAGCGTGAACGCAGAGTGGGTGTTTTAGGAAGTTCTGCCAAAGGCGCTGGTGCACGCAACAAACGTGCACCAGCGCCTTTTTTTGTAAAAAAATAGTTCCCAATGTTTGATGACACCGGGAACTGGCATAAAAATCATGTCAAAGCAGATTTTACACAAGGATTATACATCCTGCAGAGACGTTCAATCCAGCTTTCTCAAATTTAAGGAATCACTAATACATTCAAGCTTTTTTGACACAACTTTTCGTACTTCGATGAAACAACGGCCACAGGCTCATATACGGTGTCCGATTTTCCATCTGGTTTGGGTGAAAAATCTACGCCGATTCGAGGAGCTGGTTTATCAGAGGGGCTTTAATCTTTCGAGAGCAGAGCCTCGGTCAGGGCATCCATGATCTCCTCTTCCCAGATGTAGTTGCCGCTGAATGTGCCTGCGCTGCGCGGGTCATCGTCCTCAGCGACGGCTTCGCCGTTCATGATGTAGACGAAGCCGTCCTTCGTTCCGGGGCGGAAGAATACGCCGGAGAGCAGACCAAACGCCTCGCCGTTGTGCCCGACAAGATCGACCACATGGCTGCGGTTCACACGCGCCGTGCTGTCGCCTGCGATCTGCAGTTCGCCAAGCCCATAGGACAGCAGTGTGCCGCCGGCGGTGTTTCCGTTTTTCTGCGCTGCATCATACTGCCATTGGGGGCGCAGCATCTCTTGGATGGATGCAGGAGAGAGAATCTGTTTCCCGCGATAGGTTCCGCCGTTCATCAGCAGTTCCAAACCGTGTGTCAGCTCCTCATAGGAGATGCGCAGACCGCCCTGCGGGGAGAGCATCGTTGCATTCGTGCCGGGCACATAGCCTGCGAGGGGAAACCATCCCTGGATGTCCTCTGCGTACGGATTTTGCAGGTAGATGGACTCTGCTTTCGGCTGGCGGCCGTTATAGTCATCCGCCTTGCCGTACCAGGGGCCATTTTCATTCCAGGTGCCGTTTTCGTCCTTCTTTTGATAGATCGTGCCGAGCTTTGCAAAGCCGCGCTTCGTAAGATTGCCGGGCACATAGTCTGCTGCCGTATCCAGCTGCTTTAGAATGTGCTCCTTTTGGTAACGGTCAAAGCGCTCGCCTGTCACTTTCTCAATGATCGTGCCGAGGAGGCCGTAATTGATATTGGCATAGCAGAAATACTGTCCAGGAGCTTCATTTGCAGGGGCAAAGTGGTCGCCGTTTTCGTAGTAACGTCCCTCGGGGGTGAAGAACTCACGTACGCTGACCGATGGCGGGATGCTGTAGACTTTGCCGTCGCGCAGCGATGAGGTGTGGCTCGCGAGCATCCGCACTGTAATCGGGGTATTGGGGTGGGCAGGATTTCTCAGAGAGAAGCCGAGGTAGCGGCTCACATCGTCGTCGAGGCTGAGTTTTCCTGCTTCGGCAAGCTGCATCAGTGTGAATACCGTAAACTGCTTGGAGACGGAGGCGATACGGAAGCGTGTATCGCGCGTGATCGGCTCCGCTGCGATTGGGTTCTGGCGGAGAAAACGACGATTGCCGGCAAAGTGACTGTACACTTCCTGTCCGTTGCGGTAGAGAATAACACCAAGCCCGGGCACCTTTGTGCCCGTATCTCCAATCATTGCATCGATGCGCTTTGTCAGTTGTGCTGTTGCCGCAGGAGAGAGAGCGGCACCCTGTGGGAGTGCGGCAGGGTCGCCGACGACGGGGGATGCCGCTGTCTTGTGTGCAGCGGCGGCGATGGAGGCAGGAGCGTTGTTTGAGGCCGCGTATGCCGCAGGCATTCCGCAGAGGAACGCCGCGCCGATGACAAGGGAGAAGCGGCGCAGGGAGGTGATTCTTTTCCGCATGAGAAGCTCCTTTCGTAAGATGAAAACGAGACAGAAGAATACAACGGTAATTATACAACGGTTCTCTCGATAAAGCACGATGGACTGAGAAAGAATATTGTATACGGCGGAACAGGCTGTGCGTACCCATCTGCCGTATCCATCCGATTGCGTTAAACAGAAAACCAAAGAAAACAAAGATAGAAAGAAATAAAAACAATCAAATATTATATTGACTTATGATGTATTATGTTTTATTATATAAAAAACAAAGATAAAACAACATAAAGACAACAAAACAGACAAACAAGATATAGGAGAAAAGAGACGATGGAGCATCCGTATTATCTGGCGATTGATATTGGCGCATCGAGCGGGCGTCACATCCTGGGCTGGATTGAGAACGGGAAGATCCGTATCGAGGAGATTCATCGCTTTCAGAACGGTCTCGTGGGACGGAACGGGCACCTCTGCTGGGATGTGGATCATCTCTTTCACGAGGTGGTCGAGGGGCTGAAGCGGTGCCGCACGCTGAATCGGATTCCGAAGAGCGTCGGGATTGACACCTGGGCGGTGGATTTTGTCCTGCTGGATGGGGACGGACGGCTGCTCGGCGATACTGTTGCCTATCGGGATGGGCGGACGCAGGGCATGGATGCGCTGGTCTACCGGACGATTTCGGAGCAGGCGCTCTACGCACGCAACGGGATTCAAAAGCAGATCTTCAACTCGATCTATCAGCTTATGGCGATCCGGCAGGAAAGTCCCGAGATCCTGTCGGCGGCAAAACATTTTCTGATGATTCCCGACTATCTGAACTATCTCCTGACGGGGGTCATGAAGAACGAGTACACGAACGCGACAACGACGCAGCTCGTGAGTGCAGAGACGCAGGATTGGGACGACGAGCTGATGGATATGCTCGGCATCCCGAAGGAGATGTTCGGCGCGATTGCCATGCCGAAGACCCCCGTGGGTGCACTCACGGAAAAGATCGCGGCGGAGGTCGGGTTCCAGACGGAGGTGGTTCTGCCCGCGACGCACGATACGGGATCGGCGGTCATGGCGGTGCCGAGCACGTCGGATGACAGCATCTATCTGAGTTCTGGGACGTGGTCGCTGATGGGCATCGAGCGCCTGATCCCGGACTGCTCGGCGGTGTCGCAGCGGCACAATTTCACGAACGAGGGCGGCTACCACTACCGCTATCGCTACCTCAAAAATATCATGGGCATGTGGATCATGCAGAATCTGCGCAAGGAGTTCCGCCACGACTACACGTTCGAGGAGCTGTACCAGCTCGCGCATATCGGCCGTTACTTTGCCTCGACGGTGGATGTCAACGACGCGGCCTTCCTCGCCCCCCAGAGCATGCGGGCGGCGCTGCAGGAGTACTGCGGGCGGACGGGGCAGGAGGCACCCGAGACGGAGTGCGAGCTGCTCTACTGCGTCTACAACAGTCTCGCCCAGTGCTATGCCGAGACGGTGGCGGAGATCGAGGAGGTGACGGGGCGGACGTTCGACCGCATTCACGTGGTCGGCGGCGGCTGTCAGGATCAGTTCCTTAACCGCCTGCTGCAGCGGCAGACGGGCAAGGAGGTCTGCGCGGGTCCCGTGGAGGCGACGGCGATCGGCAATCTGATGGCGCAAATGCTGAAGGACAAGGTCTTTGAGGATCTGTCCGAGGCGCGTCAGATGGTGACAAAATCCTTTGATGTCAACGAGGTTTCGCCTGTGCTGTAAAGGCGCAGGTGCGGCCGGAGCAGGAGGAAGACGACATGGAGATAAAAAATGCAGAGTTTATGGAGCGCTTTCAGCGCCTGACCGCTGATGCGTTCCAAAAGGGGTGGCATGAGCGGAACGGCGGGAATCTGACGTATCGCGTTCCGGCGGAGGAAGTGGAGGCGGTCAAGGGCTCGCTGCACGAGGTCCGCGCATGGCAGCCGATCGGCAATACGGTGCCGGGGCTTGCGGGGGAATATTTCCTCGTGACGGGCAGCGGCAAGTATATGCGCAACGTCGAGCTCGCCCCGGAGGAGAATGTCGCGCTCATCCAGGTTGATGCGGCGGGCGAGAACTACGGCATCGTCTGGGGGCTCGTCGGCGGCGGGCGTCCGACCAGTGAGCTGCCGACGCATCTCGCGGCGCATGAGCTCAAAAAGGAGATGACGAATGGAACGAACCGCATCATCTACCATGCGCATCCGACCAATCTCATCGCACTGACCTTCGTCCTTCCGCTTGAGGACAAGGCATTCACGCGCGAGCTCTGGGAGATGGCGACGGAGGATCCCGTCATTTTCCCGGAGGGGATCGGCGTCGTGCCGTGGATGGTTCCGGGCGGCAAGGAGATCGCCGATGCGTCCGTCAAGCTGATGGAGAAGTACCGCGTCGTTGTCTGGGCGCATCATGGGCTCTTCGTCTGCGGCGACGATTTCGACGAGGCGTTCGGCCTGATGGACACCGTGGAAAAGGCGGCCACGATCTGCGTCAAGGTGCTCTCCATGGGCGGCAAGAAGCAGACGATCCCGCGTGAGGGCTTTGTCCAGCTCGCGAAGGATTTCCATATCGCGCTCAATATGGATTTGCTCGACTGACATCATTACGGCATCATAGAAAGGTGAGATTCCTATGTTAGGGGTAAAGCAGGACATGCACATGTCCGCGTGGAAAAAGACGCTGATCGCAGGTCTGATCAGCTACATCGACGCCGGATCGATTGTGGCGGGTGCGTCGGGGCTCAGTATGTGGGCCGACTATCTTGGCATGAGCAGCGTGCAGATGGGGCTGCTCGCGGCGCTCTCGTCCAACACGGGCGGGGCGGCACTCGGCGCCCTCATCGGCGGCAGGATCTGTGATAAGTACGGACGCAAGTTCGTCTATAACTGGGCACTCTTAATTTATATGATCGGCGTTGCGATTATCTGCCTCGCGACGAACTATCCCATGTTCCTGCTCGGCTATGTCATCGTCGGCCTCACAGTTGGTGCGGATGTCGTGGCATCGTGGACGTTTATCGCCGAGGAGGCGCCGTCGAAGGACCGCGCAAAACACTGCGGCTCGGCGCAGATTGCGTGGATGCTCGGTCCGGTCGTCGTGTTCGCCGCATCGATTCCCATGAACTCGATGTTCGGACTCTTGGGGAACCGCCTCATCTTTGCCCATCTCATCATCGTCGCCGCGTGGATCTGGTACCAGCGCCTCAAGATGCCCGAGTCAGCCGAGTGGAAGGCAGCCAAGGAGCATACGGAGAAGCTTGCTGCTGAGGGGATTGTCCAGAGAAAGGCGACCTATGCCGACATCCTGCGCGGCACTTCGCTTCGTACGGTCATCATGTGCTGCGGCGTCTATACGATGTGGAACCTTGCCGCGAGTACGAATGGATTCTTCATGCCGTATGTCTATGAGCATGTCGGCAATCTCAGCAATGCGATGGGGCTTTTCCTCACGTGCCTGAACTTCGCGGTCTGTATCCTGACGACGGTGATCTTTATGTATACGGCAGACCGTTTCAACCGCCGCAAGATCTTTGCCATATTCTCCGGGCTCGGCGTCATCAGCTGGCTTGTCTGGGTGCTCCCGCCCGATATGCTGCAGACGTGGATGCTCTTCTTCTTTACGATTGTATGGGGCTTTTCCATGCAGCAGCAGTTCTATCAGCTCTGGAGCTCCGAGCTCTTCCCGGTGCGCTATCGTGCGACGGCGCAGGGGTTCACCTTCTTCGTTACGCGCTTTGCGGCGGCGATCTGGGGCTTTGCCGTTCCGATCATCATGGAGCTTCTCGGTTTCCAGACGGCGGCGATTCTCATGGTCGGCTTCTGTGTCATCAGCTGGGCGGCAGGGACCTTCTTCGGCGCGGATGACCGCGGCAAGACACTCGATGAGATCACGGCCGAGCGTTACGGCGACGAGGTGGATGAGAACGGCTGGCTCGTTGACCCTGCGGCGTCTGCACGGACGACGGGTCATACGAACTGAGAATCGAGGAGAATCAAGTGGAGCGATTTGCGTGGAAGGCAACGGTCAAGGACGGCATGCTCGCCGAGTACAAGCGGCGGCATGACGCCATCTGGCCGGAGCTGAAACAGGTGCTCAAGGATGCGGGCATCAGCAACTACACGATTTGGAACACGGGGAATGAGCTGTTCGGCTATTTCGAGTGTGAAAAGGGCGTTGCCTACGCCGAGGACTACCAGGCCAAGAGCGAGGTCGTTGACCGTTGGAATGCGTATATGAAGGACGTGATGGTGATGGAGCTCGACCCGGAGACGGGGGCGCAGCCCAAGATGCAGCAGGTTTTTTTCCTGGCATGAACATCGAGTTCTCATACGAAATGAAGGAGAATCAGAATATGCTTGTCAATACAAAGGCAAAGGTCGGCGTTTTCTCCATCGCACTCGGGGCATATCTGCCGCAGTTCCCTGAGCTCGTTCCGGAGTTCAGGGGGCAGTATGAGGCGTTCAAGAAGACGCTTCCCGGCACGGTGGAGCTCGTTGACGGCGGATTCGTCACGACGAAGGAGGAGTCGCAGGCGGCGGGCGAGAAGTTCCGCGCGGCCGATGTGGATCTCGTCATTCTGCAGCTGCTGACGTACGCGACGTCCTACAATATGCTTCCCGCCGTCAAGGATCTCGATGTGCCGGTGATTCTGGTCAACGTGCAGAAGAAAAAGGCAGCGGACTATCAGCATACGGATATCCCCACATGGCTCGGCACGCTCTACGCCTGCGGGGCAGTCGGCGAGATGGCGGCCGATCTCAACCGCTACGGCAAGCGTCATGCCGTCATCACGGGCGTGGTCGAGGGCGGCGACCCCGAGGTGCAGCGCGAGATTGCGGATTGGTGCCGTGCGGCGCAGGTACGCCGCCGCTTCCGCGATACGAACATCGCGCAGATCGGCCGTCCCTATCCCGGCATGATGGATCTCTACATCGATGAGTCGAACCTCTATCGCCGCCTCGGTCTTTACACGAAGCAGTTTGACTGGGAAAAGATGTGGGCGATTGCCGACAACGTCGCCGATGATGCCGTGATCCGTGCCAAGGCTCAGGAGATCCTCGATACCTTTAACATCGCGGGCGGCGCGACGGTCGATACGGTCTGGGATATGGCAAAGTATGTGGTCGCGTTCGAGCAGTGGGCACAGGAGGAACGGCTCGGTCTGGTTGCGTCCCACTATGACGGCTATGCGCAGGGGGCGGCAGGAAAACTCGACAGCATGCTGATCCCCGCGTTCTCCATGCTCATCCAGCAGGGCACGGCGTGCGCGGTCGAGGGCGATATGAAGGTCGCCATGGCGATGAGCATCATGAAGACAATCTGCGGCACGGGACAGCTTTCGGAGATGTATTCGATTGACTTTAACGAAGATATCTGTATTATAGGACACAGCGGCTCCGGTGATGCGGATATTTCGCAGGCAAAGAAACCGACGATGAAGATCGTTCCGGTGTTCCATGGCAAGACGGGCGGCGGCTACCTGACGCAGTTCTATCCGCCGACGGATACGCCCATTACCTATCTCGCCATTACGCAGGACGGTGACGGTCATTTCAAATTTATTGTCGCTGAGGGCGTCAATGAGTCGGGGGAGATCTTTACCTTTGGCGATACGAATATGCGCATGCGCTTCACGTGCGGTGCGCGTGAGTTCTGCAATCGCTGGAGCGAGGCAGGACCGACGCATCACATGGCGGCAGGCGCGGGCAGACACATTGACACGCTGCTGAAGGTTGCGAAGATCTTGGACATCCCCGCAGAGATCGTGACACGGTAGTATTGGCCCGGCGTTTCATCGCATACATATACCGATTCCTTTCTCACGCGGAAGGAATCGGTATTTTTCATTCCATAGAGGAGGTTTGCTATGCTGGGCGTAGAGCGGCGGCAGCGCGTGATGGAGATGTTGACCCGTGACGGCAGGGTGTATGTGGGAAAACTGGCAGAGGCGTTTCATGTGACGGAAGAGACCGTCCGCCGCGATCTGGAGAAGCTGGAACAAAAGAAACTGCTGCACCGAAGCTATGGCGGTGCGGTCCTTGCGGAGGCGACGAGTGAGGATCTTTCGTTTGTACGGCGCAGCGGGCAGAACCAGGAGAGCAAACTGCGGATTGCCGATGCGGCGCACCCCTTGATCCACGAGGGGGACACCATTATGGTGGACTCCAGCACGACCTGTCAGATGCTGCTGAGCCGCCTCGTGAAGACGCCGAACATCACCGTCATCACCAATTCCGTTCGGCTGATGTACGATTTTCGTTCGAGTGATTTCCGTATGATCTGCACGGGCGGGAACTTTCGCGCGAGTTCCTGCTCCCTGACGGGGCCTGCGGCGACGCGGATGCTGGCGGGCTATCATGCGGACTATACGATCATCAGCTGCAAGGCGCTCGACCTCGCCAAGGGGCTGATGGAGTCCAACGAGAGCGAGAGCGAGGTCAAAGAGGTGATGATGCGGCAGGCGCGCAGCGTGATCCTGCTGGCCGATCACAGCAAATTCGACAAGACGGCACTGGTGCACTTCGGTGACATCAGTGCGCTCTCCTACCTCGCCGCCGACCGTGAGCCGTCGGAGGAGTGGAAAAGATTTCTGGACGAGCACGATGTGAAACTGTTGGTGTGATGGCGGTCCTGCTGTACGGAGCGAAAACTTCGTACAGCAGCACCTTGACCCACCCATCCAACAGCAGAGGAGTATAATGCTCCCGCATGGCTCCTTTATGATGCTGTTGGCGAGAATGAACCGCTTGAGTGAATCATAAGGGATGGGCTAGTGTTCTGGATATTTAAGGGACGAAAGGGACTGCATGAGGATGGGCATAAAAGATTTGCGTAAAGTTTTGCAAAATGAGCAGATTGACACGCACTGCTATTCTCTGGATGAATCAGAACCCATTACGCTTGAGATTGTTTATTGCATTAGATATTCGGCAGACGGCTATGAGGTTTCGATCAACGAACGAGGGCGTTTCGTGGATCGACGGATTTTCCCGACGAGACTTCAGCGTGCTGTGCATTTTTGAATCTTATGGGGAAATATCACCACGAGAGCCTTCGGAAGTATGCGCTCGCATAAAGCACTTTGCAACACGCAGAGTGCTTTTCTTTATACAAAAAGAGGAAGCCCCCCACCAATAGAGGGCGGAGGTTCAACCTCTTCTTAAGAGATGTGGTACACCTTCACTGCTAAAAAGACAAGGGATATCTGCGTGTTGTGGATTTTTCGGAATGAAGAATGGAAGCACGGTGATTGTTCCAATTGTACTGAAGAGATGCTATGGAAAATCTACGTGGAAGAGGCTGTTTGGACAGCATGACGTACTATACTCTTATGGTGCTTAGAGATATGCTCTGCGTACATAAAAAGAGCCCTGCCATGGGTGCAAGCTATCCAACGGCACAAAGCGCCGGGACGATCCGCCCTGCAAGGCTCATTTTTCTCAAGTATACTGACGGCGGCAGATATTGTCAAGGCGTGCGGGCACGTTCTGTTATCATTGGTATATAAATAAAAGAGGACTGCTCGCTGAGTCGCGTCCCGAACAGGTGCGGCTGGGAGGCATCATGCTCCACTCACGAATAGTCCTTTAGCATTCTCAGTATAGCAGACGAGGTAGATTTGGGCAAGGCGAAAAGGGAATATCGGGGGGGGCTATCTGCACGAAGTCACAGCAATCCAAAAAGCTCGAGAGTGCGTTCCAGACCCCCACCAAAGGAGGCGCACCTCAAGCTTCTAGATGCATTATCGCAAAGTATCTTGAGAATGTCAATCGTTGTTCTAAGGCGGTTGACGAGAACGAAGAGCTGCTGGCAGTGTATCATACGATGCAGCGTTTGAGGTGTTCGACCGTACGAATAGATGTCGTGGGATGGGACATTCAGAGGAAGCTATTTTTCCCGAGGGAATATGATTTAGAGGGGGAGAGAAAATGCGTGCCTTACAGATAATCTTCCGTTGAAAATGGATGGAGGCTTTTATGGTTCGTCGAACAGAATGCAGCAAAGGCATGTATCTATATATGAACAAGAAAGCATCCTGTGGGAGCAGTCTGCTAAGAGCGATTCCCTTAGCAAAGGCACGACACAAGATGCTTTATCTGCCGCTATTGTATCAGGTGTGAGGCGGAATGTAAAGACGGAAGTGGATGCTGATGCGTTTACTGTGAAAAAATCTCCCCTCGCCGCTGCGCCACGTCCGAAGACAGGCGTTAGTGCGGCCGAGGGGAGACTTCCCAAAGGCGTTTCCCCGCAACGTATCCGGGTTATGAGCCCGGGCGAAGAGAGTCAAACGCCTTCTGTGAAGCCGATTCCCCCACAAGTCCTGATCGATAAACAGGGGGAGGAATAAGCCTCTTTTGTTAGCCATATTGTAGCATGGTGACGGCATGAAGTCAACGCAGTCACATTTGCGGCTGAAGCCGTGTGAGTTGCAAGAAACCCCACGGTGCGTCAGGTGTGTATTGCAGAACACTTTCCGAATGACTGTATCTTTTCAAGACGGCATTTTTGATCATGAGTTTGGTGATCTCAAGATCGTGTAGATCGGAACGATCTTGAGATTTGCAGAAAGAGGAAACGCCGCGTCCATGCTTACAGGTCACCCCCGCCGGACAGCAAATGCCGCCGACAGCCTGACGCCTTCGGTCGTTCTCCTCTTTCACTTTTATGATATAGGAAAAGTTTGGCAGTGTCAATCAGGAGGCAAGCACCTTATCAGTGTTTCCCTAGAGACGACCAAACCAATGGGAAAGATATATTTTCAACATACTGTATTTTTTTGCGCATTGGGATTATAATAGAGGTGTAACTTAAGGAAGCACTGATAAATTCGGCACGACCATCTTGACGCATCTTTTTCGCCCGCTTTTCGTTAGCAAATCCTCCACATAGCTTTTGCTATGCGTCCGGTTTGCTGGCTCAATCGGACAAAAAATCTACGCCAATCCGGCAACCTCATTTTATCAGTGATTCCTTCGATTCAGAGGAGGGCTGAGCATGGTGCCGCGCGTGGGTCATATTGCGTTTCTCAATGTGCTGCCGCTGACGTATGCGCTTGCGCATGGAGCGGCGGAGGGGCTGGATATCCTGCGTGCGGTGCCTGCACAGCTGAACGACCGTCTTGAGGCGAAGCATCTCGATGTGTCGGGGGTCTCGTCGATTACATACGCGCATCATGCCGATGATTTGCTCATTCTGCCCGATGTGTGCATCGCCTCGGACGGCGATGTGCGGAGCGTGCTTCTCGTCAGTCGTGTGCCGGCGGAGGAGATCGGGGCGCAGCGCGTCGTGCTCTCGGACAAGTCCGCCTCGTCCCATGTGCTGCTGAAAATCATTCTGCATCGCCTCTATGATGCTGCGCCGATGTATGAGGTGCGGCCGCTCACGCCCGACGATCCCGTGCCGGATGGTGCGGCAGCGTCGATGTTTATCGGTGATGATGCCCTGGAGCTCTATCATCATGCGCCGCGGGGAATCTATATCTACGATCTCGCGCGCGAGTGGAAGCGTCTGACGGGGCTGCGCATGGTGTTTGGGATCTGGGCGGCGGCGCGTTCGTTCGCGGCGACACACCCCGCGGCACTTCACATGGTACATGAACGCATCGCAGGGGCGTTCCGAGACTGGGAGCGCGTAAAGGACGCGGCGATCGGCGAGGTGCTCGCGGACGGGCGCTTTACGCGCACAGAGCTGACGGAGTATCTCGGACATGCCGTGGTCTGGCAGCTGGACGCAGAGACGCTTGAGGGGCTGCGCTGCTTCTATCGGTACGCGGCGGAGGACGGGTTCATCAGGCGCGCCCCTGCCATTGAGATGGCTTCGGTTTGACGGATTTCCTTCTTTATAGTAAAATATTCTTATTGAAAGAAGTGGATGTGCTGTATAGACATAAGGGAATGGATACAGCCAAGAAGGACGAAGGGAGCATTATGATGACGCGGATACGAAAACTCCTTTTTGCAGTGAAACATATCTTCGGGCATGGACGTCATATTTCGCGGCGGACGCTGCGCCGCAGTCTCGCCGCAGGAACGGCACTGGCGGTCTGCGCGCCGCTGATGGTGCAGATGCCCGCCGAGGCAGCGCATATCCTCGTCAAGGAGGGGATGCGCGGCGGCGCGGTCAGGCATGTGCAGGAGCTGCTGATTCAGAGCGGCTACCTTGCGGGGGCGGCGGACGGCATCGCAGGCCCGCTGACACGTGAGGCGATCGAACGCTGCCAGGCGGATCATCAGCTCGTCGTAGACGGGATCTGCGGTGAGGCAACCTATCATGTACTCTCGGGCGGTGCAGACTATGACCCCGCGGCGCTCGGCATCGTTGATGAACGTGCACCGCAGGTGAGCCGCGGGGGCGGCCGTTCGGTCTATGTGTCGGCCACGGCATACAGTGCATACGATCCCGGAAACAGCAGCCGTACGGCGACGGGAACTCTCGTGCGCCATGGCGTGATCGCTGTTGACCCGTCGGTCATTCCGCTCGGGACGCATGTCTTCATCCCGGGCTATGGTGAGGCTGTGGCAGAGGACGTTGGCTATGCGATCAACGGGTATCGCATCGATGTGGCTTTCGATACACATGCCGAGGCGCTGTCCTTTGGCCGGCAGGATCTTGAGATCTTTATCATGGAGTAGAGAATTCGTTCATGAAGCTAAGTGTGGAGCGGAGCAATGAGTGGATCCGCTATGCAATGGCGGCAGGTGCCTATTTCCTGGCACTGATTGCCGCCTATATCGATATGGGACAGGACATGGGCGCGGAGTATTTTCTTCCCGCGATCATTCCTGTCCTTGTTGTCCTTATGCTGCTGCAGTATGGGCTGGGTGTGTCCCTGTTCTCGCGCGGGATGCTTGGGGCAATGGTGCCGGGGCTGCTCTGGTGTCTGACGTTCCCGCTGCTCTATGTGTGGACCTATCATCAGGACTGGTACAAGTCGCTGATCTACTATGATTTTCTGATCGGGACGTCGCTGATGATCGCGCTCGCCGCGCTCGGCGGCGCGTTCCTGCGGCTCGGGCATCGGCGCGTGACGGCGGCGCTGCTCGCCGTGCTCGGCTTTCTCATGGCACTTATCCCCCTGACGCAGATCGCTTACTATCTGACGGTCTGGCACGCGCTCAGCCCCGCCTCACTGATGGCGATCTATCTGACAAACTGGCACGAGGCGGGGGACTATATCGAGTCGACGGTGGGGACAGTGCCCGCGCTCGGCGTGGTACTGCTGCTCCTCCTCTTCACCTATCTCCTCTACCGCAGCCACCTTGTGCTCGCACGCCGCATCTATCCGAGTGCGGAGGGCTCGCGTATGGGGGCACTCGTCGCGGCCATGGTGGCCGCGGCAGGGGTTCTCTTCGTCCTCATTCCGCAGTGCTCGATTGCAGGCCTATACGAAGACGTGACATCGTATGTCGAAGAAACGCAGTCGTATGGACTGAATCAGGGCGAACGCTATGAGTCGCTCATCATCGATCTGGAGAATACGCTTGCTGCGCGCGCTCCGGGGACGGTGATCTTTGTCATCGGCGAATCGGCATCGCGTGACTATATGCATGCCTATACGCCGGGCTTCCCGTATGAGAATACGCCGTGGCTGGAGAGCATGACGGGGCGGGACGGGTTCCTGGTCTATCAGAATGTCTACTCGGCATGGACGCAGACCGTTCCCGTGCTGGAGCGTGCGCTGACGGAGAAGAGTCAGTACAATGACAAGGAGTTCTATGAGTCGGCATCGATTCTCGATGTGGCAAAGAAAATCGGCTACAAGACCTACTGGTTCAGCAATCAGGGGCGCTATGGGCAGTTTGACAGTGCGATTACGATGGTCGCAAAGACGGCCGATGAGGCAGAGTGGACAGATGACTCTTACAATTTTACAACGAAGTATGACGAGAGCCTCCTCCCGTATCTGACGCGTATTGACCCAAAAGCGAATAATTTCGTTGTGCTGCATCTGATGGGCAGCCATATCTACTACAACAACCGCTATCCCGACACATGGGCGAAGTTCACGTCGGCACCGGGAGACTCGGCGGCGACGAGTGCGCCGTCCTATGCGAACAGCATTCTCTATACCGATCATATTCTTTCGGAGATCTTTGCCTATGCGGAAAAGAATCTGAATCTGCGCGCGATGATCTATTTCTCCGATCACGGGGAGGATCTGCAGATCTCGCATAACCCCGACGTGTTCAAGTTCGACATGGTGCACATTCCGATGTTCATCTACCTCTCACCGGAGTACCGCGCTGCGATGCCGCGCCGTACGGCGACATTGGCCGCACGGCAGGACGCGTACTTCACCAACGATATGATGTACGATACGGTCTGCGGGCTCCTCGGCGCACCGAACAACCGCTATGATCCACGGCAGGATTTCTCGGCAGCCACGTATGGATTTACGCGCGAGACGCTGACAACAATGCTCGGGACGCACGCGCTGACCGAGGATGTTGACCCGCCGATATATGCAGCGGGCGCCCCTGCCGCGGAGAAGAAATAGGAGGATCACAATGCACTTTTTCTGTGAGCAATGCAAAAAGGAGTATCCCGTTGCAACGCATGCCTTTCAGTGTGAGTGCGGCGGTCTGTTTCGCCTGTACCAGAGCGCGATGGACGCAGAGGATGTCCATGCGGGGGTAACGCTCGGTGAACTGCCGACACCGCTCCTGCCGCGCATGATCGACGGTCAGCGGTTTTACTTCAAGATGGAGGATCGCCAGCCCACCGGATCATTCAAGGATCGCGGCGCAAAGCGTCTCATCGGGGAGCTGGCGCATATTGGCATTGAGCATGTGGTCGTCGACTCGGCAGGCAACGCCGGGGCGGCGGTTGCGGCGTACGCAGCGGCGGCGGGCATTGCGTGCCGTGTCTATGTCCCCGATGATGTCTCCGCAGAGCGGGTCAAGCAGATTACCGCATACAGCGCAGACATTGTACGCGTGCCGAATGGACGTGCGCAGACCATGGAGATGGCACAGGAGGAGCTTGGTGATGCCTACTATGCCTCTCATATCTACAACCCCCTCTTCATCGACGGGGTGAAGAGCATGGCGTATGAGATCTATCAGCAGCTCGGCGATGCGGTGCCCGACTACATCTTTGTCCCCATCGGCAACGGGACAATGCTTCTCGGGCTCTATCAGGGGTTCGAGGAGATCGGCCGCCTGCCGCATTTTATCGGTGTGCAGAGCACGAAGTGTGCGCCTGTTGTGGAGGCGCTCCACCATCTGCCGCATACACCGTATCGGCACACGATCGCGGAGACGATCCGCGTGGAGGCGCCGCCGCGCATGGAGGAGATTCTCTGGGTCCTGCGAAGCAGTCAGGGTGATGCCGTTGCGGTCGAGGACGGTGCGATCCTCACGGCGTCAAAGGCTCTCGGGCAGCGCGGCATCTATGCAGAGCTGACGGCGGCGGCGGCACTGGCGGGGGCGCAGACGTTCTTTGCGAATGGGATGCCCGACAACTATCGTGTTGTTGTTCCTGTGCCCGGCAGCGGACTGAAGAGGTAGTTCTGATGCTGCATGCAGTCATCGACATCGGCTCGAACACCATCCGTATGGCGGTCTATCAGATCGCGGACGGCGGGTTTGAGATGCTCATGAAGCGAAAGCATACGGTTGGGTTGGCGGGCTGCCTTGAGGATGGCCGTCTCACGCGTGACGGAGTCGAGACGCTGGTGAAGATCCTCGGCGGATTCGTGGATCTCATCGATGCACTTGGGATTGCGCGCGTCCATGCCTTCGCGACGGCAGCGCTGCGCAGGGCGGCCAACCGCAGTGCGGTGCTCGCGGAGATCGAGCGGCGCACAGGTGTCCGCGTCCGTGTAATCTCTGGGACAGAGGAGGCGGCGTATGCCTTTCGCGGGGCGGCGGCGAGCATCCCCCATGCGGACGGCATCATGGCGGATATCGGCGGCGGCAGTACGGAGATCGTCTCCTTCACGGGGCGCGCGATGCAGGAGCGGTGGAGTCTGCCGCTCGGCTCACTTGCCCTGCGGCACACCCATGTGACGGGACTCTTTCCAACGCCGGCCGAGTGTGCGGCGATCGAGGCGGATGTGCGTGATATCCTCGCGGAGACGCCCGCCGTGTGTGCCCTGCGTGCGCCGCATCTTGTGGGGCTCGGCGGCGTGCTCGGCAGTGCGGCTCGTCTCCATGCTCTCCTTGCTCCCACGGAACCGCCGCGCAGGATCACCGCGGCAGAACTCCCGCCGATGATTGCGATGCTTGGCAGCGGCCGCCCGCTGGCGGAGCGCGACACCGCTCTACTGCTGCGTGCCGCCCCCGACCGTCTCCACAACATCGTCCCCGGCATGATTATCGCCCGTGTCCTCGCTGACACCTTCGCTGCTGAAGATATCACGTACAGTGACGGCGGTGTGCGCGAGGGCTATATCCGCACAGAGATTCTCGGGGGCAGCGGTGTATGATCGATATAGAGTGCTTGCGTGGCTATTACGCGATGGATCGGGTTTTCATCACGGCACACACGGTATAGAACGCTTTCGACAACGTGGGATTCGCGCGCGAGATGTCGGCATGCTGTCCATGGTGGGCAGATTATCGAGCAGTATCCGGATGACTATCCGTATCCAAGTTGCCTGATCTGTGGAATGACTGTACAGGGACGAGTGATTCATGTAGTCATGAGCGATGAGGGAACGATGAGCCGTATCATTACCGTATATTTTCCTGATGTAGATAAATGGAACAGCGATTTTACGGTCAGAAAGGAGCGAAACTGACATGAATTGCTTGGTCTGTAAGGATGGGACGATGAAAGAGGGGCGGGGAACGTATTTTGCAGCGCTCGCCCATTGCTATGTGATCATCGAGCATGTTCCCTGCTATATCTGTGAACAGTGCGGAGAAATCGTGTACACTGCTTCTGTTCTGGAGAAAATCGATCAGATTTTGGAGCAGGTCGAAAAGATTGCGAGTAAAATCTTTATCATGGATTATCGGGATGCGGCATAGTGGATTCTTTGAGACCATACATTCCGTGCCAGCATACGCCGATGGCAGGGGAGATCCGTGCGGTATCGGCAGCGGCACATCAGATAAAGAATTGTTCCACAAAAAAAGACGCCTGTGTGGGCGTCTTTTTTGATTTCGGCTGCTCCGGCAGAGGCAGGGGGCTCCCCATTGTGCCGCACTCCCGCAGGAGGCGGCGAAAGCGTACATATATTCAGGGGGCGAAAGCGTGTTTTGGTGTTGGGGAAAGTGCGTGCGGACGGGGCGTTGACGCAGCGTGTGTCTGCGGCAGGGTGCTGTACGGCGCAGTCTGCATCCGTACCCTGTGCGTTCAGGGACGCCGTTGGGTGTTTCGGCCATTGGGTTTTACACGGCGAAGTGTGGTGGCGGTCTCTCCCGCCGGCCCCTCGTTCATCCGCCCTACGGCATGGTCCGCCGATGCCAAGGCGCGGCGCGGGGGTGGTATTTGAATTCTCCTCACAGGGAGTGTCTATACCATGTTTTGGGCTCTGTGTGCGGACACACACAGAGGGGGCGTGCAGCCTCTTCGTTCATCTGCACCTGAACCGGGAGTGTAACCCCTGCCCCTGCCGGAGCAGCCGTTATCTTGGTGCATCTTTTCCGTTTTCGCCCCCACCACCGCTGATGCGGTCCCCCTCCCCCGCTCGCGCAGGGGAGGCTGAAATGACGGGATATTCGCTTCCCCCGTCGCTGCGGGGGAAGTGGCGCCCTTGTTTTCTCTACTTCCCTTCCAGTGCCTCGATGATCTCCGTGAGGGAGGTGCCATCGTAGCCGAAGATGCGTTCAATGAGGCGGCGTTCGGCGCTGTCTTCGCCGAGCGTAGGCATCGTGATCGGGAGCTGCAGCGTGTAGTCAACCTGCACATTGAGGAGCGCCTCGTCAAGTGCACGGGACGTATCCGCTGCCGTTTTTGAAAGTGCCTCCTGCATGCGGCGCACGGCATTCCGATCGTAGTCGATCGTCTTTACTACCTCGATGTCGTAGCAGTAGGGGGTCTGGTTGCCGTCCTTGTTAAAGACGTAGCCCTTCCCGGCGCCGCGTTTCATCCTGCTCGTGGAACGCTGCTCGGATAGGCGCGCGAGCGTCTTGAGGAAGCGGCGGCGTGCCTTGTTCTCCTCGGCGGCGGTGTCGAAGTTCAGCGCCATTGTCGCCTTTGCCTGTGTAATGGCGCGCCCAAGCCGTTCCTTTTCCTCCATGAGGGCGTGCCATGCGCGCAGCACGGTCATGGGATCGTACGCCATGTAGAACTTCTCGCTGCAGTCCACATCCTCGTCCGCCTGCTCGGGGACGACCTTGCTGCGGAGATGCTTCTCCGTCACCGTCATGACGTTGTCCGTATCGTCCAGATATGAGGCAGCCTCCTCCAGCAGGCGACTGAGGATTTTCTGCATCTGGAATGCTTCCTTGAGATTCATGCGTTCCTCCGTTCTCTCTCCTATTCTGTGCGTGTTCCTTTACACGCGCACGTACTGCATGATGTTCGAGCTGTCCTTGCCGAGTGCCTTGGCCGCAGTGACCTTGCCGCCGTCGACCATGTCGTAGAACGCTCTGCCGAGGGTCAGTTTGGTTCCGCGCGGCATTGTCCAGTCTGTGCCGAAGAGGGCCTTTAGACTGAACTTTGTCCCCGGCGTCAGTGCCTCGACACGGCGCAGCGTGTCGGCGTATGTCGCCGCAAACGCATCCTCCGTGCCGAGAAGCAGCGCGCGGATGTGTGCGAGGACGGGAATGCCCTGCTTCTCCGCTGCCTCTGCGATATGGGCGTACTCATCGTCGTTCAGTAAGAGCTGGATATTCTTCATGATAACACTCCTCATATATTCTTGCTTGATGAAGTAGATTTAGTTGTCTGTGAACATATTTAGATTATATATGTTCTGATTTATAATGTCAAGTAGAAAAAGAAAAATACTTTTCAGAAGTTGAAAGAAAAGTAATATTATTTTATACTGTAGAAGCAATATTCTTTTGATGGGAGAGAAAGGGGAAAGGCATAGCACATACGAAAACGCGCCCCTCCGTCCATGCACCGAGGGGCGCGTTTTCGTATGGTGTGGGTCGCGGGTCAGTTCTCAGAATCCCCCATCCACTCGTCGTCGAAGAGGGGGGCATCCTTGACGAGGGCAACGATTTCCTTGCGCGTTGCCTCGATCTGTTCGGAGGTGAGAACCGTGGTGAGCGGCTTTGCAAGCAGAGAGCCGATGTAGGCGATATCTTCCTCGAGCAGGCCGCGTGTTGTCGGATTCGAGGTCGAGAGGCGCAGGGCGTGCAGGAAGAGCCCGGAGTTCATGGTGGGGACGGTGTCGAGCTTGACACGCATGCCCATCTGAGAGATTGCTTTCACTGCTGCATTGATGTCGATGCCGGCGGCAGCGGAGGCAAGGACAAGGTGGGTATCCGTGCCGCCGCAGAGGACGGACGCACCGTGGTCGGCGAGGGTGCGCGCGAGCACCTGAGCGTTCTGCACGACCTGTGCAGCGTAGCTGGCGTAGCGCTCACTGCCCGCCTCGCGCAGGACGACGCCGAGTGCGGCAAGGTGGTTCATGTGCAGCGCTTCATGCCCCGTGTTGATGACGGCGGCATCCATACGTGCGGCGAGGTCTGTCTTCGTAAGGACGATGGCGCCGTCGGGGCCGCGCAGGGAGTCGCGCGTGGAGAAGGTGACGACATCGGCGAGCGGGACGGGGGAAGGGACGAGCTTTGACGCGACCAGCCCGACGCTCTGGCTGATGTCGACCCAGAGGTACGCATCGACGGTCTGTGCGATCTCATAAAGAATCTGATAGTCGATTGTCCGCGGGAAGCTGACCGGGGAGAAGATGATGAGGCGCGGCTTTACGCGCTCTGCCTGTTCCCGTACGGCACCCCAGTCGATCTCCTGCGTGCCCGGCTCGATGCCGTAGTTTTCAAACCGGTAGGAGAGCCCTGCGACGTGATCCTTTTTGCGCAGATTGAGCGAGAGCACCATGTCGCCCTCTGCAAGCAGTGCCTGAAAGACGACGCGCGAGGCGGCGACGATGTTGCCGAGACGGACGATGGCATGGTCGCTGTGAAAGAGCTGCTTCGCACGTTCCCGTACGATCGCGTCGAGATGGAGACCGCCGGTCGGTGTCTCGTCGCTGCGGTCAAAGAAGCTGTTGGTCAGAATACTGCCCTCAAGGTACTTCGCGAACGGCGACATGGCGTTCATGTTCGGCATCAGCGAGAGTGTGTAGCGCTGACGCTGGCGCTCTTCCTCCAAAAGGTTGTAGATCTCGGGGTCAAAGGTTTCGAGATGGTGGGCGACTTCTTCGCGTTTCATGGGCAATTCTCCTTAAAAATCGACAACGAAAGAACACGGTCGGCACTTTGCTTTGCTCACAGTATACCACAATATTTTCGTCTGGTCATCCATTTTTGACGTTTCTGAATATTATAGGAAGAAAGCAGCGCTGTTCATGTTTCCCTACGGATAAGTTTGAGGCACTCTATCGGCTGGCAGGCACGATTTTTGGCAAGGAGACGGACGGTTTTATCAAGTATTTCCAGGGAAAACTGGACTATGTTCGGGAACACCTTGCGGGAGTGCAGCGCAAGACTGTCTATTACGAGTATAAAAAATCGGGCTGGACGCGATCTGACCCCCAAAAGTTAGACTTGAGGAATCTAACTTTTGGGGGTCACTATAATATCTTGTGCTGCAGCTTTTTCTATGCAATTTTGGCGTGTCAGAACGGCCAGACGAGGGGGATGATGAGGACGCAGACGATGAGGGAGAGGAGGACGAGCGGGAGGCCGATTTTAACGTAGTCCATGAAGCGGAACTGTCCTGCAGCAAGGACGAGCGTGTTCGGCGGGGTCGCGACCGGTGTGGTGAACGCGCAGGAGGCGGCGATGCCGATGGCCATAACGATTGGGTACGGCTCCGCGCCGATGGTCTGCGCGATGGAGATGGCGATGGGGGCGAGGAGTGCCGCCGCCGCCGTGTTGGACATGAACTGGGTCAGCCCGCACGAGAGGATGAACATCGCCGTGATGATGAGCATCGGCGAGGGGGCATCGCCCATGAGCCCGACGACAACATTCGCGATGAGCTGCCCCGCACCGCTGCTCTCCATGGCATTGGCGAGCGGGAGCATCCCTGCAAAGAGGAAGATCGTTGTCCAGTCGATGCCGCGATACGCTTGCTTTTCTGTCAGGCAGCCCGTCAGGACACAGGCGAGTGCGCCGATGATGGCGATGGTCTCCATGGCGACGCCGATGCTCTTTTCGAGCACCATGGCGAGGACGACGGCGATGAGGATGACGGCGCAGATGACCATTTTGCGCGGATCGCTTTTCTCCGCCTCCGACTCCTCGGAGGCACTCTCCAGTGCGAGGTGACGCGGACAGAGATGGCGGCCGATCGTGAGCATGTAGATCATGCCCATAAGGGAGAGCGGGATGCCGATCCATGCGAATTCAAAGAAGCCAAAGGGGCGCAGATGCGCCGTCTCAAGGGTCGCACTCATGAGGATGTTCGGCGGTGTGCCGATCATCGTGATCGTGCCGCCGACATTCGCGGCGATGGCGAGCGCCATAAGCTGGGGCGAGACGGGGATCTGTGCCGTGCGGCAGATCTGGATGACGACGGGCATCAGACACGCAACGGTCGCCGTGTTCGAGGAGACCGACGAGAGGATGATTGTGATGAGCATGAGGGCGGCCATCAGCGCGCGCTCGTTTGTGCCTGAGCGCCTGACGACGGCGATGCCGATCTGCTGTGCGAGTCCCGTCTGGAACATCGCTGCGCCGATGATGAACATGCCCGCAAAGAGGACGACGGTGGGGTTCGACAGCCCGGCAAAGACTTGTGTCGGCGTCAGCACACCGAGGAGCCCGAGGACGATTGCCGCACTCATCGCTGTGACGGCGAGCGGAATGACCTCGGTCGCAAAGAGCACCGCCGCAGCGGCGAGGACGATGAGCGTCAGTGTTGCCTGATCCATAGATTTTTCTCCATTCTCAATCAGTTCAGTTCTTCCTTGGCATGATTCCTGTCATGCTCGTATCTGTATGATTTGGTGTAATTCGCGATAAAGTGGCGCATACCTGCTGTCGGGCGCGGGTAAAATACACACGGCGTTATGTATCGTGCGCCGTATTGATTCGCTCAAACCGATACCTCTGTGCGGCACCGGGGTATTTCATGCGGTCCACCTCGCTCAGGAACATCGCGAGTGGGCGCGCGTAGATGCCGTATGTCCCGTAGAGTGCCTGATAGATGACGAGCATTTCGCCCGTTTCCGTGTGCTCAGCCACAGTCTCAATGCGGTAGAGCTTCCCTTTGAAGTGGCGCCAGATCTCGCCGTGTTTTGGTGGTTCGCGCGTCATGCTGCTCCTCCCCCGCTGGCTATATTATGGGATGCTTCCTGCACGATTATAGAGATTTATTGAACCGTTGTCAAAAGTCCTTTTCTTACGCATCTTTGAAAAAGAAAATCGTGCAAAGGGTTTCACCATGCAAAATATCCGTGTAGAATTGTAAATGAAAGAATACCAAGATAATGGTATTTGCCTAAAGGTCATGTATTCTACAAATAGGTAAGGAGCGTGATGATATGAAAACATGGTCACGCTGTCACGCGGGGCATCTGTCCCCGCGCTCGGGCAGGGAACGTGGTACCTCGGGGACGCGGCTGCGATCTATGAGCGCGAGGTGGAGGCGCTGCGCGCAGGGATCGAGGCGGGGATGACCCTTCTTGACACGGCAGAGAACTATGGCGACGGGCGCTCCGAGCGGCTCGTGGGCGAGGCGATCCGCCCGTATGACCGCAGCAGCATCTTCCTCGTGTTGAAGGTCATGCCGTCGAACGCATACGGCACGCGGCTCATGCAGTCGCTCGACCGCAGCCTCTCTCATCTCGGGACGGACTACCTCGACCTCTATCTCTATCATTGGCGCGGGGAACGGCCGCTTGCGGAGATGGTCACGGCGATGGAGGAGGCACGTGCCGCAGGCAAGATCCGCGCGTGGGGAGTGTCGAACCTCGACACGGCGGACATGGAGGAACTGTGGGCGGTGGATGGCGGCAGGAACTGCGCGGTGAATCAGGTGCTCTACCACATGGGCTCACGCGCATTGACTACAGTCTTCTGCCGTGGATGCGGGAGCACAATGTTGCTCTCATGGCATACTGCCCCCCTCGCACAGGCGGGACAGCTCTCCTGCGATCTTCTTGGGAACGGCGTGCTCAGAGAGGTCGCCGCACGGCACGGAGCGACTCCGGCACAGATCGCACTTGCATGGGCAATCCGCGACGGCAACACAATCGTCATTCCGCGCACGGGCTGCAAGGAGCATGCTGTCAGCAACGCGGGCGCGGATGCGTTTGATCTCACGGCGGAGGACTGTGCGAAGATTGACCGTGCATTCCCGCCGCCGATGCGGAAAGAATCGCTGCATATTGAGTAGAGGAATGTAAACTGCATAGCCAAGGGGCTGCTGAACGAAGTTGGAAGACTTCGTTCAGCAGCCCCTTGGCGTTTGGATGAGCGGTCCGTGCATATAAAAATGAAGAAAATTTTCTTTATAATGATATAAATATTGAAAAAAATATACATAGATGTTACACTGTGCATATAGAAGACTGTGAAAACAACAAGGAGAGGATGCGGCATGAAGAAAGCGCTGATGATTGGCATTGACACCGGCAGCAGCAGTACGAAGGTCAGCCTGTTTGATGTAGAGGGACAGCTCGTCCGCGAGAGTTCGTTTCAAATGCGGATCACATATCCTGTTGCAGATCAGGCAGAGATCCCTCTGGAAGAGTTGTTCCGGAACATCGTGCAGCATCTGCGGGAGCTCGTGAAGGGCTATGAGGATGCGATCAAGGGAATCGGGCTGAGCGTTGCGTCACCGACGCTCGTGTTCTTTCGGCGGGATCTGGAGGCGCTGCGTCCGGGGATTGCGTACTTTGACAACCGCAGTAAGGGCGAGGTGACAGAGGCTGTTGCACGATTCGGCGGCGCAGAGGCATATTTTGGCCGCGTCGGCAACAACCCAAGCCCGTCCACCTGCGTTGCCGCGACGGTGCAGTGGGTGCGTGCGCACGAACCTGAGTTGTGGAAGGAAACGTACAAGATCGGCTTCCTGAACAGCTACCTCGGGGGGAAGTTCACGGGGAGGCTCGCCGTCGATCCGACGGTCGCCTCCTACAGCGGAATGGTGCGTGTTGAAACGGCGGCTCGCTGGGAGCGTGAGTTCCTCGATCTATATGGCATTGATGAGGCATATCTGCCGGAGATTGCGGCGTGCATGGAGCCGCTTGGCGGTCTTACGGAGGATGTTGCCCGCAGCCTGAATCTGCCGGCGGGGCTTCCGGTGGCGATCGGCTCTGCGGATACGGCGGCATCGAGCTTTGCGCTTGGTGTTCGCAGGCACGGCGATGTGTTCCAAAGCATGGGCACGTCCGAGGTCGCCGTGTTCTGTCTGGATCGTCCGGACTTCAGCCCCGCCTTTATGAACCGCAGTCACGTGATCCCGGGCGTATGGCTGGCGAACGGCGCGATGAGCATGGCGGGCGGGAGCATCCGGTGGTTCCTGCGGGAGTTTGCGCCGGAGCTGAGCGGTGAGAGGGAACTGGAGGAGTTGGCGTGCACCGCGCCGCCCGGCGCGAATGGTGTTCTCTATGTACCGTATCTCTGCGGGGAGCGCAGCCCGATCTTTGACGCACAGGCGCTTGGTCTGTTCTTCGGACTCACGGCGGGAACGAGCAAGGCAGATCTTGCGCGTGCCGTCTATGAGGGGCTTGGTCATGCGATGGCGCAGATCTACCGTATCGGAACGACGCGGTGGAACGTGTTCCCGCCGCATGTCATCTGTATCGGCGGAGCGACGCGCAGCGATCTCTCCATCCACATTCGCGCGAACATGCAGAATGTCACGATGCGTACCGTGGAGACGAGCAACGCGGCTGCATTCGGTGCGGCGATGATGGGCGGGATGGCGGCAGGAGTGTTCCACGACTTGTGGGATGTCCCCGTCATTGAGAACTATCGGAGCTACGTCGAGCCCGATGCGGAGACGGTTCAGTTCTATGACGGATATCAGGAGATCTACGAGGAGCTCTACCCTGCGCTGGTCGACCCAATGCATCATCTTTCCATATTAAGAAAAAAATCTACAAACTAAATAAATATATCTTGAAAATAAATTACACATATGATATACTCCAAATTGTAGAAAAACTTCAAAGATATATTGAATTATGTGTAGTGAATTTGCGGAAAGGGGTATGAACGATGGCAATGTTGGGCAAAGCCGTTCGCATGAGCCGACTGGTCAATCCGAAGAGCAACAAGATGATGGCGATCACGGTTGATCACTCGATCTCACGCGGGATTCTGGAGGGGCTCATCCCCATTCAGGAGACCATCGACAAGATCGTTGCAGGCGGACCGAATGCGATTACAATGACAAAGGGCATTGCAGAGCTCTGCTGGCCGCAGCATGCCGGCAAGGTGTCATTGCTGCTGAAATGTTCGAGCTACTCTCCCGTTCAGCCGACAAGTGATGTGCTTTTTGGCGACGCAGAGGAAGGCGTTCGCATGGGCGCGGATGGCGTTTCGGTGGGTGCCATGATGCTCGGCGACCATCAGGCGGCGCAGCTTGCGGATATCGGGCGCCTCTCGAAGCAGTGCATGTCCTACGGAATGCCTCTCATCGGTCATATGTATCCGAAGGGCGAGTCTGTAGCGAAGGTCGATCAGACGAAGTGGGAGAACATCGCATATTCTGTTCGTGCCGGTGCGGAGCTCGGCGTGGATATCATCAAGACGACATACACGGGCGATCCAAAGACGATGGCGCGCGTCGTAGAGGCGTGCCCGGCGCGCGTTGCCATTCAGGGCGGAGACTCCTGCAAGACCATCGAGGACTACATGAGTATGACCTATGATGCCATTCATCGGGCGAATGTGGGCGGCGTTGTCTTCGGTCGATTTGTGTGGAGCTACTCTGACGTGACTTCGCTGATCAAGGCACTCGGCAGTATCATCCACGAGAATGCGACAGTGGCGCAGGCGATGGAGATGCTGCGCGATCTGGAGAGCGACAGCGCAAAGAAATAAGGTGCATGAGCACTCCTCTCTATGATAATTCGTGCGTTCCGAGCGATCCTGTGTTATGCTAGGAAATCGAGGTATCGCATGAAATCATAGATTGGAGCGTGCAGCATGGCAAACACTGTGTTTCTGCAGTTGATTGAGGATAAACTTGGGACGCTGACAAAGTCCGAGAAGAAGATTGCAGAGTATATTTTGGAGCATCCTAACCGGGTTGTGGATGCGACGATCACGGAGCTGGCAGAGCGCATCGGGACGTCCGATGCCTCCATTGTCCGGTTTTGCAAGCTCTTCGGCTGCAAGGGGTATCAGAATTTCAAGATTCGACTGGCACGCGAGGTGGTTCCGCACTACAAGCAGCTCAACGTCGCGCTTGAGCAGCACGATACGGCGCTGACGATCTGCCAGAAAATTTTCAACACCGAGATCGCGACACTACATGAGACACTCGAGATGCTCAACGTCGAACATCTGCAGACAATGGCACAGCGCATCCGCGAGGCGGATTACATCGAGGTCTTCGGTAGCGGCGGCAGCTCGGTCGTGGCGCAGGACATCCGCCACAAATTTCTCAAGGTGGGGATTCGCTGCACGGTTCTGCTCGATGCGGATATTCAGGCGATGTCTGCCTCCCTGCTCAAAAAGGGCGATGTCGCGATTGGGATCTCGCATACGGGCAGTACGAAGAGCGTTTTTCACTGCCTGAAGATGGCGAGGAAGAACGGCGCCTATGTGATCCTGCTCACGACGCAGGCAAAGTCGCCGATCGGACGCATTGCTGACCTCGTCATCCCAGTCGGGAGCAAGGAGACGCTCTTCAAGTCCGAGTCCACGAGTGCACGGATTGCCGAGTTGGTGGTCATGGATGCGGTGTTGGCGCTGGCGGTGTCGGACGACTACAAGAAGTACAATGTAAAAATCACCAAGACGAGGGATGCCACATCGGAAAACAAGTTCTGAGACAGACCTGCCCTGGTGAATTTGGAGGTAACTTTATGAAGGCAGTCAGATTACTGGGGCCGAATGATTTTACGGTGGAGAACATACCTGTCCCTGAGATCTCGGAGGATGAGATTCTGCTGCGGATGAAAACAACGGCGATCTGCGGAACGGATATGCGCATCCTGACAGGCAAGAAAACGCGCGGTGTGCGTTATCCGTCGACCATCGGGCATGAGATCTGCGGTGTCATCGAAAAGGTCGGGGCGCATGTCGAGGGCTTCGCGCCGGGACAGAAGGTCGCCGTGGCAAACGTGATTCCGTGCCATCACTGTGCGATGTGCCTGACCGGGCACGAGAATGCCTGCATGAACCGCAAGGCGATCGCATATGAGTTCGACGGCGGCTTTGCCGAGTACGTGCGCATTCCGGAGATCTGTATTGCGAGCGGGAATGTCGTGCCGCTGCCGGACGATGTATCGTTCGCCGAGGGTGCACTTATCGAGCCGCTGTCCTGTTGTCTGCACGGGCAGAAAACGATGGGGGTCAAGGTGAACGATGTTGTCCTCGTCGAGGGTGCGGGGCCAATCGGGCTGATGCACCTCGCACTCGCGAAAATCGCGGGCGCACGGACGGTGATCGTCAGCGAGCCGAACGCGTTCCGTCGTGGGAAGGCAGAGGAGCTCGGCGCGGACATCGTCGTCAATCCGATGGAGGAGGATCTGCACTCCGTCGTGATGGAGGCGTCGAACGGTCTCGGTGCAGATGTCGTGATCCTAGCGATTGGGGTGCCGGCACTCGTCAACGAGGCGTTCCGACTTGCAAAGCGCAACGGGAGCGTATCCCTTTTTGCGGGATTCCCGGAGAAGAGCACCTGCACGATCGATCCGAATCTGATCCACTACAGCGAGATACATGTGACCGGCTCGACCGCCTATACGCGTCAGGACTATATGGAGGCGGCGGAACTCGTGCGTAGCAGGCGCATTGAGTTGGAGAAGCTCGTCACGCACAGATTCCACATCGAGGAATTTGACAAGGCATATGAGGTTTCAAAGAGTGGTGAGGGGCTCAAGATCTGCATTGTGCCTTGACATATGAGGGCGGCTGTCGACGGTGGGGAAGAGCGGATGCCATAGACTCCTTCCGGCTGGACGCAGTCGGTGTCAATAAGGTCATGTGTTGTATAAGGAGAGTAAATAAAATGAAAATTTTCGATGGATTCAAAGCTCTCGGACGATTTAAGAAGGCAGGTGCACTGTTCATGACGGCTGCGCTCAGTGCGGCGATGCTGACCGGCTGCGGCGGTGGTTCCGGTGATACGAGTCAGGTGAGTCTCACGCTGTCCGTGCCGGATCCGGAGACGTCCTCGGTCGGCATGGCGGCGGCAGAGTATGCCAAGCGCGTCAAAGAGGAGTCAAAGGGCTCGATTGACATCAAGGTATACTATAACGGCTCACTGTACGGCGGCGACTCCGCTGCGGGGATCAAGCAGTTGAGCGCGGGCGGTCTGGACATTCTCGTTCTTTCCAGCTCCCTCTATGCGAACTTCAACCCCGGGTTCAACGTGATCTCCGTGCCCTATATGTTTGACGATGAAAAGCAGTTTACGGACTATCTGAACAGCGAGACAGGCAAAAAGCTCATGAACAGCGTCGACGGGCTCGAGATCAAGACCCTCGGCACATGGACGCGGAGCTTCCGTCAGATCACAAACTCGAAGCACCCTGTGAATGCCCCCGAGGATCTGTCCGGCATCGTCCTGCGCGTGCCGAACAATCCACTCTGGGTTGAATACTTCTCCAAAGCGGGCGCGAGCTGCACGCCGATGTCCTTCAGCGAGGTCTACAACGCTCTGCAGCTTGGCACGCTTGACGGACAGGAGAACCCTGTGGACGTACCGCTCAGCGCGAAGTTCTATGAGGTGCAGAAATACATCTCCATGTCGAACCATATGGCGGATGCATGGCTGGTCGGCATGAACAAGAGCAAGTTCGCCTCCCTGTCGGATGAGCAGAAGCAGGTTCTGGAAAAGGTCGGACAGGAGATGCAGCAGTGGAAGCTGGACTATGACAAAGAGGCAGACAAGAAGGCTCTGCAGGAGCTCCAAGACAAGGGGATGACGATGAACGAGATCACCCCGGAGAACAAGGCGAAGTTCGTGGAACTCTCCAAGGGGCTCTACGGGACATTCAAGAGCTTGGTCAAGGACGATGCGCTCTTTGACGCAACGACGAAATTTGTTGGGAAAAGCTGAACCATCCCGCAGTATGCAGCAGGATAAGGGCGGAGTCTGCAAGGCTCTGCCCTTATCGTCTAAAAAGGAGTGATTTTCCATGACGCAAGAGAGAACGCGGACGAAGTTCAGCGACCTGTTCGATGCGATCAACACGCTCGAGAATGTCATTGCCGGGCTCTCCCTGACCGGGATCCTCATCGTTGTTATCATCCAAATCGTGGGTCGAACGGTAGGCACACCGATGCCGTGGACGGAGGAGGGGACGCGCTATCTGTTCCTCTGGATGATGTGGGTCGCTCTCGCGTCGGGCTTCAGCAAGGTGGAGTCGCCGCGTGTGACCTTCTTTGTGAGTCTATTCCCACAGATCTTCCGCAAGCTGTGCTCCTGTATTTATATCGTTGTCAACTTCTTTATCTTCGGGTTCATCCTCTATTACGGCGGGCAGATCTTCTTCATGCAGATGCGCATGAACGAGATGGGGGCCGCGATACTGATTCCGATGTCGGTCATCGGTATCTGTCTCCCGGTCGCGGGCATCCTCGGGATGCTCGGCGTCGTGCAGAGTGTTTTGGAGTATCGTTCCAAGGTGGACATAGAGGGGCGGGGTGAAGGGAAATGAGTCTGGCACTTCTCGGTATTTTTGTTGCGCTTATGTTCGTGGGCGTACCCATCGCCGTGGCACTGGGCGTCGCCTGCATTACATCGGTGCTTCTCTTTACACAGATGCCGCTTAGCATGATGGTGCAGTCGATGTTCACGGCGATGAACAGTTTCGTCATGGTGGCGGTGCCGCTCTTCATCCTCACAGGTACACTGATGGACGAGAGCGGTGTTGCGGATCGCATCTATAATTTCGCCAATGCCTGCGTCGGTTGGATCTTTGGCGGACTTGGTCATGTCGCCATTATGACCGGTCTGATCTTTGCGGGCATGTCCGGCTCGAGCGTTGCCGAGATCGCGAGCATCGGGCGGATGAGCATCAACTCCCTGTCAAAGAAGGGCTACCCGCGCGACTACGCCGTTGCGATCAACCTGACCTCATCCATGCTCGCGACGGTCATCCCCCCGAGTATCCTCATGATCATCGCAGCGTCCGTTGCGAATATCTCCATCGGGCAGGCGCTGATGGCGGGGCTTGTTCCCGGCATTTTCATGGGCGTGATCTTCATGCTCTACAACTACTATTTCTGCAAGAAGCACAACATCGGCGACCGTGCACCGTTCAGCCTGAAGGTGCTCGGGAGCACCTTCCTCTCCGCGCTGCCGGCGCTGCTGATCCCGATCATCCTCCTCGGCGGCATGATGACAGGGCTCTATACACCGACCGAGGCGGCAGGCATCGCCGCGACATATACGATCATCATCTCCATGTTCGTCTATCGGAGTTTGAAATGGTCGCAGCTCCCCGGCATCATCGCGCGGACGGCACGCTCGACTGGTACGATTCTGTTCGTTGCCATCACCGCAAAACCGGCGGCCATGCTCTTCGAGCTGGACGGTCTGCCTGCAAAGATTGCGGGAGGACTCGCGGCGCTCTCGAGCGATCCCGTTATCGTCATGCTGATCATCTTTGCTTTCCTCATCATGGTCGGCATGTTCATGGACGCGACGGCGGCGATCTATATCCTCGTTCCGATTCTCCTGCCGGCGGTCATCAGCGTCGGTGTCGACCCGTTGTTCTTTGTCGTCATCCTCGTTATTGCACTCGCATTCGGACTGATTACACCGCCCGTCGGCGTCTGTCTGTATGCGGCGGCGGAGGTGTCAGGACTGCCAATCGAAAAGATTGTTACGGCGTCCATACCGTGGCTTGTCATCAGCGTTGTCATGATCGTTGCCTTCATCGTATTTGAGGATGCGGTCATGCTACCGGTGCAGTGGATGTTCCACTAGGGACGGCTTTGATTTCCCAAATGACGTTTTGACATCTCCTTTGCCCCGTGATAGAATTTTCTCACAGGGACAAGGACGTACATTAAAAAGGAGGAAATACGATGAAGATTGTTGTACTCGATGGATATACGGAGAATCCGGGGGATATCAGCTGGGCGCCGCTGGAGGCGCTTGGCGCGGTGACGGTTTATGACCGCACGGCATACGAGGAGTCGCCGCTGATCGCGGAGCGCATCGGCGATGCGGAGGTCATCGTTATCAACAAGACCCCGATCTCGAAGGCGACAATGGACAAGTGTCCGAATCTGAAGGCAATTGCGGTCCTTGCGACGGGCTACAATGTTGTGGACTACGAATACGCGCGCACGAAGAATATCCCTGTCATGAATGTGCCTGTGTATGGCACGGACAATGTCAGTCAGTTCGCGATCGGGCTTCTGCTTGAGGCGTGCTCGCACATCGGTGATCATGACCGCTCTGTCCATGCGGGTGAATGGGCATCGAATCCCGACTGGTGCTATTGGCACCATCCGATGATCGAGGTCAGCGGAAAGACGGCGGGGATCATCGGACTTGGGCGTATTGGAGTCAATACAGCGAAGGTGCTGCGTGCACTCAATGTACGCGTGATCGCGAGTGATGCACACGAGTCGGACGCAGGGCGTGCAGTTGCCGAATACGTCAGTCTCGATGAACTCCTCGCACAGTCGGACTTTATCTTTCTCCACTGCCCACTCTTCCCTGCGACGGAGGGGATCATCAACGCGGCGAATATCGCGAAGATGAAGGATGGTGTCATTCTCATCAACAACAGCCGCGGTCCTCTCGTGGTGGAGGCGGATCTCGCCGCGGCGCTCGCGAGCGGCAAGGTTGCGTGTGCTGCGCTCGATGTGGTATCGACCGAGCCGATCAAGGCGGACAACCCGCTCCTCCATGCGCCGAACTGCATCATTACACCGCATATCTCATGGGCGACGAAGGAGGCGCGTGAGCGCATCATGAAGACGACGGCGGATAATGTGAGGTCGTTTATCGAGGGGAAGCCCGAGAACGTTGTGAACTGAGAGTGTTCTGATTATAAAAGCCTGTTTGGAGGAATGTGCTCCAAACAGGCTTTTCGATAATACGTTTGACTTTTCGTGTGGGCGTTCACTATATTGGATGTGGAACGTCCTTGGGCGGGAGAGATCTCGCGGCGGCTTCTTTCCCCCGAAAGGGGGTGCGTGAGTATGACCGAATTTGACGCGATTGTATTGCTTGTCGTGGCAACCGGGTATTTACTTGCAATAACCCAAAAGAAATAACCGCCCAGCTTTGACCGGTCGAGCGGTTATTCTCTATGAATATAACACTTGACTCTGGAAAGATGCCGCTAGGGACGTTCTTTCTATGTCTATTATAACAGGTGACATACAGATTGACAAGAGGAAAAGACGCCTCTTGAATCGTGTGGTATAATAGGAAGAAAGAAGAAAAGGAGCGATGATTATGAATCTGCGCAGCGATGCGGATGGCATCATACAGGAATCATTGGCGGCGATTTTGCCGGATGCGGCGGTGGAGAAGGCGCTGCGCGGGCATACATTCGGCACGGGGCGCATTGTGCTGGTCGCGGTCGGCAAGGCGGCGTGGCAGATGGCGCGTGCGGCATCGGATGAGCTCGGCAGCCGCATTGACCGCGGCATTGTCATTACAAAGTATGGACATATAAAGGGTGATATACCGAATATTTCCTGCCGTGAGGCGGGACATCCCGTGCCGGACGCGAATTCGTTTGCGGCGACGCAGGAGGCACTGGATCTGACGACAGATCTTGCGGCGGAGGATACGGTGCTCTTTCTCCTCTCGGGCGGCGGGAGTGCGCTCTTTGAAAAGCCGCTGATCCCGCCCGCGGAACTGACGGATCTGACGGAGCAGCTGCTCGCCTCGGGGGCGGACATCGTCGCGGTGAATACGCTGCGCAAGCGGATGAGTGCCGTGAAGGGCGGGCGGTTTGCAGAGCACTGTGCGCCCGCACAGGTCTTTACGATTGTGCTGAGCGATATTCTCGGCGATCCGCTCGATATGATCGCATCGGGACCCGCGTATCCCGATACATCGACAGCGAAGGATGCACACGCTGTCATGAAAAAGTATAGCATTCGCTTATCCCCTGCCGCGACAAAGCTGCTTGATGCAGCGCTGCCGGCGGAACTGCCGAATGTGACGACACACATCACGGGCAGCGTGCGTGAGCTGTGTGCGGCGGCGGCCGAGGCGGCACAGAGGCGCGGCTATACGCCCGTCCTCCTGACCGATCAGCTTGACTGTGAGGCACGCGAGGCGGGGCGCTTCCTCGCGGCGATTGCGCGCACGCACGCCCACGCGGGCTCGTTTGCCTATATCGCGGGCGGTGAGACGGTGGTGCAGCTGAAGGGCAGAGGGCGCGGCGGACGCAACCAGGAGATCGCACTCGCGGCGGCGGACGGCATTGCCGGCATCCCGAATGTTGCCGTGTTCAGTGTCGGCAGTGACGGGACGGACGGCCCGACGGATGCGGCGGGCGGCTACGTGGACGGCGGCACGGCGGCGGCACTCGCACAGGAGCGGCGGAGTGCGGCGGAGGCGCTCGCGGAGAACGATGCCTATCCCGCACTGAACGACGTGGGCGGGCTGATTGTGACGGGGCCGACAGGGACGAATGTGAACGATGTGTCGGTGCTGCTGATTCGCGGCTGAGAGCAGGAAAGAGGGCAGTATGACGGCGTTTGAGGAGATCCTTACGGCGCGCGCGGCAGAGGCGGGCATCCCGCTGACTGCGGAGCAGGTCGGGCAGTTTTCAGTCTACAATGAAATGCTCCTTGACTGGAACACGCGCATGAATCTCACGGCGCTCACCGCACCTGAGGATGTCGCGGTCAAGCATATCATCGACAGCCTGACGGCGTACGATGCCGCGCTGTTCGACGGGGCGCGGACGCTGATCGATGTGGGGACGGGCGCGGGGCTCCCCGGTATCCCGCTTGCGGTCTATGCGCCGCATCTCACGGTGACGCTCCTCGACTCACTCAACAAGCGCGTACGTTTCCTCATGGAGGTGACGGCGGCGATGGGACTCCCAAATGTGCGATGCATCCACGCACGTGCGGAGGAGGCGGCACGCACGGCGGAGCACCGTGCGGCGTACGATATCGCCGTGAGCCGCGCCGTGGCACGCCTGCCCGTTCTCCTTGAGTATGCACTGCCCTTCGTGCGCATCGGCGGAACCCTGCTCGCGCTCAAGGGACGCGCCTATGCCGCGGAGCAAAAGGAGGCGCGGCGCGCGGCGGAGGTGCTCGGCGGCGGCCGCATCACGGCGCGCCCCGTGCGTCTGCCGGGGCTCGACGATGTGCGTGCGATGCTCACGGTGACCAAGGAGCGGCAGACCCCTGCCGCCTATCCGCGCGGCGGGGGAGCGCCGACACGTCGGCCGATCGTTTAGCAAAGAGGGCCTCTGCTTTGGGCGGACGGAATCAAAAAAACCCATGTTTCAGTAAAGGATTTACACGGTCTGTGTCGAAATTAATTAGGACAGCATAATGTGTGTTTCTTATACCGTTTTTGCGTATGACACAGTGGGGGCGCGCAATACGGCATATATTTTGATAGAGACGGGAAGGGCGGAACGGTAGGATGACGAACTATTGGAAGGGAATTGCGATCGGGACGCTGATCATGTTCGCGGCCGGCGGCAGTGTGAGTACGGCAGCGGCGTCCGATACGGAAGCCGAGGCCGCATTGATGCAGGGGGCAGGCAGTACGGAACAGCCTGCGGATCAGGCGGCGCAGAGCACTGCGGCGGATGCGAAGGCAGAGGCAAAGGCTGCGCGCGATGCAGAGAAGGCGCAGGCACGGGCGGCAAAGAAAGCCGCCCGTGCGGCGAAAAAGGCAGAGCAGAAGCGTGAGAAGAAGGCACGCTACAAGACCCTCTTTGTGGACAACGGCTTTACCTATTATCTGGATTCGAAGAATTCGCGCTGGGTTCTGCGCCCGAACAGCGGAAGGGAGCGCATGATCGAGGCATGGGTGCGTCTTGTGGAGAACACGACGGGCAGCACGGTTTCCGAGGATGGCAAGGTACGCCCGAACAAGTACTTTTTGGAGCATTACTACATCAGCCCCGAGCGGCGCGAGATTATGTTCATCTCCGAACTTGAGGTGACGGGACGCCCGGAGAACGCTGTTAAGGAGCGCCCCTATGATGCCGCAAACTGGGAGCAGCTGGTTCCGGGATCAATCGAGGATGATCTCTTCGATGCAGTCGTTGCAAAGATGAAACAGGCGCCTGGCGAGCGCTCAGGCGTACTGAGCGGAACCAGCGGGATGAGCCTGCGCGACATGATTGAAGAGTTTGCACGCATCTCGCTCTAAGAGGAGCATGAAGAGAGTAGGGGAGATATTGCTGGGACACTACGGTGAACGGGATTGCTGTCAGGTGACCGGACTTCTCAATATGATGCAGTTCATGCGCCATGCATCGGTTCATCTTCAGGATCCGATGACGGAGCCGCTCACGTTTATTTATTTTGATGTTGAGAATTTTAAAAGCTTTAATCAACGCTATAGCTTTCAGCAGGGCAATCGATTCCTGCGCTACATGGCAGATCTCCTGCGTGAGTCATTCACAGGGGACCTCATCGCGCGGTTTAATGATGATCATTTCGTTGTCGCCACGGTGATCGAAAATCCTGGCGGACAGATCCAGTTCATCCATGACCGCATTCATGTCTATGATCCGCAGCTGCCGATGGAGGTAAAGGCGGGCATCTACAGTCCCAGCGAGGACGTAATGGATATTGCGCTCATTATCGATCGCGCGAAGATTGCCTGCAACAGCATCAAGAGCACCTATGATCTTGTGTGGGCGATATTCGATCCGGCGATGGAGGATGAGCTCAACTTCCGCAACCATATTATTCGATCGTTTCAGGAGGCTCGGGACGCGGGGTACATCGAGGTGTTCTATCAGCCCGAGATCCGCACGATGACGCGCGAGATCTGCGGGCTTGAGGCCCTTGCCCGATGGCGTGACCCCGTCTATGGAATGATCTCCCCCGGGGTGTTTGTCCCCGTGCTGGAGGATGCCCATCTCTCCCCCCAGCTTGATCTCTATATCATCGAGCTGGTCTGCCGCCATATCGTACAGATGCGCAGCGATATGCCGGACTGGAATCTTCTGCGCGTCTCAGTGAATCTTTCCCGGGCGGACTTTCGCCTGATGGACATGGTACAGGCGGTCGAGGATGTCCGCCTGCGCTATGACGTGCCCCGTCAGATGCTCAACATCGAGGTCACGGAGGGAGCACTGAATCATGATGAAGCATTCCTGCAGGGGGAGATTGCGCGGTTTCGTACAGCAGGCTACGAAGTCTGGATGGACGACTTCGGCAGCGGGTACTCCTCGCTGAACAACGTCAAGGATTATGTTTTTGATGTGCTGAAAATTGACATGAATTTCCTGCGTTCGTTCGATACCAATCCGAAGTCTGCCGTCGTCATCCGCTCCATCGTCAACATGGCAAAGGAGCTTGGGATGCACACACTCGCCGAGGGAGTCGAGACGGAGGAACAATTCGCCTTTCTCCAGGAGATCGGCTGCGAAAAGGTGCAGGGGTATCTGTTCAGTCCTCCGATTCCGCTCACAGACGCCATTGCTTACTGCTATGGCCCTGCGGCAAAGGCAAAGACGGAACCGTTTCGCCTCGGCAGCTACTATGCGAAGATCGGCGCGATCAATGTCCTTTCGAATACGCCGCTTGAGCGCCGCGGATCGCCTGAGATCGGTGATGCACTTGCCATTGCCATTCTCGAGGAGTGTGACGGCTCGTTCAAGTACCTTTATCAAAACCACATGTTTCGCCTTTTCCTCAAGAGCATTGAGCTCGACGAAGAAAGTGTACATACACCGCACTATGAGCGTCGGCTCCACCAACATCAGCGCATGATCGCATGCATGATGGAGGAGGCGGATCACACGGGGCGTGAGGTGTATACGGACTTCATCACGCGAGACTCGTTCAACAGTGTGCGTTTGCGCCTCATTGCACGCGACGAGGATGATATGCGTGCCGTCTTCCTCATGGCGACGGTGAACATCTCGCGCTTCAGCCCTGAGGCCGGATCGATGCAGGAGGCCATGAACCAGATTGTCGAGCTCTATGACCGCGTCGATCTCTATGATCTCCACAAACATCGCCTGACGCAGCTCTACTGCTCGGCCTCCGAGCCGAGCTTCCTCAACAGCTTCGAGCCGTATGAGACACTGGTGCAGAGATATGCCGCCGCGATGATCCTCCCGGAGGAACGAAAACTGTTTGAGCAGTTCTGCAGCGAGCCGCACTTTACTGCCATTCTTGGCGGGGCAGAGAGCAGTGCCGATCATACTATTCTTCTGCATAAGCGAATGCCCGATGGAACGCGCGTCCTGCGCCTGCATCATCTCATCCCGTTCCGCCTGGAGGAACATGCATATGTCATCTGTTGCATCCAGACAATTGATGAGAACGTCATCGGTGCAGCACTTTCTGCTCTCACAGAGACTGCAGCGGAGTAAAATATTTTCGTGAGAGCCGCACCGGCGGGAAAATAGAATAAAATATCCGACACCGCAGAGCAATCTGCGGCTTTTTTCTGCCATCGCATGGATGGTGCTTTTGCGCTGTGGGCAGCAAGCGGATATACTCCTTTTAACAAAACGTATGTTTGAAGGAGGAATATCACATGAAATCGAAAGAAAAAAGACGAGACGTTCCGCTGCTCACAAAGGCGGAGGAGGATGCTGTCATCGCACGAGCAGTACGCGGTGAGGCGGCGGCAATGGCGGAGATGACGGCTCGTTACCGCGGGCTGATCACGGCAGAGTCTCATGCGTCGTATCTGCGCGGCAGTGCTCTCGCGGCGGAGGCGGAGAATGTCGCCATCCTCGCCTTCATCGAGGCACTGCACGACTATGATGCAGCGTACGGTCCGCCGTTTGCGGGATTCGTCAAGGCACGCGTCCACCACGCACTCATCGCAGAGTTTCGGCGGGAGCTGCGGCGGCGGGCGCGCACCTGTGCGCCGCAGGAAGATGCTGCAGGGCATGAGGCGTGGGCGGCATGCGGCACCGTCTGTCCGACTGAGCGGGCAGATGAGCGGCTTCTTGCCGAGGACATCCTCACGCGCGCGATGCACCGCCTCACGGAGCGGGAGAAGGAGGTACTCGACCTCCACTACTTTCGCGACCTCACCCTGCGCCGCATTGCAGTGCTCCTCGGCACGAGCGCGGGGGCGCTCTCCAAGAGCAAGGCAAATCTCCTGCGAAAACTGCGCGCCTGTGCGGCACTTCCTCTTGCAACAGCACATAAAATATGATATTCTTAAAAAAGCATGTGAGTTTGTAAAGGGGATGTCATATATGGCACAGACCAGCATCAGTATCCGCATGGATGCTGAGCTCAAAAAGAGCTTTGAGCAGTTCTGCGGTGCGGTCGGGATGAATATGTCCACGGCGATCAATATGTTCGCCATCGCCTGCGTGCGAACGCAGAAAATACCGTTCGAAATCTCCGCACAGCGTGCCCTTCCGGGAGAGCCCCTTGAGCTTTTCACGGATACCTCATGGGGCGGCGACGAGGAGTAAGGACATCGTCATGTAAAAAGTGCCGGTCAAGAGTTTCTTGACCGGCACTTTTGTGCTGCCGCAGGTATTTACGGCAGAAAAACAATAAATAACAATAAATAAGGATAAAATATAAATAATTGGTAACAATTAAGAAAAATATTTCATACCATGAACTCCGTTTCGTTCATGGCGATTCATCAGCCATGCCTTCAACCGTGCAGGATTGTCGTTGAGCACCATCTCTGCGGGGAAACCAATCTCCCTGAGGATGCCGTGCGTATAGTCATGCTCCCCCACATCTGCATCGATGTGCGCGTCACTGCCGAGGAGAATGTGCGCGCCGTGGCGGCGGCAGGCGGCGAGCAAACCGCGCGCGAGGCGGCTGCTCCCGGGGCGGCTGCCATGTGGGTCGTGCGAGGAATTGTTCATCTCGATGAGAACATGCTCCTCCGCAGCGGCGCGTGCCACTGCATCAGCATCGATGGGATAGGCGGGGTTGTCGGGATGTCCGATGATCGTAACGTAGGGATTTTTCATTGCGCCTAAGAGTGCCGCTGTATTTTCCTCGACGCTGCCGGGAGCGATCACGAGATCGTGCAGACTTGCGATGGCGTAGTGGAGTTTTTTCAGCACATTTTCGGGCAGATCAACGCGTCCCGTCCCGTCCATGATGTTCAGCTCAGCACCCATGAGAATTTCGACGCCGTAGGAGGCGTGACCGATCACCTTGAAGTTGTGGAAGTAGATTTCGTGGAATGTCCCCGGCATGGCGGGTGCGTGGTCAGAGATGCCGAGGAGGGCGAGCCCCTTTTCCTTTGCCGCCGCTGCCATCTCGCGGATGGTGCTGTATGCATGCATACTCGCGACGGTGTGGGTATGCAGGTCGATGATGTCTGTCATGGGCGTCCTTTCTGAGGTGAGATGCTGCTTGTTTATGGTGTTTGTCATTATAGCGTTATTGCCTGATGAAAACAAGTAAAACGCCCCGGCAAATGTCTGCAGGGGCGTCCTTGCGTTGGCTTCAGAAGGTAAATTTCTGCGTCGTATTCTGCAGGTCGGTGGCGAGGACGGCGAGTGCCTGTGAGGCAGCGGCAATCTCCTCGCTCGATGCGGACTGGCTCTCTGAGGCGGAGGCGATGGTCTGCATGTGCGTCGCCGTGGTCTGGGAGATGTCGTCGGCGGCATCAGTGGCGCTGACCACATTCTCCGCACCGCCTGTGACGTCCTGCATCGCCGCATTGATCTCTGCCATCTCCGTATTGATCGCATCGACCTTGTGCATGATGCTGTCGAACTGCTCGCCGACGGCATGAATCGCGCCCGCACCGACCTGAACCTCTTCTGTACCGGTCTGCATGGCAGTGACAGCATGCGTCGTGTCGCTCTGGACGGAGGTGATGCGCTCCTTGATCTGGTCGGCGGCGTCGCGTGACTGCTCGGCGAGCTTTCTGACCTCCTCGGCGACGACAGCGAAGCCGCGTCCCGTCTCGCCCGCGCGTGCCGCCTCGATGGCAGCGTTGAGCGCGAGGAGATTCGTCTGCTCGGCAATGGCGGAGATGGTCTCGACGATCTCGCCGATCTGCTGGGAGCTCTCGCCGAGTTTCTCCACGACCTCCGCCGAACGCTGGACGCTCTGCTCGATGGCGGTCATTTTGTCCATGGCATCGTTCATCAAAGATGTACCCTTCTGGGCGGCTTCGGCGGTCGCAGCGGACTCATCTGCGACGGAAGCAGACTTCGCAGACATTGCTCCGATATCGTCCGATACCTTGTGGATGCTGCTGCGCGCTGCAGAGAGTGTGGTGAGCTGTTTCTCTGTGCCGTTCGCGACGGAGGAGACCGTGCCCGCGATTTCCGTGGCGGACTCTGCCATCTGATGTGCACCTGCCGTCAGCTCCTCGGAGGAAGCGGCGAGCTGCTCGGCGGTCGATGCGACCTGTTTGATGAGATCACGGATGTTCTTCGTCATGGTGTTGAAGTTCGCGGCGAGCCGTCCGAGCTCGTCGTCCGAGTTCACAGGGAGATCGGGGAGGTTCAGCTGTCCGTGGGCAAGCGCATCCACATGACCCGTGAGTTCCTCCGTTGCCGTTGTGATCGTCGCGGCAAAGCGCAGCAGGGCGATGATGATGCCGATGACGAGCAGGATGCCGACAATGGTCAGCCCCGCATAGGAGATGCGCAGATCCGCGAGCTGAGCAAATGCCACGCGCTCGGGAACAGCAATGGCGATGATCCATCCCGTTTCGGGGACGGTTGTATAGGCGATGATCTGCTCCTCATCATCCATGGGGGCGACGAAGTGTCCCTGTTTTTTCTCCTGCATTTCCGCGAGATGATCCTTGAGGACGGGATCATCCGACGCTTTGCGCAGGGTATTGCCGTCGGCATCCGTGATAATGATACCTGTGCGGTCGATGATGACGCCTTTCCCTTCGCCGTGGTATTTCAGTTCCTGTACGCGTGCGGAGAGCGTGTCCAGTGTGACGTCGGCGCAGACGGCACCTGCGAAGGTTCCGTCTGGTGTTCGGTAGGGAGCAGTAGCCGAGATGATCAGCTTTTTGTTCAGCGGATCCTGGTACACTGAGGTGAAGCCGGGGGCATCCGCTGCCTTTGCATCTTTGTACCAGTCGCGCGTGCGCGGATCCATCTCGGCGGTGATATCTCCATCCACCCAGCTGATGAAAGTACCGTTTTCGGCACCGTGACTGAGGTCAAGGATCGCCTTGTCGCCGGTGGCAAGACTCATGAGACTGCGGTCATGTTCCATGGGACTGCCCGCCATGGCGGTGAGCAGATTTGCCGCGCTCTGAGCGAGCTGCTTTCTTTCCAGCAGCCAGCCGTTCAGCGATGCAGCTTCGACGTTCAGCGCAGCGTCAATCTCGTTGGAGGTGCTCTCAACGAGGGCACTTTGTGCCCTGTGATAGCCAACCGCGCAGATCACGCCGACAAGGATCGCCATGACGGCGCCCATAAGCAGCAGCTTTTGTTTGATGGACATGGTATTCTTCCTCCCCGATCGCCTGCATATCCTGCCATATAAAAAGAGTGTAGCGCGTTTTTCTCAAAGAATCAAGGAAAATTCACATTTATTCTAATCTGCATAAAATAAATTATTGCCGCGGTACTTTAGGAGCTGCTGGTACAATGAAGTCTGTCAGATGGGCGTAGATTTTCCGCCGAAATGCGGGCAAGAAAGATGCGTCAAGAGGCGTGCGCTGAATTTATCCGTGCTTCCTGTATTTGCGATGCGATGTGAGATGTGTTAAGATGAATCTCGTGCCGCAGGCAGGATATGTCCGCCTGACGGCGCGCCTGCGGCATCTCGTGGGAGCGTGTTTGCGCCGCTCCATACGATGCGCAGAAGGGCTTTAAGGAATCGCTGATAAAATAGAGCCTCAGATTGGCGTAGATTTTTGTTCGGACGAGAGACCCCAATCGGACGCATCGCTAAAGCGATGTGGAGGATTTGCAGGGATTGAGCGGGCAAGAAAGATGCGTCAAGAGACGCGCGCTGAATTTATCCGTGCTTCCTTAGTATCAAGGAGGTTCATCATGCAGGATGAAAAATGGGCAGACGCCATCAGCCGTGAGGCGAGGCGTACTGCGGCGGTGGGCGTGCTCTTTGCGCTCATCTGGATCATGCTCGGATTCGGGCTGTCTGCCGTCTCCGTGACGGTACTGGGACTGCCGCTCTGGGCGGTTGCGTCGTCGGTCGGCGTGCTCGTCACGGGCGCGGTGCTCGCCGTCTGTCTCGCACATACGGCGGAGGATATTCCCCTCGACGATGAGGCGGGAGAGGGGGGGGCGCGATGAGCGGGAATCTCATGGTACTCCTGCCGCTCCTCGGCTTTATGGCGGGGATGCTCGCGCTCGGTTTCTATGTGCGGCGGCAGAGTGCGGCGGGCGGCTTCCTCTCAACCTACTTCGTCGGCGGGCAGTCGCTCGGCGGCTTCGTGCTCGCGATGACGATGGTCGCGACCTACAGCTCGGTCAGTTCCTTCGTCGGCGGTCCCGGCATGGCGTATGAGATCGGTTTCGGCTGGATCTACATGGCGGTCATCCAGACCATGACCATCTTCCTTGTGCTCGGGATCTTCGGGACGCGTGTTGCACGGCTCGCACGGCGGATTCACGCCGTCACCATCGTGGACATCATCCGTCACCGCTATCGGTCGGATGCGCTCGCGGCAGTCGCGGCGTTCGTGATCGTGCTCTTTTTCGCTGCCTCGATGGTCGCGCAGTTCGTGGGCGGGGCGCAGCTCTTCGCCGCAGTGACGGGCTACTCCTATGAGCTGGGGCTCGTGCTCTTCGGCATCGTGGTTGTCATCTACACCTCGATCGGCGGGTTCCGTGCGGTTGCGCTCACCGACACCTGCTGTGCGATCGTGATGATGCTCGGCATCGTCCTGCTGTTCTACTACGTCCTCGCGGCGGGCGGCGGATTCGCAGCGATTCTGGAACAGCTGCGCACGGCGCATCCCGCGATGCTGACCCCAACGGCGGAGGGACGCATGCCCATCTCGCTCTATGTCTCGCAGTGGCTGCTCGTGGGGGCACTCACCATCGCCCTGCCGCAGTCCGTCGTGCGCGGCATCAGCTATCGCAGCAGCCGTGATATGCACCGCGCCATGATCATCGGGACGGTGGTCATCGCCTTTATGAACATCGCCGTCAATCTCGTCGGCGTGCTCGGGCGCGGCGTGCTCGGCGTGGAGGCAAAGGCACTTGGTGGCGTCGACAGCGTGATCCCGCAGCTCATGGCGCACGTCATGCCGCCGGAGCTGCTCGGCTTTGCGATCATCGGGCCGCTCGCCGCCTCCATCTCAACCATCTCGGGCGTACTCATCGTTGCGTCCTCCGCCGTGGTGAAGGACGTCTACCTCCACCACGCACAGAAGCACGGCAGGGACGTTCCCGAGGAGCGTCTGCGCCGTCTCTCCATGGGGGTCACTGCCGTGCTCGGCGTGATCGTCTTTCTCCTGGCGGTGTCGCCGCCGTCGCTCATCTGGCTCATCAATATGTTCGCGTTCGGTGGCCTAGAGACGGCGTTCTTCTGGGTGCTCGTCTTCGGCCTCTTTACGCGCTGGGCCAACCGCACGGGCGCACTCGCCGCGATGGCGGGCGGCACGGTCATCTACTGCGCGGCAATGGCACTCGGGATCAAACCGCTCGGCCTGCATCCGATCTCTGTCGGCATCACCGCCTCCCTTGTCCTCTTCCTCGCGGGGAGCTATGTGGGGCGGCACAGCGAGCGCACTTGACAGGACTTTGTGGGTAGAATATAATAGGGATAGAAAAAGAGTGACTGACGCGTGGGAACGTCGGTCTCTCCCTAAAGTCTTTGTACTTGAAGAAAGAACCGCTGCGAACCACAGGCGGTTCTTTTTTGATCGAAAAGGGGAATAGGCGAGTTGCCTATTCCCCTTTTGCTATGCGATGACCAATGGTACGAAGAATGCCTCTGTCCCCGCGATCTCCTCGGGGGAGAACCGTGCGCCCACGGCGGACGGGGCGCCGAAGAGCATGAAGCACGAGAGCGTCAGACAGCCCGTGAGGCTGCCAGAGTCGACCGTATGCGTAAAGCACGGCTGACGGACGAAGTCCTGATACATTGCCTTCTTGCTCGCGCGGCAGATGATCTCCTCGGGGCTGTCGGGCTGCCGCTCGTAGACCATCTCTTCGCGCCCGCCGCGCTTCTCGACGAGGCGGACGTTCTTCCCCTCGCGTCCCCAAATCTCCTTGCGGATGTAGGTGCCGTCCCGCAGCGCATCGAAATCGTCCTCGAAATAGGACGGCGTGAGGTAACGCTCCACCAGCGCACATTCCTCGGGCGTCAAGAGCTGCCCCGTGCATGCGAGCGCGTAGACCAGTGCCATAAAGGACTTGTTTTGCAGGAGAATCGCCTCGGGCGGATTCATCATGGCAAAACTGCCTGCGCGGTAGAGATCGAGGAACATCGTCCCGAGCGGTGCATCATCCTCCGTGCGTTCGTCCACGAGAATCTCCATTGGATGCAGGCGGTAGAGTGCTGATGCATAGGCGTTGTCGTCCAGCGGAATGCCGTGCGCGTCGATCGCGAGATCATAGAACGAGAGAAAGCGGATGTCGCCGTGGGGGACGCCCTCCTGCATGAGCCGCATGAGGTAGAGCGTCGTCCCGAGATCCTCGGGATAGTCGTCGAACGCAGAGAAGACGAACGGCCGCCGCGTGAGCGCGCGCCGCCCGAGATCGGCGAGGGGGGAGGAGAGACGGTTGTGTACCTCCGTGAGGAAGCCGCGCAGCTGCGCCTCCGCCCCCGCGTTCGGATCGCGGCGTCCGTTGTATGCGGCGGCGACGCCGTTCGCGTAGAAGGACTCGATGACGAAGCACGGCGTATCGGCGTTGATCTCCACCATGTGCAGCTGCTGCGCCTCGTCGAGTACGAAGTCGAACCGCGAGAGCCACGTCGGCAGATGAAAGGCGTTCACCGTGTGCAGATAGGGCAGGATCTCGCGCGGCATATCCATCGCGCGTGCGAAGTCGTTCGGTGCACGCTGGAGCACCTCGGCGGCCTTGCAGAAGACGCGGAACAGCCCGGCCGATGCCGTGCGCATCTCCTCATAGAATGATGCCGGGAACGCCTGCACTGTATGCGTAGGATAGCGATCTGGATAGTCGGCGTATTGAATAAAAGGGAAAATCGAAGGATCGAGCTGATCAATATAGGTGGCTGGATGCATCATGATGCTCCCGAGGAGGAGCGGATGCCTGCCCGTCCAAAGCCGGACTGCTTGCTGATGTCCTTGATGCGGCGGCTCTTGTTCCGCTCATAGTTGTCGTTGTCGCTGTTTCCTCCGCGACCGCCGCCGCTATTGATGACCGTCGTGTGATGATGCCGGCCCGACCGTACGGGGATGGCCTCGGGCAACGGTGTGAGCGCCCCGTCGATGCGGTAGGTCATCTGTGCGAGCTCCATGTGACCGCCGGGGTAGGAGAACCCGTGAAAGGCGAAATAGTTTGCCGCCAGAGGAGCGATCATGCTCGCCGTGCCGTACAGCCAGACGAGATCACCGCCCTCGTCGCGCCGGAAGGTCACCGCCGTATCGTTGTCGTAGAGCACGGTCTCCGTGCCGTCGCCGTTGTTGAGGAGGCTGCAGCGGCGGTCGAGATCATCCGTGAGCCGTGCCTCGCCCTCATTCCATTCGGGATGTACGATGTCACATATTTTATATATAATGTCGTTACGATAGTAATAGCCTGCCCCAAGAGCACCGACGGCCGCGACGGCAGCGGCGAGGATGGCAGCCTTGCGTCCCATATTTTCCATGCGTCCGCTCCTTAGTGCACTGCTCCGCTGATGACGAGGGAGAGCCCGACGAATACGCCAAAGAGGAAGATGCCCGCTGCCATGTTGCCGCGCATGATCTGCTCGGCGAGTGCGTACTTTCGATGCCACATCTTGATGATGAAGAAGCCGAGAACGAAGAACACGATGCCGACCGCCGCGTAGACGATGCTGAGCAAGACGCCCTGCAGGAAGTCGGGCGGGACAGCATCGTAGGCGGGGGAGAGGATCACGGCGCGCAGGATCTGCCCGATGCCGATGAAGGAGCCGGCGGAGAGCCATGCGACGGCACAGTTGCCGCGCTTGATCTCAGCGGCGAAATCGCCGGGGACGAAGAAATCCATGATCGTATTGGAGACGATCATCAGCAGGATGCCAAAGAGCGCATAGAACGCGGTGAGCAAGAGGGTGGACAGATCAATCATAGCGTTTCTCCTATCGTCAGTGGACTGCATATTATCAGCGATTCCCTAATGTGCGAGATGCAGGGATGGCTTTACCGCTCTCCCATCGGACGCCGCCTGCATTTTCTCAACCCATTCGGCTCGTGTCATGATAGATGACTTGTCCTGTGCCGCTGCCGCATCAGAGGGCGCAGCTGTGGACGCAGGGGCGGCGGGGGCGGCAGGCGGCGTTTTCGGCGGCGGTGCATAGATGGATCGTGGGAGCGGCAGGGGGGCCTCATTCGGGCCGGGCTCGACAACACCGCGGCGGCCGGTCTCACTCCACCCGCGCACCGTCTCGGCATAGTGGCCGAGCGTGCGGGCGGTCACCGACGCCACGCGATCTGCGGGAAGCGGCGCGTGTGAGACGACAATGCGCGCCTTCCCCTCGCCATCATCGGAGATCTGCAGGTTCTCTTTCTCCGCGCGGAGGAAAATCAGCTGCTGCGGCGCATCCGTGTCACTCTCGGCGATCTCATCCACGTACCCGCCCAGCCCCTCGATGAGATCGAGGGCAGCGGCGTTCTTGTCGATACTGGCACGGTAGACCTGAGCATCCCCCTCCGCCGGCTCCTCCGTGTAGTATGGCGCATCCGAGAGGCGCTCATGAAGTGCATACGGGAAACCGAACGTGCGGCGTATGTCGTGGATGGAGTTGATGTCCAGGTCAACATCCAGCATGATGACGACGAGAAATATGGTCACCCCCCATACGGCACTGCTGGAGAACAGCTTGCTTAGGATGGCCTTCTGTTTCTTGGTCAGGAACCCATGGCGCTTTTGGGGGCCGGGGTCAAAGGATTGAATCAGATGTGCATCGATTCTCACCCCGCGCGACCCGTATTTTGACCCGTCCCAGTCCTCAAGGAAGAAGTATTGATTGTCGTCAATCTCGTACTGCTCGTAGGCCGCACAATCGCCGTACGAGGCCTCTGTGTCGCCGAGTGCGCTCGTGACGACCTCGATCCCCGCATCGATCAGACGGTAGGACTTCGCCGGCACGACACGCGCGACGGGGGTGGAGAGCGTGCACTCCGCGCCGTCCGCGCTGATGCTCAGCCACATGCGCGCCTCGCTGTCCTTGTCCTCCTCCAGGGTGAGCCCGTACTCCGTCCATGTGTCGCTCCCATTCTGCTCGCGGTAGCAGATCTTTTCCACGATGATGTAGCGTACCCCGCCGATGATGATGCCGGACCAGCAGTCAAACTCGATGGACATCCCTCGCCTCCTTTCTCCTGATACAGCTTCTCGTTCATCAGTTTATCAGCGATTTCTTAAAATAAATGAAATTTTATAAAATCTCTTTTATTGAAGGGCTCCAATGTCTCTAAGATGGCCGTGTCGAATGTATCAGGGCTTCCCTAAAATCCGATCACAAGCCCCTCGACCACAAAGACCATGATGCTCGCCCCCGCCGCACAGCGAAAGAGACTCGCGCCGTTCCACGCGAGAAAGAGGGCAAAGACGAACGCCGCACCGCCCGCCAGAGGGGTGCGCGTCGCGAGCACGATGGCGGGGAAGGTCATGACGGCGAGCGTCACGTAGGGGACGTAGAACAGGAACGAGCGGACGAAACGGCTCTTGATCTCACTGCGCAGGACGAGCGGCGGGATGAGGCGGATGGCGAGGGTCACGATGCTCATGACCGCGATGTAGATCCATACGTCACGCATCGGCATCCTCCTTCTGCTCCGTGATGGGGAACAGCCACGCGCCGACGCCCGCGATGAGCAGCGTCAGGATGATCGTGCGCGTGCCGCCCGAGAGCTCACACGTGATGGGGGCATACGTCGCCGCAAGCGAGAGCGCGAAGCTCACACCGACCATCCCCGCGATGGGACGGCTCCTCTTTGCGGGCGGGAGGATCACCCAGACGAACATCCCATAGAGCGCGACCGAGAGCGCGGAGAGTGCCGCCGCCGGCAGAATACCGCCTGCGAGGATGCCCGCCGACGTGCCGATCGCCCAGGCGGGGACGGCAATCGCCATTGCGCCATAGTTATAGTAGGGATTGACCATGCCGCCGCGCGCCACCGTGATGCCGAAGATCTCGTCGGACACGCCGAAACTCACAGCGAGGCGGTGGAGGAGGGGCGTCTCGGGTGCAAACCGCTGCGTGAGCGCCGCCGACATGAGGAAGTAGCGCGCATTCGCGACGAGGGTCAGCACCGCGATCTCAAGATAGGGCGCCTGCGCCGCAATCACCGTAAAGCCTGCGTACTCGCCCGCCGACGCGAGATTGACAAAACTCGTGAGAAAGCCCTGCCACGGCGTCAGCCCCGCCGTCTTGGCGAGAATCCCGAGCGTAAACGCCACGACGAAATAGCCGAGTGCAATCGGCACACCGTCATGCACCCCCGCGAGAAAAACCGCGCGCCGTGACGCGCCGATGCCCTGCTCCATCATATCACCTTGCTCATGACTGTCATTTGATTCTCTTATTGTAAGATAAATCACGCCATTTGTAAATCGTCAGAAAGAATGACTCATCGGTAAAAAACATGAAGGAGATTCTGGCTATTCTGTCGAATTCTAATCCTAAACATATAGATACTTATGCAACTCTATGATTGGAGGGGTTCAGATGTGGAAGAAGACACTGCTGCTGACCTGCTTGTTCCTTGTTGCTGCCGCCGTTCCATGTGGTGCGCGCAATCTCATTTGGTGCTACTCGGATGACATACGAACAGTCTATTTCGACAAAGACGAAACATGGCGTATACGCGGAGAACTCGTCCACACCCTCTACGTGATTCGGCGTACGGATGGGTCGCGATTGGAGTGTGTCAGCAATTTTGATGCCTATCGCAATGAGTATGAGCTCTTTCAGTATGATATGGACGCCGACGGAAATGAACGTTTTATCGATCGGCGCGGCAATGTCTTTCGCGTCGAGAAGTCGAACGCCCCAATCTATGAACTCTATCGAAAACTGCTCAGTTATTACCCCATCTAGGGCTTCAGCAGCGCTTTTTCACGGGAGGATCGTATGAATCTGAACAACATCATGGCAGTGCTTGTGTTCACCGTGCTGCTCTTGCTTGGACGAGAGGCAAAATTATGCGCACAGGAACCGCCGCCGATGGTGGACCAGCCCGTTGTGTACTCGGAGGAGCGGGCAGAACTCACACGGGAATACGCCGCACTTCACTATGGCATGCCGATGGATACGATTATACCGCAGGCGGTCGTCGTTCATTGGACGGCGGGCGACACGTGGGAGTCCGCATATTGGCATTTCTACGCTGCGGCGGCACAGGACGGGACGATGAACTATGCGGCACACTTTCTCGTTGACCGTGACGGGACGATTTTCCGACTCCTGCCGGAGACGGCAATGGCACGGCATATCATCGGCTACAACTGGTGCAGCATCGGCATTGAGAACGTCGGCGGGGTAGGCGGAGTGGAGGATCTGACGGAGGAGCAGCTCGCAGCGAATGCCGCGCTGATCCGCTATCTCCATGCAAAATATCCGACGATTGCCTATGTATTTGGCCACTACCAGCAGGATACAGCGCGGGACAGCGGGCTCTACATCGAACATGTGGCGGGATATCGATCGATCAAGTCAGATCCGGGCCCACAGTTCATGGGAGCATTGCGCCGTTGTCTGGAGGGCGATGGTCTGATCTTTTATCCGGAGTAATCGGCGTGTGTGCGCATATTGCTGCTCTGCGGAGGAATGAAGTTTATGAAACGATTGGTGATCGTCAGCGCCGTACTCCTGCTGATTGCAGGGGGGGCATGGGGCTGTTATTCTGCTCCGCTGGAGGATGGGGGCGGAGATGCTTCAGTACGGGCGGAGGGGCAGCCCGTCAATGAGCCTCCTCCCGGAGAGATCATGCAGTCCTCGGCAGAACAGCGTTCCAACGAGGCCCTTGGAGAGGCCATCGAAGCTCTGTCACGTGCCGACAGCACGCGGTACTCCGTCTATGCAGATTACCCACAGGAAAATCGGCAGCCATACATTTATCAATCCGAATCGATGCGCTCTGCCAGCATGATTAAAGTCTTTATCCTTGGCACAGCCATGGAGCAGGTTCGGGATGGACGGCTTTCTCTCGCGCAGACACTGACTCTGCGCGCAGCAGACAAGGTCGGCGGGGCGGGAGTCCTGTCAGGATATGCGGATGGTTCGGAGCTGTCCTTGGACACCGTGCTCCGCCTGATGATTACGGAGAGCGACAATACAGCGACCAACATGATGATCGATCTGCTTGGGATGGAGGAGATCAACGCCTACATCACCCGAAACGGGTATACGGACACGATCCTTCAGCGGAAAATGATGGACACACAGGCTGCTGCTGAGGGATGGGAGAACTATACCTCTGTTTCTGATCTGGGACGCTTTTTCCGCAGACTGTACGACCATGCGTGTGTCAGTACCGAGCTGGATGAACGGATGCTGGACTATCTCAAGGGACAGACCGATACAGAATGCTTCCCTGCGGCATTGCCTTATGCAGTGATCGCCCACAAGACGGGTGAACTCGTCGGGCTTTATGACGACGGGGGAATTATCTATGCTGATGGACACGACGTTATTTTGGTGGTCATGACGGAGAACTACTCCGGCAGAGAGCGGGCAATCCGCACCATCCGCAGAATGGCGCAGTGTGCCGTAGAGAATTAAGGAATCGCGGCGTAATGCAGTACAGTCATCGGATGGACTGCATTTGATCGAGGATTCCTTAGAAAGATGGAGGAAATGTTATGTACAAGAGAATGTGTAAGCTCCTATTCATTCTGGCGGCCGTGCTGTGTCTCGCACTGCTGACTGCCTGCAGCGGCCCTGCGGCGGGGAAAAGTGATGCTGTGGGATTCGATGTCATTCGGGAGCCGGGGTATTACCAGGAGGTCATCATGCAGCCGAATGGAGAGTTCCTCGCGCGCTACAAGGTGGATGATGCACAGGCCGCATCATCCGGTCAGGTCTACAAGGTCGACTTCAATGCAGACAAGAAGCTGGAGAAGATCACGGCCATGTTCGGCGGCGATGCGATCAATACGCAGTGGAGAGATACGCTGGACCGCGGTTTTTCCTTTGCTGCAGTGACGATGGAGTATCAGGACGGCTATATAAAGTATAACTTCAAAAATGCGCGCATGGCAGCAACGATGGGCTACTATGGTGCGTACGCGATTCGCTACAAAATCGATGAGGAGAAGAAGACCCATAAAGTCGCATATTTCTACAATAAAAAAGGCGAGCAGGCAAATACGTCCATTGGCTGTGCTCAGCTGCTGCTCTCGTATGACGACAAGGGGAATCTCGTCAAGGTCGGCTATGCCAACACGAATGGTGAGCGTGTCACGACCGTGAATAAAGACTATGAGACGCGGTTCAAGTACGACAAGAGCAAGAAGCCGATCGAGGTCGCGAACTATGGGAAAGACGACTCTCTGATGGTGGACATCACCGGTATTGCAAAGACCACCTACAAGACAGACGACAAGGGAAGAGTCGTCGAGGCACGCCATTTTGGTGCAGATGAGGCACTGAAGGAAAAGAACACGCCCAAACTGCATACCAATCGAGCACTCAATGCAGTGAGTGCCGGAGCCATAACGAAATATAGTTATGACGGCGACAACATGATGCCGAGCAAGATTGCGTTCTATGGCAAAGATGAACAGCCGTTGGGCATCAAGGCGTGGGGAAATATTGCTTCCTATAAGTTCAAATACAACAAAAACCGCCAGGTCTCCGAGATCAGTGCCTATGGGGCGGATGACAGCCCCATGCCGCTCGATCGGGATACGTTCGGCGATAACGTGGTCAAAGTCGTGCTGAGTTATGATGACCATGGAAACTTTGTCAAGATGGACTTCTACGGCAAGGAAGACAACATGGTCGTCGCATCAAAGCTCAACGCAGCAGAGTGCCGCCTGAAATATGATGATAAGCGCCGCGAAACGGAGGAAGCATACTTCGGAACCGGTGAAGATCCGATCAACGTCAACGAAGGCGGGCGCGTGTATCATCGTGTTGTCCATGAGTACAATGATGATGATGAGCGTACGCTGAATATTTACTACGACAAGGACGGCAATGAGGTCGCGCGTGAGACGCCGGCGGAGACCTCGGCGAAGGCGGTCGCTAACAGCTCTGCTCCGACCGGCAATGATGTGTCTTCCTATATTGCCGCGAAGAACCAGTACGATCAGGAAATTGCAGGACTGGCGAAAGACATCAATGCCTATCTTTCGGCCAATCGGAATTTCGCCAAGGCGGACGGACTCATTCGCCGCGCGGAGGTTATCTCACAGAAAGTCCAGCAGGCAAGAAATAGTGTGAATGCGGCACAGATCTCCAATGGCGCACTTAAAACACGCCTTCTGGAGGTGTTTGATGCGGAACTTGGGCGCATCAATGGACTGCGGGATGGGATGAAGGCCTCCCGTGCCGGCGGTGATTATCAGCCGGGCTTCAAGCGCGGGACGGATGCAGCCTATCGATTTGATGATGTGAACGCCTCGCTGGAAAAAATGCTCTGAGGATGACGTCCGTCACGGAAGCTTGGCGAGCGCTGTCTTGGCAGTGCGTATCATAGAAAAACGGTCATGCGGAGATGTTCCCGCATGACCGTTTATTTTCTTGTGTATGTCCTCTGCGATCAGCCCAGTTCGTAGCCCGCGTCGTCGAGGACAGCAGCGTACTCGCTGTCGGGGATGTCACGGCTCGTCTTAAAGCTCGCCGTGCCCGCCTCAAGGCTGACGGCGACGTCCGTGACGCCGTCCATGCCGCTGAGTGCTTTCGTGACGTGCTTGACGCAGTGCGGGCAGGTCATGCCCTTGACGTGAATGGTCTTTTCCATGATGGTTGTTTCCTTTCTGTCGGCGGCAGGTTCTGCCGCGCGGTTGGTGATGGATGCGGACGGTGCGTCCGGCGTGCCGTCGCTGTCGATGGGGGTAATACTCGGTGCACTGGGGGCGCTCTCCGCGCGCTCTGCCGTCTCCTTCGTGATGGAGAAAAAGCGCAGGCGCAGGGCATTCAGCACGACGCAGATGCTCGACAGGCTCATCGCCGCCGCCCCGATCATGGGCGAGAGCTTGATGCCGAATGCGGGGTAGAGCACGCCCGCCGCGAGCGGGATGCCGATGACGTTGTAGAAGAACGCCCAGAAGAGGTTCTCCTTGATATTGCGCATGACACTGCGCGACAGGCGGATCGCACTGACCGCATCGAGGAGGTCGCTCCGTACGAGGACGGCGTCCGCGCTCTCGATGGCGACATCCGTACCCGCGCCGATGGCGATGCCAAGATCCGCCTGCACGAGGGCGGGCGCATCATTCACACCGTCGCCGATCATGGCGACGCGGTGTCCCTCAGACTGCAGTCTCTTGACGTGCTCCTGCTTATCCTTTGGCAGGACACCGGCGATCACCTCTGTGATGCCGAGCTGATTGGCAATCGTGCGCGCCGTGCGTGCGTCGTCGCCCGTGAGCATGACGGGGGTGAGCCCCATCGCCTTCATCTGGGCGATCGCCGCCGCGCTCGTCGGCTTTTCTGCGTCGCGGACGCCGAGGAGCCCAACGATCTGTCCCGCACGGACAACGATGAGTGCCGTCTCGCCGCGCCACGCCATCTCGGCACGCACCGTCTCGATGGCGGGCGGCAGGGCGATGCCGAGCTCCGCGAGGAGCGCCGCATTGCCCGCCGCGCAGTCCGCACCGTCCACGCGGGCGCGCACGCCCTTGCCGAATACGGCGTGAAAATCCGCTGCGGCAGGGATGCTCTGCCCCTGCGCCGCCGCGTACGCCGTGATCGCCGCCGCGATGGGGTGCTCGCTGCCAGCCTCAAGGGCGGCGGCGAGTGCCGTCAGCTCGTCCGCTGTGATGCCGATGGGGCGGATACTCGTGAGCTGCGGACGCCCCTCGGTGAGCGTTCCTGTCTTGTCCATGAGGACAGTGTCGATGCCGCCCGCCGTTTCAAGTGCCGTGCCCGACTTGATGAGGATGCCGTGCGCCGCCCCGCGCCCCGTGCCGACCATGATCGCGACGGGAGTCGCGAGTCCGAGCGCACATGGGCAGGAGATGACGAGAATGGAGATCGTGATGGAGAACGCGAACTCAAGGCTCGCGCCCATCATTAGCCAGATGCCGCCCGCGAGGAGGGCGATGGCGATAACCACGGGGACGAATACCCCCGCGACACGATCCGCCAGACGTGCGATCGGCGCCTTTGACCCGCCCGCCTCGTCCACGAGACGGATGAGCTGGCGGATGGTCGTATCCTCGCCGACGCGCGTCGCGGTGAATCGGATCGTCCCCTCGATGTTCTGCGTGCCCGAGGTGACCGTATCCCCTGCCGCCTTGCTGACGGGCATCGACTCCCCTGTGACGGCGGACTCATCGACGCTCGTCGTGCCCTCCGTGACCGTGCCGTCGACGGGAATGCGTGCGCCGGGACGCACGACGAGCGTATCGCCCGCAGCGAGCGAGCTGACGGGAACGGTCAGCTCCACCCCGTCGAGGAGAACGGTCGCCTCCTGCGGTGCGAGCTTCATCAGCGCGCGCAGGGCGTCCGTCGTCTGCCCCTTGGCGCGCGCCTCCAGATATTTCCCGACCGTGATGAGAGTGACGATCATGCCCGCCGATTCAAAGTAGAGATTCGTACCGTACTCCGCGGTGAGGGCGAGGTCGCCGTGCCCCAGACCGTAGCTCATGCGCAGCATCGCAAATGCGCCGAAGAGGGCAGACGCCATCGATCCGATGCCGACGAGGCTGTCCATGTTCGGCGCACCGTGAAGGAGATTGCGAAAACCGTTGACATAGTATGTACGATTGACATACATGATCGGCAGAATGAGCAGAAATTGTACGAGCGCAAAGGTCAGCGCATTCTCCGCACCCCAGAAGATATCAATAAAGGCGGGCGCGTAGGGGATGCCCCATGCCGCGAACGTGTGGCTCATCGAGACGGCGACGGTCGGCACGAGAAAGAGGATAGAGATGAGGAGACGCGTGCGCATCGCGCGGATGGCTCTGCCCGCCGCGTCGTCCTCCGTGTTTCCTTCCTGCGGTGCAGCGGCCTGCGCCGCCTGTGCCGTCTGCGCAGCGGATGCACCCTTGACACTCGCGCCGTAGCCCGCCTCCTCCACCGCCGCGATGATGGCGGCGGGGCTCGTGACGTTCTCGTCATAGGTGAGACTCATACGATTTGTGAGGAGATTGACGGAGACATCCGCCGTTCCTGTCATTTTCGCCACCGTACGCTCGACCCGCGCCGAGCACGCCGAACAGGTCATGCCTGTGATATTGAATCGTTCCTTTCGCATTCGATCCCCTTCCTGTGATAAGTATTTTCTCCATTATATAATTACTGTCAAGTGATAACTGTCCCAGTATTTTGGAGAGATGTTTGCGTACGGATGCGGATAGTGTCCGGCAATTCAGCGGGGGCGAGCCAGCGCATCGGCAGGATCCTCGTCGTGGTCAATGCAGTATGACACAAAATCCTCTGTTTTCGGTATGTTTTGGAACGTATCTGTTTGGCGGAAATCCGCTAAAATCTCCTCGCACAGTCGGCGCATATCGGCGCATTGCTTCTCCATGTTGTCCTGATAGAGCGCGATGAGTTCATCTTCGTCGAACAGTTCTGCCTCTGCGATATCCGTATACATCCAGTCGCCGGGGTTGTAGCGCAGGTTCGCGACGGCAGACGCATCCGTGCGATCGCTCTCGCCACCCTCTTGGTATTCCAGCAGCGTCTTTTGGAACGCCTCCTCGGTGTTCATCCCGACAAGAAACTCTGCATACTCTGTATTGCAGTCAAACGCCAGCGCGTAAAATCTCTCCCGGGGATGTACGTGGAGAAACTCCTCCATCGCGGCAGAAATCTGCGCGACAAGATCCTTTTTATTCATGCGGCACATCACTTTCTGGGGAATTACTGATAAAATGAAATTCGTCAAATTGGCGTAGATTTTTCGCCGAAGTGCGGACAAAAAAGATGTGTCAAGATGGCGCAGCTGAATTTATCAGTGCTTCTCTAGGACGTCTCGATAGGCGTCCTTTCTCTGCAGCATCATCTTCGCAGCGTAGGAGCAGACGGGGACGATCTTCCTGCCTTCGCGGCGTGCCGCCGCGATGATCTCCTCGATCAGACGGCGGGCGATGCCCTGTCCCCCGTAGGCGGGATCGACCTCCGTATGCGGGATGACCCAGCGGCCGCCCCTCTCCTCGATGACGGCATAGCCGATGCAGGAGGCTCCGTCGTACGCCGCACAGCGGCTGCGCTCTTTTTCAAATACAATGTTCATGGGGAATTCCTTCCTTCATATACTGCGCAACAAAGGCGGCAATATCTTCCCGCGCATGCAGCGCTGTTTTGCACCGTCTGTCATGACAATGCCATACTCCTCCCTGCGGTTCGGAGCAGAGAGCATCTCCTGCGGCAGGAGGGCGGCGGTGAGCAGAGCTGCGGCGAAGAAGTGCATCATGGGGACGGGATCGTGTATCTATCTCCTTTCTATCGTTATAGCGCAGAATTGGGTACGGGTCAAGAGGCGTGCGAAAAGCCTCCCCCGTCATCACGGAAGAGGCTTTTTGACATCGAAGAAGTCTGGTTAGAACAAGAATTCAACACGGCCGAAAAATTTATTTTGCTTGAGGTCGCTCTGCGGCCCCGGGTGATTGGAGAAGATCGTCTTGCCGCGGAAATAGACGAGCGATGCGATGACGTTTCGTGCAGGCGTATACTGCCCGCCGAATTCCCAGCCTTTCTTGTTCCACGGCACACCGTCGAAGGTCGGCGTGAGTACGCCTGCCCCACCGAGATAGCGGTAGGCGGCGTAGATACCGAATGAGCCGGGATCATCCGCATTTGCTCCCTTGTAGCCGAGTTCGACGTTGTAGGCCTTCAGATGTTCCTTCTTGATGTCTGTGGATTCGTGGCTGTGCGTCTTCCAATAACCGCCCGAGAGATAAAGCGTCTGTATCGGACGGTAGGTCATACCGATGCCGTAGAGACTCAGCGGATCGTTCAGATGGATCGTGTCGCGGATGAATGCCGTGTTGGTGAGGCGCATATAGTCGGCGCCCACGTGGAACTTCTCCGAAGGATCCCAGTTGAGGTTGAGCAGCTGCATGCTGACTGCGGTGCCGCCGGTGTAGCCGTTGGCAACGGCTTCTTTGACCTCATCTCCCCACGCGCTGTGTTCGAGGTTGTAGCGTCCTGCGAAAAGTGTTGCCGAAACTGCTTTTCCCGTACCGAGTGTCACCGATGCACCCGAAGCATCATCATCGAAGAGAACGCCCTGCTCGGTGAAGAGCGGCTGCTTGCCGAGGCGGACCACGGTTGGGCCGTATGTACCCTCGGCATAGGCGCGTTTGAGGGTGATCTTATCGTCGTGGTCGTCATCGTGGTTGTCGGTCTTGAAATTCGTCGCGGCATCGAGACGAGCCTTGACCGTCCAATGACGATTTACCTCTGCGCTCGGGTCGAGACGAAAGAGCAGTTCGTTGTTTGTCTTGCGAGGTTCGTAGATGTTCTTGCTTACGCGTTCGTACGTGTAGCGCAGTTCCCCGTTCCACTTCACCATATCGGCATTGCGTTCAAGTTCGCTGACGCGTACACCGAGACTGTTGAGTTCATCCGCAAACTCAACCGACAATCGGTCCACAAGCGCGCGGTCCGAGGCGGACAGGTCGCCCTTTGCCATCGCCTTGGCGACCATCTGCGCCATCTCGTAGCGCGTGATATTGCGGTCGCCGCGGAACGTGCCGTCGCCGTAGCCCTCAACCACCCCGTCATTGGCGAGCTGCGTTACGGCATCGTATGCCCAGTGGTCACGCGGCACATCGCTGAACGGATTCGCTGCCGCGAACGTTGTTCCTGCCGCCCCGACGACGAGAGCCGACGCGAGTGCGGACACCAGAGTTTTCGTCATTGAAAATTCCTCCTTCGTGATCGTCGCGAACATGCGCCGTCCGTCTGCGTTTCCCATCGGTGAAATGGTATCTGTGACCGTTGACACATGATTTCGCACAGTAATGGAATCGATTCTTATTATACATAAAAAAAAAGGGGGGGGGTCAAGCGAATATTCGAAATATAGAGAATAAAAAATATAAGCCTGATTTTTATTATCACACCGAATAAAGTATGTTATAATGATAAAAAATACAGAGCTATGCGAATTGACGGAGGGGAATCGTATGAACGAGTCAATCAAGGCGGCACATCTCACGCATGATGCAGCGCCGCAGGCAGATCTCACGCCCTACAGTGCAGAGGCAGCGGCGCGTGTGGAGGCGTTTCATCGGACACTGCCGACGTACGAGCCAACGCCGCTCGCCGACCTCAGGCATCTCGCAAAGTCGCTCGGGCTGGCGCGGGTCGCCGTGAAGGATGAGAGCAAGCGGTTCGGGCTGAATGCGTTCAAGGGGCTCGGCGCGAGCTATGCCGTCGCGCGCAGTCTCGCGCAGTATCTTGGCATCCCCGCGGAGGAGATGACCTATGAGCGCCTGCGCGCACCGGAGTACCGTGAGCGGCTGCGCGGCGTCACCCTCGTCACGGCAACGGACGGCAACCACGGACGCGGTGTGGCGTGGGCGGCAAAGCTCTTTGGGCTGTTTGCCCGTGTCTTTATGCCGATGGGCGGCTCCCCTGAGCGTCTGGCGAACATTCGCGGACTCGGTGCAGAGGCATCGTTTACCACCTACAACTATGATGATACCGTGCGCTATGCATCGCAGATGGCGCAGGAAAAGGGCTGGCTGCTCGTGCAGGACACGGCGTTCGACGGCTACACGGAGCGGCCGCAGTGGATCATGCAGGGCTACTCGACGCTTGCCCATGAGGCGATGGAGCAGTACGGAGAGATGCCGACGCATATCTTCCTGCAGGCGGGCGTCGGGTCGCTGCCGGGCGCGGTTACGGGATACTTTGCCGCGCACTATGGGGCGGAGCGTCCCGTCATCACCATCGTTGAGCCGAACCGTGCCGACTGCATCTATCGGACAGCAGCGGCAAACGACGGGAAATCGCACATCGTGACGGGGGAGATCAACTCCATCATGGCGGGGCTCTCGTGCGGCGAGCCGAATCCCCTCGCATGGGAAATCCTGCGGGACTATGCCGACCACTTCGTCTCCGTCCCCGAGTGGGTCGCGGCGAAGGGCATGCGCATCCTCGGCAACCCGCTGGATGACGACCTGCGCGTCGTCTCGGGCGAGAGCGGCGCCGTCACCACGGGACTCGTCGCCGAGCTCATGCAGAACGCAAGCCTCGACTACCTGCGCGACGCTATCGGCCTCACGAAGGACTCCCGCATCCTCTGCATCTCCACCGAGGGCGACACCGACCGCACGAATTACCGCCGCGTCGTCTGGGACGGGCTGTATCCGAGTTTTTGAGACGATATGCACGGCTTCGCCGCTGCGGCGGTGCATGAGGAACCGACTTGTGGTGGAATGGGCGCAGTGATCGGAGGTATCTGAATGACGGAAAATGAACACTATATTGCGGCACTGACCGTGAATGATGTGCCGTGGCACCGACTGACGACGACCTATGGGCGCGCAGCGGAGTTTCCTCGGTACTTTGCCGTGCTGGAGGCGATGGACGACCTTGCAGCGGTGGAGGATGCCCTCTGCGAACTGACCATCAACACGGAGCATCAGAGCACGCTCTGGCACGCAACGCCGTTTGCCATGATCTTTCTTGTGCGGATCTTTCGACGTGCCCGTGCCGCGCAGCCCGAGAACGAAATCGCTCGAATAATTGCAGAGCGGCTGCTCGAACACTTCCAGCTGATCGCAGAATGTGTCCGCATGGGGGAGGAGATGGAGCACGCCGAACCTCTGCCGCGCTTCTCCGATCTGCTTCGGGAGGAATATCTCTGGTCGGAGGTCTATGACGAGGAGGCGGACGAGCTGCGCTGGGAGGAGGATGATGTTTTCCCCGCAGAGCTCTTCTATAGCTTTTACTACTACTCTGCTCAGGTGCTTGCTTCGTGCGAGGGCGAACTCAAACAATAGCCCTCGGGCAGCGAGACGATGAATCGTATATAAAACGCGAAACCACCTCTGTACGACCAACGTGCAGAGGTGTTTATCATGGGACTGTGCGAGAGTAAAATGCAGATTTTATCATAGGATAAAGGATTCGTTTCGCATCATATTAAATAGTGATGTGTATGGTACTTGGAAATGGTGTGCGACATCGGGAAGTTTCGGATTGTTCGAGCGCGTTGTTATGCGACCTGCTGACTGCTCGAAGCTCAGGAGCGTATAGCCATATACTTTGGCGGCAGCAATCAGCCACGGGTCAGCAACATTTTCTCGTGACCAGAGACGAAGCGCGGTTTCGCTGTATTGATTGCTTTGCTGAATGAAGCTCAGAACAGCTCTATACATCTGAATGATTTGTATCTCCTGCGTCGACAGGATACATTCGTTCGGAAGATCACTTATCCATGCAGAGAGTTCGTCCGTTCCCTTTAGAATTTCATCTCGCACCTTGTCCAGAACGGCTATTTTATCCAGTGAAATTTTAGGACGCAGTTGCTGCCAAAAAGATGGGGCGAAATCAAATGGATAGTACGCACGGGCAGGGCGTATCAGGCTATTGGCATCGATGAGGTATTTTTTGCTCAACTCAAATGCCTCCCATCCGCTCAAGTACACCTTTGTAGGTTCTGCGATTGGTTGCTGTCAGTCGGTAGGCATCCGTATCCTGCGTGTTGCCCTGAATCACACTCCGTTCAAGGGCGGCGAGGAAACGATGATCGAGGTTCGAGAGCAGCGTGTTGTAGAAATCTCCGCCACTACTTTTCTTTTTTTGTGCCTTTGCATGCTCGAAGCGCTCCTTTTGCAGAGCAAGCATACGCGTATATACATCCTGTGGTATTCTTTTCATCTCATAGGCGCGCCGCAGAATTACGGCTTCACTGCATCGGAAATGACGTGCGGCCCGTTCTATCATATCTTCAACAGGAATGGACGACGCCCATACTTCAGAAAAATCTACTACAGGGACGAGCAGTTCTGCTGCAACGGCGTTGCACTTCTGTTCGAGCAAACTTACGTGTTCATCCGACCATTCTGGGTTGTTGAAGAGGCTGTTTTTGCCGAGCCATACATGAACCGTTTCGTGTAGGAGAGAGAAGAGACGTCCGTTTGCTGTGTCTGTTGTGTTTATAAAGATGAGTGGCGCATGGGTATCAATCAGGGTAAACGCACGAAACTCCTTCACATCGAGTGGACGATGTGTATTTGCTCCGATCTTTCCACCCGTAAAGATGAGAAGTCCATGCTGTGCGAGTGTACTGCGGAGGCGATTGAAATTATCTTCCGCATTTTTTCCCCCTCTGTACCAGTTCGTTTTGAGTGCAAGATCATCTCGTATCCGTTGTGCAATCTCACTCGTGGAATCGCGGAGGCTGCAACTCCCGATAAAAGTAGCGGCGTCCGATTGTTCCCGTTTGAGGTCATCCCTCATCCAATCCTGAATTGCCGTCATCTGATCCAAAATGTCGATGAGCTCACGGCTCGGCTTTTGATGTTTTTTACTCCCAACCGTGCGATATTCGGCAAGCGCAATATCCTCGTCAGGCGGTGTCTGTAAAAGGAAATAGCCGAATGGAATACGTGTCTTCCTGCTCATCGCTTCCAGCTGTTTCAGCGTAGGCTGCTTCTCGCCGGTCTTCCATGCGTTCAGCTGGTCGAGCGCATCAGGGGTGACCTGATCTTCATGGATGTTCTGCATAATCCAGTCGATCACAGGTGCATGAACCGGTACGGTAACTCCCGCCATACGGCTCACCTCCTTTTGTTCATTTCTTTTATGATAACATATCGAGAGAGCGAGTTCCACACAAAATGACCTACTGGATGCCGAAATACAGAGCTCCACCGGAGCGGTGTTTCCGTTTCTGTTGAAAAACGGAAATATGTGGGGGTTGTCTGGTATAGAAAAATCCGTTTTAATATGAAGGGAAAAAGACGGCATAAATAGAATACTAAATCAATGAAAATATAAATAAGGACGAGGTGAGTTTGTGTCATTGCGGATCAAAGACGTTCTCGTTAAGGAGACGGGAGCAAAGCGGATGTTCCCGGGACAGCGGCACAGCCTTGATACGACGGAACGTCCGACCATCGACTACGGGCGGGACGGCGCGACATGGGAGCAGTCCGGCGAGACAGAGCGTACACTGAAAGGCTATCGTGATCTTTCGGAGCGATGTGATCAGCTCAACCGGTATGAAGTGCCGGACAGCCTTGTTTACTTTCTGGACGGCTCGCGTCATGTCTATAAGGTCGATGATATTGCCTTTTCGAGAAATAAACGCATCTCGGTATATCCCGTCCTCGCAGGACAGATCGGCGTCGGCTGTTGTGTACGCCATAACCGCACGATGAAGAAACATCGTTTTTTCTACGAGTGTGTTCTTGCCTTGCCCGATCTTGCCGATGCCGATGGACGAGTCGGATTTTCAAGTGCGCTCGTGCAAAAGCTCAATGAACTTGAGGTGGTTCGGCGGCGTGGCATCCATTTCGGGCACGTCTTTTTTTATGATACGTCCAAGCCAAGTGAGGAATGGAAGCAGATCGGGCGGAACTTCTATGAGAGTCGAGGCACAGCAAAGATTCAGGAGCATATGATCGGACTCGAGCAGGAGATGGTGCGAAGCCTCGTGAAGGAGCACCTGCTCGATCAGGATCGCTATCTCATCAAGGACGGCTCGCTCGAATATCGCGGATTAAAACGCGGAGATGCGGCAGGTGTGACGGCAGAGATGCTCCATCAGGAGCAGTATGAATGGGTGCTCGGCGTGTCGAAGAATTTCAATCCCGAGGTGTGCAAGGATCAAGACGGCAAGCCAAATCCGGGCTTTATAGCAGAACTTCCCTTTTGTCATCGCACTCCTGCTGCCATGTATGAGTGGGGCGGAGTTCGCTATGCCGTATGGTATCTCCGCCTGCGTGAGGCGGAGCGGACACGCTCCATCTTTGACGGTGTGGTCAAGGTGGAGAAGGTACTGGTCGGTGATGAAATTGAAAATGGGATGGAGACGGAGCATATCGACGATCTAAGTGCTCGGATTCTGAACGAGCGAAATCCGGTCTGCTATGGCTCGGATCTGCGCTGGGCAAATCATCTCTATCCGATTTACCTGACGGAGCAATTCGTCAAGGCACGCTATATTCCAAACGAGAGCTTTTTACAGATGTTTTGAGGTGACATGATGGCAGACAACTTGATCGGGCGCGTGATTGCAACGGAGAAACGCCCTACGACGATGGACACATTTACCTTTTGGACGAGTGAGAACGAGAAACTTCACGCGTTCGATATCGTAAAAGTGGAGCATATCGAAGGCTCGTTTTCCTATGGGGTCATTCAGAACATCTCGCATATCACAGATGCACAGAGCTTTCTCACGAGTTTTATCTCGAGCGACTTTGGTGATGTCAATGTGGAGGGAAGTACGGCGCGGCTCGGCATGAACTACGTTGAGGCCGCAGTATCTTACAACAGCAAGGGGATCTATACGCCTGTGCACAGTGGGGCAAAGGTATGTCGTGCGAGTGTAGAGGAGATTACGGCGGCGCTCGGGTTGGGTGAGGTGAAGAATCCGCTCGTCTGTGGCGCAGTCAAGATGTATGCGGACACAGCATCGGAAATTTCGCTGAATGTCCCACTGAACGCCAAATTCCTGCTCGGGCCGGAGGGAGCGCATCTCAATATCTCAGGCATCTCGGGGCTAGCGGCAAAGACCTCTTATGCGATGTTTTTGATGAAAGCGGCGCAGGAGCGATATATGAAAGAAGAGGAGGAGTCGGTCGCCTACGTTATTTTTAACGTGAAGGGAAAGGATCTGCTTGCCATTCATGAGGAAAATGATTTCAGTGAGGAGAATGACCCTGTGGCAGAGCGTACCCGTGTGATGGCGGAGTATCATGCGATGGGGCTTTCAGGCAAGCCGTTTGAGCAGGTCAAATACTATATTCCCTATGCGCAGCAGGGTAAGTCGCGGCAGAGCACCTATCTCGGGAAAACGGAGCAGATCGAGTACGAGCGTGAGGGCATTCTCAAGAAGTTCAAATATACGTATGAGGATGATAAGGAGAGCATCGAAATGCTCTTTTCCGATATTGATGACCCACAGCAGACAATGGATGCCATCATCAACAAGATCATCGATGCGACGGATGCGGATTTTTCGGGACTGTCTACATGGGATACCTTTCGGGAAAAGGTCGATGAGCTGTCGCAAAAGAACACGAAGGACGATAAAAAGAAGTCCAATGAAATCTCTGTCCTCAGCTGGCGTAAATTCAAACGTATTATCAATAAGGCAATCCGCAATGATGATATGTTTGCTCGCCGTGTTGTCGATACGCAGGGAGAGTGCCGTCTGACGGATGAGATTCGCCATATACAGAAAAACGATGTCTACGTCATAGATATCGCCAAACTTTCGGAGGACAAGCAGGCGTTTGTTTTCGGTGATGCGATACGTGCCATCTACAATTTGAAACTCGGCGAATACGACGATGAGCTTGACGGGCATAAGCCGCCCACGCGCATTGTGGTCTTTATCGATGAGCTGAACAAATACGCATCGAAGGATACGCCAAAATCCTCGGCAATCCTGCGTGAAATCCTCGATGTTACGGAGCGCGGGCGTTCGCTCGGCGTCGTCCTCTTTGGTGCGGAGCAGTTCCGTTCGAATATTCATCCGCGCGTGGCGGGCAACTGCTCGACGCACGCATACGGGCGGACGAATACGATCGAGACGGAGACGAAGGATTACAAGAGCCTCCCACCCGTCTACAAGAATATGCTCACACGACTTGCGCAAGGGGATTACCTCATCCAGAACCCGATGTTCCGCTCTCTGCTGAAGATTCAATTCCCAAAGCCGGTTTACAAGCAATTTAAGGGGTGAGGACGATGGCACAGCTGGGAGCTGTCTTTGGCGCGAGTATACTCGAAACGCTGACGACGGGGATGTATAAAGATCCCATCATTATCTATCGCGAATACATTCAGAATGCGTGTGATGCCATCGATCAGGCAGTGCGTGAAGGTCTGTATGAGGAGCAGAGGCAGGGCAGTGTGCATTTGTTTGTTGACTGCGACAGGCGTTATGTAGCCATTGAGGACAACGGTGCAGGCGTCCCTGCGGCGAAGTTTCGCCGTACAGTTGGAGATATTGCCAACTCGTCTAAGGAAGCGGACAAGGACAAGGGCTTTCGAGGCATTGGCCGCCTCGCGGGGCTTGCCTACTGCAAGCGGCTTGTCTTTACGACACGGGCGGCGGGGGAATCGGTTGTCTCCCGTCTGGAATGTGATGCCGTCCGCTTCTGTGCGATGGTGAATGAAAAGGGACACACCGCCGCCGAAGTGCTTGACGCGGCGTTTTCCTTCTCTGCGGAGGAGGCGAAAAAGAAGGATGCTGCGCATTTCTTTCGCGTGGAACTCTACGGTGTGGAGCGCGAGGCGGATGCCCTGCTGGATAAGGACAAGATCAGATCATATCTCTCTTTTGTCGCGCCGGCAGCATATCAATCATCGTTTTATCAACGAAATTTGATTACAGGTTATGCGGCACAGCACAAAGTTCCACTCGACGAGTACCGTATTATTGTGAATCAAGAACCTCTTTTCAAGGCATATCGGACGAACTATTCCTACAGAGATGGAAAGCGGGACAGCATACAAGATCTTGCGTTTAAGGAACTGAAGGATGTAGACGGCACTGTTCTCGCATGGCTCTGGTATGCACGTACGGGTTTTTTTGCCGCGATGAAGGGAAGAGATAGTGCGCTCGGCGGAATCCGTGTGCGCGTTGGAAATATTCAAATTGGCGATGAGGAAACGCTAAAACGTTTTTATGTAGAGGAACGATTCTCCCGTTATGTAATGGGAGAACTTCATGTTTTGCCGTCGGCGGGGCTGCGCCCCAATGCACGCCGCGACTACTTTAATGCCAGCCCACAACTCACGCAGCTCGAGGATGCCTTTTGTGAGGTTGCAAAAGAGATTGGCAAGCTTTGTCGCTCGGGTTCTGAAATGAACACCTATTTGAGTGATATTCGCAAGCATGAGAAGGAAAAGGATGCGTTCGAGAAAAAGTCCAATAAAAACCTTTTTTTGGATGTGGCGGCGCGGCAAAAAGCAGCGGACAGTCTCAAGGAAGCTGCACAAGCGGCGAAGAGTGCGGAACAAAAGCTGCAGTCTGTTGCGGAGAGGGGGAAACAGGAAGGCACTTCGGATTTTGACGCAGGGCTTGCACGTATCGCAACCGCGCGGCTGAACGCATACAAAGAGGAGCGAAAACAGCAACCGAACTCGTCTGCACCGAAGGAGAAGGCTCAGCGTCCAAAGAAGTCACAAAACGACAATGTGAGGCGTACGGACAATCTCTCGAAACTAAGCAAAAAGGAAAAGAAAATGGTCGATAAAATATATCGTATTGTTACAAAAACGCTCGTGGACGACCCAGCTGCCGCCGAGCGCGTGATTGCGGCAATCGAGGACGCCCTGGGGTGAGCCGCAAGGTACTCCTTCTCGAGCCCGATTATAAGAACAAATACCCGCCGATGCCCCTCATGAAGCTCGCGACCTATTTCCGCAGACGCGGTGATGATGTGCGTTTCTTCAAGGGAGATCTGCGGGATTTTGCTGCGCAGTTGCTCGCTGAAGAACTCTATCACGAACTGAATAATCCCAATCTCGCCCGACACTTTGATGCCCTCAAACGCTATGTGCGGCGTGGAACAATATCAATTTTGGAGGATGTGCGGGAGCTGTCGGACGATCTCGCGGCACAGGAACTGGCACATGCCTACTACCTGCGGCATAAGCGGCGGGACTATCCTCAGTTTGACCTTGTGGCAGTGACGACGCTCTTTACGTTCTACTGGGCAAAGACCGTTGATACGATCAACGATGCCAAGAGCTTCCTAACGGACGATGGACGACTGCTTGTCGGAGGAATTGCAGCGACCATTCTGCCGGAGCACATTGAAGCGGAGACAGGGATCAAACCGATCATAGGACTTCTGGATCGTCCCTATATGATTGATGCGGACGATGCCGCCATCATCGATGCAATGCCGCTCGATTACTCTATCTTAGAGGAGATTGACTACACTTACCCCGCACATGATGCCTACTTTGGATACATGACGCGCGGCTGTATTCGTAACTGTCCATTTTGCGCGGTTAAGACACTTGAGCCGCACTATAAGGAATATCTCAGTATAGACGGGCAGCTTCGAGCAATCGAAGAGCAGTTCGGCGCGCAGCGGGATCTCTTGCTCATGGACAACAATGTCTTTGCATCCTCGCGCTTCTTTGACATCATCGAGGAGATTAAGGTGCAGGGGTTCCAAAAAGGGGCGACTTATGTGCCGTCCAGTCCGTACGAGGTTGCGATTTCCAACCTGCAGCGTAGGCACAATGTACGCGGGTATCTCAAAAAGCTGCTTGCACTCTATGAGGTGATAGCCGGGCGCCTAAAAGACGAAGAAGCAGGCGCTTTTTACCTCGCACGTGAGCGTGCGGGGCTGCTCTATCTCCCTTCGGCAGAGCGGGAGAGTGCGCTCACATTTGATGCCGTTGCGCGTCCGCTCTATGAAAAGTATTTCAAACAGGGAAAGCGCAAACGCGCGCTGGATTTTAACCAAGGGCTTGATGCGCGGCTCGTGACACCTGAAAAAATGGAAAAACTCGCGGAGACAGCGATCAATCCTCTTCGCATTGCCTTCGACCATTACGATGCAAAGGAGGTCTATGTCCGTGCGATTCGGATGGCGGCGGCTGCGGGAATCGACCATCTGTCGAACTATTTGCTCTATAACTACGAGGATCATCCTGAGGAGCTGTATCTGCGGATGAAGATCAACGTGGATCTGTGTGATGAGCTGGGCGTAGCAATCTATTCGTTTCCGATGAAATATCATCCGATTCGCGACCCAAAGTATTTCCGAAACCGGGACTTTATCGGGGTGCATTGGAATCGCAAGTTTGTTCGTGCAGTACAGGCCGTTCTGAACGCAACGAAGGGAAAGATTGGACGTGGCAAGTCATTCTTTGCGGAGGCGTTCGGGCAGGATGTTGACGGATTCTTTGATATACTCTGGATGCCGGAGAAGTTCATCATCGAGCGGATGAAGTACAAAGAGAATTTGACGAAGGAGTGGCGTGCGGCATTTCTTGCGCTGGACGGGGTACTGCGGGAAGAAGCCCGTGCGCTCATTGCAGCAAACAATTTTTCGGAGGACATCGTCTCTCGGGTGCACAGCGCAGAGGTGCGTGAGGTGTTGCGCTATTATCAGATACGGAAATAGATCGTATTGGCGACCTTGTCAAACGAGAGAAGGTGCGGTCATTGCACAGAATTGTATCTGAGTGTATCGCATATACCCCACTAATTCGAACGTGTGCGGAGGAGATCCAGCATATGGCGACCATTCATGAAATGGATAGCCTTCACCTTGCAAGTGCAGAGTTCGGACGTGTTGATGTGTTCCTGACAACAGATACAAAGCTGATTCGTGCTTGCCGGAATACAGTAACTCGTATGCGTGTGATGAATCCTGTATCCTACTTGGCTGAGGTGATTGAAGATGATGGATATTAACGTGAACAGCCCCGGCGAGGTGAGGGCAGCAGGGATGCAGGTGCTGGCTGCTGCACTGGAGCCAGTTGGGTTCACGAGATTTCTCCAGCAGTTCGAGAACGGTCGGGGGAACTATACACTGGAAAAGTATGAGCAGCCTGCGCTGGCATTTGATATGATGGATGAGATGCTTCGCGCCTACTCGTAGACAATCAAGGATGATAAGTAGGTCCGTGGGGGCTAGTTCGTCAGTGCTTCCTTAAGGCTTTGCTCCATATTTTTTAGAGGCTGGCATCAGTAGAGGAGATGAGTTCATCTCAGTTATCGTTATTCATCCATGGGGGGATATCCAGCGACTGCAGATCCTCTTGTGTGATGGGGGATTGCACCGTTCCGCTTGGCATATAGAATATCTGGTCTTTTTCTTTGATTTGGACGACATCGTCAACAATAAATTTGATCAAAGGGAATATTTCTGACATATTGGGAGGGATAATAGGGCTCACCTCGTATTCTCTGGGCACACGACCATCAATTTTTAGATAGTATCTATGCCCATCCAGCCCAATAATACGATCAACGAAAGATGATCCCCAATCTGCGTTTATGACGGCGTCAATAAGTGACATATCGTGTTCTTTCAGTACCTTCTCGTTTACTGGAGTAAACTGCTTCACGTAGCGAATAAAACCGTTATCATGTTCTGCCATTGTGACAGCTTTGTTTATGTTCATTTTGGATAGAGCATCTCCCATTCTTGGGGAGTAGTAATCCACTATTTTGTGAAAGTAGTCGATAGAGGTCAGTCCTACGTTCCAGTATATCCTGTAGTCATTATTGCCCATCTGATATACTTGGACGCAAATTGCAGGGGGTCGCTGAGAACAGACGATTTTCAATTCAAGGAGCCGCTGCCCATTTTCCACACAGAAGGAAAAACAATCTTCATAATTACTCATTATAGATATCTCCATGTCAATTGTATCCGTCTATGCTGGGAGAGGAATGTTGTTGCTCGGATGTGCGAATTATGTTATTCTGAGCATGTCAAAGAATGGATGAGCAAGGGTCAGCTCCACTTTCCCTACTCGTTTTTGCAGTAATGCATAATGGCTGTGACCGCACTACAATAGTGGAGCCTCTCACGAGTTGGCGCGGGCGGCTGTTTTCTTTGATGCGCTCGTGCGCGTGATGGGAGGCATTGTATGTCTGCGTATGCGTGCTCTTGTCCCCGTCCTGAAATGAGGGGACAGGGCGGCCCATCACAAAACTGAATATCGGCACCTGCTGTTATGGTAGGTGCTTTTTTTCTGGTTCGTATCTTGTGTTTACCTTATGATGATCGTTTCTCCTGGACCTTTGCGTGCGACGCGTTGCTTTCATCCGGCGGAATAAGTGCGCTGTCATGTCCGTCTGGGCGGGCGCGGTCCTTTGGCAGCCAGAAGCCCCACACGTTGTTGGAGAATTCGCCGGCAGCGAAGCGGTGAACGCTGCCGTCCACGGTGATTTCGTATATGTTCATGGTGTAGGGCTGCCCGTAGAGCGGATCATGGACACGGATGCATTTGCGCGTGTCCGTCCATTCGTGGGCAAATACGTCCACGCCGAAGAGGAAGCATTCCTCGCCGATGGCGGTGGTTGCGTACGCAAAGTCCGATGATTTCTCCACGCGGTACTTCTTGCCGATAGCGGTTGTTATGTACTCTTGGTCTGCTGTTTTTGTCATGGTGTCACGCCTCGTTCCTGCTGAAAATCCCCCGCAGAGCATCTGCGGGGGATCCGTGTTTCGGAAGTATTTCCCTTATTTCTTCTTTCCGTCGAGTTCGTTGATGTCGACGTTGCTGCTGGTGGAGGAGAGGCTGTTAAACTCCTCGATGACGTTGTTGAATTTCTTCGGGTCGGGGCTTCCGGAGGTGTACTCACGCACCTGACCGATGAAGCTGTTGACCTTGCTCTTGTAGGAGGAGAGGAAGCCTGTGCCGGATGGGAGCTTTTCGAGGAGAGCACTGATCTCGCCGATCTTCGCCTCGGCGGCGTTCTTGTCGACCTGCTCGCCGTCGAGCATCTCGACGAGCTCTCGTGTCTTGCCGTTCAGCTCGAGGAAGGAGGCGGCGTTCTCCTTGCCCTCGCTGCGCAGCGCATCGATCTGGGCGAGGCGGAGTTCCTTGTAGCGGTCGGTGACGATGGCGTCGAATTTGTCGTAGGCGGCATCGAATTTATCGTAGAGCGGGAAGAACTGCGCGACCATCTCGTCCGACTGCGCATAGTTGTCGGTCATATAGGTCTTGGCGGAGTAGTAGCTCTCCATCTTCGCGGTGAGCGGGGCGAGATCCTTCAGGACAGCGAGCAGGTCATCCGCTGCCGCATCGATGTCGGGGTAGACACCTGCGGCCTTCGGGTCGGAACGTGCCGCCTCGAGGGCGGTTTTCAGATTTTCAAAATGCGGCAGAGAGATGTGCTCCTTGTGCTCTCCTTTGCGGAGACTGTCGAGGGACGGGGCGATGGAAAAGTTAAAGGTGACGATGTTGTGATTGTAGTCGTTCGTTGCCTCGAGGTAGGGGGTGAGTGCCGTCTCGCGCGACTGTGCGTTGCTTGCTGTGGTCTGCTGTGATGCGGCGCTGTCGCTGCTGCTGCCGCAGCCCGTGAACAGTACGGCAGGGGCGGCGAGCAGGCTGCACGCGGTGAGGATGGAGAGGGTACGTCGGATCGTGGAACAGATCATGAGGAGCCTCCTTCTTGAAAATATCTGAATATAAGATAAATAATCACAACAAGTATAACCCAGGTGATAATTTCTGTCAAACATTACATGTCTTTCATCCGTGGATCTTCGTTGTGTGTCATGGGGGAATCGTGTACGGGATTATGTTGATCGGCACCCAAAAATCTCCTGCCGTGAAGTGGGAGGGGTAGATTTATGTTGTGCGCTATTTCTTTTTCGCGTCGAGCGCATTCACATCGACGTTGTTGCCCGTGGCGGCGAGACGGTTGAACTCTTCGACAACGTTGCTGAGTTTGTTCGGGTCGGGAGGACCCGCATTATACGCGCGGACTGCCGCGACGAGGCTGTTGATGCCGTTCTTGTAGGTCACGAGATACCCGGTGCCGGCGGGGAGTTTCTCGATGAGGGTGTTGATCTCGCGGATCTTCGCCTCGGTGGCTTCCGGATCGTGTCCACCGCTGCGCAGCATGCGGACGAGCTCGCGTGCCTTCGTGCGCAGCTCGAGGAAGGTGGCGGCGTTCTCTCTGCCGTCGCTGTGCATCGCGTCGATCTGGGTGAGCCGCATCTCCTTGTAGTGGTCGGTGACGATGGCATCCAGTCGGTCGTAGGCTGAGACGAACCGGTCATAGAGCGGGAGAAACTGTGCCGTCATTTCGTCCGCCTGCGCGCAGCCGTCCGTTGTGTACGCCTTGGCGGCGTAGTAGTTCTCCATTTGGTCGGCGAGCGGGGCGAGCTCCTCCAGGATGGTATGCAGATCATCAGCTGCTGCATCGACGTCAGGGTAGACGCCTTTGACCTCTGGGACGTCGTGTGCTGCATTGAGTGCACGGCTTAGTTTTGAAAGCGGCGGGAGGATGATACTCGTCGGGTGCTTTCCCTGCCGAAGCTCGTTGATAGTGGTCGAGACGGCAAGGCTCAGGGGAAGCATGCTGCTGTTGTAGGCGGTCGTCGCCTCCATGTATGGGGTGAGTGCCGCCCTGCGTTCGTCTATGCTGTGCGCAGGTGTCTGCTGTGCAGCTGCGGGGGATTCCGCCTTGTGTTCGCCGCAGCCCATGAGAAGTACGGCAGGCGCCGTGAGCAGGGTGCCTGCCGTGAGGATGAAGAGCGTGCGCCGGATGTGTGTGTGCAGCATGAGAATCCTCCTTTACATGAAACTAACATTATAAAAAAGTATATTATGAATGAAAGTCTATGTCAAGAAGGCTGCGGCTCTCTGCGCACCGTTATTCTGCGTCGCGTCCCTGCTGCATGGAGCCTCGTATGATCTCGGTGATGACACGCGTCCAGTCAATGCCGCCGCCTCTGCGTGCACCGCCGTCGCCGCGCTCGGCATGGCGTGCCTCCTGCTCTGCCTTGCGCTCGGCACGGCGCAGTTTCATCCAGAGCTCGTCGTCGGTCTTGTCAGAGGCATTCCACGCCGTGCGCAGTTCGTCTGCCGCATCGTCGTAGCGGCCCATGTCAAAGTAGATCTGCCCGCGGTACTGGTGGAGACGCCAGATGGGATAGGGCGTGTTCGTGTGCGGCGTGCGGTCTGCTGCGTCGAAGTCACTGAGTGCGAGACGGTCGCTGCGGAGCTCGTAGTAGGCGCGCCCGCGCAGGTAGAACGCATAGGCACGCGCATTTCCCGTGACGGCGGGATCCTCGATGAGGAGAGAGAGGTCCGCGATGGCGTGCTGCTCGTCGCCGCGCTGGATCATGGATGCCGCGTCGTCAAAGATGCGGCCGAGCTTGTAGCTCTCCTCAAGCTGTGCGCCGATCTCTGCTTTCTCCGAGCCCCGCGCCGTCTCGTAGCGTGCGAGGAGTTCGTCGTTCTGCCGCTTCAGCTCATCGCGCTCCTTCTGAAGACGCGCCAGTTCATCCTTGTTTTGTGCGAGGGCGGCGAGATCGACCTTTGACGTGTCCACCTCGCAGACGAGATGCACGCGGTAGCGCCATACATCGCCGATCAGTTCGGGGGTCACGTCCTCGTGGAGGACGCGCAGCACCGTACCCGCGACCATGCGTACTTCGTCCTTCGTGAGGGTGAGGTTCTGCGTTTCCGTGTAACTCTCGACGTAGACTCCCGCCTGCTCCGTCGCAGAGCGCATCGCCTCCTGCCGTGCGGCGTCGCGGGCGATCTTCGGTGAGTCGTTGTCACCGACGGTGTAGACGCCCTCCGCCTCGATGGTCTGCGGGGCGGCGAGTGCCGTACTTGTCAAGGTGAGGAGAAACAGCGCGCAGCAGAGGGCGCGCAGGATATTTTGCAGCATATTGTCTTCACTCCTTGTGTGTATTGTTCCAAAAGGGAATTAGAGTGCGGTGAAAGAGAGATGAGAGAAAAATTGAATTTGACTCCAAGTTGAATGTGAAAAAATTTTATATTTTGCAGGTGAATATTGATGAAAAGGAGAATTTATGAAGTGGTTCATTTTGTTGATGGGAGGAGGATATGTATGACAGTATCGATGGAACGAATTGAAATGAAGATTGCATCTTGGCAGCCATCTGATAAAGCAGATGAGACACTTGTCGTAAAAGTAAATCCCTTTCGAAATTTGCTTGAGATGATTACGTTCTACCATGGAGTTGCGGAACGAAATAATCCAGACGAACTGGATGCCTTTCTTGACAATGAGTTTTCAAAAAACAGGGATAAGTATCCAAAACTTGTCAATGTGGAGGACATGAACGGCTTTATCATACATTCTGTTCTTGATAGTTTATCTGAGGACAACAGTCAGACGAAAAATGAAGCATGGATGGATTTTGATGTGGACGCACTTGAGAAAGTCCTGCGCAATCCATTTTTTGAAGAATATAACAAGAAAATTATACATAGAGGAAATCGCCTTAAGGAGGAGAAGGTCCTTTGCGTAAAAGATACCGTTAAGGTATGTGCCTGTGCAGAAGATTTTACGCCCGACTTACACGGGATTACCGTATGTGCCAGGGACTACGGCCTATTGGAACTCTATACCTATACGAGACTGCAGGCGCAGGCGGCATGCGCTCTTTCGGATGATCGAACAAATATGATGTGGCATCTGTGGTGCTATCAGGATCTCATAGAGCAGATCTATGAAAATCGATTTTATGACTGTATTGCAATGGTATACAAAAAATATGGAAAAGAATGGTTTGCACATTCAAGATATGGCAATCAGGGGTTGGATCCGATTCTATACAAATGGGCATCTTACGGTGTCTTTGCCACACGCGAAATGGAGCAGGGCGAGGCGCGGCAACTGAAACATGATCTTGTTGACTTGTTGAGTGAATTTATTCTCTCATTAGCTTTGGCTGATAGAATTGAGTCTAATACAGAGCTTGTTGACTATATTAAGGAAAGTATTGCAAATTTTGATACGTTGGATCAGTCACTCCTGCAGAAGAAAATAGAACATTTAGAGCACGAAAATATTCAAATCAAAAAAGACTATGAAACGCTGCGGGAAAATTACGAAATCCTGCGTACACAGATTGAGCAGCTCCAGGCAGATGCGACGCGCACGGACGAGGAGAAGATCGAGGCGATTCTCAAACGTATCTATGCCTTTATGCCGGAGGACATCAGCTTCGACCAAAATACATATAAGTTTTCAGACATATGGGAGCGTTTTGCACCAGTGACACAAAAGGATATAAAAACATCTCTGGCCATATACGACCAGCTAAAAACGCCTGATTTGGCAGCATTTCTCTTCGTCAGTAGTCTGGATCGTGAGATGAATCGGAATTTTTTTGAGCCGTTTAAGAAAAGTGCGGCGTTCGGCAGGATCAAGAACAGGTTCTGCTCCAATAGTAAATTGTTGGACGTACACAAAGCACTTGCCGATTCTGCCCGCGGTGTGACGCTCGGCAATATTCCTTTTATCAAGAAGGCAATTCTCTCGCAGCAGTCCTTGCGCGACAGTGAGATCGTTGCGGCATTTGCCAAATTTCTCGGGAAAGAGAGGGCATCCTTTTGCGGTATATGTGACGCCATTGAGAAATATCGATTAGGCGCGAAAAAATACACTGTTGTCAAGCTTCGCAATGGGCTCGCACACGGAGATGAGGAGGTAAAGACGGGCTGTGACGAGAATTGCTATAGCGACCTGACAAAGATGCTCTACGAGCCACCGATACAGATCATGTTTTCCATTATAGCACATTCGAAACGGATATAATATCTGGGGAAGCCCTGATAAATTCAGGATCGGCATCTTGACACATTTTTTGTTCCAGCTGAATCGGTCAATCTTCCACATAGTGCTTACCATAATACTATGCACGCATTTCATGATCTGTGTCGGCCGCTCATATATGAGCGAAAAAATTTATTTCCAGGGTTGACAGGAGGTCACTGCTCGGGTATAATTCCACTATCGCCTGAAGGGCGGCATGCTGATTTAGCTCAGTTGGTAGAGCAGCTCATTCGTAATGAGCAGGTCGTAGGTTCAAGTCCTATAATCAGCTCCATTTGAAACGCAGAGGCTTCCGAGAGATCGGAAGCCTTTTTTCTTGCCTGTGAGCAGTTCACATATTTTGTCATAATAGAAGAAGGGATGAAAGGGGCAGAGGGAGAAGTAGGAAAGCACAGATTGCGTACATAAAGGAGCAGTGATGATGCAGGGCCGTGTCTATTTCTATGCCGTCAGCGCAGTCCTCATGTGGTCGACGACGGCGGCACTGGTGAAGAGCCTCCTCACGGCGATCCCGACGTATGAGGCACTCTTTGTGAGCAGTCTCGCGGGCGCGCTCTTTCTCATTGTCATGCAGCTCGTGCGCGGCGGCGGGCGCGTGTTTCGTGCCTATGATGTGCGCGGCTATGCGGCGATGGCGGGGCTGGGCTTTCTCGGGATCTTCCTCTACTCGGGGCTCTACTACTACGGGCTTTCGCAGCTCACCTCGCAGGAGGCGTGCATCCTCAACTTCCTCTGGCCGATGATGATCGTCCTCTTTGCGGCGTTTCTCCTCGGGGAGCGGATCACCGTTCGCACTGCTGCCGCCCTCCTTCTCTCGTTCTCGGGGGTCGTGGCGCTCACGCTCGGCGGCGAGGGGCACGCGAAGGGCAACGCTGTCATGGGGATGATCGCCTGTATCCTCGCGGCGGTCTGCTACGGCCTTTTCTGCGTGCTGAACAAGCGGCGAAACCTCGATCAGACCGTGATGATGGTCGTGGCGTGGGGCGTGACGGCACTGTGCTCGCTGCCCGTGACGCTCATCATGGAGGAGTGGGTCACGCTCTCGTGGACGCAGTGGGGCGGTCTCCTCTGGCTCGGGATCTTCATTGATGCCGTGGGCTATCTCTGGTGGGCGATGGCGCTCCAGCAGGCAACGAACTCTGCCGCCGTCGCGAATCTCGCCTACGCCGTGCCGCTGCTCTCACTCGTCGTCTCCGCCCTTACCCTCGGCGAGCGCATGACGGGGGCGGCGCTCCTCGCCCTCGTGCTCATCATGGGCGGGATCCTGCTCCAGAATGTGCGGCGGGGGCGTGGATAGACGAGGCTTACTTTGTATCGATCATGCGCCAACGAACGGATGAGAACATGGTGTCGAGCATATCATCAGTGGTCTCGCGGTCATCGGCTCTGTATTCAAACATGACAATCCAATCCTCTGTGTCGGTACAAACGAAGAGATATTCCATCTTAAAAATATGCCACTCCCCGCTTTGAAACCGATAGGGATACATGACGGAAACACGTTTGACAGGAGTGCTGCCCAGTCGTAATGATTCACTGCGCAAAACGGTCCAATTTGCTGTATCATTGTCGGTGAGGCGATCCAGTGCTTTTTCGATGACCTCCTCTCGGGATGGGCGGGAGAGGGGGGCGTCATTTGACGAAGGAGGCTCGTAGAGTCGGTGGAAGAGGGCAAAAGCGATGTGTTCATTCTTGCTGGTGAGAAAATATTCATCGGAATCTCTATACCTGCGAAAAGGTCTTCTTACATCAAACGGCAGACTGATGTACAGTGCATGCCCCCGATCCTTGAGCACATTGTCGTGCAGTCCCCATGACGGGGGAACGTCTTCTGTGCCCTCGCCCGTAAAAAAGAGCACCTCATCGCCAGCGCCTTCCGTCTGTGCCGAGACGGTCGGCATGAGCAGGAGTACAGTGCAGATGGTCAGCGCATAGATTGTTTTGATGGACATAATAGGCTTCCTTTCGTGTGCCCCGGGAACCACGGCTGAAATGAAGTTGGTTGATCGGCGCAGACGTTTTCGTCCGAATGAGGTAAAAAAAGGGACGCACAGCAAGGGCTGCGTGCAGAATTTTCCGTGGAAGCATGGAAAAATGTGTCAAGAGAGGCTGTCTGAATGTATCCGCCGTTACCCTCAGCGAGCGCGTGACGGGGCGGCACTCCTCGCCCTCGTGCTCATCATGGGCGGGATATTGCTCCAGAATGTGCGCCGGAGGCAGGGGGCTCTTTTATGTCGGTGCTGATTTTTGCAGAGTCTAGGAGGTCATCTGCGTGATCGGCAATCGTATTGTCGTGCGCGTCATAGACCAACTGGACGAGCCAAATATTGTCTTTATCAGAGAGAAAAAGTCCGTCTGCGATTACGTCCCGTCCGTTTTTCCGCATATAAATGCTGAACCGATGTGCCGGATTGCCGCTTTGTATCAGTGATTCGTCACGGCGCACCTCCCAGACACGCGCCTTTTCCGGAGCTGTCACACTGTCCCTAAAGCCTGCAATTGTCGCGTTGAATCGCTGTTCGATGGTAGATTCCTGTTCTGCAGAAGACGGCAGAAAATGGGAGACCGTTACAACGAGCGGCAGGAGAGCACCGTCGTTTTGAAAGGAAGGGTTGATAAAAGTAGTGGGGCCTGTGTAGCTGGGATGGTAGGAGAATGGCTGCGTGTATTGCGGAAGATTCATCGTCAGGACGGCGTCGTTGTGGTGAAATTTTGTTTCTTTTACACCGAGCAGAGAACGTAACGCAGCACCATCTTCTGCTGATGTTGCTAATAATATGGAGTCCGTATCCTGCTCTATCCGTAATCCTGCTGTATCCATATCAGGCTTCATTTCTGCCGAGACGGTCGGCATGAGCAGGAAAATGGCGCAGATCAGCGGCGCAAGGTTCTTTTTGAGGGACATGTCGGTATTCCTTTCGTGTGCCCCGGGCACTACGGCTGAAATAAAGTCGGTTGGTTGGCGCAGATTTTTTGTCTGAACGAGATGGGCAACTGGATACGTGCTTCCCTTTCGGTGATCCATGTATCTGTCTTGCCGCGGATGAGCAGGATCTCAGTGATGATGTTTTGGCCATGATGGAGAGCCCGCACGGTCAGCCGCCGTGCGGGACAGCCGTTCTGATGTTGGCATTCGTCGCGGAGAATTTCTCGCTTCCCTGCGGGGCGGTCAGAATGCCATGGATCGCCCGGCGGCATGAGCCCTGAGACTGCGGCGGTGGAAGCTCCTGTTTACTTCGATGTGCGCGGTGCGCTGAAGATAGAGACCCTCCCGGGCGAAGCGGATGTGAGGATGGTGTCGATGCTCTCACCGAGTTCTTTCTCGCTCGGCGCGGATGTGTAGACGGCCTCGATGTTCCACTCACCGCGGTCCGTGAGGACGATCAGCGTGTCGTAGATCGTCTGCGCTGCATCGCCTTCGGTGCGGACTTGCGTCAGGCGTCTTGCCAGGCGGCCGTCGATGGTGAGTGTCTCGTCGCGTGTGGTCTGCGTGCCTGTGGGACGCGCATGCTCCTTGGTGTAGCGGGCAACGCTCTTTTTCAGCTGTTTGGGGCTCGTCGGATCATACTGAGCGGTGCCGGTCGGGTTGGCGAAGGGAACGTGCGTGACACGCAGCGTCAGGGTGCGGTCTTTGTATGCACCTTGGAAGCTCTCGCAGGAAAAGACCTGCTGACCGGTCTCCTTCCGCTCCGATTTGAACTCGCCGGGCGGGAGCACGAGCTCCAGTGCATCACCGCGGTCCGTGAACGTTGACGCGCGCAGCTCGAGCAGCAGCGGATTGAGCGCGACCTCTGCGTGTGCCGTTCCGGCAAGCAGAAAGAGCATGAGGATCAGAATGTGTACAAGAAATTTTCGGCTGAACATGGGAACGACCTCCTTTGCATATGCGTACTGCCTCCGATAGAAACAGCGCGCGGATGTGGATATTATTTTTCTTCGCTTTTGCTGATCGTTACGGTAGATAGAAGGCTGGCTGCGTGGTAGGGAATAACCGGATCACTGGTGTCGTACATCAGCTGGATGCTCCATATGTCGTCTTTGAAGGAAAGAAACAGGGCATCTGTGATGATTTCCCGTCCGTTTACCAATGATCGTATCGTTAGTCGTCGTGCCGGAGAACCATTTTGCAGCAGGGATTCATTGCGCTGTAGTTCCTTCTCATGCAGCTTTGCAGATGTCATAATGCTGTCGGAAAATCCAGCAACTATTTCGTCCAAGCGTTGATCTGCCGTTTTTGAGGCGGTGTCTGGCGTAGGAAAGAAGTGAGAGAGTACCATGGCCAACGCCAGAGGCGTTTTGTAGTAGTTCGCGAATTGATTGTTGATAAAGACGGTGTCGCCGTTGCGAAGATGCTGTCGGACGAACGGTGTATCCGTCGAGGGGATGTCCATCGTTAGGACAGAGCCGCGGCCGTGGAATTCGCCAATTTTGACGGACATAATGGGGGTGGTCGGTTCAGGGAAATGACGCACTTCCTCCGATGTTGACTCTGTATTGGCGTATGACTGGATTTCTGCATGCACTGGTGCGCAGGCAAAAAGACATAGGGACGTAAGACATAGCAGCACTATTTGTCGGAACATTTACGAATTCCTTTCTCTAACGAAACGCGGCTGGAATGGAGTCGGCTGGTCGGCGCGGACGTTTTCGTCCGAATAAGGTGGAAAAAGGGACGCACAGCAAGGGCTGTGTGGAGAATTTTCCGTCGAATCACGGAAAAACGTGTCAAGGGAGGCTGTCTGAATGTATTTGTGATTTTCTTGGCAGGTTCCTATGCGCCGATTTTTATGGAGGATAAGAGAACGGGGACAAGCTCCGCCAGGACCGTGTCCTCTGCATAAAAGGTCAGCTCTGCGATCCATGTATCTGTCTTGCCGCGGATGAGCAGGATCTCGGTGATGATGTTTTGACCTTGATAGTGCGCCTGCACAGTCAGCTGCCGTGCAGGGCAGCCGTTTTGGGATTGGACGTCGTCGCGGAGGATCTTTTTCTCGCTTCCCTGCGGGGAGGTCAGGATGCCTTGGGTCAGTAGCGCCGTTTGTTCGTTCAGGCGCTCCTCCATGGAGCCGCTCGTTTGCCCTGCGTCCGTATCGGGCGTATGGATCAGCACGGCGGACAGGGCAAGAGGTGTGTCATCGTGTGAGAAGCGGTTGCTGGTGAAGAATGTGCCCTCCGTGCGCGAGGTGTCGACGGAAAACGGCACCCCAGAGGTTGGCAGCTGCATTGTGAGAGCGCTGCCGCGGTCGCGGAGTGTTGTCGTGCTGAGCGCGGGGGAAGATGCATCGCCGTTCTCAGCGGCTCTTTTTGTGAACTCGACGGGCTGTATGCCGTCCGTGTGAACACGAGGCTCTGTCGCCTCGGCAGAGCTGAGTTTGACAGAGGTCAGTATCGTGTCGATACGCCTTTCCTGCTGTGCGCCCGGGGCGTGGCACAATATACTGATGCGCCAGATCCTCCCCTCGTCAGCAATGAAGAGAAAGTCACGCCGCGCAGCACCCCCGTTATAGGAGAGGCTGATCATCCATGCAGGATGTTTGTCCTGTGGGAGCAAATATTCACGGATGATGCGGGGGGCGGAATTGGACGCGGGGATGGTGGAAATAAAATTGTGCGCATAGTCGGAGAGCTGATTTATCGTATTGCCGTCCTTGGAAAAGGCGGCATTTTCTTCGCAGGAGATTCCGATGTAGAGAGCATCACGGGCATCCCCTGACGAGAATGTGTTTCCGACAAATCCAAAATCGTTTCCCTCCGATTTCGTCGAAAAACGTCCCAGCTGGCAGTATTCGAGCGGCGGCAGCTCGATTGTGAGGCGTGCGCCGAATCCCTCCAGTGTCGTTGCCTGCAGAGATGCTGCCCCCGGGGTGGTCTCTGCCTTTTCCTGTGCCGAGACCGTTGCCGCAGCGAGGAGAAGAGCGCAGACGGTCACTGCGAGAATCTTTCTGATGGACATGGAAATCACCCTGTTTTGTGTCTGTATTGCTGTGTGCAGGGGCGGATCAGCGCGGTTCGGGCAGTGCCGCATGGAGCGTCGCGCCGATCGGTGCGCGGATGACGAGCTCGGCACGGCGGTCGGCACGCGTCTCGCTCTTGTTGATGAGGACGATATGTTCGCCGCGGAAGTAGTCGATCAGTCCCGCTGCGGGATAGACAATGAGCGACGTGCCGCCGATGATGAGCGTGTCCGCCGCGCGGATCGCCGCGACAGCCCCTTCGATCGTTGTGGTATCGAGACTTTCCTCATAGAGCACGACGTCGGGGCGGACAGTGCCGCCGCAGGAGCAGCAGGGGATGGGCGTGTGCTCCATGATGTAGTCGAGCTCGTAGTGCGCGCCGCAGTCCATGCAGTGTGCGCGTCGGATCGAGCCGTGCAGCTCGTAGACAGTCTTGGAGCCTGCCGCCTGATGGAGCCCGTCGATGTTCTGTGTTACAATCGCCGCGAGATGTCCGCGCCGCTCGAGCTCTGCGAGCGCGGTGTGACCCGCGTTCGGCGCAGCATCGAGATAGACGAAGCGCCGCCGATAGAAGTCAAAGAACTCAGCAGGATGTGCCATGAGGAAGCTGTGCGATGCCATCTGCTCGGGACTGAACTCCTGATGCAGCGTCTCACTGTATATCCCGCCCGCACTGCGAAAGTCGGGGATCCCCGACTCCGTGGACATGCCCGCCCCGCCGAAGAAGACCGCACGGCGGCTGCTCTCCAGGATTTCTTTGAGTCTTGCGATCTTGTCCATGGGAGGCCTCCTTTTATTTTGCAGGATTATGGTTCAAAATCCTTGATGGGATGAAATCTCTCAAAGTGCATGGCGGCTTTTTCATCCGATGCGCGCGGGGGGGCGAATTATTCCTCGAAAGATTTTGTCGGCTGGAATCCGTCGAAGTGGATCACGGGCTCTGTTGCATTTGAACGATCAATTTTTATGGAGGAGAATATCGTATCAATGCGTGTACTCTGTTGGGGTTCAAGGATATAATAGAGGATGTCAATGCGCCATTCCCTGTTGTCGGCAGCAACAAAGAGAAGGTCGCGTCGAATGGCTTCGTTTTCATGTGCGATTCGAATCAGTCGTGCAGGGTGTCCGTCCTGTGACAGGGATATATCTTGGGAGATATGAGAGGATTTTGATTTGAGCATAGGCATATTGGCAATAAAGCGGTCCACATTTTCATTGAGACGGTCGGCGGCAGTTTTATGCGCAGACGATGCTGGGAAATTCTCGCTTGTGATGCCGAGGTAGATTTCTCTTGTGCTGTCTGAGGCGGGGAATGTGTTCCCAATAAATCCAAACCCGTCACCGGGGGACGGCGAAAATACGCCAATGCGATAGGCTTCGATTGGCGGCAGTAATATTGCGAATCGTGTGCCGAATCCTTCAAGTATTGCCGCCTCCAGCGGTGCTGTCCAGGGCTCTGTGTTCTCTTTGTTTTCTGCCGATGCTGTCGATACCAGAATGGAAACCGTGCATATGGCTGACATGAGAATCTTTTTGATGGACATAAAATCCTCCTCTGATACACTTCCATGTGTGTGTTATTTTCCTGCACCCTTGCCCTCATTCTACCGAAAGCAGGGGCGAAATGCAATGCGTTCTGCGGTAAAAAAATGCCTGCGCCCGTGGGGCACAGGCGGAAAAGGGAGGGCGGAACGATGTTATGCGTCGAGGTCGATGTCAAGGATGCCCGCTGCGTAGGATGCCGCCTCATAGCGCTGAATGAGTACATGGTTGTGTCCGCTGGCATCCATATCGATGTCCTTGGGCGCGGTCTCGAGCTTTTTGAAGTCCTTGGCCGCGCCGTTTTTCGGCTCAGCGAGGCAGTTGTTCTTACCGTTAATTGCTGACGAGTGATAGTGTAGCAAAAGTAATGGGAGACAGCGTAAGGAGGGGATTATATATTGGTAAAAATCTGAAGACGCCTAATTCCTTGATTTTTGGAAGAGGCGTGTCTATAATGAAAAACAGCTGACATGAGCCGCGCGGGGGTCTATCGAAAGCGCGGATGATGAACCTTCTGGACGATTTTCTGCGGGGCGGCGCGGTTCCTGTGCCGTCTGCAGAGGGAGGACGATGAAATGAAGACAGTCGAGATGCTCATTGACGGTGTACGTGTCGCAGGCGAGGGGACGCTCCCCGTCTATCACAAGGCGACCGGCGAGGTGATTGCGGAGATTTGCACGGCAGGGGAAAAGGAGGTGCGCGCGGCGGTGGATGCGGCGGAGCGCGCCTTCCACACGGTGGAGCTCAGCCCGTACGAACGTTACGAGATCATCATGCGCGCGGCAAATCTCATGCGCGAACGGCGTGAGGAGTTCGCAGAGGCACTCTCGGCCGAGGCGGGCAAGCCCATCCGCGACGCACGCGGTGAGATCGACCGCTCCTATCAGACCCTTATCCTCTCTGCCGAGGAGGCAAAGCGTCTGCGCGGGCAGACGGTGCCGCTCGCGGGGGCGCCCGGCTGCGGCAATCGGATGGCGTTCACCATTCGCCGTCCGCTCGGCGTGGTCTGTGCCATCACGCCGTTCAACTTCCCTGTCAATCTCGCCGCGCACAAGATCGGTCCGGCACTCGCGGCGGGCAATACGGTTGTCTACAAGCCTGCCTCGGCAACGCCCCTCACGGCGTCGCTCCTCTGTGACGTATTTGTCGAGGCGGGGCTGCCTGCGGGCTGCCTCAACCTCGTCTACGGCGCGGGCAGTGCGGTCGGACGGCTGCTCACGGCGGACGAGCGTATCCGCATGTTTTCCTTTACCGGGAGCGTCCCCGTCGGCAAGGCGCTCCACGAGGCGGTCGGGTTTCGCCGCATCTCGCTCGAACTCGGCTCGAACTCGGCGAACATCGTCCACGAGGATGTTGACGATGTGGCATGGGTCGCGGAGCACTGCGCGCGGCATGCGTTCGTCAACGCGGGGCAGGTCTGCATCTCCTGCCAGCGCGTCTATGCCGCACGCAGCATCTATGAGGCGTTCTGCCGCGCGGCGGTCACGGCGGCGGAGGATTTCCGCAGCGGCGACCTCATGGACGTGCACACGCAGATCGGCCCGATGATCTCTGTGCGCGAGGCAAAGCGTATCGAGGCGTGGGTGCATGAGGCAGAGGCGGCAGGTGCGCGCGTCCTCACGGGCGGCACACGGCGCGGTGCGTTCTATGCGCCAACCGTGCTCACGGATGTCACCCCAGAGATGAAGGTCGTCTCCGAGGAGACATTTGCCCCCGTGTTCAGCATCATTCCCTACGACACGATCGAGGAGGCCGTACGCATGGCGAACGACACGCGCTACGGCCTGCAGGCGGGCGTCTTTACGCGCTCGCTCGCTGTCGCGAACTACTGCGCCGAGAACCTCGAGGTCGGCGGCGTCATCATCGGTGACGGCGCGACCTTCCGCATGGACAATATGCCCTACGGCGGCGTCAAGGACAGCGGCGTCGGCCGCGAGGGTCCCGCCTATGCCATCCGCGAGCTGACGGAGGAAAAGCTCATCGTGCTGAACGTCGAGGGATAAAGTTTTCATAGAAAAAGAGCAGCCGTCGTGCGGCTGCTCTTTTTGCTGTCCGTTATTCTTTTCCGACGAGCTCCTTGCCCTGTTTGCCCGTGATATGGACGATGGTCATTTCGAGCATGTGGAATCGTTTCCATGCGCCGTCGATTTCGCGCGTATGCTGCTCCTCCGTGTTGTGCGGAGCATATTTGAGGGCGAGCTTGCGCGCAGTCGCCCGTTTTTCCGCATCATCCTCGACGATGCGGATGCGTCCGAACACGACAACACTGCGGTATGCCGTGGTGTATTTTTCGGGGATGATTTCATCGCGGTCGATGACGGCGAAGGAGACATTTGGGTTCTGCTGGAGGGCATCGACCTTGTGTCCCGTTACCGCCGTGTGAAAGTAGATGTGCGTGCCGTCGTAGACGTAGCTGATGGGGACGGCGTACGGGAACTCCTCATCACCCGCGAGGGCGAGAACGCCCGCTGTATTGCGGTGCAGGATTTCCTCGGTCATTTCCTTTGTGAGCTCTTGGCGTTTGCGGCGCATCGGTCGGAACATATTTTTACTCCTTATGCAAAAAGGAGGTATCCATGTGGATACCTCTTTGTCATCGAGATGGTGGAGACGAAGAGGATTGAACTCTCGACCCCCAGATTGCGAACCTGGTGCTCTCCCAGCTGAGCTACGTCCCCATGACTGACAGGGGCTATTATAACCCGTGCGGGAGGAAAATGCAAGCGAATTTTTTACACGAGGAGAGGATAGACACTATGTTCGCTGTCGTGCTATACTGAATGTGTTGCCGCCTCCAATACCGGCACCGAAAGGAGGTGTGCCGATGGAGCTTTTCACATCGTTTCTACTTTCTGTTATGGCAGGCATAGTCACCCACTATGTCTGCAAATGGCTGGACGGAGAGTAACGGCAATCAGCCTGAGGTTTCTTGAACTCTTTCCTCGTGTCGAATAAGAGAGCCCCCGCAACGGCAATTGCGGGGGCTTTTTCTGTGCAGATGGTTTCACATCGTTTCTGCGTACCCTTATTATACCACAAACAGCGGCAGAATCAAGGCCTAAGGG
>NZ_GG694007.1:0-125841 GCF_000160695.1 Centipeda flueggei ATCC 43531 | reverse complement strand
AGCATCACGCGCACATCCGCCGCGATTTGCGGAGCGGTGAGATGATGTGCACGCGCGAGGGCGGCAGGGTCATAGCGGTTGAAGAACGCCTTCGGCAGGCCGTAGTTCTTCACCACGACGTTTCTGTCTGCTCCGTAGAACGCCGCGATCTTCTCTCCAAAACCGCCGTCGAGGATGCCGTCCTCGACGGTGACGATGAGGCGGTGCTTTTCCTTGAGACGCGTGAGGAGGACCTCGTCCAGCCCCGAGAGGCAGAGTGGGTTTACGACGGTAGCATGGATGCCGCTGTGCGCGAGCTCCTCTGCCGCCGCCGTGGCAAGCGCGGCGAAGTTTCCGACGCCGATGAGGGCAACGTCCGCACCCTCCGTGACGACAACGGACTTGTTGAGCCTGCTGTAATCCGTGCGCACGGGATAGGGACTCTCCGCATAGCCGCCGAACGGCGTGCGGATCATGACGGGATGCTCCGTCTGTTCGATTGCCCAGCGCAGGACGGCGAGGTGCTCTTCGGTGCTCGTCGGTGCTAGAAAGATGAGGTTCGGAACATGGGAGAAAATCGAGATGTCATAGAACCCGAGATGCGTCACATCGGTCGAGCGATAGAGCGACGCCCCCGTCACGAGAAAGACGGCAGGGCTGCGGTTGATGCAGACGTCCTGCGCCATCTGGTCATAGACACGCTGATAGAACGTGCTGTATGTGCCGAAGACGGGACGCGCCCCGCCGCGTGCGAGGCCTGCCGCCATTGCGACGGCGTGCTCCTCGGCGATGCCCACATCGACGTACTGCGCACCGAGTTCCGCACGCTCGGCGGGTGAGAGGTTGATGCCGCCGACGATGCCCGCCGAGAGATAGACGAAGTTCGGATTGCGCTTTGCCTCAGCCATGACGAAATCGACCGTTGCGGCAAGGCACGGATCGGGAGCAGACGGCTTCTTGCTCATACCGCTCTCCCGATGAAAGGGCGCATGGCGGTGCCAGCCCTCGGGATCGTCCTCAGCGTAGGAGAGCCCCATGCCCTTCTGCGTATGGATGTGGACGACGACAGGCTGCTGTGTATCCTTTACTGCGCGGAACGCCTCGATCAGCGCCTCGGTATCGTTCCCGTCCGCGACGTAGCGGTAGGCGAGGCCCATTGCACGGAAGAGATTGTCCTCTGCCATGCCGTTCGTCTCACGCAGACGGCGGAGCATAGCGTACATACCGCCGTGGTTCTCTGCGATTGACCAGTCGTTGTCGTTGAGGACGATGATGAGATTCGTCTGCATCTCGCCCGCAACGTTCAGCCCCTCAAGCGCCTCACCGCCCGAGAGCGAGCCGTCGCCGATGAAGGCGATGACGTTCTCCCTGCGTCCTGCAAGATCGCGTGCCTTGGCAAGTCCCGTTGCGAGGCTGATCGAGGTCGAGGTGTGCCCGATGTTAAAGATGTCGTGCACGCTCTCCTCACTGCTGGTAAAGCCCGATACGTCGCGGTAGTGCGCCGCATCGATGTAGGCGGCGGCGCGCCCCGTCAGCATTTTGTGCGGGTAGCACTGATGCGATACGTCGAAGATCATCTTGTCCGTCGGCGCGTCAAAGACGGTATGCAGGGCAATGGTCGCCTCAATGACGCCGAGATTCGGCCCAATGTGTCCGCCGATATGGCTCGTGCGTTCGATGAGTGCCGCCCGCATTTCCTCCGCGAGCGCACGTCGCTGTTCTGCCGTATAGGCCTTGATGTCCGATGGACTGTGGATCTGTTCAAGATACAAGGGGAAAGCCCTCCTAAAGGAGCCGGAGATGCGGAAACGCTCCGCACGTCCAATCATAAGGAAGCATGGATACATTCAGCGCGCATCCTTTCGCGCGTCTTTTTGCCCGCCTTTCGTCAGCAAATCCTTCGCATTGCTTTGGACATGCGTCGTCTGGTTTGCTTCCACCATCGGACAGAAGAATCTGCGCCAATCTGGCGGTCTTTGTCTTATCAGTGATTCTTTGACAAATGAAAAAGCCCTCTGACTATTATAGCATATTTTCTAAAAATAAACTGGGAAATGCACAGCGGTACACGAAAAGCCTGCGGTGCGAAGATGCTTCTCTTCGTACCGCAGGCTCTATTGATTCGGTTTCGTTCGGTCAAACGTCTGCAATCTTCTCCGCGAGACGCTTTGCATGTGCGTGAGCCTTCTCCTGCATGGCGGCGGCGCGCGCAGGATCCGTGCGGTCGGCGTAGGAGACACCGCCCGTATATACATAGCCCTCGCAGATCATGCCCGTCAGCCCTGCCGTCTGACGGAAGCGGCCCGTCAGCATCTCCAGGGGGAAGTCTGCACCGTACGCAGTCTCGGGCGCGCCCGTCGTAAAGGAGAGAATGAGCTTCTTCCCTGCGAGTGCCTTGCCTGTCGAGCCGTGTGAGAAGCCGCGGACGAAGACGTCCTCCATCCACTTTGCGAGGAGGGAGGGCATGCTGTACCAGAAAATCGGGAACTGCAGGACGATGACGTCCACCGTGACGAGTTTCGCCTGCTCTGCCGCGACATCGATGCGGTAGTCGGGGTAGAGCGCGGAGAGGTCATCGAGCACCACATCGGGCAGCAGCTCGCCCATGTCCTTCATGATGATTTTATTGACGCAGGAGTCGCCCTGCAAATCGGTATGCCCCGAGACGATCAGAACATTTTTCATGGGATTCTCCTTTACTCTTTCTTCTTCAGCGTGCGCAGCGTATCCGCCACGATCTGCTCGGCGGTGAGATGATGCTCCCGTGCCAGTTCCTCGGCATTGTAGCGGTCGTGGAACTCCTTCGAGAGGCCGTAGCAGCGCACGCGGATGTGCTCATCCATGCCGTAGTATGCGGCGATCTTCTGCCCGAAGCCGCCCTCGAGCGTACCGTCTTCGAGGGTGAGGATGAGGCGGTGCTTCGCTTTCAGTCCGTCGAGCAGCTCTGTATCGAGCCCCGAGAGGAAGATCGGGTTGATGACCGTCGCGTGCACGCCGTCCTTTGCGAGCTCGGCGGCGGCATCGCTCGCCATCTGTGCGAAGCTGCCTGCTCCGATAATGGCGACCTCCGCGCCCTCCGTGACGGTCTGATAGCGGTTGAGCGCGCTGTAGTCCGTGCGCACGGGGTAGGGGGACGTCTCATAGCCCATGACGGGCACGCGGATCATGACGGGATGTGCCGTCTGCGTCACCGCCCAACGCAGTACCGCCAGGTACTCCTCGAGTCCCGCAGGCGCGAGAAAGACGAGGTTCGGGATGTTCGCAAAGAGCGGGATGTCGAAGAACCCGAGATGCGTCACATCGTTCATCCCATAGAGCGACGCGTAGGTCGAGAGGAAGACGGCAGGGCTGTTGTTGACAGCGACATCCTGCGACATCTGATCGTAGACGCGCTGGAAGAACGTGCTGTACGTACCGAAGATGGGGCGTGCGCCGCCGCGTGCGAGCCCCGACGCCATCGCGACGGCCTGCTCCTCGGCAATGCCCGCATCGACGTACTGCGTGCCGAGCGCCGCGCGGTCGGCGGGCGTGAGCCCGATGCCGCCCATCGTACCCGCCGCGAGGAAGACGAAGTTCGGATTCCTCTGTGCCTCTGCCTTGACGAAGTCCACCGTCGCTGCAAGGAAGGGATCGGTGTACGGGTTCTTCAGCGCGCCCGTTTCAATGTCAAAAGGCATACGGTAGTGCCACGTCTCGCGATCCTCCTCGGCGAACTTGTAGCCCTTGCCCTTCTGCGTATGGATGTGGACGACGACGGGCGTTTGGCTGTCCTTTACCTCGCGGAACGCATCAATCAGTGCCTCGCAGTCGTTGCCGTCGGCGACGTAGCGGTAGTCGAGGCCCATCGCGCGGAAGAGGTTGTTCTCCGCCCTTCCGTTCGTTTCGCGCAGGCGGCGGAACTCCTTATACATGCCGCCGTGGTTTTCGGCAATGGACTGGTCGTTGTCGTTGAAGACGATGATGAAGTTCGTCTGCATCTCGCCCGCGACGTTCAGCCCCTCGAGTGCCTCGCCGCCCGACATCGAGCCGTCGCCGATGAAGGCGATGATGTTCTCCCTGCGTCCCGCGAGGTCGCGCGCCTTGGCAAGACCCGTCGCGAGGCTGATCGAGGTGGATGTGTGCCCGACGTTGAAAAAGTCGTGCGGACTCTCCTCGGGATTGGTATAGCCCGAGACCTCGTCGTACTCCTTTTCCACGAGATACGCCTCGACGCGCCCCGTCAGCATCTTGTGCGGGTAGGACTGATGCGACACATCGTAGACGATCTTGTCCGTCGGTGAGTCAAACACCGTATGCAGGGCGATGATCGCCTCGACCGCGCCGAAGTCGGGGCCAAAGTGGCCGCCGTGAATGCTCGCGCGCTTTAGGAGCGCCTCGCGCATCTCCTGTGCGAGCGCCCTGCGCTGCTCTGCCGTATATCCCTTGATGTCGGCAGGCGACGTGATTTTTTCCAGATACAACGTAATCCCCCTTTGCCTTTGCGGTATATCCGCAGTGTTTCCCAATCCATCACTATGGGAATTATACCACCGATGGAGACGCGGGTGTCAAGGCGTATTTTGCGCGTGCGAGCTCTCGCCCCGATCGTTTTCAGCACGTGCCGCGGGGCGTGCTCGCTGTGCAGTCCATCTGGAGGGCGGCTCTTTTTGCCGATCATCTTTTGTTTCCAATGCGACGGTTTTTTTCAGTAAAGTGTGGTAAAATCACTCTGATCTACGTAATTTATGGAAGGGATGGAACAGAATATGAGTGAATGCAAAATGAAGGACAGCCGCATCGTCATCAGCGAGGTCATGATGCCGAGCCAGGCGAACCCGAACGGGAACGTGCACGGCGGCGAGATCATGAAGCTGATGGACTCGGCGGCATACGCGGCGGCGCGCCGTTACGCGCGCTCGAACGTCGTCACGGCACGTGTCGATGAGCTCGAGTTTCACCTGCCGATCCGCATCGGCGACCTCGTCGTCGTGACGGCAGATATCGTCTACGTCGGACACAGCTCGATGGAGATCTCCGTCAACGTCATCGTCGAGGATCTTGACGAGGGCAGCGATCCGCAGCTCGGGCTCTCGGCGTACTTTACCATGGTCGCGCTTGACCGCAACGCACGCCCGAAGACCGTACCGCCCCTCGAACTCAAGACCGAGGAGGCGCGTGCCGCCTTCGAGGAGGGCAAACGCCGCTACGAGGCACACAAGGCACGCAAGCGGGGCGTCACCATTCCCACGGGCGGCTGCGTCTGTGATGCGATTGCTCAGCAGGCGAAGGCGGCGAACACTGCGCACACGGCAAAAGAAGCGAAGAAGTAGAAGCGTTCCTTGAAGTAAGGGAGAGTTTATGCTACAATAAGTGCAAGACATGAACAGCAATGTGCGGAACAACGAAGAGATTTCCTATGGGGATCGTCGGCGTGCAATCGTGTCTTGCAAAAGATGCCAACAGCAATTCACCTGTCTCTTAAACAGTAGCGGGGCTTGACGACCCCGCAGGACGGAGCGGCGCGTCGCTTCCGTCCGTGGCATCTTGTCCGTATATGTCCGCAGTCTGCTGCGGTGAATGAATGTGTCCGACACAGTGCATATGCATCTGGGTCGGGCATTTTGCACAAAGGAGGAAGAACGATGCTGGACGCGCTGAAAGAGGAAAGCAACCGAACCTATACGCGGACGGAGAACGATGCCGCAACCTACGCGAGTTCAGGATCAGACGCACTTGACTTCTTTGCGGCGGCAGGCGCGCTGCGGGAGGCGGGCGAGGCGGAGATCATCGTGCGCTTCACGCGCGCCTTTGCCGCGCATCCGGCCTATGCGCTGCGCACACTCTTCTACGCGCGTGACGTGCGCGGGGGACTCGGCGAGCGGCGGCTCTTTCGCGTGCTGCTGCGTCATCTTGCCTTTGCTGCGCCCGCATCTCTCGAAAAGAATCTGAAATTCGTTCCGGGATACGGTCGCTGGGACGATTTGCTCGTCCTTCTCGACACGCCCTTGGAGGCTGCCGCTGTCCGCCTGATTCGTGCACAGCTTGAAAAAGACCTGCGTGCCGCAGGGGAGGAAAAGCCGGTCTCCCTCCTCGCGAAGTGGCTGCCGTCCGTCAATACCTCTTCGCGTGCGGTACGCAGACAGGCGCGGCGGCTCGCGGTCCTGTTCGGGATGAGGGAGGCGGATTACCGCAGGATGCTCGTCCATCTGCGCCGCCGCATTGCACTCATCGAGAATGCGCTGCGTACGAGGAACTATACCTTTGACTACGCAAAGCAGCCGTCGAAGGCGATGTTCAAGTACCGTGCGGCGTTCTGGCGCAACGACGTGGAGCGGTACAAGGCGTTTCTGTCACGCGTGGAGCATGGTGAGGAGCGGCTGCATACGGGAACGCTCTATCCCTATGAGATCATCCGTCCGCTCAGTGCAGCAGTGGCACCGCAAATCCCGAAAGAGGAGGCGTGTGCCCTTGATGTCACATGGAGTGCACTGCCCGACTATACGCATGGAGAGAATGCGCTCGTCGTGCTCGACGGCTCCGGCTCGATGTACTGGGGTGGGAACCCCCTGCCGAGCAGCGTCGCGCTCTCGCTTGCCATCTACTTCGCCGAGCGCAATACAGGCGTGTTTCATGGGCACTTTATCACATTTTCCGAGAACCCGCGGCTTATCGAGATCGAGGGCGCGACGATTGTGGAGCGTGTGCACTACTGCAGAAGCTTTGACGAGGCGGCAAATACAAATCTTGAAGCGGTGTTCTGCCTCCTCCTGCACACAGCGGTGAAGAACCGTGTGCCGCAGGAGGAATTGCCCTCCGTACTCTACATCATCACGGACATGGAGTTCGATACCTGTACTGTGGACGCGGACGTGACGAACTTTGAGCGGGCACAGGAACTGTTCGCGGAGGCGGGCTATGCGCTGCCGCGCATCGTGTTCTGGAACGTCCAGAGCCGCCGCCGTCAACAGCCTGTCAAAATGAATGAGCAGGGCGTCACGCTCGTCTCCGGGTGCAGCCCGAGCATTTTCTCCATGACCGTCGATAGGCGCATTACCCCGTACGAGTATATGGAGCAGGTGCTCGGCAGCGAACGGTATGCGGCGATTGAGGTGTAGGCGCAAACAAAAACGCAGCTCCGTGCGGGGCTGCGTTTTCTCGTGTGGGAAACTTATTCGATTGCTCCTTCGAGCTCTAGCAGATACTCCTTTTTGTCCAGTCCGCCCGCGTAGCCCGTCAGACTGCCATCTGCACCGATCACGCGGTGGCAGGGGATGAGGATGGAGATCGGGTTGCGTCCGACCGCGCCGCCGACCGCCTGTGCCGACATCCGGCCGCCGCGTGCGGCAGCGATGCGCGCGGCGATTCTGCCATACGTCGTCGTCGTGCCGTAGGGAATCCCGCGCAGGACCTTCCAGACCAACTGCTGAAATGCTGTGCCGTGCGGCGCAAGCGGCGGCAGAGCACCGGGATCACGCCCCGCGAAGTACACATCGAGCCAACGACAGACCTCTCCAAATACGGGGAGGTCTTTTTGTGTGTGCACAGCAGATGCCTTGGGGACTCCTTCGGCGAAGTCCAGCTCCGTCAGTGCCGTGCCGTCGCTCATGAGGACAATCCTGCCGAGCGGCGAGAAATAGTACGCTGCGTAGGTCATGTGGGTGCTCCTATCATACAAGAAAATAAATTCTTTTAATTTACAGAACGGTTCATTATACTATATGGAGATGCTGCAGATATAGAGTACAAAGAGGAGTGTATGTGATGCAAACGAATGATAAGCCGTTGGTCGATTTGATGCGGGATATTCACGAGGGAAGGATACAGCTGCCTGATTTTCAGCGCGGGTGGATTTGGGATGACAATCGCATCCGCGGGCTGATCGCGAGCATCACACGCGGCTTTCCTGTCGGCGCGGCGATGTTCCTCTCCTATGGCGGCGATTCGCTCCATTTTAAATATCGCCTGTTTGAGGGGATTTCCTCGACGAACAGCGTACCCAACGATCTTGTCCTGGACGGACAGCAGCGCCTGACCTCCGCTTACTCGGCACTTTACGGTGAAGGGGCCGTACGGACACGCACGGACAAAGGGAAGGAAATCTATCGCTACTATTACATCAGCATTGAACAGGCATTGGATGCGGATGCAGATCGCCTCGATGCCATCATTTCTGTGCCGGAGACGAAACAGCTGACGTCTGATTTCGGCAGGAAAGTGGAGCTGGATCTCACGACGCCCAACAAAGAATATGCAGCAAAAATGTTCCCGCTCAATATCATTCTCGACCCCGCCAAGACATTTCAATGGGAGCAGGCGTATCTAGCACACTATAGACATGAGGCGAACATCTCCAAAGAGTACAGCGACTTTAAGAGCCGCATCGTGATGCCGGCATTCCAGTATAAAATTCCCGTCATCACCCTGGAGAAAGACACGCCGAAGGAAGCCGTCTGTCAGGTTTTTGAGAACGTCAACCAGGGCGGCGTGTCGCTCACCGTTTTCGAGTTGGTGACGGCTATTTTTGCGATGGAGGATTTTGATCTGCGTCAGGATTGGGAACATCGCGTGGGAACCTATTTCAGCGGAGATCTTCTCAATGTCGTCACATCGACGGACTTCTTGACGGCATGCACACTGCTGGCCGCGTATCAGGGGAAGGGGACGGTCAGCTGCAAGAAAAAAGATGTGCTGAATCTGAAGCTTACGGACTACAAGGCATATGCCGATGCGCTCTGCGAGGGGTTCCGTGAGGCAGTAGATCTGCTTGCGGAGGAGCGCATTTTTGCGCGCAGAGAGATTCCTTATACAACGCAGCTCATTCCGCTTGCTGTACTGTGTACCCTGCTGCTCGAAAAGAATCAGATCAAATCCTCGAACGTGAAGCAGAGAATCAAGCAGTGGTACTGGTGCGGCGTATTTGGTGAGCTCTATGGCAGTGCGAACGAAACGCGCTATGTCAATGACGTCGTGGGCGTCATGCGCTGGCTGGATGGCGGTGAGCTGCCAAAGACCGTACAGGACGCATACTTCAATGCACCGCGTCTGCTCCTCCTGCGAACGCGGCAAAGCGCTGCCTACAAGGGCGTGATGGCATTGATTCTAAAACACGGGAGCAAGGATTTTATCAGCGGGCAGGACATGGACTTTACGCAGTTCAAGGCAGCCAATATCGACATCCACCATATTTTTCCGCGCAGCTACTGCATCAAGAGCGGACTTCCCGAAGAAAAGTGGGACTCCGTCATCAATAAGACGCCGATCTCCTACATCACGAATCGTGAAATTGGCGGTGCTGCCCCGAGCGAATATCTGAAGCATATTGCTGCAAAGGTTGACCGAAGCAGCTTGACGGCGTATCTCTCCTCACATTGGATCTCGATGGAGGACTGCGAGACGGATGATTTCGATGCGTTTATGCGCCACCGGGCGACGGCACTTCTCGATGCCGTCTCTGCTGCAATGGGAAAGAGAATCGTCGGGCGTGACAGTGAGGAGATTGTGCAGAAGTTTGGTGTACCTATTTAGGGAATCACAGATATATTCAGCACCGCTGTCTTAGCACGTCTTTTTTGCCCGCACTTTGACAGAAAACCCTCCATAGAGTACCACTCGGCATTCGGTTTTCCGCTTACCAGGGATTCCTCAGAGATGGCCCTAGAGCGTCTTCCTCCGCACAGGCGGCAGGAGGAAGGCAAAAACGGCAGGGATGAGGGCGATGGCAGTGACGGTGAGGAGGGCCGCCGTGAGTCCCCGTCCGTCTGCGATATGCCCAAGCACAGGCGTAAAGACGCCGCCGACACTGACCGCGAGCCCCAGCGTCACGCCCGAGGCAAGCCCCACACGGTTCGGGAGGTACTGCTGACCGAGCACCACCATCGGACTATAGATGAGACTGAGTGATGCCGCGATCGGCAGGAGAAGCAGGGCAGCGAGCACGAGGGAGTGTACCTGCGTAAAGAGAAAGATGCACGGCGGCAGAATCACCGCCCCAATGCGGATCATGCGGTGATAGCCATAGCGGTCGGCGAGCCGTCCGCCGAGCAGCGTACACGCCGCACCGATCGCGTAATAGACGCTCAGCACGGCGCTGCCCATCGCCTCCGTCTGCCCGAGCTCCTGAATCCAGTACAGTGCGAGGAAGGTATTGATGCCGAAGAAGATGATCGAACGCCCGAAGACAATGGCGGTCAGACGCAGGAACGAGCCCCATTGATCGATGCCTTGCGGGCGTGCCTTTGCCTCTGTTGCCTGCGGTGCGGCGTTCAGTGCATAGAGCCCGTGCAGATGGCAGCGGAAGGCAATACAGATGAGGACTTCGGGGATGAGAAAGACGAGCGTTCCCATGAGACCAAACACCGTCACGGCGGCAGTCATGACCACAGGGCCGAGGGCAAAACCAAGATTGCCGCCGAAGGAAAAGATGCTGATATTCTTCGCACGCTCCCCCTCCGCCGAGGCGTGATGCACGAGCCGCGCCGCCTGCGGGTGGAACATCGCCGCCCCCGTGCCGCTCACCGCGACCGCTGCGCACAGCGCAGGGAACGTCGTCACCACGCCTGTGAGTGCCATGCCGCCGCCCGCGAGCAGCAGACCGAGCGGAATCAGCCACGGGCGGTTCTGACGGTCGGCGAGCTGCCCGAAGATCGGCTGCACCACCGAGCCGACGAGATTTGAGAACAGCACGAGCGTCGCCGCCGTTGCATAGTCATAGTGATAGGCCGAAATCAGGAACGGCAGCACCGCTGCGAGCGCACCCTGATTGATATCCGAGCACAGATGCCCGCACGAGATCAGATAGTTATAGGTTCTTACCTTTGTTGCTGCCACACAAAATGCCCCCTGCCGAATGAGATGCGTTCTATTATAGAACAAAACGAGCACTCATGGTAGGGGGGGCATGTCTTTTGTGGGGGAATATTGCTTTCTATGTGATCACGGCGGCGCGTCTTCCTGCTATGCTTTGGATCATCAAAGGATAGAAACGAAGTACAGAGGAAGAGACATCATGGCAGGGGCAAAGACAAACGGACGGAGCTCGTTATTCATTTTGGCTCGAAATGGCTCGGTGGTGAGGCTTGAGAGAGAAACCATCGACGGCTTTAACGGCATGTATACCGTCAATCCCGGCAAGGGGGAGATCAGGTTTGCACGCTAGCTTATATGGGAATAATTTTAAATATGATCGAAAAAAGGAAGATTAGAATCTGATGCATAGACAGAAGAGGCAGGAATGTCTGGAAATTTATGAAAAGCAGGACAACGCTTTCGCCGTGACGAATGATAAACGATACGAAGAATGGAGGAAAGACCATGGACAACAAGAAAGAAGTAGAGCGGGCGGAGCTGCACCGCGCCATCTGGCAGATCGCGAACGACCTGCGCGGCAGTGTGGACGGCTGGGACTTCAAACAGTACGTCCTCGGCACGCTCTTCTACCGCTATATCTCAGAGAAACTGACCGACTACCTCAACGCAGAGGAGCGCGAGGCGGGGGACACAGCTTTTGACTATGCCGCCCTGCCCGATGATGAGGCAATGGCGGAGAAGGACAACATCGTCCAGATCCTCGGCTTCTTCATCCCGCCGAGCGAGCTCTTTCAGAACGTCCTCGCACGGGCGGAGACCAACGAGAGCCTCAACGAGACACTCGAGCAGGTCTTTCGTCACATCGAGAGCTCGGCGACGGGCACGCCCAGTCAGGACGACCTCACGGGACTCTTTGACGAATTCGACGTGAACAGCAGCAAGCTCGGCGCGACCGTCAAGGAGCGCAACGCCAAGCTGACAAAACTCCTCAGCGGCGTCGGCGCGATGCGCCTCGGACACTATCAGGACAACACCATCGACGCATTCGGCGACGCGTACGAATACCTCATGCGGATGTACGCCTCGAACGCGGGCAAGAGCGGCGGCGAGTACTACACCCCGCAGGAGGTCTCCGAGCTCCTCACGCGCCTCACCGTCATTGGGAAAACGCAGGTGAACAAAGTCTATGACCCCGCCTGCGGCAGCGGCTCACTCCTGCTGAAATTCGCCAAGGTCATCGGCAGGGAGAACGTCCGCAACGGATTCTACGGGCAGGACGAGAACATCACAGCGTACAACCTCTGCCGCATCAACATGTTCCTGCACGACATCAACTTCGACGACTTCGACATTGCGCATGGGGACACACTCATCAACCCCCACCACTGGGACGATGAGCCGTTCGAGGCGATCGTCTCCAACCCGCCGTACTCCAAGAAATGGGCGGGGAAAGACAACCCTCTGCTCATCAATGACCCGCGCTATGCACCTGCGGGCGTCCTCGCCCCGACGAGCAAGTCGGACTTCGCCTTTATCCTGCACTCCCTAGCGTGGCTCGCGGCGAGCGGCACGGCAGCGATTGTCTGTTTCCCGGGCATCATGTACCGCAGCGGCGCAGAGAAGAAAATCCGTCAGTACCTCGTGGACAGCAACTACGTCGATGCCGTGATTCAGCTGCCGGATAACCTATTCTTTGGCACAACGATTGCGACCTGCATTATGGTGCTCAAGAAATCCAAACCAGATACCACGACGGTCTTTATTGACGCATCGAAGGAATGTGTCAAGGTCACAAACAGCAACAAACTCTCACAGGAAAACATTGAGAACATCCTAAAGCTCTATACGGATCGGGTAGATGTGGAGCATACCGTGTGCGTCGCAAAGGGGGCGGAGATCGCTGCCGAGGACTATAACTTCTCCGTCAGCACCTATGTCGAGCCGGAGGATACACGCGAGATCATAGATATCGTGCAGTTGAACGCCGAGATTCGCACCCTCGTCGCACGCGAGACTGTTCTGCGTGACGAGATTGAGAAGATCATCGCCGAGATCGAGGGAGAGGAGGGCATCGCGCTATGAGTCGGCTGCGTGAGATGATAAAGGAACTGTGTCCCGATGGGGTGGAGTATAAAAAATTGGGGGAGATTGCGACTAATGTATTTCGTGGTGCAGGAATCAAACGGGATGAACTGACCGCAATGGGAATCCCATGCGTTCGATACGGTGAAATTTATACGACCTATGGCATCTGGTTTGACTCCTGTGTTTCGCATACCGACGAAACGTTTCTCACAAATCCTAAATATTTTGGGCATGGTGATATCTTATTTGCCATCACGGGGGAGAGTGTCGAGGAGATTGCAAAATCGACGGCGTACATTGGACATGATAAATGTGTGGCAGGTGGCGATATTGTCGTCTTACAGCATGAGCAGAATCCCAAATATCTTTCCTATGTATTGTCTACCGACATGGCACAGCGGCAAAAAAGCAAGGGGCGCGTCAAGAGTAAGGTTGTTCATTCGAGTGTTCCTGCCATTAAGGAAATCGTCATTCCTGTCCCGCCGCTCCCCATCCAAAATGAAATTGTGAAAATGTTGGACAATTTTACGGAGCTAACAGCGGAGCTAACAGCGGAGCTAACGTTGCGAAAAAAGCAGTATTCTTTCTATCGTGACAGTCTTTTGAACTTTTCGCGAGACGATGCAGAGGTTGAGTGGAAAACGCTGGGTGAGACTACGAAATCTATCTCATCTGGGAAAAATAAGATAAGAGTTGTAGACGGAGAATACCCCGTATATGGCTCAACAGGCATCATCGGATATTGTACTAATTTTGTATACGAGCATGCTCAAATTCTTGTAGCGCGAGTGGGGTCGGTTGGTTATGTGCAAATTGCAGATGGAAGATATGACGTGTCTGATAATACACTCATTGTCGATGTATTAAGCACTATCAATATGAAGTATATTTTTTATTATTTAGGCTATATGAACTTGAGCCGTCTTGCACACGGTGCGGGGCAACCTCTGATCACGGCGGGACAATTAAAAAAGCTAATTATCCCCATCCCACCGCTCGAAACGCAGGCAAAAATCGTCTCCATCCTCGACCGGTTCGATGAGCTCTGCCATGACCTCACGCAGGGGCTGCCCGCCGAGATCGCCGCCCGCAAAAAGCAGTACGAATACTATCGCGAAAAGCTCCTCACCTTCCCACGGAAGGGGACATCAGCAAGAGGAGCTCGATAGACCTTGTTATAAGAACATCTATTTGCTATAATAGAGACACGTCATATAGCAGGAGGTTCTTTATGAACTATAAAACCACGGATGGTTTGATGCGTCATCTTAGAGAGAATGGAATAGCGATTTCAGGCGGTACGCAAAAGCGACAACTTATTAACACGGGATATTTTCATGGCTATAAAGGATATCGTTTTTTTCGTCATGCAGGAAATCGTCTGCCGTTCACGTCATACAGCGAGGTTTATGCAACGATTCGATATGATTCGGCGCTAAAGGCTTTGATGTATGGAAAGGTAATGTTTATTGAAACAGCGGTCAAGAATATTGCCATCGAGGCGATTCTGACGCACGCAAGGTCGGAGAGCATCCAAGCGATGTGTGACAGAGTGGTCAGCAGCTATCATAATGCACCGATGGATGCGAATGAGGAAAAGAGGCGTCGACTGCAGCAGGCGAAACTAAATTTGCAGAATTCGATTCAGGCGAGTCTTGCTAAGGAGTATCGTCGCGGCAATCCAAAGATCACGCACTTTTATGACAACCCCAGCTATGCCGAGGTTCCCGTCTGGGCTCTTTTTGAGATCCTGACCATGGGTGACTTTGGATTCCTTTTGTCGTGTTTGGCGTACGATGTGCGTGATGATATTTCGCGCAGGATCGGATTTAATCTGGCTTGTGATACGGATCGTCAGCTTATCTACAAGTACATATACATGCTGAAGGATCTGAGGAATGCGATTGCACACAACGCGGTCGTCTTTGATACGCGCTTTCGGAGCGTTGACCCCAATCGAACGGTGCGACAGTGTCTGAAACTGGAGATCGGTCTGCCCTATGTGAATTTCAAAACGATAGGTGATTATGTTATCCTCGTGTGCTATTATCTGAAATGCCTACATGAGCCAAAGATGGAGATAAAAGCATTTCTCCGAGCCTTCGAGAAGATAACGACGGATTACGTGAAAGCCGTAAGCCCTTCCGTTGCCTCCATCGTGATTCATCATGACTTATCTGCGCGGATGGCGACACTGTATCAATATATTTAACTTGCATATTTGCGAACGCGGTAGTATAATAGTCGTACGAATTGGGGTATGTGTTTGCGGACGCATACTTGAGAGAGTCGGAGCGATCCGGCTCTCTTTTTATGTGCGCAACGCAGAGAGCAAGAAGGACAAATGTTCCGAGACAGCGAATAATGAGGAATAGCATAGGAACGATCGAGGAATAATACAGACTGAATTTCAACGAAACGAGGGTCATCATGTACTACAATCTCATCGCGAGCGCGGAGGAGAGTACGGTGCTCGCACAGTATGTACGGGAGGAGCGTGCGCCGTACGGCTCGTACCAGTCGGAGGCGGCACTGGAGCGGGCACTCATCCGTCTGCTGGAGGAGGAGGGCTATGCGCATCTCCCCATTCACGATGAGGCGGAGCTGATCGCCAATCTCCGCACGCAGCTCTCGGTACTGAACGACTATGATTTCACTGATGCGGAGTGGGAACGCTTTTTCAAGACATCGATCGCACCCGCGAGTGACGGAATTGTGGAGAAGACGCGCCGCATCCAGACGGACTATATTCAGAATCTAAAACGTGACGATGGCACGACGAAAAATATACGTCTGATTGACAAGGAACATATCCACAACAACCGACTGCAGGTGATCAATCAGTATGCGGTGGAGGGCGGTGCGGACGCGGGGGAGCATGCGGCGGCACACACGAATCGCTATGACGTGACGATCCTCGTGAACGGGCTGCCGCTCGTGCATCTGGAGCTGAAACGGCGCGGCGTGGAGATCCGTCAGGCGTTCAACCAGATCAAACGCTATCAGCGGGATTCGTTCTGGGCGGGCACAGGGCTCTATGAATACGTCCAGATTTTTGTGATCTCGAACGGGACGAATACGAAGTACTATTCCAATACGACGCGCGAGAGCCATATCCGTGAGATGGATGCGGCGGGGCGCAAGGCGAGCAAAAAGACGAGCAACAGCTTTGAGTTTACGTCCTACTGGGCGGATGCGGGCAACCGTCTCATCACCGATCTGATGGATTTCGGGCGGACGTTCCTCGCACGCCACACGCTGCTCGCGCTCCTGACGCGCTACTGCATTTTCACGACGGAAGAAGTGCTGATGATCATGCGCCCGTATCAGATCGCGGCGACGGAGCGGATTCTCGCCCGGATCAAGATTTCGTCGAACTACAAGACGTGGGGGCGCATCGAGGGCGGCGGCTATATCTGGCACACGACGGGCTCGGGCAAGACGCTGACCTCGTTCAAGACAGCGCAGCTCGCTGCGGCGATGCCTGAGATCGAGAAGGTGCTCTTCGTGGTCGACCGCAAGGATCTCGACTACCAGACGATGAAGGAGTACGACCGCTTCGAGAAGGGCGCGGCGAACGGCAATACGTCGACGGCGGTGCTCGCGCGCCAGCTGGCGGACGATGGCGCACGCATTGTAGTGACGACGATCCAGAAGCTGTCGAATTTTATCCGGCAGAACAGGACGCACCCGATCTATGGAAAACATGTGGTGTTGATTTTCGATGAGTGCCACCGCTCGCAGTTCGGGGAGATGCACACGGCAATCACAAAGGCGTTCAAGAAGTATCACGTCTTCGGCTTTACGGGGACGCCGATCTTTGCGCCGAATGCGGCAGGTGCGGGGCGTCCCTCGGCGCGGACGACGCCGCAGCTCTTCGGGGACAAGCTGCACACCTATACGATTGTGAATGCGATCAATGACGGGAATGTCCTGCCGTTCCGCATCGACTACATCAATACGATCAAGAGCAAGGAGGCGGTCGATGACAAGGAGGTGCGCGCGATTGATCGGGAAAAGGCACTTGCTGCACCCGAGCGCATCCGTGAGGTGACGAAGTATATCCTCGCGCATTTCGATCAGAAGACGATGCGGAGCAAGGCGTATTCGCTGAAGGGGCAGCGTGTGCTCGGCTTTAACTCGATGTTTGCCGTCGCGTCGATTCCCGCCTGCATGGCGTACTATGAGGAGTTTCGTCGTCAGCTGAGCGCGGCGGGGCGCGACCTCACGATGGCGACCATTTTCAGCTATGCGGCGAACGAGGACGATCCCGAGGATGCGCTGCCCGATGAGGATTTTGATACGGCGAGCCTCACCCCAACGAGCCGCGACTTTCTTGAACATGCGATTGCGGACTACAACGCGCACTTTCACACGAATTTCTCGACGGACGGGGATTCGTTCCAGAACTACTATAAGGATCTCTCGCAGCGGATGAAGAAGCGTGAGATCGATCTCCTCATCGTGGTGAATATGTTCCTCACGGGCTTTGACGCGACGACGCTCAATACGCTCTGGGTGGATAAGAATCTGAAATACCACGGGCTGATTCAGGCATTTTCGCGCACGAATCGGATTCTGAACTCGGTCAAGACGTTTGGCAATATTGTCGCATTCCGCAATCTGGCAAAGGCGACGGATGATGCGATCTCGCTCTTTGGCGATGAGAATGCCGAAAGTGTCGTTCTTCTGCGCGGCTTCCGCGACTACTATGACGGGTATGATGATGAAAAGGGGCAGCACCACAAGGGGTATGCGGAGCTGATTGCAGAGCTGCGTGCGAAGTTCACTGTTGGAGAGCAGGTCTTAGGCGAGGCGGCGCAGAAGGATTTTGTGCGCGTTTTTGGCAGTATCCTGCGCCTGCGGAATATCCTCATGGCGTTTGATGACTTTGCGGAGGATGATCCGCTCCTGCCACCGCGCGATCTGCAGGACTACCAGAGTGCCTATCTTGATATACACCATATATTGACGGGGCAGGGGAATGCCGAGAAGGAGAACATCAACGACGATGTCGTGTTCGAGCTGGAGCTCATCCGGCAGGTGGACATTAACATCGACTGCATCCTCATGCTCGTGGAGAAGTACCACGCGACGAACGGCGCGGATAAGAGTATCATCGGCGCGATTGACCGCGCCGTCGGATCGAGCCCCGAGCTCAGGAGCAAGAAGGAACTGATCGATGGGTTCATTGCGACCGTCAATACGGATACTCGGGTGATGGAGGACTGGCGCAAATACGTCACGGAGGAGAAGGAAAAGGAACTCGCCTCCATAGTCGCGGAGGAGAACCTAAAACCCGATGAGACGGAGCGGTTCGTCGCGAGCACGTTCCGCGACGGCCGGCTCAAGACCACCGGCACCGCCATCGATGCGATCCTCCCGCCTGTACGCCGCTTTGGCGGCGGGCGGGCAGAGAAGAAGCGCAGCGTCATTGAGAAGCTGAAGGTGTTCTTTGACAAGTTCATGGGGGTTGTGGAGGCGTAGAAAAAGGGGGCTGCTGCACCAACAAACGTGCAGCAGCCCCCTTTTGTGCAAGGCTTTGCCCTTGCCTTAACCCATCGATAATATTCTCCTTTTGGCAAAGTACAGCTTACTTGGTTTACGATGTAAAGTAAAAGAACGCTTGCGAATAGAGTGAGGACAGTCAAATCTCTGCTATATCAGGGAAATGATTCCCAGTCAAAATCACTGGATAAACTCAAATGTCCATGAGTTTTTCTGTATGGAAGGGGGACTAAACATACAAGGATACTCTACAACAGCGAATTCTTGTATCACAGCATCAAACATTCCAATCAGCTTAACATATTCCTTCAAATGGTTTGGCTGTTGAATTACAGGAGCTTGCCGCTTATAGAGAGAAGCACGATGACATGGGAGCGGATATGCTGCATATTCAGGACGTCGGCTTTGATGAGCTCGTGCGAAAATTTCACGGCGGATGGATGCCGAAACGTGGCTGAATGCAAAGGATGCCGCGGAGCTTGGATTTGCGGATTCTGTTCCCTACGTGGATGTTCAGCGTCCTGTAATGGATACGGCGGGGGCTGATTTTTTGATGATGCGACAGCAATCCAAGCGTATTAATATTAAAGAATAAAAACGAACATTAGAAACGATGTTGACATGGTGAAAATAATCTTATATCATCACTGCATATAATAGTTCTCATTTTCTATAGCCATCAACAACGGATTGTTGATGAGGGGACGGCAGCCGACGGGCTGAACAGGAGGCTTCGATGATTGAGGGAATGAAGGCGCGCCGCCGTATGGCGATGTATGTAGCGCTCGGACTGTCGGCGGGCGGCACGGCACTGTTTCACGGCGGAACGGCGTATGCGGCGGAGACGCATGACTACACGGAGACTGCGGCAAGCGTCAGTGGTCTTGAGGGCACGGATAAGACCGGATTCATGAGCGACAACAATATCGTGCTCGGAACGGAGGGCGGCCCTGCGAACCGCCCGTTCAGCAATAACGGCATCTTCTCGGGCGGCGGAAGGAAAAACGCAGCCGAGGATGTCAGCAATAATACCATCACGATTCATGGGCTGCGGACCAGCAACGGCGGCGGCTGGAGCATGATTTACGGTGGTGTCAGCGGCACGGGCGCGGTCACAGGGAACAAAGTCATCTTCAACCATGGGACGAGTGCGGATGCCCTCGTCGGCGGCTACACGGGTGCGACGGACAAGGATGTGCGCGGCAACAGCGTCACGGTCGCAGACGGCACGATAAAGGACGATATCATCGGCGGCTGGGCAGGCGTGGCTGCGGGCACGGGCACGCTCGCAGAGAACACGGTCGCCATCACAGGCGGCACGATTGGAAGCTATGACGGCGGCATCGTTTACGGTGCGCGCACGAGCGGAAATGGCGTTCTAAAAAACAACACAGTCTCCTTTGCGAATGCCTCCACGAGCAGGGCTGTCTACGGCGCGGCAACAGATGACACAAACAGCGCGGCGACTCTGCGCGGCAACAGCGTTACGGTCACGAGTGGCACGATCAACAGCCCCGTGGCGGGCGGCTATACCGTGGGCACGGGAGCCGTCGGCGGCGCTGAGGAGGGGGCGGGCAACCGCGTCGTCTTTGAAAACGGAACGGCGGGCGATCTCTACGGCGGTCAGATCGATAATGCGGACAGTACCGCCGATGTCACGGGCAACAGCGTCACTGTAAAGGGCGGCGCGTTCGGCGAGATCTACGGCGGCAATACGAAGGGGACGGGTTCGGCGAACCGGAACACGGTCACGGTGAACAGCGGCACCAGCGATGCGGACGTCTACGGCGGCTATGCAAAGGGAAGAAGCGGAGCAGACGGCGCGAATGCGGAGTACAACACTGTCACCATCAACGGAACGACCACAGGTGAGGACGGTCTCGCGAGTGTCTATGGCGGGCGCGCAGCATACAACGGCAATGCTTCGCACAATACCATCAACATCAATGGCGGCGTGATGAGGAACGTCTACGGCGGAGCTGTAAACACGATAAACGCCTATGGCAAGGGAGCGGCATCGAACAATACAATCACCATTACGGGCGGCACGGTCGGCACGGGCAACGGCAACGGCAATGTCTACGGCGGACATACCGGCAACTCCAACAAGGCGGTGGGTAACGTCGTCAACATCGGCGACGGGACGAGCACGACACTGAAGGCGGGGACGGATCTCCGCTGGGCGATGCTGCACGGCAACAACAGCTCCCCCTTTGGCACCTATGACATCACGGGCAATACGCTGAACGTCAACGTGAAGGACGCGCACGTACGGTCGGTCGATAATTTTGACACATACAATTTCAAACTGAATCATGCCTTCGCAGACGGCGATACAATGCTCTCCGTGACGAATTCGGGCGCATTCAGCGGCACGGGCGTCGACTGGTCGAAGATCAGCGTCGATCGTTCGGGGATTTCGGCGGACTACATCGCGAATGTACAGGGCGTGCACCGCGTGACTCTCCTGAAGAGCGTTGGACCGGACGACCTGCATTTCACAAACTATGCGGCGCGGAACTATGCCGCGACGGATACCCATGAGAGCGCGTTGGTGACGGATACGGATGAAGCCACGGCAAAATCCGTCGTGTGGGTCGTCAACCGCTTTAAGGGCGGGCGCGTCACCTATGACGGCACATCGGCGTCCGATAGCGGCGCTGTCTATGGCGGTATTTCCTACGACGGACATACGACGACGGACAACGTGCTGACGGTGAAGGGCGTACATGGTGCGGACGATCCGAAGTATGCCTACGGCGGCAGGAACGAGGGCACGACGGGCGATGTCACGGCGAACACGGTCACCATCGATATGGCAAATGCCGCAGATCTCGTGGAGGAGGTCTACGGCGGCATGGCGAGTGTCGAGGATAACACGGGTGCAGTCGATCACAACACCGCCAACATGAAGAACGGCACGACGCATCTGCTCTATGGCGGATATACCTTTGGCAAGGGCGCGGTTACGAACAACAAGGTGCAGTTCGACGGCGGCACATCGACGGGGTATGTCGCGGGCGGCTATCTTGACAACACGGCCAGTACAGTGGAGATGACAGGAAATAAGGTCGTCTTCACCAATGGTACGGCGGCAGAGCTTGCCGGTGCAGACAGCAACGGCAAGGGAAAGCTGAGCGGAAATACCGTCGATTTTGGCGGCGCGGCCAGCACGGCAGAGATCCTGCGCGGTGCACTCGCTGAGAATGAGGCAGCGGTCGAGGGAAATGGCGTCACCATGACGGCCGGCACGGCGGAGAGTGTCTACGGCGGCGCAACCTACATGACTGACTCGAGCAATAATCTTGTCGGCGGCAACGGCCGCGCGGAGAAAAATACCGTTGCCGTCACGGGCGGCGCAGTCACGAAGGAGATCGCGGGCGGCGTCGGCTACCGTGCGGACGGCAACATCGTCACCATCACGGGCGGCACCATCGGCACGACGATGCAGGCGGCGAACGTCTACGGCGGCAAGACGACAGAGGGCCCCGGCAGCGGGACAACGGACAATGTTGTGAACCTCGGCGCGGAGGACGGCACGTATGCGGCTGACCTCACGAATGCGCAGGTACACGGCGACAACAGCACGGACAGTGCCGTCAACAATAACGTGCTGAACGTGCACGGCAAGGACATTACCGTTAAGAGCGTCGACAATTTTGACAAATACAATTTCAAGCTGAAGGGCAATATCGGCGGCGGCGACACCATGCTGACGCTCAAAAACGGCGGCTTTGGCAGAGAAATCGACTGGAACAACGTCAGCGTGGATACGAGGGGACAGACGGGCAATCCGAACGGTGAGGTTACACTCATTAAGGCAGATACGGCGAACGCGCTCAAGTTCAAGAACTACGATGTGCGCGACCTTGTCAATGACCCGAACGCCGACTATGAGGCAATCCTGCGTACCGATACGGACAAGGGGGCAGGATCGGTGCATTCTGCAACCACGGTCAAGCTCAGCACCAGCCGTTTCCGTAAGAGCAGCTGGACGTATGACGGCACGAACCCCGTGACGAACGGTGAAGTTGCGGGCGGCGTCTCACGCAGGGACGGTCACACGGCGGAGGGAAATACCCTCACCATTGCGAGCACTGCGACGACGGGACTGAATGCCGCCTATGGCGGCAAGGCAGAGGCCGCGTCGGATGTTCGGGACAATCGGATCGTCGTCGAGGGCACGGGCAGCGGAACGATTGCGGATGCCGTTGGCGGTGCAACGGCAAAGGCGGGCGGCGTTGCGGAAAAGAACCATGTCCTCATCAAGGGCGGCACGGTCACGAACGCGATGGGCGGATACGTTTCGGGGGCGAATGCCTCGGCGACGGGCAATGAGGTCACGGTCGAGGGCGGTACCGTCGCGAACGTCATCGGCGCCGGCGGGGCTGGCGGAACCGGCAATATCGCAAATAATTTCGTCACCATCAAGGGCGGTACGGTCACGGGACAGATCGTCGGCGGGTATACGCACGAACTGACGAGCAGCTCGAACGGCAATACCGTCACACTCGGAGGCGGCACGCTCACGGGGGCAGAGGTCTGGGGCACGAGCTACGTCAACGCGAGCAATCAGGCATCCGTTCTTGGCAGCAGCGATGCACAGATTGCGGGCAATACGCTGAACGTAGCGGCAAAGAATCTCGAAGTCAAGAAGGTGCGCAACTTTGAAAAATACACCTTCACACCGACCGATGCCGTCCAGAACGGTGACGCCATGCTCACGCTGTCCGCGGCGGGCGGCTTTGGCGGCATCTCGGGCACGTCCGATGATGTCAAGGTCAAGTGGTCGAATGTCACGGCCGATACGTCGGCACTCACAGCATTGAGTACAGGAATTCAGGGAAAGAATACCATTACTCTGCTGAAAACCGGCGACGGTGCAGCAGACCTCCATTTTGACGGCTACGCTGCGACGGCAAAGGCAGACGGCACCTACGAGACCCTCCTTCATACCGCGGGCAATGCGGCGGACACCGCGGCGCTCCTCCTCGATGTCAACCGTTACAGGGACAGCCATGTCACAACGGATCAGGATGCCGACAGCGATCTCTACGGCGGCTACTCTGCCTCCGACCACCGTGACGATGGGGGAACGACGATCGGACACACGGCGACGGGCAACACCCTCTCCGTGACGAAAATCGCAAACGGTTCGAACATCAATGCCTATGGCGGCTATGCGGGCGGAACGGCAGGCGGTGCAGAAAACAACGAACTCACCGTGAACGTCACGGCACCAACGGCGGGCAAGATCAATAACGCCTATGGCGGCTACACGAAGGGCGCGGGCGCGGTCACAGGGAATAAACTGACCTTTTCACAGGGGACGGTGCTCCACGACCTCATCGGCGGCTATGCGGACAGCACGACGAGTGCGGCAGAAGTCACGGGAAACACCGTCACCGTCGCGGGCGGCAGCATCGGCGGCCTCGTTTATGGCGGCAGATCGGATGGGACGAGTGCCGTCAAAGGAAACGGCGTCCTCATGGACGGTGCGGCTGCGCCGGTGGATACACTGACGGGCGGCTACGGCGCGAGTGCAGAGAGCAACCGTGTCGAGCTGAAAGACGGCACGGCGCATGTAGTCTATGGCGGTGATGCGACGACAGGCGATGCGATAAAGAACATCGTTACCATCACGGGCGGCACGGTCACGGACAACATCTACGGCGGACAATCCCGCACCGGTGCAGCAAGCGAGAACATTGTCGACATCGGTGCGGTGCACATCCAGAACGGCATCGCAAACAAGGCCGTCGTGGGCGGCTATGCTGCTGCTGTCACTGACCACAATACGATTCATCTGCGCGGCACGGAGATCGACGGCATTGTCCTCGGCGGTGCCATCAAGGATACCGCTTCTCCGCTTGGTATGAAGGCGAACCCGGACGGCAAGGATAACACCCTCGCCATCCACGCGGCAGGGACGAAGATTGCCGACTTCGCAGGTGTACAGAACCTGCATTTCTATGTTCCTGAGGAGCGTACAGCGGCGGATACCACCCCGATGCTCACCCTGACAGCGAATGCCGACAAAGATATCCATGGAGTGAAAGTCGGTATCGGCATCGCGGGTGACCACAGCGTTCTCGCGAAGGGCGACACCATCAGCCTCCTGAAGATTGCGGACGGCAAGACACTCACTACGGACGCGGAACTCAAGAATGAGACGACGGGTATGCAGGGCGTCAGCATGAGATATCGCTTTAACCTTGCAAGACAGGGGGACAACGAACTCATCGCCACCGTCAGCGACACCGACCTCAACCCGCAGACAAAATCGCTTGTTGAGACTCGTGCCGCCTCTGCCGCACTCATTAACAGCGGTGCAGATCTTCTCGCGGGCGGCGGCATGAACGCCGCTGTGAACGCCGCCGACGCGGGGACAGGAGCGGGTGCACAGAGGACGGCAAATGACCAGACCTATCATCTCTGGGCGGCACAAAGCGGCTCTGCCGTCCGCCTCAATACCGGTTCCCATGTCGACGCGAAGGGCTGGAACCTCAATCTCGGCTTTGCCCGGCAGAAGGCATCGGAGCGCAACACGCTCACGTACGGTCCCTTTGTCGAGTACGGACACGGAAATTACGACTCCTATCTGGATGACGGCACGCACGGCGACGGTACGGCGAGCTACATCGGCGCGGGCGTTATGGCGAAGTCAGCCGCAGAGAACGGCTCCTATATTGAGGGCAGCGTGCGTGTCGGCCGCGCGAAGAGCGACTACACGGGAGACATCGCAGGCCGTCATGCGGGCTACGATATGAGCAGCACCTACTACGCCGCGCACATCGGCATCGGGCAGGAGAAGAAACTCGGAAACGGGACCATCGAGACCTATGCGAAGTACTTCTACACGCACCAGAACGGAGGCAGTGAGCGGCTGACCTCAGGTGATCTCTACGACTTTGATGACGTAGACTCCCAGCGCCTGCGCGTCGGTGCACGTTATACGAAGCAGAATGGCACAGGCGGATCATTCTATACGGGACTCGCCTACGAGTACGAGTTTGATGGAGATGCGCGTGCCTCCTATGCAGGGTACAGCACTCCGACACCGACGCTGAAGGGCGGCACGGGCATCCTCGAACTCGGCTACCGCTTCGCCCGCCCGGGCAGCAACGTCAGCTATGGACTCAACCTCATGGGCATGACGGGCAAACGCCGCGGCATCACAGGCGGTCTGCAGGTGAACTGGGCATTGTAAGAGAGTTACACACGCATATAAATAACGGGCTGCTGTACGAAGCTGGGAACTTCGTGCAGCAGCCCGTTGCTCTGCCTATGAGGGGATGGGCTGTGAGGGTCAGGTAATGGACGCCTTGTAGATGCTGTCGACGGCCTTTTCCAGCACGGCGTCAAACTCCGCGTCGCTTTGGCTGGCACGCAAGTCCTGCGCGAGGGCGCGGGAGAAGCTGGCGATGAGGCCGTGGTTGCGTGCGAGTTTCTCGTTCGCATCGCTCTGGGAGTAGCCTCCGCTGAGGGCGACGACGCGAACGACATGCGGGTTCTTCATAATCTCGGCGTAGAGATTATCGACACTGGGGATGGTGAACTTGAACATGAGTTTTGCATCGGCAGGGAGCTTGGCGAGGTTCTCCTTGATGACGCCGCACATGATCTCCTCTGCCATCGCCTTGTCGGGGCAGTGGATGTCGACCTCTGGCTCGAGGATGGGGACGAGGCCCTTTGCGATGATCTCCTTGCCAAACGCAAACTGTTGGTCGATGATGGCACGGATGCCGTCAGGGTTTGCCTCCTTGATGACAGAGCGCATCTTCGTACCGAAAATGTGGCGTGCGTTCGCGCGGTCAAGGAGTGTGCTGAGGTCAGGGATGGGCTTCATGAGTTGGACGCCGTCCGCCTCGGGCGCAAGCCCCTTGTCGACCTTCAGGATGGGGATGATGCCCTTTTTCTCCCAGAGATAGTCGGCGGTGTAGAGCCCGTCGATCTTGCGGTCCATTGTGTTCTCAAAGAGGATGGCGGCAAGAATTTTGCTCTTGTCGAATGCGGGGCTCTTGATGATGCGCGTGCGCATCTCGTGAACGCGCGTAAACATCTCCTCGTCACCGTGGTAGGCGCTCTCGTCGATGCCGTATGCTTTCAATGCCTTCGGCGTCGAGCCGCCGCTCTGATCGAGTGCGGCGACAAAGCCCTTGTCGTGCTCCATGCGGGTGAGCTGCTGCTGGTTCATAACAGATTCCTCCTTGTTTGTTTTGCTGCACAAGCAGAAACTTCTGCTTTATCGTATTATAACGCAGATCAAGCAGAAACACAACGAAGATGATATTTTTTATCAAAAAACAGCAAGCGGCGAATTGAGCCGATGCGGTGAATATGATAGAGTATTCAGCAGGTGTGTGTATGGAATAAGGAGATACGCTATGAGTCTTTATGATTGGATGCAGGAAAAAGTCTTTCATACCTACGAGACATGGCGGCTGAAAAGCAGCATATACAATAGGACTGGATTTCACATTGTCGCCATCGAAAAGCAGCTTGGGGCGATGCGGGACGGTGTCAATATGTACGTGGAGCTGTATCCGCCGCACGCGATACAGGGCTGTACGTGTATGAAGGCAATGCACGGGCGGCAGCGCGGTCGGGTGAATCTGCTGCTCGTGATGGATGGAAAAACGTATGGGATCACCGATCTCAGCAGTGATGATGCCGCTGTGATGATGCGGTCTTTCGTGAAGCATGCGGTACTTCCGCCCGCCGACGCGTATGTGGACATGCACGAGACGGGCAGTGCGGAGAAAAAGGAAGCGTTCACGGCAGTGGCAGAGCTGCTGCTCGGCGATGATGCGCAGGCATTCTGCCGACGGGTGAAGCCGCCGAAGTGTACCGAGGAGAGCGATGCATGGAATGACGCATGGTATGAGCTTGCGGAGGAACTGGTCTCCTGCGGGCGGGCCGTCATGCTGGACACAAAAACTGCGAAGGAGGAATTTTTCGCCGCGCTGTATGAGCTGACAGCGGGACGGACGATCGCCCTTCCTGCGGCGCTCAGCGCGGAATACGGCGTCCCGGCGTGGAGCAAAGAAATTAATGCGCAGTGGACGGATACGCTGCTCGCGGGGATGGACATTGGTACGGATGACTACGTGCTGCTCGTTCTGCCTGTGGAGGTGTTTTACCGCGCGAAAGAACTCGCGCAGACTTTCCTGCAGCGGATTGCGCGCGCGGAGGAGCTGTAAGGTGACGCATTGTTCCTTAACAATTGTTTACCGATTTGAGGTGTTCTACACCGTGGATACCGAAGGTGCAGTAGTGGCAGTGCTCCGTGTGATCTATGGCGGGCGGGATATTGATCAGGCGTTTCACACATAAAAATGCGGTCGGACGAAGATAAATTTCTTCATCCGACCGTGTTTTACTTTTTATTGCCTTTTAGCAGGTATGGCACTTGTCGTAGAGACCTTTCTCCTTGAGAAGCTTGACCATGGTCTCGCCGATGTGGGCGACGGTATCCGCGACGGGGATGCCTGCCGCGTTGAGCGCTGCGACTTTGTCCGCTGCCGTGCCCTTGCCGCCGGAGATGATGGCGCCGGCATGGCCCATGCGCTTGCCCGGAGGCGCCTGACGTCCTGCGATAAAGGCGGAGACAGGCTTGTTCGGCATGTTCTCCTTGATCCACTTCGCCGCGTCCTCCTCGGCTGTGCCGCCGATCTCGCCGATGATGAGGACGGCGTAGGTGTCGGGGTCGTCCTTAAAGAGCTGGAGCGCGTCGATGAAGTCCGTGCCCTTGACGGGGTCGCCGCCGATGCCGACGGTGGTCGTCTGGCCGATGCCCGCGTTCGTGAGCTGGAACGCCGCCTCGTAGGTGAGGGTGCCGGAGCGCGAGATGAGTCCGACGTGGCCGGGCTTGCTGACGGTGCCCGGGGTGATGCCGAGCTTCGACTGCTGGGCGGTGAGGAGGCCGGGGCAGTTCGGACCGACGAGGCGCGTCTTTTTGCCCTGCATATAGCGGCGCACTTTCACCATGTCGAGCACGGGAATGTGCTCGGTGATGCAGACGACGAGGTCGAGCTCCGCATCAACTGCCTCAAGGATGGAGTCCGCCGCAAAGCGTGCGGGGACGTAGATGACGGATGCCGTTGCGCCCGTTGCCTTGACGGCATCGGCGACGGTGTTGAAGACAGGGACGCCGTGGACGTCCTGCCCCGCCTTGCCTGGGGTGACGCCGCCGACGATCTTTGTGCCGTAGTCGAGCATCTGCTGGGTGTGGAACATGGCCGCTTTGCCCGTAATGCCCTGGACGATGACTTTGGTGTCCTTATCGATCATGACTGACATATCGTATACCTCCCTCTCTCACGCCTTCGCCTGTGCGACGAGTTTCACGATCTGCTCTGCGCCGCCCTCCATCGTGGGTGCGGGGAAGACGTTGCCGATCGGCGTATTCTTGAGGATCTCGCGTCCCTCCTCGACCTTCGTACCCTCGAGGCGGACGACAACGGGAACCGGGAGGGATTTCCCGTCCTTCGAGATGATCTTTGCCGCCTCGATGATGCCGTTGGCGATGTTGTCACAGCGGTTGATGCCGCCGAAGATGTTGACGAAGATGCCCTTTGCCTGACCGCCCTCAAGCATGATGCTGAATGCTTTGGCGATCTTCTCGGGCTCGGAGTCGCCGCCGACATCGAGGAAGTTCGCAGGCTCGCCGCCATAGTGCTTGATGATGTCGACGGTCGCCATGGCGAGGCCTGCGCCGTTGACCATGCACGCAACATCGCCGCCAAGGTTGACGTAGTTGAGCCCTGCGGCCGCTGCCTCGCGCTCCTTCGGATCCTCCTCGGTCTCATCGCGCAGCTCCGCGATGTCGGGGTGACGGAAGAGAGCACTGTCGTCAAAGTTGAGCTTCGCGTCGAGTGCGATCACATCGTCGTCCTCGGTGACGACGAGCGGGTTAATCTCGACCTGCGAGCAGTCCTTGCCGATGAATGCGGCGTAGAGTCCCTGCATGAGCGCCGCCGCCTTGCGGACCGCGGGGCCGGGGATATTGATGGCGTACGCCATGCGTGTCGCCTGGAACGGGGCAAGCCCGATGACGGGGTCGATATACTCCTTGATGATCTTCTCGGGGGACTCGGCGGCGACCTTCTCGATCTCCACGCCGCCTTCCTCAGAGCCCATCATGACGATGCTCGCCGTCTGGCGGTCAACGACGAAGGAGAGGTAGTATTCCTTTTTGATCTTTGAGCCTTCTTCGATGAGGAGGCGGTTCACAACCTTGCCCTCGGGGCCGGTCTGGTGGGTGACGAGTGTCTTGCCGAGGAGCTCCTGCGCGTAGGCGCGGACCTCGTCCTTGTTCTTCGCGATCTTGACGCCGCCTGCCTTGCCGCGTCCGCCTGCGTGGATCTGCGCCTTGACGACGATGACGGGGGTACTGAGCTTCTCCGCGTTCGCGACCGCCTCATCGACGGTAAACGCCGGCAGTCCGTTCGGGACATTGACGCCGAATTCGCGCAGAACCTGCTTGGATTGGTACTCGTGAATGTTCATTTACAATCCTCCCTTAGCTTTTGTGACTGAAGCACAACTCTTGTTCCTATCTTACCGCGCGGCCCAGGAAAAGTCTAGCAATTTTGTATAAATGAACGATTGAAAAAACCTCGCACAACATAAAGAATCTCTATGGATGAGGGACTATGCAGGTACAAAAAACTGCTGCGCAGAAGGTGCGCAGCAGTCTCACGATGAAATACGCCCGCTCAGAGCTCACTCAGGCGGTAGACGGTTTCCGCCGTCCAGACCTCGCCCTCACGCAGGATGGGCTGTGGGAAATGCGGATGCGCGAATGCGTTCGGGAAGAACTGTGTCTCAAGGCAGAACGCACTGCGCCGTGTGTAGGGGGCACCGCCCTTACCGACGAGGGGCGACTTGCCGAGGGCGTTTGCCGTGTAGAACTGCAGTCCCGGCTGGGTCGTCCAGCAGTCGAGGGCGAGCCCTGTCTGCGCGCTCGTGACGCGCGCTGCCTTTTTGAGATGGGCATAGGGCGCGGGGGCGGGATCGCCGCGCAGGACCCAGTTGTGGTCGTAGCCGCCGGCCATGCGGAGCTCGTCGTAGTCCGCGTCGATGCGCTCGCCGATGCGATGTGGCGCACGGAAGTCCATCGGCGTGTCCGCGACGGGGAGGATGCGCCCGTCGGGCAGGGACTCGGCGTCCGCCCATGTAAATTCATCGGCGAAGATTTCCGCCGTGTGCTCCATGACGGAGGGGGCGGCTGTGCCGTCGAGGTTAAAGTAGGCATGGTTCGTGAGGTTGCAGACGGTGTCTGCGTCGCTCACGGCGCGGTAGGAGAGGATGAGCGCGTCGTCGTCGGTGAGGCGGTAGGTCACAGTCGCCTCGAGGTTGCCGGGGTAGCCGCCCTCTCCCTCGGGGCTGATCGCTGTGAGCGCCACGCCATCTGCGACGGGCTCTGCCGTCCAGAGGTGGTAGTGCAGGCCATGCGTTCCGCCGTGGATGTGGTTCTGCTTGCGTGAGCCGGAGTTCTGCTCGAGCTGATAGGTATGTCCGCCGACCGTGACGCGCCCGTCCGCGATGCGGTTTGCATGTCGTCCGACAACGCCGCCCATCGACGTTGTGTCGCGCAGGTAGTCCGCGCCGCTCCGATAGCCGAGTACGATGTCGATCGGTGTGCCGTTCACCTCGCGCGCAAACGAGACGAGCCGCGCCCCATAGGTCGTGACGGCGACGGTTGTCCCGCGTGCGTTCCGCAGTGTATAGAGCTCGATCGCGCGCCCGTCCGGCATCGTGCCGAACGGTGATTTGGTTACCTCTGTCATGATATGTCCCCCTTTGTCCCTGACACGAAATGATATGTCTTATTTTATCACAAATTCTGTCACAAAGAGACGGCTTTCGTACAAAGAACTATCGCACCCGTCGGACAGTCCTCTGCCGCTTCGAGGGCATCGTCCTCCTCGGTCGGGGCGGGCTGACGCAGGAGGCGGGCACAGCGCACAGCGCGGTCGATGGCAAAGAGGGCGGGCAGCCGCTCCGCGCACATACCGCAGGAGACGCAGACGGTGCTGTCGATGGATAGGGTCATCATGTCCTCCACATGAAAAAGGGCGCTGCCCCCATCGGCTCACTGCGTTCGCCACTTCCCCCGCAAGCGGGGGAAGCTGCTATGCCGTTATCCAAAGCCTTCCCGCTATCACGGGGAAGGGGGACCGCGAGAGCGGTGGAAGGGGCACAAAACAGGGGCTGTGATACGAAGTTTGTCACTTCGTCAACAGCCCCTAGTCTGCATAGATTTTCAGAGAATCACGGATCAGCGATTCCTCAGATTTTCGCGCTGGCGTCCGATGCCTCGAGCGTCTTGTGCATGTAGGCGCGGATATCGACGCCGTGCTCCATCTTCATCACATCGTCGAGGAGCTGCTTTGCCTGTTCCATGGTGACGGAGCGGATCATCTCCTTGACGCGCGGAATGGACGGCGCGCTCATGGAGAGCTCCGAGATGCCCATGCCGAGGAGGAGGACGGCGGCGTACGGGTCGCTTGCCATCTCGCCGCACATGCCCACCCAGATGCCCGCTTCGCGCGCACTCTCGATTGTGCGCTTGATGAGACGCAGGACGGCAGGATTGAACGGGTTGTAGAGATGGGCGATCTGCGCGTTGCCGCGGTCGACCGCGAGGGTGTACTGGATGAGATCATTCGTTCCGATGCTGAAGAAGTCCACGTACGGTGCGAGGAGTGAGGAGACGACAGCGGCGGCAGGGGTCTCGACCATGATGCCGACCTGTACGTCGTCGGAGTACTCCTTGCCCTCGTGGGCGAGCTCGACCTTGGCCTGCTCGACGAGCTTCTGCACGCGCTGGATCTCGCTGACGCTGATGACCATCGGCACCATCATCGCCGCCTTGCCGTAGAGGCCGGCGCGCAGGATCGCCTTGATCTGCGGGAGGAAGAGGTCGTGCCGGTCGAGGCTGATGCGCAGGGCGCGATAGCCGAGGAATGGGTTCTCCTCCGGGTCGATGTTGAGATAGGGCAGGGGCTTGTCGCCGCCGATGTCCATCGTGCGTATGACGCAGATGTTGCCGCCGCATTTCTCGACCGCGGCGCGGTATGCCTTGAACTGATCCTCTTCCGTCGGGATCGTTGTCGAGCCCATGAAGATGAACTCGGAGCGGAACAGCCCGACGCCCTCCGCACCGTAAGTCAACGCGTTGTCCACGTCCATGTGCGTGCCGATGTTTGCCGTCAGCTCGACGCGCACGCCGTCCTTTGTGACAGCGGGGAGATCCTTGAGCGCGGCGTAGTGCGCCGCGAGTTTTTTCTGCTCCTCGATCTTCGTCTCGTAGAGGGAGCGCTCCTCCTCCGTCGGGCGGATGACGATGTCGCCGCGGCTGCCGTCGAGGATGACCTCGTCGCCGTCATGGATGAGGTCGATCTTGTCGCCGATGCCGAGGACGGTCGGGATGGCGCGTGCCTTTGCGATGATGACGACGTGGCTCGTCGCGCTGCCCGAGCCGAGGATGACGCCCGCGATCTGCTCGGTGGGCATGCCTGCGACGACGGACGGCTCGATCTCCTCGCCGACGAGGATGACCTGACTGGAGCCGATCTCCGGCTCCTTGACGCCGAGGACGTATTTCGCGATGCGCTTGCCCACGTCGCGCAGATCGACCGCGCGCGCGGCGAAGTACTCGTCCTCCATCTGCTCAAAGAGCTGTGCCTGCTCGTTCGCCGCGTCGAGGATGCCTTGCGGGGCACTGCCTGTTGCGGCAATCTTGGCGGCGATGTTCTCCGCCATCATGGGGTCCTGCACCATCATGCGGTGCGCCTCGAGAATGGCGGCCTGCTCCGTCTGCTCCTCTTTGCGCAGACGGTCGATGGTTGAGAGCAGCACCTCAGTGACGGCGGAGATTGCCTCATTCGCCTTTGCCTGCTCCTCGTCCACCGTACCTGGTTTATAGGCGGCAAGGTAGCCGTCAAGGTTCTGCCCAGCGAGCAGGACCTGTCCGACAGCGATGCCGGAGATGACGCCTTTTCCACGGATGGTTTCTGCCATAACAATCCCCTTTCCCCATGGGAATCTGCACAGTGAAAATTTTTCTGTGGTGACTGATGAAAAAACGCCGCGAGGAATATGTACCCTCGGGCGTCCTCCGTATGGTCTTACTCCTCGCCGAACTTCGAGTTGACGAGATCGGCAAGAGCCTTCACGGCATCTGCCTCATCCTCACCCTCGGCGATGATATTCATCTGCGTGCCCTGCACGAGCCCCATGCTCATCAGCATGAGAATGCTCTTGGCATCGACCTTCTTGCCCTTTGCCTCGATCTGGATCTTGGACTTGAACTTCGTCGCCGTCTGAACGAAAACCGATGCGGGACGCGCGTGAATGCCCGTCTTGTTCTCGATGGTTACTGTCTCCTGCGTCATATAAAACCTCTCCCATCCGATGTAATAAATCACCATAGGACCCCTTGCGCGCATCCGTTGTTGAAGTTCGCGCGCAAACGAATATCACGGTTATTATACTATAAAAATACGCACGAAAAAACCCTCCTGCAAAAAAAGTTTTTATTGTTTTTCACAAAATTTTGGATATGAGAGAAGGATTTTCCCTATTTGCGTCGAAAGCGTCTTAGAGTGACTATATGATATGGGAGATTGCCGTGAAGGGAGAGACCCGCAGGAAGGGGGCACGGCGATGCTGCAAGAGATACAGCGTTCTTCGCTGGTCCTCACCGTTCTCATCAGTGCAGTGCTCGTTGCGGGAGTGATCTTCCTCCTGCCGTCACTGATGCAGACCTACTACTGGCGCATCGCAGGGGCGATCGCGGGAGCAGGGCTTCTCGTTACCCTCTACAATCGCCTGATGGCGGCGCGGGCGCGGCGCCGGACGGAGCATGAGCCGCTCATCCTTGAGAAATGCTGCACCGACACGTGCATGGACACAGCGGATGACGCACCGGTGCGTCTGGATGCGTCTGTGACGATATTGCCGCGCAAAACATCGGTTGAAGAGAACCTGCCTGAGAGCCTGGAGGCTCTGCTGGATATCGCCTATGAGTCGGCTGAGACGGAGCCGCTGCGTGCCGTCGCCGCCTATCGGCGTGCCCTCTCATCCTATCCGAATAACTCATATATGCCGTTTCTCATCATCGAACTCTCTACGCTCTACAAGCGGCTGGGGAACTATGCTGCAGCGCTCGGCCTCCTTGACGAGGCACTGACGCTGCCGATTATTGCAAAGAACGTCGTCATGGTGCAGGAGTTTGAACGCTCCCGCAAAATCCTGCGCGCCGTTTCTGATATGCTCACTGCGCGGGGGACGCCTGCGCTCCCCTTCGGCGATGTGCCGGAGGACGTGCTTGCTGCGGCTGACCGGCAGGCGGACGGGCAATAACACCTGACATTTTTAGTAAAATGGAGGAATACACATGAAGAAAAGCGTTGACATCCTGGGACTTCCTGTCATCAGCATCACAGAGGGCCGTGAGCTCGGCATGAGCAAGACACTCCTCATCGATGCGCCGAACCGTATCGTGGCGGCGATCACGATTGAGGACGAGGACTGGTATCGCGGAGTCAAGCTCATTCCCTATGATAACGTGATTGCCGTCGGCGATGATGCAGTCACCATCAACAACAGTGAGAACATCCTCACGCTCGATGCGGCGGGAGATTTTGAAACCCTGCTCGACGACAACATCCGCGTCATCGGCACAAAGGCGATCACGCGCACGGGTGTCATTCAGGGCAATATCACAGAGATCTACATCGGTGACGACGGCAGCATCGAGAAATGCGAGATCACTGCGCCTGAGGGATCGACATCCGAGGTCACGGCAGATCAGGTCGCGATCTTCGGTAAGGAAGTCACGGTGATCTCCCCGGAAGGTGATGCAGGAAAAAAATCTGACGCAGCGTCTGCACCGGCGGCACCCGCTGTAAAAGAAACCGTGGCAAAGCCCGCTGCGGCTGAGCCGGCTCCTGCACCTGCTGTACCTGAGCCCGCACCGGCACCTGCGGCAGAGGCGCCTGCAGCGGAGGCGCCTGCAGCGGAGGAATCTGCTCCCGAGACTCCCGCAGAGGAACCTGCAGCAGAGCCTGCGGCAGAGGAGGAGTCCACAGCTGACGACGACAAGAATGCAGAGCGTGCAAACGAGGATCGTCATCGCCGCTTCCTCCTCGGCAAGAAGGCGACGCGCACCATCAAGATGGACAACGGCGTCGTCATCGTCGAGGCGGGCGCGGACATCACCGAGGAAGTCCTCCAGAAGGCCAAGCTCGGCAACAAGTTCATCGAACTCTCGATGAGCGCACAGTAACGTTTAGATAAATCTCTAGCACGGTAAGGCTTCTGCCCTGCCGTGTTTTGTTTTTCGGAATAGTCCGCATGCATGGGTAACGGGAATAGGGAAGGATAAAGGTATGAAAAAAGAAATTTCCCTTCTCGCATTTATATGTGCCGCAGCAGTCGGTGGGATGTTGTTGATTGCACAAAATCCATTGGAAAAACCAGATTTTATCCGGGAGGTGCTCGCTAAAAATGATGGATTTGCCGCAGAGGGCAGCGGTACGACCGGCGGGGCTGCTGCCGTAGAGGACAATATCTTCCGCGTGACCAATAGGCAGGAGTTTGTTGCCGCATTGGGGAATCGAAAGAACACGGAACCTAGGATTTTGATGATTTACGGAACGATTGACTTCGATACGGATGCGGATGGCAAGCACCTGACGAAGGAAGATTATATGGCGGAGGGCTATGATTTTCAGCAGTATTTGGAGTCGCATGCGCCGCATAGTAATGCGCCGAAAAGCCGAAAAGAAGAGCAGGAAGAAAAGAGAAAACAATCTCAAAAAAATCAGGAAAAAAACATCATGGTTCATGTCCCCGCCAATACGAGCATCATTGGGATTGAACATGCGAAATTAAAGGGCGTGGATTTAGTCCTCGATGCGGATAACGTTATCATCCGAAATATCATGTTTGAGTCCCCGTATGATTTTTTCCCGTCGTGGGATCCAAACGATGGGCCGGACGGCAGCTGGAATTCCCAGTATGACAGCATTACGATCCGTGGCGGCACGCATATTTGGATCGATCATTGTCATTTCGAGGATGCGCAGCAGCCGACGGAAACGTATTTTCATCGTGAATACGAGCATCGGGACGGTTTGGTCGATATCGTAAATCAGGCGGACGACATCACGATGTCATACAATGTTTTTGAACGGCATAATAAAGCGATTTTGATCGGGAACAGCGATGCAAAAACGGCGGATGACGGGAAACTGAATGTGACGCTGCATCATAACTACTTCCATAATTTGGTTCAGCGTGCACCGAGAGTGAGATTTGGCAAGGTTCACGTGTATAATAATTACTACCAAACGGACGATGAAAACGGCGCATACCGTTATGCGTATTCGTTGGGCGTCGGAAAAAACTCGAAAATATATGCCGAAAATAATGTCGCGGATATCGACGGCGGGACGTATCAAGATTTTGTCAAAGTATTTGGCGGCACGGAGTTTACCGCGGTCAATAATATCTTCAACGACGAGAAAATCGATGCATTTAACGAGCATTTATCCCCGGTCGCGTGGGCGCCCGAGCGATACATAAAAATCGACGATGTGAGTGCGGTGAAAGAAAAAGTTTTACAGCATGCGGGCGTGCTGAAAAATGAAGATTAATTTGTTCCGATTGGAATATGACCTGCCCCCCCAAAGGCCGATCTTCTCATCTAACCTTTGGGGGGCAGGTCATAAAACTTCGTGCGGCAGCCTCGATTGCCGGCCCACTCTCAGAGCCGGATGCGCTCGATATGCTCCATGTCGATGGTGACAACCGCTGTGTTGAGCGAGATTTCGTAGAGGATGAGGTCGTCGCCGACAGCATCAATGGTCTCCTGATAGCGTGGGATCTTTGCGGCAAAGAGTGCCGCGAGATCGTAGACGGTGCGCGCAGACTTCACGGCGCGTCCGCTCGCGCGGACGTGTTCGTTTGTGCCGTTGTGCGGAACGGTAGTGAATGCGATATTCGGATTTGCCGCGATCTCGACGACCTTCTCGTTGTCTTTGAACGTGGCGAAGTAGACGCAGTGTTCCTCGGGGGCATAGTAGAAGTTCACAATGCGGACATGCGGCAGCCCGTCCGTCGTTGTTGCGAGCGCGATCTCGCGCTGTTCGCGCATGATGCGCTCAAATTCGTCCCGTAGATTCATCTCATTCACCTCTTTGATGATGATGCAATATTCTTCGTTTGAAAGAAACGCCATCGGTCATGTTTGCCGATGGCGTTTCCGCTTTTGCGAAAAATTTCATGCTTCCTTTTTCCCGCTCAGCACGACTTTGCTGAAGAGGACGAGAACGCCGAGGAAGACGAGGAGCCCAAGCATCTCGGCAGTGCCGGCAAAGTCGGCACCGACGACGGCGAGAGGGCTTTCGCTGCCGCCGTTCGAGACGGAGATGACGATGATGCCTGCCAGGAGGACGCCGATGATGGACTCACCGACGATGAGCCCCGAGGCAAAGAGCGTGCCGCGCCGCAGACCTGCGCGCTCCGCCTCCTCCCCCTTCGTCTGACGCAGGTGACGGTTGATGAAGTAGCCGAGGACCGCACCGACGACGAGCGGTGTCTGGATGACGGGCGGGAGGTAGATGCCCATACCGACGGCGAGCGGCGGCATGGCGAGATTCTTCGTCGAGCGGCGCAGGAAGAGGTCGATGAGGACGAGCACGATGCCGACCCCGATGCCGATGTAGATGTACTCCCATGCGAGCTTCTGCGAGAAAATTCCCTGAGCGATGGTCGTCATGAGCACTGCCTGCGGTGCGGCGAGTGCCTGCGCGGGATCCATGCCGGCACGCGGCAGCGCGCCCGAGAACCCATACGCCTCATAGAGGAGGTTGAGCACGGGGGCGATGACGAGCGCGCCGATCACGCAGCCGATGAGGAGCGCGACCTGCTGACGCCACGGCGTTGCGCCGACGAGATAGCCGGTCTTGAGATCCTGCATATTGTCATTCGAGATGCAGGCGATTGCGAGGATGATCGACGTGGTAAAGATGGCGGTCGCCGTCGCAAATTTCTCGCCGCCCGGCAGCGCGAAGATGCCGAACATGGAGCACAGCGCGTACATGACGAGCGATGCAACGATGATGCCGAGGATGCCGATGCCCGAGATCGGGCTGGAGGATGTGCCGACGAGACCTGCCATATAGGCGCAGGCGGCGGCAACGAAGAAGCCCATGAGGACGGCGACGCCAACGCCGACGAGAGTGAAGATGATTTTCTGACTGCCCGGGATCTGCTCGGGGCTGACGAAGGCGTAGAAGATCGCGAGCAGTCCGATGACGGTGACGGCAAAGACGAGCCCGACGCTCTTCATCGTCATATCGATGTCCATGCGGTGTAGACCGCGCTCTGCGCTGTCTGCGCGTGCGCCTGCGATGGACTCCTTTACGCCGTCAATGACGGGGCGCGCGAGGCAGAGCAGCGTCCAGATGGCGGCGACACCCATTGCGCCGGCGCCGATGAGGCGCACCTTCTGCTGATAGACGGCACCCGCGAATTTCTGCAGGGTCATGCCGTCGGGGAGGACATCGGTGATGGTGAAGTAGGGGACGAAGCCCGCCCACGCGATGGCGATACCAATCAGCATCGCGAGTCCGCTCGTGATGCCGATGAGGTAGCCCGCACCGACGAGTGCCGACGAGTAGCCGAGCGGGAGCTGGGTCATGCCGCGTCCGACGTGGAACCATGCGGAGAGGCTGCCGCCGAGCACCTGCAGACCATTCGTGAGGAAAGCGATCACGCCCGCAACGGCACTGCCCGAGAGAATCTCCTTCAGTCCAGAGCCGTGCTGCTCGCGGCTGTCCGCATGCGAGCCGACCTTCAGGATCTCCGCCGCAGCGACGCCCTCCGGGTAGGCAAGGTCGCTGTGGACAACCATCGCACGCCGCAGCGGGATGGTGAAGAGGACCCCGAGGCAGCCGCCGCAGGCAGAGACGACGAGCGTCTGCCAGAACTCAAAGTCCTGCCAGTAGCCGATCATGAGCATGCCCGGGATGATGAAGATGATGGCGGACAGCGTACCTGCTGCCGATGCCTGTGTCTGCACCATGTTGTTCTCGAGGATGTTTGCATCCTTTGCCATCTTGAGCACCGCCATCGAGATGACCGCCGCCGGAATGGCGGAGGAGAACGTCAGACCGACCTTGAGGCCGAGGTAGACGTTTGATGCGGTAAAGATGATGGTGAGGATTGCGCCGAGGATCATGCCGCGCACCGTCAGCTCAGGGAGCCGCAGTTCGTGCTGCATGAACTCGTTTTCGGAGTGTGTCATGCCAATACCACCTTACTCAATGAAAAATGAAAAACATCTGTATTATAGCACGTAAATCAAAAATAGCAAAAATAACATATCAATGAGTGCTGATTCGGGACGTGTATGCGTCTGGCACTATCGGCGGCACGTGCAGAGGGCAGAACAAAACCGCCGACGCGCTTTCTCGTCACGCATCGGCGGTTCTGAGGAAAATACGGGAAGTGATAGGTAACTCTTTTCGTTCAAACGATCCATGCTTCATTCCACATCGCCGCTAGCATGAGATGCGGAACTTTCCGGCAAAAACGCTGAGAAACTACCACGACATGTTCTCTGTGCGCACATCCTGCCCCCCCGCTGTCACCGGGGATGTCCTCCTTGTCATGCGCTAATCCATGCCCTCTTGTGCCCACCCCATGCGGGCTGCCGCATTCCCTGCCGCACCTTCGCTCGGCATCCCCGTCCGACCCACCGGGTCGGGGTGCACGGTGCAGACCTTTGCGGCCAGTCAGTAACCCATCGGAATCTCCTCCCAGTCCGTCGTGGACGCTGCGGCTGCTTCCTCACTCAGCCAGCGAGGTGCATCCCGTGTCCCTCTCCAACAACCGTCGGTCAACACGGTGGGAAATCCCCGAAGGAGATACACCATGTGCTTACGGATCACATGGGGGCAGCCTGTCCTGAATCAGCCTGCCACTCTAACATCTCCTTAACTATCCTTAGTATAGTAAAACTTCAGAAGATTGTCAACACCAAAAAAGAATTTAATTTGAAAAAAATGCAAGGCTATGATAATATGCTAAACATATACATTATATAAAAACGGGAGGTAATTTATGAAAAAAAAGAAAATCAATCTTATCGTGGGTTCAATCGGAGCGTTTATCGGTGTTTTTGTGTTTATCACCTATATTCCTCAAATTATCGCTAATTTAGAAGGGGTAAAGGCTCAACCGTGGCAGCCTCTTACCGCTTCGATTTCCTGTCTAATCTGGGTTATTTATGGATGGACGAAAGAGCCAAAAAAGGATTTTATCCTTATCGTCCCGAATTTAATTGGTGTGATTTTAGGCTTTCTGACATTTGTTACAGCCATATAACATATAAATTGGCCTATAGAATAAAGGAGATGGGGATATGGGATATCAGCTGTGGAACGCACTCGAGGAGCTGAAGTCGGACGCGTATGCGTGGGTGGATCTGACGCACCCGCTGAACAACGACAGCCCGTGCTGGGCGGGGATCCCCGAGGGCTCGGTGGAGCTCTCAAAGACGTGCTTTGACTGGGGCAATCCGATGCTCGACTGCCTGATCCAGACGTTCAAGTTCCCGGGGCAGTTCGGAACGCACATCGATTTTCCGGGACATTTCGTGCGCAACCTCCCGCTCGCGGATGCTTTTGGTGCGCGGCACATGCTCTATCCGCTGTGCGTGATCGACGTGACGGAGCAGGTTGCACGCGATGTCCACTATGCGGTGACGGTGGAGGACATCCAGGCGTACGAGGCGAAGTACGGCGCGATTCCGGACGGTGCGTTTGTCGCACTCTATACGGGGTGGAGCAGGCATTGGCCGGATATGGACGCGATCTCCGGCATCGCCGCGGACGGCAGCGAGAACTTCCCGGGCTGGTCGATGGATGCACTGAAGTATATCTACGAGACGCGGAATGCAGCGGCGAACGGACACGAGACGCTCGACACGGATGCCTCGACGGAGGCGGCAAAGGCGGGGGATCTCGCGTGTGAGCGCTATGTCCTCGGCAAGGGGAAGCTGCAGGTCGAGGTGCTGACGAATCTCGACCGCGTGGCGCCGGCAGGGGCGCTGCTCTTCCTCGGGTGGCCGAACATCGAGGGCGCGACGGGGCTGCCCGTACGCGCGCTGGCGATTACGCCGAAAAAATAAGGGAATGACCTGTGGCAGAGGTGCTGCCATCGTCTTCGAGCCGTTTTGCAAAGCCGATACCTACCGGCTTGCAGGCGGCTCCTTTTGCATCTGTGGCAGGACTTTTGCGCTGGGTATCGAATCATAAAGAGATAACTTGTGTGTTTAGGAGACGATGAATTGCAGAGTAAATACCTCGATATTGAGAAGAAAGCAGAGCGCGGAGAGCGGCTGACGTATGAGGACGGCGTGGCGCTCTTTGCCTCGCACGATATCGCGTGGCTCGGTGCGCTCGCCGACCATGTGCGCGCGGAGAAATGCGGCGATATTGTCTACTACAATGTGAACTGCCATGTGAATCTGACGAATATCTGCATGGCGCACTGTAAGTTCTGCGCGTTTGGGCGTGACGCAGAGGATGCGGGCGCCTACGAGATGAGCGCGTCGGAGGCGGTGGCACACGTCGCGGAGGCGATGCGCGACCCGCATCTCGCGGGACTGCACGTCGTGAGCGGGCTGCATCCGACGTGGACGTTTGACGACTATCTCCTGCGTCTGCGCGCGCTGCACGAAGCGTTTCCCTCGCTCTACCTGAAGGGGTTCACGGGCGTGGAGATCACGCATTTTGCAAAGACTTCGGGGCTCTCCGTGCGTGAGGTGCTCCTGCGCCTGCGCGATGCGGGACTGCAGTCCATCGCGGGCGGCGGTGCAGAGATTCTCTCGGACCGCGTGCGCGATGAACTCTGTCCGAATAAGGCGACGGCGGACGAGTGGCTTGCAACGCACCGAACGGCGCACGAACTTGGGATCAAGACGAATGCGTCCATGCTCTACGGACACATCGAGACGCTCGAGGAGCGCGTCGCACACATGATGCGCCTGCGCGACCTGCAGGACGAGACGGGGGGCTTTCAGACGTTCATTCCATTCCCGTTTCTGCCGTCGCATACGGAGCTGGGGAGGACGGTGCGGCAGACGTCGATGTGGGACGATCTGCGGACGATTGCAATCTCGCGCCTCCTGCTCGATAACTTCCGCAACATCAAGGCGTACTGGGTGATGCTGACCGTGCCCGTGGCGCAGGTCGCGCTCGGGTTCGGTGCGAACGACATCGACGGCACCGTGCACAAGGAGACGATTCTCCATGACGCGGGGGCAAAGAGCCCGCGCGCCCTCTCCGAGGATCACATTATCCGCATCATCCGCGAGATCGGCCGCACGCCCGCCGCGTGTGATTCGAACTTTAATATTATTGAGACGTACTGAGGATTTCGCCAATATGTCCCCCGCGAACACCTTGGAATCAGGGGATATGGAGTTGCGAAGGTGGTGGGAACAATGTCCGACACAGCTTATGAGGAGCGCATTGTGCGCACGATGGAGGCGTTCCGCAGGAACCGCTACGATGTCTCGCGCTTCGCGGAGCGCACAGCGGCGGCGGACTATCTCGCTGCGAAGATTCGCGGCAAGCGCGTCGGATTCGGCGACTCCGAGACGCTGCGGGCGCTCTCCCTCTACGAGCGTCTGAGCGTGCATAACGAGGTCATCGATCCGCCGCGTGCGGGGCACGTCGGCGGTATCGAGGCATTCCTCGCCGCAGGGCGCGAGGCACTCATGACGGATATTTTCGTACTCTCGGCGAATGCAATCACTGAGCAGGGGCAGATCCTCAACATGGACGGCGCGGGCAACCGTGTCGCAGGCTCGCTCTTCGGACACGAAAAGACCTACTTCGTCGTCGGCATCAACAAGCTTGTCCCAGACATCGCGGCGGGCATCGACCGCATTCACAACATTGCCGCCCCGCGCAACGCGCACCGCAAGGGCAAGAAAACGCCCTGCGCGAAGGACGGTACGCGCTGCTATGACTGCGCGGCACTGGAGCGCATCTGCAACGCACTGACCATCCACTACAAGAAGATGAGCTACCGCCCGATGGAGCTGGTACTGATCGAGGAGGAACTGGGATTATAGGTGTAAAGCAAATGACACGAAAAAGATTGATATGTCTTTACAAATATGATATTCTACAAAAAAGGAGGCGATTGATATGGCCCAGGCAATGGTGAATTTTCGGATGGATGCAAACCTCAAGAGCGAGATGGAGGAGACCTGTCGCAAGATGGGGTTGACGCTCACATCGGCATTCACGATGTTCGCGGCGAAGGTGACGCAGGATCGCCGAATTCCGTTCGAGGTAACGGCAGAACCCGATCCGTTCTACAGCGAGGAAAACATGGCACGTCTGCGTGCGGCGATTGCGGATGTTGAGGCGGGGCGTAGCACGCTGAAACCGCATGAGCTTATCGAGGTCGACTGATGGAGAAACTGTGGCAGGATGAAGCGTGGGAAGCCTATCTGTACTGACAGACGCAGGATAATAAGACGCTGAAAAAGATCAACCGTCTCATTCAGGATATTGACCGCAACGGTTATCACTGCCAGGGACAGCCCGAACCGCTCAAGGGGGATCTCTCGGGCTTTTGGAGTGTTCACATCGACGAGAAGAATCGCATTGTTTTTCGGATTGTGGATAACCGTATGGAGATTGCACAATGCGGTTCGCACTATCGGGACAAGTAAATAATGACACAGAAAAAGGAGGCGTGCGCCTCCTTTTTCATATGCAGTAAACTCTATTCCTCATCCCTCGGATTCCCGTCCTCGTCCAAGGGAATGTAGACACTCTTCTCCTGCCACGGGTACTGATACGCAAGCGTGACCTGATTGTCAAGCCCGTAGTGTACGGCGGTCAGTGCGCCCGTGCCCGCATCATCGACGCGTTTCAGCCAGCGCCCATCGTCGAGGCGGTCCTTCTGTGTGCGCAGCCACGCAGGATCGCGCTTCGAAAGCCCCGCCTCGTTCATGCGGAAGACAAGCTTTATGGGGGTGCCGTCCACGGTGTAGTGAAAGCTGCAAAATGGCGCATCTCTTTCATAATCCTGCGGATCGGGGCGAAAGAGCTGTTTGAAATAGGCAAGTCCCGCTTCGTTTTTCGTGATGCAGGCGATGGCGCGCTGTTTCTCGTACATTTCTCCATCGGCATCCACACCGTCACGCAGCCCCAGTGTTTTTTCCGATGCCGCCGCCTCCTGCAGTTCCTCATCAAACGTGGGATCGATCCAGTGGCAGGACATCTGCTCGATGGTCGCGCCCTCCTCGATCTCACGCGCAAGCGTTAGGAATTCATGATCGTCCGGCACGAGCGCAAGCCCCTTCTGCACGGCATCAAGTGCCCCGTCACGGTCGCCGAAGTGTGCGCGGAGTTTGCCGAGCTGCAAGTATGTCCACGGATAGTCCGGCTCCGCCTGCGCACCCTTCTCTGCCATGCGGAGCGCATCGCTGAGCCGTCCGCAGTACATGAGGGCGACGGCGTAGCGGTAGTAGTATGTTCCGCAGCCGCGCGCGTTCGCCTCTGCTGCGGGCAGCCACTGCGTTGTGCGGTAGTAGTACTCGTAGGCATCGATATTGTTGCACGCGTACGCATACCACAGCGCGATATTCAGATCGGCACGCGCCTCTTCGCGCGTGAAATTCCCCTTGATCGTTCCGTTCTTGATGTACGATTCCAGATAGTGCAGCATCTTGTAGAAATAGCCCGTCGAGCCGTCGTCCATCGCCTCAAGTTTCCGAACCGCCGCAGGGGAGAGCAGGGAGGATTTCGCGGCGGCGGGGCTTTCCTGCTCCGAGCCGTCCTCCTCCTCCGTACGATCAAAGAGGCTGACGGAATTTGCGTCCCGTCGGAAGGAGTGGAATACCGCCCATGGCAGATCCGTCTGTTCGAGAAAGTCGTTGGCGGCGTCGAGGACGGCGCGCAGATCCCATGCGAGAAAGTCCAGATAGCCGCAGTCTGTACCTGTCGCTCCGCCAAGGAAGGTCACAGCATCCAGCTCCTTGGTATCCCTCTCGATTGCCGTCATGAGCGCGTCGCGAAACGCGAGGGGAGCCTCCGAATCCGTGCGCAGCGCATCCGTCAGCGGATAGGCAAGAAAGCCCGCCGCGATCCCGTCCGCATGGTACATATCCACGAGCGCCGCATCGTTTTCCGTATAGGCGCTGAGAATGGCGGGCAGACGCGTACTGCCTGTGCAGACATCGAACCGCCAGCTCGTATCGGAAATATCCTGCGGCTCGCGTTCGTAGGCGAGATGGGAGTGCTCCAGATAGTCCTCTGCATCGTTGTCGAGAGAAAGCCCCGCTTCCTCCAGGGCCTTTGGCAGATCCGTCAGTAAAATCGGCGGCTCTTCCCGCGGCGCATCGAGGACTTCGAAATCATGGATGAGGCGGATGGAGGCGATTTCGCCGAGTGCCCGATCGACGATTGTGGAGAGCATCCACCATGCGCGGTTCTCGTCCTCTTTCAGGAGCGGCAGGAGCTTTTCGCAGTAGACCGTGAGGGCGATCCCGTCGCCATCGGGCGCGAACCAGACGGCGACATCCGTCATCTCGATGCTGTAGTCGCCCGTGCGCAGGGCACCAAGAAAGGCGGTGCGACCGACGTGGATGTCCCAGTGCTCGCGCACAGAGGCGGGGGCATGGCGCGCGAAATAGACGAGCGGAAAGAGTTTGCAGCGCTCCCCCTCGGGGGTGAGGATGAGCTCATGTTTCTCGCCGCCCTTTCCGAGCTCGAATGAGACATCGTCAAAGGCGATGTGCAGAGCAGAGCTGCACCGCTCGATGAGCTCCTCGCCGTGCTCCGATCCCGCATCCATCAGCGCGCGCAGCTCCGCCTCTATGTTCTCGAACGCCGCCCACGCTTCCTGCACGCGGATGCGGAACGGACGCTGAAAGAGCGGCAGGGAAAGCCCCTTGTGACAATACGCAATCATACTCTTGGTATCCGCATCGCCGGGAAGTGCGGCGAGTGCCGCCTCAAAATGTGGGAGAGCGCGGTCCTCGCGGTCGAGATAGTAGTAGGCGTAGCCCATACGGAAGTTCCAGAGATGATCGCCCGCGAAATAGTTCGCGTGCGGCGCGAGAAGTCCGATCGCCTTTTCAAAATAGGCGCGATCACCCGCGTCCGCCGCATTGTTGTAGGCGCGTGCAAGCTCACTGTCGAGTTCCGGCGTGCGCTCCTCGGCGGGCAGTGCCTCGATCTCCGCAATGATCTTTTGATATTCTTCGTTCTCGTGCCAAACTTGGCACTGTTCGAGTAGTGTCATGAAAAACTCCTCTGCTTAGTCCCACCAGAAATACCAAATGTGCGATTTCCGCAGGCTGTCGGCGAGCCTGCTGATGCTCATGCCGGGTGTGCCCTGCTCGATGATGTCGCTGCAGTAGGCGTACTGCTCCACGGCGCGTGCGGCGGCGTGCTCCGGCGCGACGGGCGCGGGGACGCGGTACTCAAGCGTGTCGTAGGTGAGGACGGCAGGGACGGCTCTGTCCGTCTCGTACCAGTACTTTGCGACCGCCGTATGCGCGGAGGTATCGGGGCAGTCGTTCCACCCGCCGAAGGGCAGGTAGGTGAAGATCTCCCATGGGTGCTTGACGGGGATCTTGGCGAGGATTACGGGATGCGTTTTCCCCGTCTCGCAGTTCCAGTAGGTGATGAGGTCGTCGTTTGCCTCACCCTTCGTATCTTCTTTGACCGTCATGTCCTCCGTACATGCCGCGCGCCGCTGCATGAGCACCGTTTTGCCGTCCTTGACCGCCTTCTGCGCCATGCGCTCACGGAACGCGATGACGGCATCCCGATCGAATTCGTAGTCCTCAAACGCACCCTTTTCGGCCTCAGCATTCATCGTCAGTGCCTCCCAGAGCGTGTCGCTCGGGACGATGATGACGGGGACAATGCCGTCGCGCGCGGCCGTGCGCGTGGCGTAGCTGTACCATGATGTGATCGGGTCGTCGTCCACCAGCGGCGGGAGGTACATCAGAGAGCAGCTCGCCCTGCTGGCGTTCAGGTACTGCATCGTTGCGATGGCGACGTCGCTTGGCTCGACTTCCTCCTGCCCCTCGCTGTTGCGTTTCCACGAATCCCAGTGCCGCTCGATGAGTTCCGCCATCTCCCGATAGAGCTGCTCGTCGAATGGGACGAAGAGATATGCCTCGTCGTCAAACTCCTTCGAGTAGTATTTTTCCGCCCCGAAATACGCGAGGGCGTGATTGTCGACGTCCGATGGGTAGGAGGGCGCCTCGCCGTCATAATAGTAACGAGCGAACGCCGCGCCTTCCGCGTTAAAGAAGCCGCGCATCAGGATTCCGTGCAGCTCGTCGCGGAGGAAGGGGCGCAGGTCTGTCTCCGCCGGATGTTCCTTTACGGCACGGACGGTCGCCTCGTACTCGCGGATGAACCAGTCTGCCATCAGGTCATGCAGGATGCACCACCGCAGGTAGACCGCCATGTGGCTGTACGCCGTGATCTCGTCCACGGGCAGCTTCTTCTCGTGCAGGCTGGAGAGATGCCACTCTGCATTGTCCATCACGAGGTCCTCGAAGTCCTCAGGGGCGCATGCACTGCGCCGCTGTGGATCGACGACGAAGCTCACGTGCCGCTCGTCAAAGAGGTTCAGCAGTTCCTTCGCACTGCGGTCGAATTTGTAGTTGAGCTCGTCGCGGTAGAGTGGGATGATCTGATAGAAATTGACCTCGTCGCCGTCCGGCAGGGGACAGACCGTGTTGTCTCCCTTTACCTGCGCCCCGATGATCAGGGCGGCGGTCAGCTTGGTGTTCTCGGCGTAGTTGTTTGTCCTGCTGTCGATGGTATGCCCCCAGCCGAGCCATGTATCATCCTCGATCGGCAGACGTGCGAGGCTCTTCAGCAGGCGGATCGGCCAGTAGTGCTCCTCGTCGTCCTCGTGGATCTTCCAGTCGGACGGCAGGGCGATCGCGAGCTCGGCACGTTCGAGCTTGTACTCGGCGAGCTCTTTTGGCACGTTCATGCGGTGCGCCCCCATCCCGAGGGTGACGAGCATGTAGTAGTTCCGTTCCTCGGTCGGATCGACGATGCAGATGTCCAGATGGATGTCAGGCGAGACAATCTCGTGAAAGACGTTCGCGTACGTGCCGAAGCTCGTCTCGATGAAGTCCTCGACGGCAGTCATCTCCTCCTCGGTGTAGACCTCCGTGGGCACGGGCTTTTTTCCATGCGAAGAATTATTGCGGACGATTTTTTTCATTGTGTTCTCCTTTATGACTGAGGAGCAGGCTCTCCAGCATCGTTTCCAGAAGGCTTGTCGGTGTGATGACGAATCCCTCCGCCGTGATTTTTTCATTGAAGAAATCAACGGAGCGGTCGTGGTCAAGGAAGTGATTCCGTGCTAAGGAATCGCTGATAAAATGAAGTCTGCCAGATTGGCGTAGATTTTTTGTCCGAACAAGGTGGAAAACCGGACGCATAGCAAAGGCTATGTGGAGGATTTTCCGCCGAAGTGCGGGCGAAAAAGATGCGTCAAGATGGTAGTGCTGAATTTATCAGTGCTTCCTTAAATATTGCTCGACATCGTCGAGGGTAAAGGCACACTCCTTGAGCGCCGTGTCGGCAAAGGCGTTGGCGTAGTGAATGCTCTTCATCGTGCGCTTCAGCCTTGTCGTCGGATAGGCACTGCATAGTGCCTGTCGGAGTGCTGTCGCCATCTGTGCGGGCGAGGCATCCTCTGTGACCGGCATGGATGGGAGGATGCGCTCACGGCAAAGGTGTGCGTACAGGGTGCGGAACTTTTCTGCCAGTACGGTATCATCATGGTCGGTCATGGCTGCGCCTCACGTCTGCTGGTGCTGCATGGAGACAATCTGACAGTCGGGGCAGAACTCGATGTAGAGCGTGCCCTCCATATAGTCCGTCAGTGCATCCCAATGAATCTGCATGAGATACTTCATCGGCTGCCCGCAGTCGGGGCAGGTCGTGTATTCCCAGTCCTGCCACCAGAGCGCAAAGCCGCCGAGCGTGCAGGTGTCCTCGAAGCGTGCGCCGTAGAACAGAGGAACAGGCGTCTCGCCGAGGATGAGATCGTTCTCAAAAATCCTGACAAGCTCCTCTTCGATATACGTGGTATCGCCCGCATCCTCGCAGGAAAGCACCTCGCTGCCGCCGTCGAGCGCATAGCGGCTCAGCCTCGGGCCCTCATACGAAACGCAGTTTGGGCAGCAGGTCGCTGTGAGGATGCCGTCGATGCCGAGGAAGTGCAGACGCGCATCCCGTCCGTCGAGGACGAGCATATCCGCCATGCGGCTGCCGCAGTGCGGACAGTTCTCCTCCCGTGGTCGGGCAATGCGGACGGGCGAGCGGCGGAGCTCTTCCTCCGATGCGGCGTGCACCAGCGTATAGCAGGTGTCGAAATTCAGCGTGCGCCGTCGCCCCTCACGGTCGAATGTCCAGCCGCCGCACTGCGCATAGACAGAGGGGTTGACGTGCAGCTTCCCGCGCCACGGGCGCGGATTGCATTCGAGTGCGAGGAGTGCCGCAAGGGATTGGTCGTCTCCCTGCATACCGAGGCACATCATAAGCTCGTTCGCCTCATGTGCGGCATCCGTCTCCATCAGTGCTGCGATCAGTCCGTCCCGCACGTCCGTCGGTGCATGATAGTAGAGTGCCGAGGGCCAGAAGGAACGTGCCGTGAGTGCCGCGCGTGGGATCTCCGGCACGAGCCGTCCGCGACAGCAGAGCAGATACCAGAAGTCATCGGGAACATCCTCGATCTGCGCGATGATCTCCTGCTCCTTTGCCGAGACCTCCTCGGGCGTCCATGCGAGTGCCGCACGGCGATTCGCCGCTGTCCTGCACCGCCAGCAGAGCCCCTTGTAGCCGAGCTCCGTGCCGCAGTCGGGGCACTGGTAGGGCAGCGTCATGATCGGCTCCTTTCCGTGATTTCTGTTGTGGGAATATTCATCTATTTTATGATAGTATAGATGTATTGCGGTTTCAATAGGTCTTTCGGGTAAAGTTGGGCAACAAGACCTGCCTTGATGCGGGTCAAGCCAGGTCGCTCTACAGATATCCGTATTGCTTCCGCTTCTGCCAAATGAGCAGGAAGGTGAGCGATGCGCCGAGGAAGTCCGCGGCAGGTGTTGCCATAAAGACGCCGTCCACGCCGAAGACGTGCGACAGGAGGAGCAGGAAACCGAGCAGACAGATGAGCGTGTCCCAGACGGAGAGCAGGGCGGAGGTGCGTCCGTCGCCGAGCGCGGTGAAGAACGATGCGCCGTACATGCTGAACCCGAGGAAGAGGAAGGCGATCGCGTGGATGCGGAAGCCGTGCACGGCGAGGTCATAGACGTGTGTGCCCTCGGCGGCGAAGATGCCCGTAATCGGCGCGGCGATGAGGATGCTGAGGCCGGTGGTAAAGAGGGAGAACACGGCGATGAGTGTGAGACTGCGGCGCAGGATTCCGCGCAGGGCGTGCGTGTCACGTTTGCCGTAGTTGAAGCTCGCCAGAGGTGCGACCCCCTCGGCATAGCCCATGTAGATGCCTGTGAGCAGCCCGGAGATGTATTCGGAGATGGCAATTGCCGCCACGCCGTCCGCGCCCGCCAGATGCATCATCGTGTTGTTCATGACGATCATGATGAGGCTCATCGAGAGCTGCATCACCATCTCACTTGATCCGTTGCCCATCGCGGAGAGGACGGCGCGCAGGCGCCAGGCGGGACGTACGAACCGCAGTGTGCCGCGCCGATGAATGGCAAAGTAGTAAAGTCCTACGAATGCGGAGATGGAGTAGCCCGTCGCCGTTGCAATGGATGCTCCCTCCAGCCCCCAGCCGAGGACAAAGAGGAGGATGTAGTCGAGCACCATGTTGACGATGCCGCCGACGAACGAGGAGAGCATCGCAAGGCGTGGCTGTCCCGCCGCAACGAGGAAGATGTCGAGGATCAGCCCTGCCATCGTGAGCGGTGTTGAGACGAAGAGGGGAATGGCATACACTTCGCAGAGCGGATAGAGGGCATCGTCCGCGCCGAAGAAATAGAGGATCGGGCGCAGGAAGGTCATGCCAAGTACGGCAATCATCGTGCTGAGGATGACGCAGACGAGGACGAGCAGGGAGAAATTTTCGCATGCATGGCGATTTTCGCCCGCGCCGAGCTGCGCTGCAACGAGCGCACTCCCTCCCGTGCCGAGCATGGTTGCGAGCACAATCGTGAGCGGGATGAACGGCATAACGATGTTGATCGCCGACAGCCCGTCCGTTCCGACGGCGTGCGCCACGAAGAAGCCGTCGACGATGAAGTTCACATTCATAAAGAGCTGTGACACGATCATCGGCACGGCGAACGCGAGCAGTGTGCGGTAGGTGATGGGCTGGGATAGCTGCGGCATTTCGTCTTCTCCGTTGATAGTAGGCGCTATCATAGCATGGAACATGGGGGAAAGCAAGCGCGGAGGATTTGCAAAATCTTGCCGCATTTGATACACTTGCGAGAGCATTAGAAGGAGAGTACATGAGCGATTTGAGAACTGCCCGTGCCGCCGCTGAGCGCGGGGTACGGCTGACGAGGGAGGATGCACTCCTCCTCTATGAGGACAACGACCTCCTCGCGCTCGCCGCGTGGGCGCGTGCGGCGAAGGAGCGCGCGAGCGGGAAGAATGTCTACTATACGGTGAACCGCCACATCAACCTCACCAATATATGCCGTGCGAACTGTCCGCTCTGTGCCTTCCAGGTGGAGCAGGGCGATGCACGTGGATATATTATGGAAACGGACGATGTCGCGCGTGTGCTGGAACTGGCGAAAAAAACGCCGCGCCTTACGGAGATCCATATCGTGAGTGCCCTGCATCCCGACCGTCCCTTCTCCTACTACGAGGGCGTGGTGCGGCAGGTGCGTGCGGCACTGCCCCACGCGGATATCAAGGCATTTACGCCCGTAGAGGTTGTGAACTTTGCAAAAGGCGAAGGGGGTTCTGTCCGCGACATCCTGCGCCGTTTGCAGACGGCGGGGCTCTCATCCCTCCCCGGCGGCGGGGCGGAGATTCTCTCCGACCGCGTACGCGCGATCATCTGCCCGAACAAGGCAACGCGTGCGGAGTGGCTCGACTGTATGCGTACGGCACACGCGCTCGGCATCCGTACAAATGCGTCTATGATGTACGGACACATCGAGACGGTCGAGGAGCGCATTGACCACCTGCTTGCCTTGCGCGAACTGCAGGATGAGACAGGCGGTTTTCAGGCGTTTATGCTCTTCCCCTTCCACCCTGAGAATACGGCGCTCGGTGCGGAGCGAAAGCTCGCGCGCGTCGGCTCGTGGGAGGATATGAAAATGCTCGCGCTCTCGCGCCTTGTCCTCGACAATGTGGCGCATTTCAAGGCATTCTGGGTCATGCTGACGCAGCCCATTGCGCAGCTTGCCCTTGCCTTTGGCGCGGATGATCTCGACGGCACCATCGGTGAGGAGAAGATCATTCACGCGGCGGGCGCACAGACGCAGACGGGCATCACGCGGCGCGAACTGGACGCGATGATCCGCGAGGCGGGCTACGAGCCAGTGGAGCGCGATACGTTTTATCAGCCGATTGCGGCAGGGGAGGGTGCATGAGACTCACGGAGCAGGAGGCTGCCGATCTCCTCACGCACGGCGACCCCATCGACCTCGGGCGTGCGGCGGACGCGGAGCGGCGGCGGCGGTTCGGCGATACGGTGACGTTCATCGTTGACCGCAACATCAACTACACGAATATCTGCGTGAACGAGTGCCGTTTCTGTGCCTTCTATACGAAGGTGGGCGCGGAGGACGGCTACCTCCTGCCGATGGAGGAGATTCTCGCAAAGGTCGGCGAGACGGCGGCGGCGGGCGGCACGCAGGTCATGATCCAGGGCGGCATTCACCCCGACCTGCCGCTTTCCTACTATGAAAATATGCTGCGTGCGATCCGTGACCGCTATCCCTCCATCGTGATCCACTCCTTCACGGCGACGGAGATTCTGTACTTTGCCGAAAAGGAGGGCATTACGATTGAGGACACGCTGCGGCGGCTGCAGGATGCGGGGCTCTCGTCGCTCCCCGGCGGCGGTGCGGAGATCCTCGTGGACCGCGTGCGGAGGCTCATCGCACCGAAAAAGATCATGACCGAGGACTGGCTGCGCGTGATGCGGACGGCGCACAAGATCGGTATGGAGTCGACGGCGACCATGGTCATCGGCTTTGGTGAGACGATGGCGGAGCGCGTGGAGCACATGGAGCACATCCGCCGTTTGCAGGAGGAGACGGGCGGCTTTCGTGCGTTCATCACATGGACGTTCCAGCCGGGCAACACTGCACTCGGCGGGGAAAAGACGTCGAGCTGGGACTATATGCGGACGCTTGCCGTCACGCGGCTCTACATGGACAATGTTGCGCACATACAGGGGTCGTGGGTCACGCAGGGCGAGCGTATCGGACAGCTGACACTTGGCTTCGGCGCGGACGACCTCGGGAGCATCATGCTTGAGGAGAATGTAGTGCGTGCCGCGGGGACGCGGTATAATATGTCGATCAAGAAGATGATTGATCTGATTCACGGCGCAGGCAGAGAGCCGGCACAGCGTGACACGCAGTATCGCGTGATACGGAGGTTTTGATATGGCAGAGCAACAGGTTCCGACAGCGGGCTATGCCGTCATCGGCGGCTCGGGGACGCTCTCAAGCGATTTCCCGCGTGCGTCGATGGCGGCGGATGTGGAGATCCTTGCGGACGGGCTGCACTTTGCGACACCCTACGGCGAGAGCCCTGCGTTCCGCCTCTTCTCCGTCGCGGGACGGCGCGTGCTGACCTGCCGCATGCACGGCTGGCGCAGCGGCGTGACGCGCGCGGATGCGTCGCGGCAGGTGTTCTGGGTGCTGCGGGAGGCGGGCGTGCGGCGCATCCTCTCCGAGGGCGGCGTCGGGACGGTGAACCCGCTGCTCGATCCGCGCGACTTCCTCATTCCCGACGACTACCTGGACCTCTCCGTGCGCAAGGATGTCATGCTCGACGGGCGTTATCTGCTTGTCATGCGCGATGCACTCTGCTCCGAGCTGCGTACGGCACTCATTGAAGAAACGAGGAAGCGCTATACGGGGCGCATCTTTGACCGCGGCATCTACGCCGTCACTGACGGGCGGCATTTCGAGAGCTCTGCCGAGATCGCGATGCTGAAAGGGCACGCGGACATCGTCGGGCAGAGCCTTGCGCCCGAGGTCTATCTTGCGCGCGAGATCGGCGCGTGCTATGCGGGGCTGTACTTCGTCGTCAACTACGGCGAGGGCATCCGCCCGTGGTCGCACGACACGCTAGAGCAGATCTTCTACGACGATGCACCGATGATCGGCGACATCCTCCTCGCGACGATTCGCAGCGTCCCCGCCGAAAAGAGCGCGTGCGAATGCCGCAGCCTGCGCAAGGAGACGCTGCTCAAGGATGTCTACAACGCAGCGTCGGACAAGGGGTGACGCGGGCTTCTAAAAATGGACAGGCATCGGAGGAGGAACAACGAAACATGAAGTGCGAATACATCGACTTTCCGGCAGCAGGAGAGGTGCACCCTCTCCCCGGCAGCAACACACGCCATCCGTATCGGCATCAGCTGGATGCGCTCTGTGCTCTCGACCGCATGGACGAAGAAAACGCCAGTTATAGTACGCTGGTGGTGCTCCCCACAGGTGGAGGGAAAACGTATACGGCTTCCACGTGGCTTCTTCGTCATGCACTCGACAAAAAGAAAAAGATTCTCTGGCTTGCCCATCGCCAGATGCTTCTTGATCAGGCTGCGGAATCCTTCCAGAAATTTGCCTATACCGCTGAAATTCCCCATATCTCGTCCTTTCGCTATCGCATCGTGTCCGGCTCATCGAATCATGATAAAACGATCAACATTGATCCGAAGGACGATCTGCTCATCATCAGCAAGGACAGTATCGGCAGGGCGTCCAATCTGGCGCGCCTTGCCCCGTGGCTTGCGGGAGAGAACGAGATTTTCCTCATCGTGGATGAAGCGCATCACTCTACGGCAAAGACATATCGGCGCGTCATTGATTACGTTAAGGACAAGGTAGAGCATGTAAAACTGATCGGTCTCACGGCGACGCCTTTTCGTACGGCCGAGAATGAACAGGGGCTTTTGGCGCGTATCTATAAAGACGGCGTGTCCGGCGGCAGGTCGAAGAAAAATGACATCGGCATTGCCTACAAAGTCGATCTCAAGGAACTCATCAATCGGCAAATTCTCTCTCATCCTCATTTTGAGACCTACTATACGGATGAGGAGTATGGCAAAGATTTGGGGCTTGAGGCGTTGGAAAGCATCCAGCATCTCGATACACTTTCTCCCGAACTGTCCCAAAGTATCGCGGAGAGCGGACCGCGCAACAAGCTGATTGTGGATACCTATTTGAAAAAGGCTGACGAATACGGGAAGACCATTGTTTTTGCCGTCAACATTGACCATGCGATTGCGCTTGCAAAGCTGTTCAACAAGGCTGGCATTAAAGCAGAGTACGTTGTGTCTGCCATCAAGGATATGGGCACTGGTGCAACGATCAGCCCCAAGGAAAATGACAGCAAGCTCGAAGCTTTTCGCAGCGGTGATGTAGAGGTCTTGGTGAATGTAAATATTCTCACAGAGGGCGTTGATCTGCCCATGACGAAGACCGTGTTCCTCGCGCGTCCTACCGTGTCTACCATCCTTATGACACAGATGATTGGCCGTGCTCTTCGCGGTGAAAAAGCGGGTGGGACAAGCATGGCCTACATCGTCTCTTTTGTTGATGATTGGAATGAACATATCGCATGGGTCAGTCCGGATACGATTTTTGTCGGAGACAGCGAATGGCCGCCGAAAGACAGCCCGGAGTACAGAAAGCAACAAATGCGGTGGATCGTAATTTCCAAAATTGAGGAATTTGCCGCCATCCTGAACGATGCGATCGACACCACGCAGCTTGAGGCGGTTCCCTTTTGGGAGCGCATACCCGTGGGCATGTATGCGTTCCAATACATCAACGAAGAGGGGATCGACTTCTCCTATCAGGTCATGGTATATAACAGCACCCAAGACGCCTATGAGAAAATGATGCAGGCACTCCCGGCCCTGTTTGAGGGCATCAACACCGATGACGAATATCTCTCCAATGATGTGCTGGACAAATTGGAGGCAGAATGCAAAAAGCAATTTTTCCATCGTGACATGGTGCCGCCCTATGACCCCAGAGATGTGCGGCATATCTTGAAATATTATGCGCAGAAGGAATCCGAGCCGAAATTCTATACGTTTGACCAGGTGGACAGAAGCAAGCTGGATGTTCCTGCGATTGCGCGGCACATCTGGGACGAGGATCTTGGACCAAAGAAGAGAAAAGAATATCTTGATGCCCTGTGGGAAAGCGTAGATGATAATCTTCTGCAGTTGTTTTTTGGGAAAAAGATATACTTTCTGCGCATGGTGGATATTGAACTTGCGAAGATTTCTGACCCGGAACTTTATGCGCCGGAGGAAAATGTAACGTACGATAAAATAGCCTTGGAGAATCTTCCGCTGGATAAAATCAGGGAAATTGATCCCGCGCTGGAAGAGGAGCTGCGTGAAGGAGCGTTTGCCAAGGCGAAAACCTCTTCCGGCTATGTTTGCGCCCATTGCGGAGAAGTATTTTCCAATCGTCGATACCTCAATGTAGACCATATCGTTCCCATGAATAAGGGCGGGCGTTCTGTACTCGAGAATTTACAGATCCTTTGCCGCAGCTGCAACGCAAAGAAGGGCGATCAATTGGAAGGGGGATACTGATGAAGGAACTCCTATATACTGCCTTGGATGCAGCCTGCATTATTGATAATGCGGGGTTATCTGCCAAGGAAGCCCTTCGCCTTGTCCACCGGATGCATACAGAGGATAAATCCTTTTTGGCGGTGGAATATCGGCAAAATTATCGGAAATGGCTGTTGGATGTCCTGTATTGGTCGGATTATATGCAGGATAAAATCACTCTTGATGCCGATTTCCCATCAGTACAGGCAGTCTCTGACGGAACGTTGGACGTATCCGACTTGATGCGTGATGATTTTGACTTGGATCTCTTTTTCAAGAGGCTGCGCGTGCAGATTCTTTACCTTGGGAAAAAGGATTATGTCCGCATGAAACTCAGGACGTTAATCGCGGCGTACGGATATCAGCGCCGCTCGAGGGAGTTCGTACGCTTCCTAAAAATTCGGCTCATTTTTTACCATATTCAAACAGCACTGCGCGGAAATGAGATCTGCGATGTAGAGACCATGGACAGTCTTGATGATATGATTACGTTTCGTGTGCTGTAAGCACAGCGTCCCCGCCGAAAAGAGCGCGTGCGAATGCCGCAGCCTGCGCAAGGAGACCCTGCTCAAGGATGTTTACAACGCAGCGTCGGACAAGGGTTGACGGCAGTCTTCTAAAATCGTATAATAAGCATAGAAAAAAGGTGCTGTCGGTAAACGGTCAGCCCCCGTAATCTAAGAAATGGTTATAAGAAACCCGCCTAGAGTTGGTGACTGCAGGCGGGTATTCTTATGGTCTCAAGGCTACGATACAGATCGTTACAAGAAAGATGAACGACAGAAAATCGTACAGAGTCATAAGTATCGCCTCCTCTCTTGAGGAGACTGACCGCCTACCGCTCGTGACAACATCTGCGTGCATTGTAGCATGAAAATATTTGCCTGTGAACTGTTCTTTCATATTGACAGGTTGGCAATACGAACTCTCCTGTATACACGTTATACTCTGTGAAAAATCCGTTGACAATGATTCCCTGTGGTGCTACTATGATGGCGCAGGAAATCCTGCGGCGATGATTTGACCGAGAAGAGGTGTGATTCGTCGTGAAACAATTACTATCTGTACAAATTCTTCTTCGACCGTAGTGTCCGAGTGCGTTTTCGCGTTCGGGCTTTTTATTATTTAGGAGGTCATTATTATGTCCATCAACCGGGGAAAAGTCGTCATCATCGGTACGAGCAATGTCGGCTCCGCCGTGCTCAACAAAATCGCAGACTTTCAGCTGGCCTCGGAGATTGCCCTCATCGATCTCGATATGAATCGTGCGCGCGGCGAGGCACTCGATACGAGCCACGCCATGTCCTCGCCGTACAGCACGAACATCAAGATCCATACGGGGACGTATGAGGACTGCCGCGATGCGGCGTTCATCGTCATTACGGCGGGACCGTCGATCCTGCCTGGAGAGAAGCCCGACCGACTGAAGCTCGCGAGCACGAACACGAAGATCATGCGCTCCATCTTCTCTGAGATCGTGAAATACACGAAGGAAGCCATGGTCATCATGATTACGAACCCGCTTGACGTTGCGACCTACGTCGTATCAACCGAGTTCGACTACCCGCGCGAGAAGATCCTCGGCACGGGCACGATGCTCGAGACCTATCGCTTCCGTTACCTTCTCGCGGAGCATTATGATATGGATCCGAAGAATATCCACGGCTATGTCCTCGGAGAGCATGGCAACGATGCTTTTGTTGCATGGTCGACGGTAAACTGTGCGGGGCTCGGGATCGATCATCTTGACGAATACTTCCACTTTAAGGAGCGGCTGAATCGTCATGACATCGAGCAGGGACTCATACAGACGGCATACGATGTCATCAACCTCAAAGGATTTACCAACACGGGAATTGCTATGGTTGCCTGCCGCTTTATCAAGGCGATTCTCTACAATGAGCATACGATCCTGCCCTGTGCCGCCGTCATGAACGGCGAGTACGGCATGAAGGATGTTGCACTCTCCATTCCGCGCATGATCGCACAGGATGGCATCGTCCGCTCGCTCGAGGTGCGCCTTGCCGACGATGAGATGGAAAAACTTTCCCGTGCGCAGAAGAGCGTCCGTGCTGCACTCGACGGTGCGGGCGTGAAGTAAAGGCTGTTATGTCCTTTGCAGTGAACGCTCCCACCCGTCAGGCTTGACGGAACGGTTCACACGTCGTATAAATGAGCACAGAAAAAGGTGCTGCCAGTAAACGGTCAGCTCCTCTGCTAAAAACGAACTAAGATTAGCCGCCTAAGTTTGGAGACAGAGGGCGGCTTTTCTTATGCTTTGATCGCTGCAATACAAATTGTAACGAAAAAGATCCGCGATAAAAAAGCACCTCGAATTGCTGTCAGCAGTTCTGTCACATTTTGAACAGATCGCTGTGTGTGCCTGTACGCATCAGGTAGAGCAGAAGTGTATCTCCATCGATCTCATAGATGAGCAGCCAGTCCGGCGTGATGTGACACTCCCGACATCCTGCATAATCTCCCGCGAGCGCGTGGTCACGATATCGTTGTTCCAGAGGCACTCCATCCGCCAACTTCTTGATGACAGCGGTCAAGAGTTCCGTGTGATAGCCCCGCTTGGCAGCGCGTTTTAGATCCCGCTGAAAACGTGAGGTTGGGCGGATAATGTATTTCATGAGAGCAGGTCTTTCATCATCTCGTCAACGTCGGTGTAGCGTTTGCCTAGGCTAGGGTCTGCCTTCATACGGCGCACTTCGTCAAGAGACTCCTGTGTCTCTGCGTTGGGGTGGGGCGCACCGATCTCAAAGGGGATGCGGTACTCACGTACAGCCTTCTTGGCAAAAATGTTGAATGCTGTCGTCATTGTCATCCCCATATCCGTACAAAAAGCATTGAACTGCTCCTTCAGGTCATTGTCCATGCGAATGCTGACGTTGGTCTGTCCCATCTGAATCACTCCTTTTTATTAAGATAGTGCAAAATACGTGCATTGTCAAGAAATCTATAGCATCTATCCTGCGTTTTTCTATGTCAAAAATCCCCACTCACGATTGGACTCGCGAGTGGAGATTCTCTATCTTATGTTCTGTTCCTATTCCTTCGCCGCCTCGTATCCGACCATCAGCGCCTGCATATTGCGGTCGACGGTGTGCGGCGGGACACGGTTCGCCACGGCACTTTTCACAGCGTCGAATGGGACGATTCCCGAGACGCGCGTGATCGCGCCGAGGGCGACGATGTTTGCAAAGAGAGACTTGCCGATCTTCTCGATGGCAAGCGTGGTGATGGGAACGGAGACAACGTGTGCTGCCTGCGGCACATTTGGCACAAGCTCGCTGTCAACGATCAGGATGCCCGTCGTGGGATCGAGATCGCCCGCGTACTTGTCCGCCGCTGCCTGTGTCATGGCGAGGACGATGTCGGGGTGCTCGACGTGCGGATGATAGATCACGTCGTCGCTGATGATAACCTCGGAGCGGGACGCACCGCCGCGCGCCTCTGGGCCATAGGACTGTGACTGTGCAACGTTTCTGCCGCACGCTGCCGCCGCCTCGGCGAAGATAATGGCGGCGGTGATCACGCCCTGCCCGCCCGAACCTGAGAGACGAAGTTCCTTCTGCATATCAGAGCCCTCCCGCACGCCGCTGAATCTCGGCGTTTGCCGTGCCGTACTCCTCACCCGCGCACGCGCAGAGAAGTCCGATGGGGAACTTCTCCGCCGTGCGCTTTTCGGGCGGGAGCTTGTCCCATGCCGCCTTCATGACGGCAGAGTCCCGCATCCACTCAAGCATCGCAGCGGGCGACCCCATCTTGTTCTTGCGCCCGTAGGCGGTCGGGCACTGCACCATCGCCTCGATGAGGGAAAACCCGTGATTTGCGAGACCACCTGCGATCATCTGCGTGAGATGCTTGACGTGAAAGGCTGTCGAGCGTGCGACGTAGGTTGCTCCTGCTGCCTCGGCGATGCGGCACGCGTCGAGCGGACGGTCGATTGTCCCGTATGGTGCCGTCGCCGTCATCTTGCCCGGCGGGGTCGTCGGCGAGGACTGTCCGCCCGTCATGCCGTAGATATTGTTGTTGAAAAGTACGACGGTGAGATCGACGTTGCGCCGACAGCCGTGCAGGAAGTGATTGCCGCCGATGGCAGTGCAGTCGCCGTCTCCTGTAATGACGATGACGTTCAGCTCAGGTCGTGCGAGCTTGATCCCCGTTGCAAAGGGAATCGCTCGCCCGTGCGCCGTGTGTACGGTGTCAAAGTCCATATAGCCCGAGCCGCGTGAGGAACAGCCGATGCCGGAGACGATGACCGTGTTGTCCTGTGAAAATCCCTCCGCACCGTCCACCGCCTCCGCGATGCACTTCATTGCCGTACCGTTGCCGCAGCCGGGACACCAGAGATGGGGGAGGCGGTTCTGACGAAAATACTGCTCGAACGGACGCTGTATGTCGGCCTTTATATGTGCTGTGCTCATGCCCGCACCTCCTCGCTCATCTGACGGATCGCCGCCGTGATCTCCTGCGGCGTGAAGTCCAGCATATTGTATTTGAGGCAGGAGCGGACGTGCGTGCCGTGTGCAGCGCGCGTGACCTCACCCACGAGCTGCCCGTAGTTCAGCTCTGCGACGAGGATGCCCTTGACACGTGCCGCGAGCCGTGCGACTGCCGCATCCGCGAACGGCCAGATCGTCTGGAGCCGCAGGAAGCCGACCTTGATTCCCTCGGCGCGTGCCGTGCGCACCGCTTCGTATGCCGTACGCGCCGTGCCGCCGTAGCTGACGACGGCGTACTCCGCATCCTCCATAAAGGATTCCTCTGTGTGGATAATCTCCTCACCCACGCGGCTGATCTTCTCGTGGAGACGGCGGATGAGATGCTCCGTCACGGCAGGACTGCCTGAGGGAAACCCCGTCTCATCGTGGAGCAGTCCCGTGACGTGGATGTGATATCCGTCGCCGAAACGCGCCGCATCGGGTACGAGATCCTCGCCCACGGCATAGGGCTGATAGCCCTCGGCACGCGTTGCTTTCGGCAGGCGGCGCGGGTAGATTTCGATTTCCTCAGGGGAGGGCAGTGTCACATTCTCGCGCAGATGCCCGATGATCTCGTCCGTCAGCAAAATGACGGGGGTGCGGAAACGCTCCGCAAAGTTCACTGCCATGACCGCCATGTCGAATGACTCGCGCACGCTCCACGGGGAGAGCGCGATGATCGGATGATCGCCGTGTGTGCCCCAGCGCGCCTGCATCACATCGCCCTGCGAGGGCGCAGTCGGCTGTCCTGTCGAGGGGCCGACGCGCTGGACGTTCGCCACCACGCAGGGGATCTCCGCGCACGCGGCATAGCCGATCAGCTCCTGCTTCAGTGAGAAGCCCGGGCCGCTCGTCGCGTCCATGACCTTTGCCCCTGCGAGCGATGCGCCGAGAATCGCGCCCATCGCGCCGATCTCGTCCTCCATCTGGAGGAATGTGCCGCCGATCTTCGGCAGCAGCTTTGCCATCTGCTCGGCGATCTCCGTCGAGGGCGTAATGGGGTAGCCTGCGAAGAACGTGACCCCGGCGGCAATCGCACCCTCGGCGACTGCCTCGTTGCCCTGCATCAGTCTTGTGCCTTCCATCCTACGCCCTCCTCTCCACGAAAATCGCAAAATCGGGACAGCGCATCTCGCACTGCCCGCACGCGATGCAGTCCTCGGGGCGCACGGGCACAATCTTGCCGAGCAGACTCACCTCGAGCACCTTCTTCGGGCAGAATGCCGCGCAGATTCCGCAGCCCTTGCACCGCTTTTCCTTGATATACAGCTCACCTTTCATGGCACTTCTCTCCCGCTGGGATGCGGAAACACATCCTCACATACACAAAGCTCATCCTATCATTTCTATAAAAACGATTTTATCATTATAACAGAAAATACAGAAAAAATACAATCCATAAGTGAGTACACGTGAATACAATTGCAGATGCAGATGGTAAAAGTGATTGACGGATGCATTTTCCTGTAGTAGTCTAGGAAAACACGGGAAGGGGGGGCATTTCGTTGTCATTTTATACCTACAGCTATATTGAGCAGGTTGGACAGGCGAGCCACACGGCGTGGTACGTCATTTCGTTCCTCGCGCTCGCTGCACTGCTTGTCGTGAGCATCAAGTATCTGCGCAGCAGCTTTTCCTCGCGTTACCGCGATCTCGTCGTCCTGCTGTTTCTGGCGGTGATCTTTCTCGGGGGCATACAGTACGGCGACTACAACCGCATGAAGAGCGACCGCGAGCAGACCTCACGCATGGCACAGTTCGTGCAGAGCCTCGGGAAGGATCTCGATGTCCCTGCCGGCGATATCAAGGTGAACTCGACCAATCTGAAGCAGGGGATGCTCGTCGATGTAGAGGGCACGTTCTACGTGATTCATTTCAATGCGGACTACACGTCGTTTCAGTATGAACGCACGCACCTCCTGCGGCGGGATATACAGATCGTAGATAAGGAGGACTGAGATGATCGTCTACTTACTGGTACTCGCAAAACTCGCTCTCGGTCTGCTCTGTCTCATCGTGCAGATCAACCTCCTCGGCAAGGGCAACCTCGCCCCCACGTCCGCGACCGATCAGGTGCAGAACTACGTGCTCGGCGGCATCATCGGCGGTGTTATCTACAGCAGTGCCATCTCTGTGATTGACTTCCTCCTCGTGCTCGTCGCGTGGACGCTCCTCGTGCTCCTGCTGAAATTTATCAAGGCGAACAACCGCCGCGTCAAGGAGATCGTTGACGGCACACCTGCCATCCTCATCGAGCGCGGCAAAATCCTCATGGACGAGTGCATGCGGCAGGGGCTCCTCGCGCATGATCTCACGCTGAAACTGCGTCTGGCGGGCGTCTACTACATCAAGGATGTCAAGCGTGCCGTGCTCGAGCCGAACGGACAGCTCACCATCATCCAGTATGGTGAGGAAAATGCGCGCTATCCGCTCATCCTCGATGGGCAGGTCGAAGAGGATATCCTCGAGCTCATCGAAAAAGACCACGTGTGGCTGAATGCCGTCCTGCGCGAAGCGGGCTATGAGCTAAAGGACGTCTACGTCGGCGAGTATCAGGACGGTGCGCTGATTATTCATCCGTATGAGAAGAAGTGAGCGAAGGACAAAAAACTCTCCAAACCTAAAAATGGTCTGGAGAGTTTTTTGTCCCGTCAATTTTGGTTTGGCTTACATTTTGTCAAACTCCGCGAAATCTTCATGCAGTCCCTCGATGATCTGTCCTGTGGGAGTTCCTTCTGCATCCGTCTGGATGAGTGACCAGCTGATGCCGTCGCGGTCACGGTCCAAATTTCCATCATCGATGAGACTGATCAATGTTCCAACGATGCCCTTTGCATAGGCGGTCAGCAGACGCTTTATGTGATCTTCGCCGACAGCTCCCGCGGCGGTTTGATAGAGCGACTCGATGTCCTCGGTGAAGTCCTCTGCGCAGCTAAGCCCTTCCTCGACATCTGTGATGCTGCGATGCAGTTCTTTGAGAATGAGGTAGCGTGCGAACTGTGGGATGCCTTCGGTTACCTCGCTGAATGCCCATGAAAATGACGCAGGACATCCGGCGTTATTCATTTTTTCAACGAGGCATTTTAGTTCCTGTTTATTTTTGGCATCAAGTTTCGCCAATTCTCTTCGATAGTATGCTTGAGAACCGTCTGCCTCTGCTGCGATGTATTTGTCAAAATCGTTATCGCACACTTGAATGTACCTCCATATTTAGGAATCGCTGAATTTATCAGAGATTCTTTTACTTCACCCGATATGCGACTGCATACATGACGGGCAGGACGAGCAGTGTCAGCACCGTTGCCACAATCAGTCCGCCTGCGATGGCGACGGCCATGGGCCCCCAGAAGATGCTGCGCATGAGGGGGAGCATGCCGAGGATAGCAGCAGCCGCGGTGAGCATGATGGGGCGAAAGCGCAGAACGGCGGAGTCGATGATAGCGTCCATGGGCTTCTCGCCTGCCTCCTCATGTTTCTTGATCTGGTCGATGAGGATGACGGAGTTGCGGATGATCATGCCGAAGAGGGCGAGTACGCCGAGGTAGGCGACGAAGCCCATGGCAGAGTCCGTGAGGAGCATGGCAAGGACGACGCCGATGAGCCCGAGCGGTGCGACGAGGATGGTGAGCGCCATCTTGCCCATGGTGCCGACCTGGAACATGAGCAGCGTCATGATGATGAAGATCATTGCGGGGACGGGCTTTACGAGAAAGCCCATGGAGTCGTCCGCGTTCTCAAGTGCGCCCGACGGGACAATGGTGGTGCCGGCGGGGAGGTTTTCACGCAGCTCCTTCGTCGCGTCGTAGATGCGCAGAGCAGCATCGTTGCCCTCGCCGTCCTTGATATCCGCCTCGACCATGATGGATGGGAGGAGGTTATGCCGCTTGATCAGGCCGTCCTCCGCCTCGTAGGAGAGACGGGCAATCTGATCCAGCGGGATCGTGCCGCCGCGCGTAGGGATGGGGAGAGCGCCGAGCTGCCCGAGGTTCGTGCGGTCCTCTTCCGTGAGACGCAGGACGATGCCGAGGGTGCGGTCGCCCGTGTAGAACTCCGCCGCCTGTGCGCCTGAGATTTCGGTGTAGAGCATCTGCTTTACATCCTTGGCACTGAGTCCATAACGTTTCAGTTTGTCCTTGTCGAGGTCGATGCGGATGCCTTTTGCTTTTTCCGTCCAGTCGAGATGGACGTTGTCGGTCACAGGGTCGGCGGCGGCGATGGCGGCGACCTGCTCGGCGACGCGGCGCACGGCATCGGTTGTCGGTGCAGAGACGCGCAGCATGACGGGGTGGCTCGCAGGCGGCCCCGTCTGAATGTACTGCGTCGTGACGCGCGCGCCCGAGAGCTCGTCGTTGGCGGCACTGCGGATGATGGCGGCGAGCGCCTCGCGCTGCTCTGTATCCTTTGCCGTGATGACGAACTGTGCTTCGTTCGCGGCGTCCGCCTTCGGCTCAACGGTGAGGACGAAGCGCGGCGTGGACCGCCCGATATAGGCGGCGTAGTTGGATACCTTCTCGCTGTTCGCGTCAAGGATGGCCGTGAGGCGATCCGCCTCTGTCTGCGTCGCCTTCAAGGATGCCCCCTGCGGCAGGGTGAGGCGGACGAGCAGCTCAGGGCGCAGGGAGGGCGGAAAGAAGGTTTGCTTGATGTGCGGGAAGGCGACAAGGCTCATGGCGAAAAGGAGTACGGTGCCGATGAGGACGATGGCGCGGTGCGCAAGGAAGAGGGTGAGCACGCGGCGAAAGAGACGGTAGAAGGGTGTTGCGTACGGATCGTGCAGTGCACCGTCCGCCCTCTGCTTGACGCGGATCAGATGGCAGCCAAAGAGCGGTGCGACCATGACAGAGACGATCCAGCTGAGGAGGAGGGCAATGCCGATCACGGGGAAGAGGGCGGAGCAGAACTCGCTCGCCATGCCTTTGGAGAAGGCAACAGGAATAAAGCCCGCGCAGGTGATGAGCGTGCCTGTGAGCATGGGCTTTGCCGTCTGGGTAAAAGCGTAGCACGCGGCGTCGAAGCGATCCTTGCCGCGCTCAAGCTGGACGCTCATCATCTCAACGGCGATGATGGCATCGTCGACGAGAAGCCCGAGTGCAATGATGAGTGCGCCGAGAGAGACTTTGTGCAGGTCGATGCCAAGGGCGTACATACAGACGAATGTGCCTGCGAGGACGAGCGGGATGCAGCATGCAACAACAAGTCCGGTGCGCAGACCGAGCGAGAGGAAGCTGACCGCGAGGACAATGACGATGGCGATGGCGAGCGTCTCCACAAAGTCATGGATGGAGTGCTGAACGACGGCAGGTTGGTTCGACACCTCGCTCAGCTCCGTGCCGAGCGGGAGATCCTGCCGAATCTGCGCGGTGAGCGCATCGAGGTCTTTGCCGAGGGCGAGGATGTTGCCGCCATTCTCCATGGAGACGGCGATGCCGATGGCAGGTGCGCCGTTATACATCATTTTGGGATCGGCCGGGTCGATCGGGCGGCGCGTGATGTCCGCGATGTCGCCAAGGCGGAGGACTCTGCCCTCTGCGGGGATGGGGAGGGCACGGATGTCGTCGAGGTTGTCAAAGACACCTGAGACGCGCAGGTTGAGCGTCCCGTCCGCCGTCTCGATCGAACCGCCGGGGAGGACGGTGTCCTGCGTGCGCAGGGCGTCTGCGATCGCTGTCGGGGCGATGCCGAGGGAGGCGAGGCGGTCGCGGCTGATCTCGACGTAGACGCGTTCGCGCTGGACGCCGATCAGTTCGACTTTTTGCACGCTTGGCACGGTGAGGATGCGGCGGCGCACGTCCTCCGCGATGGCACGCAGCTCCTCATAGGAGTAATCCTCGCCTGTAACGGCATAGATCGAGCCGAATACGTCGTCAAAGCGATCGTTGTAGAATGGACCGAGAACGCCGTTCGGCAGATCTCCCTTGACGTCCTCGCCGAAGTTGCGGACGTCGCGCCATGTCGGGCGGATGAGGTCCGTATCTACGTCGTCGCGCAGTCTGACGTAGATGATGGTCTGACCTGCGCGCGTCTCGCTTGTGATCTCCTTGAGTCCCGGCGTGTCCTGAAAACGCCGCTCAAGTTTATCCGTGACCTGATCCTGCATCTCCTCTGCCGTCGCGCCCGGCCATGCGGCGGAGACAACCATCTGGCGGATGGTAAAGGCAGGATCCTCCATGCGGCCGAGGGACGTATAGGCAAAGATGCCGCCGACGGCAAAGACGATGATAAAGTACCAGACAAGGGTGCGGTGGCGCAGGGAGAGTTCGGTGAGGTTTCTCATTTTGTGCGCACCGCCTCTCCGTCATGGAGACGGTGGATGCCTGCCGTCACAACGACGGCATCCTGCGGAAGTCCTGCGGCGACGACGTCGTTGTCGCGGAATGCAGTCACGGTGACAGGGCGCAGGTGTACGATGCCGTCCTCCACGACAAAAACCTCTGCCGTGTCACCCGTCTGATAGATGGCGGAGAGCGGGAGGACAACACCGGCCTCGTCCGATGCACCGAGACGCACGTGTGCCGTCATGCCGAGCGGGAGGTCGGCGGGGGCATCCGCGAGGGCAATGCGTACAGCGTATGTACCGCCTGCGGCATCAGCGACGGGCGCGATCTCACGTACCGTGCCCGTGAGTGCCGCGTGGTTTGCCCAGAGGGAGACGGCGGCGGGCATGCCGATGGAGACCTCGGCGAGGCGGCTCTCGGGGACGGCGATCTCGATTTCACGTTCTCCATCCTGTGTGAGAGTCATGACGGTCTGCCCTGCAGCGACGACCTGTCCCTCCTCGGCGGCGATGCCCGAGATCACGCCGTCCGCGCCTGCAATGAGATTCGTATAGCCGAGCGCGTTGCTGCTCTGTGTGTTCTGTGCGAGTGCCTGACGGTAGGCGGCCTCGGCGGCGCGTTCGTTTGTACGGTACTGATCGAGCATCGCCTCCGAGATTGCCTGTGCGGCATAGAGCTCCTCATAGCGCGCACGGTTGGCGCGGGCGAGATCAAGCTGTGCGCGCGCGGAGGCGACGCCTGCACCTGCCGCATTCGCCTGCTGCTGTATGTCGCGTGCGTTGATAACCATGAGCACGTCGCCTGCATGGACGTGCGCACCCAAGCTCACATTGCGCGAGAGGATCTGCCCGCCGACCTGAAAGGCGAGCTTCGTCTCATAGCGTGCGCGGACGATCCCGCTGTAGTCTGCCTCCGATGCACCTGCTGCGCTGAGCGCCATCGTGCGCACGACGGGGGGCGGCGGCTCTTTGGCTGTATCGCTGCCGCAGCCGGTGAGCAGCATAAGTGATGCCGCGAACACGAGGGCGGTATATTGCTTCTGCATGACGATCTCCCTTTCGTTGTTTTTAAGGAATCATGAAAAGTGAAGTCCATCCGATTGACGCAGATTCTCTGCCGAAGTGCGGGCAAAAAAGATGCGTCAAGATGATGCTGAAGGTATCAGTGCACCCTTAACAGCATAAATTTTACCATTGAATAAGCATTGTGTCTATAAGTGACAGCAGGAGTATTTACGGGGAAATGAAAAAGAACTGCTGTGAGCGGCAGTTTTTTCGCTTCCATTTCCGGAATTGAATCCACACATATTTTGTGCTAGAATAAATGCTGATCGAATTGGAGAAAGGATGCCAGGATGGACGAGGAACTGCGGCGCTATGAGAAGATACGTGGCGCATACCGGTCGGTGGGGCGGCTTGCGAGTCTCTATGACGGGATGATGACGTATTCGACGCTGTCGGGCAAGTTCGTCTCGCGGCTCGTGTGGGGATTGGACCGCAGCGGTGTGCAGCGCTATGTGACGCTGGCGCTCCGTGCGGCACACGAGGGGTTCGCGGGGCGGCTGCTCGAGGTACCCGTGGGGACGGGGTGTCTCTCGCTGCCCATCTATGCGGAACTGCCCCATGCGGAGATCACCTGCCTCGACTACTCGCCTGCGATGCTCGCAGCGGCGCGCGCCCGTGCGGCGGCGCTCGGCATTCAGAACGTTACCTTTACGGAGGGGGACGTCGGGCATTTGATGTTCGACGATGCTGCCTTTGACGCGGCAGTTTCGATCAATGGGTTTCATGCCTTTCCCGACAAGGAGGCGGCATGGAGCGAGGTGCACCGCGTGCTGCGTCCCGGCGGACGCCTGACGGGGTCGGTGTTTGTCCTGGGGGAGAATGCGCGGACGGAATTCGTGGTGACACAGCTCTACACGCGCATGGGATTCTTTACCCCTCCGTATGACACAAAGGAGAGCCTGACAGAGCGGCTGAAGGCCCTCTATCGCGAGGTTTCCGTAGAGTGCGTGGAGTCACTCGCCTGTTTTTCCTGTGTGAAGTAGGGGGATGCCTACTCAAGTGAAGGAGGATATTCTATGAAGTCTTGTACCCTTTCCCGTTTCCTTGCTGCCGCTTTTGTCGCCGGCAGCGCGTTCATTGCCGCGCCTGCGGTCTATGCGGCGGATGCACCTGCCGCACAGGCGCAGGAGGAGCAGGCTCCGTTCCAGGGCGATGTTGTCCAGCAGCACATGATGGCGACGATTGAGCGCTTTGAAAAGGGCGACATCGCAGGCCTTCAGGCTGAGGCAACGAAGGATCTGCGTGATCATCTGACGTTAGATCAAATCAATGAGGCCAAGGGGCAGTTCGCACCGAACTGGGGGACGCGTGTCTCTGTCGGCAAGACGTATATGACAGCGGGACAGGAGAACAATGCCTGGTTCGTTGTCTGCGAGATCGCCGTCGGCTATCAGTCCACGGCTGTCGTCTATCGTCTCAGCTACGATGCGAATATGCAGCTCGCAGGATTCTACGTCCGCTGAGCCATTACCTGCGAAAGAGCGCACATGGCAAACGCCGTGTGCGCTCTTTGCATGGTCGCCCCGAATAATAAAAATGCCGCATCTGCCGCGCCAAAGCGGGGGCAGATGCGGACACGATGATGTTTAAGCCGCGTCGTTATAGACGCTCTGGTCATTTGTGCTGTCGGCCTTGATCGGGATGGGGGCTGCATCGCGCTGGAACGGTGCTGCGCTGTCGTAGGTGGTCTGTACACCGAAGAGCGTCGTATCACTCTTTGTTTGGATGTAGAGCTCCGTACCTGCGGGGAGATCGACGTTCTTGCCGTGGACGAACGCGCCCGCGACAACGCCGATGGGACCGAGGACAACGATGCCCGCGAGGGATGCGCCCGCAGCCATGGCGAGGTGCTCCATTTCTTTCTTCGCTTCTTCGCCGATATAGGTCGTCACGTATGTCCCGTCGAGTGCTTTCGTCTCCTTGAAGTCGATCTGTACCTCTGCATTGCGGCCGAAGTTGCGTGCCTGCCGCACCTTCGTGACAGTGCCCTCACCGCGCGAGCCCTTCGTGAAGACGAGTACGTCGTTGACGAAGACATCATCCGCGATCTGGTACTCAATGGTGTCGCCCACTTTGAGATTCTTCGCGTTGACCGGGGTGACAAGGGCAATCTTGATGAGTGTGTTTGCTGGGACGGAGACGGGCATGACGGGGATCTCTGCACGTCCAAAGGATGCGGTCGAGAGGGCGGCAATGCGCTTTTTGAACGTACCCTCGGAAGTCTTGCCGAGGAGTGCCGTCTCGAGTTCGCCGACGCGCTCCTGCACGGAGCGCATGCTCGTCTCGTGGTTGATGTTCCACTCGATGGCGTTGAGATCCATTAGAACGGACGGCGATGCGCTGTTCGTATAGACCTCCTCGTAGATCGCATCGATGCGCGCCATGAGGCTGCCGCCGCGATGTTTTCCGTCGTAGTCGCGCTCCAGGCGGTTGATGCGGTCGATGAGCGCACCCGTCTGCTCGCGTCCGTAAGTGTCCTGCTCGATGAGGGAGAGTTTTGACTGGACGGCATTCGGCGGCTCAGCGGCAAACGCCGGACCAGCGGACGTGAGTGCCATGACGAGGGCCAGCACAAGGGCGCAGATTTTCTGTCGCATGGATTCATCCTCCTATGTTGCCTTTGGCTGCTTTGCCAGCAGCTCTTCGATAAAATCCTCGATGCTCTGCATCGGCGAGGTGATGGAGTAAGGCCGCGGTGCCTCCGCTGCCTGTGAGGTACGCAGCACCTCCTTGGTGTCATAGACACAGACCTGTATGGACAGAATCTGATAGGTACACACCTGCCGATTGAAGCGCATCCGATAGAGGTAACGGCGATTCTCCGCAGCCTTGATGACGGCGACGGTGGCCTCCCGCTCTGCATCCGAGAGGGGGACAATGCTCGCGGCATCCACGTAGTAGCCTGTATCTCCGTTCGCGTCGGCAAAGCGCATATCTTCTGCCGCCTCGCAGGTACTGAGACTGAGGCATAAAACGAGGGCAACGAGCAGCCCGCCAATCGAAAAATGCTGCATGTGGGGAATCGCCTCCTTTGCTTTCTCTCTGATTCCGATCTATTATAGAGGAATTTTTTTGATGCGTCAAATGTAATCTGCCCCGCTTCCGCGGATGGAGCGGGAGTCACAGCGCTCTTTTCAGTTGCGAAAATTCCGTTTATGATGTAGTATAAGAGCGTCAAATCACTTTTAAAAGACATCGAAAAGACAGGAGAACGCGCCGATGACCACAGCCCTTACTACGCGTATTTTGCTCGCACTGACCGCCGCATGTGCGGTTCTTCCGGGTGCTGCACACGCATCGTACAATGGGGACTCGGACACGGGATTTCAGCATTTGGATTTCGTCGAGAATGAACGTCGTGAAGCACGTGCAAATCGCCTCTCGCCGGAGCAGGAGAAGCTGCTCGCCGATGCAGCAGCCCTGAAGAAACACCTGCGCCATCCCGTTGCCGCAGATCAGCCCTCGCCCATTGCGTTTGAGGGCGACGATCTGACCTATGATGAGAGCACGGGCGAGTTTACCGCAAAGGGACATGTGGATATTGTTCAGCTTGAGGCGCGGCGCTTTCAAGGAGACTATGTCGAGGGCAATACACAGACGGGGGATGTCTCCGTTCCCGATCGTGCACATGTGCTTCAGCTGACGCAGGGAATGCCGCGTGTTACGCTCGACGGCTATCGCATCAACTATAACTATCAAAAGCACACGGGGTCGATGGAGAAGGCGGACGGCAAGGCCGGTGCCTACTATATGACGGGCAAACGCTTTGAATTCTATCCCGACAAGATCGTTGTCTATGACGGTACACAGACGAAGTGCGGGGCAAAGAATCCGGACTATCACCTCAGCGCGGAGAGGGCGGAACTCTACCCCGGAGATCACCTCGTTCTGCACAACGTAAAGTTTTGGCTGAAGAACAAAGTCATCTATACGAAGAAAGAACATGAGGTTGATGTTGCGCACCCGATGCAGCGTAATTTCCCGCGCGCAGGCTATGACAGCAATGACGGTGCATGGGTGGAGCAGACCTTTGAGCAGAATGTTGCGCCGCGTGTAACAGCAGCCGAGCATATTCGCGTGACAGCCAAGCGCGGCTGGCGCAGTTCCTATGATCTCGGGTGGGCAAATGCCGGTGCCCGAGCCATGGTCACCTACGGCATCTTCGAGGACGGCAACAGCGAGTGGGTCAAGAAGATGCCGTCCCTTCTCACGGACTACAGCCATCGGCTTGGCCGATCGCCGATCACCTATCGTCTCTTCTCGGAATACGGACGCTGGTACGGCAGCGGAATCCACAGCAATCATTGGCAGTACGGCGTGTCGCTCGTGCATGATACCATCCCCTTCCACGGCTTTCGATTGGATCTCGCGGCAGGATATTCCATTACACGTGAGAGTCACGACCATTCACGCGTGCAGGGCATGAACGTCAGCGCTTTTCTTGCAAAGGCATTCAATGACCGCTTTGCTGCCTATGTCGGCGGTGTATACACGAAGAGCTCCAAGGAGAACGCCCTTTTCTCCTACGATCAGGAGGACTACTCCCGCGTGCTTATGAGCGGGCTGAGTTACCGCATCGGTGAGCGTGACCGCATTGCGGTCGGCACGAAATACGCCATGGAGCCGCACCGATGGACGGATGTCGATTACTATTGGTTCCACGATCTGCACTGCTCACAGATCATTCTGCGCTATCGTTCAAAGCAGAATACGTGGCGGATTAAATGGGAGTTTACGCCATGGTAAATGCTCTTGCACGCCTAAAGGATGCCGCCGTACTTGTCGTTGGGGACATGGTGGCGGATGTCTACCTCGACGGAACAATCTCGCGCATCTCGCGCGAGGCACCCGTGCTCGTCCTCGAGCAGCGCACGGAGCGCGTCGTGGCGGGCGGTGCGGCAAATGTGGCAAACAATGCGGCGACACTCGGCGGGCGCTCGTATGCTGCGGGGGTTTGCGGCACGGATGCAGGAGGCGATGCCCTCTGCTCCGTCCTTGGGGAGAATGGAGTCGATACGACGGGCTTTGTCCGTGATGCGGCGCATCCGACCATCACGAAGACGCGCATTATCGCGGGCGGACGGGCGACGGTCAGTCAGCAGATTGTGCGCGTTGACCGCGAGTGGCATACACCGCTTGCAGCGGAGGCAGAGGAGCACCTTTTGGCAGAGATCACGCGCCTCCTCCCACAGGTGCACGCGGTTGTGCTCTCGGACTACGGATCGGGCACGGTGACGGAGCGCGTGCGCCGCACGGTGATCGCAGAATCACGGCAGCGGAGGATTCCGAGCATCGTGGATGCCCGCTATGACATCCTCAGCTATGGGGGCATCGGCTACGTCAAGCAGAACGATGCGGAACTGGCGGCGGCGCTCGGGCGCGAGCTGCGTTCGGCGGCGGATATTCATGCGGCAGGCCGTGAACTCCTGACGCGGCTTTCGGCGGTCGGCGTGCTCATCACGCGCGGTGCTGACGGCATGACACTCTTCCTCGCGGACGGGTCGGCGACGGATATTCCCGTGAGCGATCACAGCGAGATCTTCGACGTCTCGGGAGCGGGGGATACGTGCGTCGCCGTGATGGCACTCGCCCTTGCTGTGGGCGTTGATCCCGTGACAGCGGCACGCCTCAGCAACACGGCGTCCGGCATTGCTGTGCGGAAACGCGGGACGGCGACGGTAGCATGGGCGGAGCTGCATGCGGCGCTCACGGCGGAAGGGGACGGTCATGCTCATACCTGACGAACACATCGAGGCGTATGCGGCGGCACTGCGTGCGGCAGGGGTACGTGTCGTCTTTACGAACGGCTGCTTTGACATCCTTCATGCGGGACATATACGTTATCTCACGGCGGCCCGTGCGCAGGGGGACCTGCTCATCCTTGGGCTGAACAGCGATGCCTCTGTACGGCGGCTCAAGGGGGAGACACGCCCCGTCAACAGCGAGCAGGATCGCGCGGAAGTCGTCGGAGCACTTTCCGCCGTCGATGCGGTGGTGATCTTCGGCGAGGATACGGCGGAGACACTGATCGCGAAGGTGCGCCCTGCGGTCTACGTAAAGGGCGGCGACTATACGCGTGAGACGCTGCCCGAGGCGCGCATCGTCGAGGCGTACGGCGGCGAGGTTGTCTTGGTCCCGCTCGTCGCGGGGAAATCCACGACGAACATCATCGAAAAGGCAGGGAGAAAATCGTGAAAGGAGGGCAGTTCATGAAGAATATCTTGGTCGTCAAACTGAGTGCGATCGGCGATGTGATTCATGCGCTGCCCGTTTCCTATGCCGTCAAGGAGACCTATCCCGATGTACATCTGACGTGGGTGGTCGAGCCGCCCGCCTATCCCCTGCTTGAGGGGAATCCCTGCATCGACGACATCATTCTCTTTGACAAGGCGAAATTCCGCAGCGTCGGCGGATTCTTCCGTGAATATCCGCCATTGCGCCGCCGCCTGCGTGCACGCCGCTATGATGTTTCGCTCGACCTGCAGGGGCTCTTTAAGTCGGCGGCGATCGTCTATACGGCAGGGGCAGCGGAGCGCGTTGGTACGGCGAACATGCGTGAGGGGGCGGATCATGTGAGCCGCCCCGTGCGCGGTGCACACGCACATGGACACATCGTTGAACGCTATCTGGATGTGGCGCGTGCCATCGGCTGCCGCGTGGATGCGGTGCGCTTTCCCATCGCCGTCTCGGATCGTGACCGTATGGCGGCGGAGACCCTGCTGCGCCGTGAGGGCGTGCCGGACGAGCGGACGTTTGTCGCCTTTGCTGTCGGCGCGAACTGGCCGAATAAGCGCTGGCCGGCGGAATCCTTTGCCGCGCTCGGTGACCGCCTCTATGGGCAGCATATCGTGCCTGTGCTCGTCGGCGGGGGACATCTGGATGAGACAATCGCCGCCGATATCATGGCAGCGGCGGAAATTCCGCCCGTGAATCTCGTCGGACGGACGAACCTGAAGCAGCTCGCGCAGATCTTTACGCATGCCGCACTTGTTCTGGGCGGTGATACGGGACCTGTGCATCTCGCAGCGGGACTCGGGCGGCCGACCGTCATGCTGATGGGGCCGACGGATGCGAACCGCAACGGGCCATACGGGCAGAAAGGGAACGCCATCGAGGCTGACCGATCCTGCCGCGGCTGCTGGAAACGCGCCTGCCCGAAGGGGCTGGACTGCCTTGCGGCGATCACGGTGGATGAGGCGGCAGAAAGGATCGGGGCAGCACTTCGTCATGCGAAGCAGCCGCATAGGGAGGAGCACCTTGTATAAGAATATACTGGTCATTAACCTTGCGTTCATTGGAGATATCGTCCTCGCCGTACCTGCTGTACGAGCTTTGCATGAAACTTTTCCGGACGCCCGTATCACGATGCTGACGGTACCGTTGACAGAAAGCATTGCACGGATGAACCCCTATCTTGACGATGTGCTCATCTATGATAAAAAAGGCCGTGACAAGGGAATACTCGGGATGCTGCACATGGCACGCCGCCTTCGGGAACGCCGCTTTGATCTTGCCGTTTGTATGAATTTTGCGCCGCGTGGTGCAGCCGTCGCATGGCTTGCGCGGATTCCAAGCCGATTTGGTTACGATGCACAGCATGGAGGCTTCTTCTTGACGAAGACAGCACCGGCAGACCGCTCCCAGCCAAAGCATGAGGTGCAAAACCAGCTGGACTTTCTGCGGACATTTGACATCACCACGTGCGATGCCAGCCTGGCGCTCCATATACCGGCGCAGATTGAGCATTCATTTCGCGAAAAGAGTAAGCCCCTGGGGCTCGCTGACCGGGGCTGTCTTGTCCTGTGTCCCTGCGGCAGAGTCCGGCGGCGCAGTCTCGGCGCGGAGACAACAGCCGCCTTGATTCATGACTTTTCCAAGACGGAGGGAGCACGGCCGGTCTATCTGATCGGCAGCGCGCAGGATCGGAGCTTTCTCATGCAGATTGCGCAGCGGGCCGCACTGGATGAACACCATGTTCTGGCGGGGACCTTCTCCCTTCCGGAGATTGCGGTTCTGCTGCGCGATGCAGATGTCCTTGTCTCGGTGGATACGGGACCTGCGCATATCGCCCAGGCAGTGCATTGTCCCGTCGTGGAGATCTTCAGTACCGGCGACCCGCGTATCTGGGGCCCGCGGGGAGCACATGATGTCGTTCTCGTCGAGCCGCGCGATCCTGCGACGGGGGCATTGCCCGCGACAGAATGTATCGAGAGCATTGCGGAAGAACGCATTCTCACTGCCGTCCAGGATATCCTGCGAAAGACGGCACATGAAAAAAAGAGGTGAGCAATGGCTTCGCAGATCTACCGCAACATTCTTGTCATCCACCTCATGCACCTCGGGGATCTCATGCTCGGTACGCCCGTGCTCGCCGCCCTGCGTCAGCAGTATCCTGCGGCGCGCATCACCCTCCTCGCGGACAAGAAGCTCGCAGATGTCGTCGCCGCAAACGAGCATCTCGACGAATGCCTTCTGATTGACAAAAAGGGCGCGGACGGCGGCATTCGCGGTATCCTGCGCTGTGCGATGCGCCTGCGGAAGCGGCACTACGATCTCGTCATCAATCTCCACCGCAACGAGCGCGCTTCAGCACTCGCCGCGCTCAGCGGCGGACGGCGCATCGTCGGCTACGCAAAGCCCGGCTTCTCCCTCGCCTTTGACCATGTCAGCCCAAGTCAGAATCAGGTGATGCACGAAGTGCAGTCACACTATGCGGCACTGCGGGCGGCGGGCGTGCTCGCTGCGGACGGGACGGCGGGGCTCGAGATGTGGATTCCGCCTGCCGCGGCAGAGGAGGCAGAGCGGCTCTGGACGGAGCACTTCGCCCCGGCCGACAAGGTGATCGCACTCAATATCGGTGCGAGCTGGGCGACCAAGCGATGGATCGATGACTACTTTGCCCGCGTCGCCGACACCTACCTCCGCCGCGGCTATCACATCGCCGTCATGGGCGGGCCGATGGATATAGCGATGGTGGAGGCCTGCCGTGCACACATGCAGGAGCGCGGGAATCCTCATCTGCATGTCTTTACGGGGCAGGTCAGCCTCGGCGTACTTGCGGGACTCCTCTCCCGCTGCATCCTCTTCATCACGACGGACTCGGGGCCGATGCACGTCGGCGTCGCGATGCACGTTCCCGTGATCTGCATGTTTGGCGCATCGCCCATTCCCGGGTTCTACCCCTACGATGCGCGGAGCATCTCCGTCCGTGCGCCCGTCCCGTGCCACCCCTGCCGCATCCACGAGTGTCCGCTCGGAGGCGAGGAGCACATGATGTGCATGAAACGGATGCCGCCTGACCTCATCTTGCAGTATGCCGATCAGATCCTGCATGAGCAGGAGGAGCGTCCCGCCTGTGACCTGCCCGCGCCGACGGACCACGAGACGCGGGTCGTGGAGATGGCGGACGGGGGATTTGTCCTTGCGCCCAAGGGAGCAGCAGGGCGGGTCGTCCGTTCGAGTTTACCGCAGAGCAGATAGGAGTATTTTCATGGATATGGAAAAAATCCGCCGTGTCGTTGCCGAAAAAAGCACGCGCAGCAACATCCTCGTCGTTGGCGATGTCATGCTCGACAAGTACTATACGGGCGAGGTGACGCGCATCTCGCCCGAAGCACCGGTGCCGATCACCCACGTGACGGGGACGCGCGAAACGCTCGGCGGGGCGGCAAACGTCGCACACAACCTTGCGCTCCTTGGGACGAACGTCAGCATCGCGGGCTACGTCGGCAGGGATGCGCACTGTGACAGCCTGCTGGGGAAGTTTCAGGCGCGCGGCATCGACTATGCGGGGCTCATCCATACGGAGCGCCCGACGACGACGAAGATCCGCATCATCGGCGGGCATCAGCAGATGCTGCGGCTCGACTTTGAGGATGTAAAGCCCATCGACGGCGCAGATGCGGAACAGTACCTCGCCTACATCGAGCAAAAGCTGAGCGAGAGCATGGACTGTGTCATCATCTCGGACTATGGCAAGGGTGCATGCACAGAGTACGCCTGTCAGCACATCATCCATGCCGCGCACGATCACGGCGTGCCCGTCATCGTCGATCCGAAGGGCCCGCAGTGGGCAAAGTACAAGGGGGCGGACTATGTGACGCCGAACCTGAAGGAGATCAACGAGGTTCTCCTGGAGCCGATCGCCAACGAGAACGGCGCGGCGGAGCGCGCGGCACACTATGCCATACGCAAGTTCGGCGTGAAGAACGTCATCCTGACGCGCTCGGCAAAGGGCATCTCGCTCATCCATGGACAGGAGGCCGTCCACATCCCGACGCGGGCACAGGAGGTGTTCGATGTCTCGGGTGCGGGCGATACGGTGATTGCCGTCTTTGGACTGGCTCTTGCGGGGGGACTGAAACCCGCAGACGGCGCGGCACTCGCGAACCTCGCGGCGAGCGTCGTCGTCTCGAAACTCGGAACGTATGCCGTGAGCCGTGAAGAACTGCTCCGCGTGCTCGATCGGCAGGAAGGGGCAGATCTATGATTATCGTTACCGGCGGTGCCGGCTTTATCGGCAGCAATATCGTCCATGCGCTGAATGCACGCGGCTATCGCGACATCCTCATCGTCGACGATCTGGAGGACGGCGAGAACTACAAGAATCTGCGCGGTCTCCATTTCATCGACTATCAGCACAAGGACGATTTCCTCCACCTCGTCGAGGAAGGCGACTTTGACGGGACGGACATCGATGCGATCTTCCATGAGGGCGCGTGCTCGGATACGATGGAGTATGACGTCAACTATATGATGAAGGTCAATTACGCCTACTCCAAGGCACTCCTGCACTTTGCGATGGGCGCGCGCATCCCGTTCTTCTATGCCTCCTCCGCCTCCACTTACGGCGGCGGGGCAAATGGCTTTACCGAGGGCGATGCGTGTGAGGACGCCCTCAATCCCTATGCGTTCTCGAAGCTCGCGTTCGACCGCTATGTGCGGCAGGTCATTCCCGAGGCACGCAGCCCGATCGTCGGCCTTCGCTACTTCAACGTCTATGGTCCCCAGGAGCATCACAAGGGCAAGATGGCGTCGATCTTCTATCAGCTCTATCATCAGATTCTCGATGTGGGCGAGGCGCGTCTCTTCCGCGGGACGGACGGCATCGCGGACGGCGAGCAGCGGCGCGACTTTGTCTATGTCGGCGACGTCGTGCGCGTCAACCTGCATTTCTTTGAAAATGGCGGGGAGAGCGGCGTTTACAACTGCGGCACAGGTACGGCACATACATATAACGAGGCGGCACATGCCGTGATCGCCGCACTCGGCAAGGGGCAGATCGTCTACCGCGATTTCCCCGAAGTGCTGCGCGGCAAGTATCAGAACTACACACAGGCGGACACACGAGCACTCCTCGCAGCGGGCTATACGGGCGGCTTTACCCCAATGGAGCAGGCGGTGAAGGAATACTGCGACTTCCTGAACGCGGGGGGCTACTTCTCCTATGCCGAATAAGGCCATCTTCTTCGACCGCGACGGGACGCTCAATGTCGATGTGCACTACCTCCACGATCCTGCGGAATTCGCGTGGACGGAGGGGGCGGTCGAGGCGATCCGCTGGGCGAACGCACACGGCTTTCTTGTCATTGTTGTCACGAACCAGAGCGGTATTGCGCGCGGCTATTACGGTGAGGACTCTGTCCGCCGCCTGCATGACTGGATGAATGCTGAGCTTGCACAGCATGGTGCGCATATTGATGCGTTCTACTATTGCCCGCATCATCCGGCGGGACGTGTCCCTGCCTATACATGTACGTGTGACTGCCGCAAGCCTGCGCCCGGGATGCTCCTGCGTGCGATCACGGAGCATGATATTGACCCCGCCGCATCGCTGATGATCGGCGATGCGCCGCGTGATATGGCAGCGGCAGAGAAGGCAGGCGTGCGGGGAATGCTCTACGAAGGAGGAAACCTTTTGGCAACGGTGCAATGTGCGGCAAAGTCGCTGCTGGGGGAAGGATATGACCATTGAAACGCTGAGCGACCTAAAAAGAACGCCTGTGGTGCGGCTTCACACGTGCGCATTTTATTTGCTCTGCGGGTTTGGTCTTTTCAGCAGCATATCAATTGGTGCCAGCAATGTATTTCTGGGGATGCTTACCATTGTTTTTCTGTGCCGTCTTTTGCTGAAACATGATGATTGGAAGGATGTATTGCCGAGCGGACGGATCCGCACGGCCTTTTTGGCTCTGATGGGGGCGGTGCTGCTTTCTGCGGTCTTTTCAACAGATGTTATCCTCAGCCTGCGAAGGTTTGTCGAGTACTATGGATATCGTATGATTGGTCTGTATGCTGTTCTGCTGATGGTACGTGAAAAACGCAGATTGTTGTGGATCGGTATATGTATTGCCGTCTCGTTTATTATCAATGATTGCGCAATTGTCTTCCAGGGAATTCAGGGAAACTTCCGGGCAGGCGGTTTTGCTTTCAGCATGGTTGCAGGAGCGACTCTGTCAATGTTCATCCCCGTATTGCTGATATTTTTGCATGAGAAATATTCCGACAGACGCTGGCGCGCCGCCGTGTCGGCGGTGCTTATTCTCAGCGGTGCGGCTCTTCTCTATAACGGTACGCGGGGGGCATGGGTTGCTGTGCCAATTGTTTCGTTTGTCTGTGCAGTTTTTATGATTCGGCAGAAGAAAAAGCTATTTGCCGGGGCGGTTCTGATACTGGCTGTGTTCTCCGCGGCATTTGCCCTGTCCCCCACGCTCTCGGCACGGCTTGTTTCAATTACGGATATAAACGTCCAGACCAATTGGGAGCGTATCCTCCTTTGGAAGAGCGCCTGCCACATGTTCCAGGATCATCCGATGTTTGGGGTTGGTTTTGGATGTTTTGAGAGACAATATCAGGAAACATATATCCTGCCCGGCGCGAAGGAACCTCAGTTGTTCCATGCACACAGCAATGTCATGAATACGCTTGCTGAATGCGGTGCCATTGGTCTTGGCGCGTTGCTTTTTTTCTGGTGTGTGCTGATTACCTATGGATTCCGTACGTGGCTGGCAACGCACAACATCGCCGCGCTGATCCTTTCTGCTGTCTTGCTCGGATTGATTTTGCAGGGGCTGACGAACTATAATATGGGGACTTCCATGGTGATGAAACTGCATTGGCTTTTGTTGGGGCTTTGCTTCTCCTGGCTGAGAGCGGATGCTGTGAGATAATTTTGATCGAGCTGCTTTTGTCGTCTTAGAGTGGAGAGAATATATGAAAATCGCTATCTTTGAGAATATCATGACACCAGGGGGACATGAGGTCGATTTTGATCGTATCCTTGTGGAGGAGTTAAAAACTCTTGGTCATGAAGTCTGTTTTTATGTCCCAGAAGGATTTCAATTTAGCATGGACTATCATGTTCCCGTGAATTATCTCAAGGGCAAGGTAGCTCCTTATACGACGGCACGCGGCTTCGGCAAGCTGATGGTTTCATTGCGTCGTATGCGGCGGCGCTTTTCTTGGTACCGTCAGCTTTACCATGCAGCAACAGAGAGAGCATTCGATGCACTCATTGTACCGACAGCTACATATCGTTATTTGCGCACGCTAAGACATAGTGTCCTGCGTTGTTCACCGATTCCGGTTTTGTTCTTTCATCATGGGATTACACCGCGTGATGCATCAGCTTTTTTCGATGCCGTCAAGTATTTATTGCCTTATCCAAATATTCGCCCTACGGTGATTACATTTGGGGAAAAAATATTTCATGAACGACTAACGAACCTTCATTACATTACTCCACCAACTTATATTCCTCGTGATATAGAGACTGCTTTACGTCCTCCTGTGAAAGCAGATGAACCGATTGTCATTGGCTTTTTTGGGCAGTTTCGCCGGGAAAAGCGACTTGAGGATTTGCTGAAAGTTTATCTTGCAGGGAACTATACGCGTCCCGTCCGCTTGTTTGTCCAGGGAGCAACAATGCATGAGGAGGACGCGAAGGAATTTGAACGCATCATATCTGCATATGCAGGAAATGGTATCGAGTTTCTGCACCGTGGATTAATCGGGGCAGAGTGGCAGCGCGCTATCGCGAGTGTCGATGCCTTGCTTTTACCATATTCGGCGGCGCGATATCGCTATCAGTGCAGTGCCATGCTCTTTACAGCGATTGGGTTTCAAAAACCTGTCTTGGTCAGCGATGACATGAATCCTGAAGTGCTGACGCGATTTCCTATAGGTGTTACCTTTCCGAGCGGTGACGATCATGCGCTTGGCAGAGCTTTGGAAACGTTTATCAATGAGTATGACTGTCGTGCACCGCAGTGGCATGATGCTCTTGTGCATGCAGAAAGCGAATATTCTCCTGTGCGCTTTGCGCAAAGCATCGTTGCGGTTATAGAAGGAGCTTTGTAAAAATGACACAGCCAGAGGAAAAGGAAGGTCTTATGAGTCTGAATGTATCGGTACTTATTCTCGCAAAAAATGAGGAGAAGAATATAGAGGCCTGTATTCGCAGTGCCTCCTTTGCAGGAGAAGTTCTTGTTATTGATGATTTCAGCACAGATCGGACGGCAGAATTGGCCAGAAGCCTTGGTGCACGTGTTTTAACACGGGCACTGGATGGAAACTGGGGAGCACAGCAGACTTATGCGATTGAACAGGCGCAGTGCGATTGGGTATATTTCCTGGATGCGGATGAGCGAATATCTCCGAAACTTGCAGAGTGTATTCGAAAAGTTGTTACGGAAGATGATCGCCGATATGTATATTTCAATGGACGTCTCAACTATTTTTGGGAACAGCCGCTTCGTCATGGTGGCTGGTTTCCAGGTTACGGCTTACATTTAGCTCCGAAAAAAGGAACAAGTGTAACGGGCTTTGTCCATCCGACAATCTGTCACTCTTATAAGATTCGAAAATTTCCCTCGGATGCATATCTTGTTCACTATCCCTATCGTGATTGGGAGCATCATTTGAACAAACTGAATTTTTATACGACCCTTGCAGCGAAAAAGCGCTATCAGGAGGGATATCGTGCACATATGTTCGATATTATCCTGCGACCGATTTGGGCGAGTTTTCGTATGTATTTCTTACGAGGGGGCTTCCTGGATGGACGTATCGGTTTTATCCTTGCTTCTTTTCACTTTTTCTATACAATGGAGAAGTATGTGAAACTCTACTACATCGATAAAACAAATAATCATGTCGGCGATTTCTCATAATAGAGGATAAACGACGTACGGACCAACGCAATACCTGTCATCCGCAGTACATCTTTTTTGCCTGCACTTTGGCGGAAAATTTAGTGCAGAGCCCCCCTCTCTGCATAACGGTTCTGCACCTTGTTCTGGAAAAGATCTACGTCAATCTGAGGGGCTGTTTTATCAGCGATTTCTTAAAACACCCGACCATAAGAGCGCATTGCTCTTGTGGTCGGGTGTTTGTGTACAGCTTATTTTTCACTCGTTGCAGGCGGTGTGCTCTGCACGCTCTCCACATTCAGTCCCGGTGTAATGCCGCGTGTGTAGCGGCGTTCCATGCGGTCGTGGACGTGGGCGTATTTCGCCGTGACCTTGGGGCTGCGCTGGCGCAGGGTTTCCTGTACGACACGCAGGTCTTTGGTCTCCTGATAGAGGTTCGTACCGCAGCTGTGGCGGAAGAGGTGGCATGCATAGCCGGGCTGCTTAAGCCCCGCCTCGGTGAGCGCCTTGTTGATAACGTAGCGGATGCCGACGCGTGAGATGCGCCCCTTGGGATTGTTGTTCGCGCAGGAGATGATGGTCGGCGTGAGACGGCTCTCGGGCGGAACAGCACCGCGCTTCTCGATGTATGCACGCAGAATGCCGAATGTCTCCTCACAGGGGTAGATGATGCCCGCGTGTCCCTTGCCGCGGATCTCGATGCGTCCGCGCTGCCAGTCGATGTCCTCGTCGGAGAGACGCATGACCTCGACGACGCGCAGCCCCTCGACGCCCATGAGGTAGACGATGAGGAGGTTGCGCAGACGGCGCAGTTCGTTCTTGTCAGCGGCAAGCCCCTCGCAGATCTCCTTGATCTGATCGACGGTGAGGTATTTATAGTCTTCGTCGAGGTGCTGCGGGTTGCGTAGCTGCAGGTCAGCGCAGGGGTTCTCTGCGATGAAGGAGAGGCGCTGGGCGACCTTGTAAAAGGCCCGAATCGCGGCACCCTTGATCATGAGGGTGGCGGCACTGTAGCCGCGCGTCCGCATCTCCTCCATATAGACGCGAATTTGGTAGTCATGCACGTCGTTCAGCGGATGAAGTCCCTGCTCCATGCACCAGTGGAGAAAGAGGCGGATGGCAAGCTCGTAGGTGTCGCGTGTGTCTGCCGTCGGCGCACCGCCCGCGATGTAGCGCGGGAGGTACTCGTAGAAATGTGCGATAAAGTACTCCGGCGTAATGGCGTCCTGCCGCACACTGAGCGACGGCGCATCCATGCGGCGCACAGCTGTGGGCGCATTTTCCCCGCGTCGGGCGGGAACGCCCATCTCCTGCGATCCTCCGCTGCGATAGGGTTCATTTGCCGTCAAAGAATCACCCGCTTTCGTCTTCTTTTATTGAGGAAATTATAGCATGAAGAGGGGGGCTTAGCAACAGGTGATAAAACAGGGAGTGCCAACGGCACTCCCTGTTTGTATAAGGGAAACACTGATAAATTCAGCATTATGGTTCACTGCGATGAAATTATTTCTCCATCAGCAGTGATGCGGCACAGGCGGCAAGCATCTTTAATGCATAGACGAGAGCGCGCTCATCGAAGTTGAAGTGCGAGTCGTGATGCCCCGCGGCGAGATCGGCACCGATCATCATGTATGCCGCCTGTCCGCCTCTCTGCTGCACTCGCTCCATGAAATAGGAGAAGTCCTCACTCGCGCCGAAGTTGGTCTCGGACATGATGTCCTTGAACAGTCCCAGCTCCCGTGCGCGGTGTTCGAGATATGCGGCGAGCTCCGGCGTATTGCTGCCGCCGGCGGCACCGCCCGTTTTCTCGATGCTGACCTGCACGTCGTACATCTGCGCCGCCGCCTTGATGATGCGCTCTGCCTCGGTTTCCATATAGTGATTGATGGCGCTCGTTGCGCCGCGCGTCTCGAGGGTGATCAGGCCTTTGTCGCCGATGACGTTGCGCCCGCTGCCCGCCTCCATGCGGCCGACGTTGATGCGCGATGCGCCGCCCGAGTGGCGCGCGATGGCGTGGAGGTTGAGTGTGGCACAGGCGGTGGCGAGGACGGCGTTCTTGCCTGCCTCAGGCGCGGCACCGGCGTGGGCAGGGACGCCGACGAAGCGGGCGTCATATTTGCTCGTTGCAAGGAAGCCGACAACACTGCAGGCGATGCTGCCCGTACTCTTTGCCTTAAAACCAAAGTGTGCGCCGAGCATATAGTCTACATCGTCCACGACGCCCTTCTCCGCCATGGCACGCGCGCCGCGCACGCCCTCCTCAGCAGGCTGAAAAACGAGTTTGATCGTCCCCCTGAGTCTGTCCTTTAGTGCCGAGAAAATGCGCGCGACACCGAGTCCGACGGTCGTGTGTCCATCGTGGCCGCACGCGTGCATCGCACCGGGGTGACAGGAGGCGAATCCTTCGCGGTTCGGGAAATGTTCCGGTGCATCCGTCTCAGTTACATCGTTGCTGTCCATGTCGAAACGAAGACCGACGACGGGGCCCGCTCCGCAGTGCAGCACGCCGACGACACCTGTAAAGCCGCCGTCCATTTTATCGAGCCACTGCGGGTCTGCCCCCTCACGGGCGGCACGCTCCTTCTCACGTGCGAGAACGTCGGGCGAGGGCACGCCCATGCGGGCATTTTCCTCCATGACCTCGCGTCCTGTGTGCACCTCCCAGCCGAGCTCCGTGAGCGTCTTTGCCACAATCGATGCCGTGCGGAACTCGGTCCAGCCCGGCTCCGGGTGCTGATGGAGGTCGCGCCGCTGACGCGTCAGTTCCTCCTGCATTCCATCGGCAAGGCGCATGATCTCTGCATCCAGTTCCATGATATTTCCTCCCTTGTTGTTCCGCAGGCGAAATGACGTCAGTCATTCGATCTGCTGTTCCTTATCCCTTGGCGACTTCCTGTACGAGTGTGAGCGTCAGCTCTGCCGCATCATAGAGATCCTGCACAAGGATGCTCTCCTCCTTTGTGTGGCAGTCCGTCATGCCGACGGCAAGGACAGTGGTCGGCACTCCGTAGGCATTGAAATGGTTCGCATCCGAGCCGCCGCCCTCCTCCTCGAGCACAACGGGAAAATTGCACTTCTCCGCCGCGCGCCGCAGGTAGCGGATGGGCAATGCATCGGCAGGCAGCTCGTACGGATCATAGTCCTTCTTGATCTCGATCTCGGCACGGCATCCCGTCCCCTCAAGCGCGCCGTGGACGGCGTCCACCATGCGCTGTGTGAGGGCGTCGAGCTTCCCCTTGTCGCGGCTGCGCGTCTCGAAATTCAGCGTGCAGAACTCTGCGACGACATTCGTCGCTGTGCCGCCCGCGATCCTGCCGACGTTGCAGGTCGTCTCCGCATCGATGCGCCCTTGTGGGACAGTCGTGAGCACCCGCCCCGCCGCTATGATCGCGTTCCGCCCGGCCTCGGGGTCGATGCCTGCGTGCGCCGCCTTGCCGATGATGCGCACCGCCAGCTGATTCTTGCCCGGTGCCTTAAACGCCGCTGTCCCTGCGTGCCCGTGCGTATCGAGCGTATAGCCGAAATCCGCGTGGAGCAGCGATATATCGAGACAGCGTGACCCGTTGACCCCGCCCTCCTCGGCAACGGTAAAGACAACTTGCAGGTCGCCGTACGGCAGATTCTGTTCCTTCAGACAGCGCAGGGTCTCGAGAATGGCAGCGACGCCTGCCTTGTCGTCCGCACCAAGGATGGTCGTGCCGTCGGAGCGGATCACGCCGTCCTTGACGATCGGCTGGATATTTGCACATGGCTCCACACAGTCCATGTGTGCTGTGAGCATTACGGTCGGCGCGCCTGCCGCCGTCCCTTTAAAATTTGCGACGATATTGCCGCAGTTTCCGCCGAGAAACTTTCCCGCAGCATCCTCGTGGATCTCTGCTGCGCCGAGTTCCTTCAGACGTGCTGTGAGGAGATCGCCGATTTCGCGCTCATCAAGCGTCGAGCAGCGGATGGAGACGAGCTCCAGGAACTCATCCAGGACTCTTTTTTGATTGATCATGAGATACCTCCTTTCAGAGGAAGAGCACAATCATAAACGTGATGGTTGTGAGGAGCATCGGGAGTGCGTTGCGCTTCGTCATCTCCATCGGGCTGACCTTGGCAAGACCTGCACAGACGATGGCGGCACCGGCGACAGGGGACATGGAGCGGCCGATCGCACCTGCCATCTGGGCGAGTGAGCCGAGATCGACGATGGTCATGCCGAAGGCCTCGGCGTGCGGGGTAATTGCACCATTAAACGCGAGTGCCGCGGCGTCGCCTGAGCCGGAGATGATCGCGATGACAAATGGACCAAATGCTCCCGCGATACGCGCGATGGACTCGGAGCCCTTCATTGTCTCGATGAGTGCGCCCGTCAGCCCCATGGCGGTCATGCCGGCGGTAAAGACAGCAGCGGCGACGATGAGTCCCATGACACTGCCGTAAGCACTGCCCATGCCGTCGAAGAACTTCTTTGTGACCTCCTGCGGGCTTGTGCGTGTGACGATCAGGGAGAGGATGCAGCCCGTAATCATGGCGGTTGGGACGCTCACCAGCGGCAGGACGGCGACCTGCTTGCTGCCGAGGACGAGCAGAATGAGCGGCACGAGGGGGACGATGGCGTAGAGCGGATTGATGTGGAAATTTTCATCCCGCTCCTCCTCCGCAAGTTCCTCGAGATAGGCGGCGCGGCGTTCCTCGTTTGGCCCTTCGCTGCGGATGATCGCAATCGCGGCGAGCGTGACGGCACAGACAATGGATGCAGCGATGGCGGACGGTGCCTCATTCATGATGACTGACATGATGTCTGTGCCCGCAAGATCGGCGACGAACGGGTTGTGCGATGTGCCGGGGCTGATCGCACTGCCCCATGTCCCTGCGAGAACGGCGGCGCCTGCCATGGCGGGATGCACGCCCGCCGCGATGAGGGCGGGAATGAGGATGCTGCCCACTGCTGCCGCGCAGCCTGCCGCGCTCGGGATGGCGATATTGATCCACCAGGTGAGCAGCATTGCGAGCGGGATCAGGACGAATTTCGTCCGCGTAATGACGCCCGAGATCGATGCGACGAGGTGACGGTCGCAGCCCGTCAGCTTCATGACGTAGGAGAAGCCCATGACCGTACAGATGACGGGAACGAGTGTGGTGTGCACCATGGTCTTGCTGAACGTCGTAATGGCGCTGTCGGCGACACCGCCGATGATGCACATGAGAAGTCCGGCACCGAAGAGTACCATACGCGTCTCATATTTTTTGATGATCGCGACAAATGCGAGGACAACGATAATTCCTCCCGCAATAGCCAATGAAAAAACCTCCTTAGAAGTAAAACAGCGAGACAGCCGCTGCCAAAGCTGCCAAAGAGATGGCTGCCTGTATTGATTCGACGTGTGATAAAAAAATCCTCCACAGAGCACCATGCGCTGTGGAGGTCTTCCGTCTTATTTGGACGAAAAAATCTATGCCGATCCGAGCAGATGCTTTATCCGTGATTCCCTAAAAATGACCCAGCCGGCATGAACGCCTTACTCGGCGATGCCGGGGCGTGTCATCTGGCGCGGCGAGAGGATGTGCGACAGCTCCTTCTTCGTGAGGATGCCGCGGTCGAGGATGATCTCGCGGATGGGCTTTCCTGTCGTATACGCCTCCTTCGCGAGCTCAGCGGATTTCTCATAGCCGATGTGCGGCAGGAGCGCGGTGACGATGCCGACGCTGTTGTCGAGCCATTTCTGGCACTGCTCGACGTTCGGCTCGAGGCCGATGAGGAGCTTGTCGACAAACGTATTGACGGCACGCGTGATGTAGTTCAGCGAGTTGAACATATTGAACGCCATGACCGGCTCCATCACGTTCAGCTCGAACTGGCCGTTCTCTACACCGAACGTCACGGCGAGATCGCCTGCGATGACCTGATAGCACGCCTGATCGAGAACCTCGGCAATGACGGGGTTGACCTTGCCGGGCATGATCGAGGAGCCGGGCTGGCGCATCGGCAGATGCAGCTCGTTCAGCCCGCAGCGTGGTCCCGATGCCATGAGACGGAAGTCGTTCGCCATCTTGATGAGGACGAGCGCGGCATTCTTGAGCGCCGAGGAGAAATCGGCGAACGCATCTGTGTTGTTTGTCGCATCGATGATGTTCTGCGACGTACGGTATGTCTCCCCCGTGATCTCCGAGAGACGCTTGGCGACCGCCTTGATGTACGCGGGTTCCGCGTTCAGCCCCGTGCCGACGGCGGTGCCGCCCATGTTGATCGTGTGGATCGCGCGCTGGACAATGCGCGTGCGCTTCATGCAGCGGCGCACAGCGGAGGCATAGGCACCCATCTCTTGCCCGAGCGTGATGGGGACAGCATCCTGCAGATGCGTACGCCCCATCTTGAGGATACCGCGATAGGCGACAGCCTTCTTTTCCAGTTCGGCCGCAAGACGGTCGAGCGCGGCGAGGAAATCGTCCCCCTTCTTTGAGAGACAAACCTTGATGCCTGTAGGGAAGGAATCGTTTGTCGACTGCGCCATGTTCGCATGGTTGTTCGGCGAGATGATGTCGTAGCGTCCCTTGGGCTCACCGCGCAGTTCAAGCGCACGGTTGCAGAGCACCTCATTCATGTTCATGTTGATCGATGTGCCCGCACCGCCCTGAATCGGGTCAACGGGGAACTGGTCGATCAGTCCGCCTGCGATGATCTCATCTGCCGCCTGCACGAGCACATCGCCGATCTCGCACGGCAGACGTCCCGTATCCATATTCGCGAGAGCCGCCGCCTTTTTCACCTTCGCAAGAGCAATGATGAAATCGGGGTCGAGCTTCTGCCCCGTGATGTTGAAGTTCTCCACGGCACGCATCGTCTGTACGCCGTAGTAGACCTCGTCCGGTACCTCCAGCTCGCCGAGAAAATCGTGTTCTTTTCGCATCGTGATCTCTCCTTTTTACATCCGCACACAGATTATCAACAATTGTATACAGTATACCACAAAAAAGAAAAATAGATAGAGGTGCAGGAAAATAAAATTATCCTATACTTTAGAGAAATACTGATAAAATGAAGTCCGTCGAATTGGTGCAGATTTTTTGTTCTGTCAAGGAGACAAACCGGACGCACAGCAGAGGCTATGTGGAGGATTCTAGGGCACAGACAGGGCGAAAAAGATCTACTAAGACGGCGGTGCTGAGTTTATCAGTACTTCCCTAGGAAGCACCGATCCATTCGACGCCCGATTGGCGCATACGATTTACGTCCCTTCTGCCATGGATAACATCAACCATACAGCAGGAGCGAGACCGTTTATGTCGAATTGTCAAAAAAGACGTAAGGAAGAGCAGCGCTTCCTTTTAGGAGGTTCGATATCATGCCATTTGCGATTGTACGCAACGATATCACAAAGATGCAGGTGGACGCCATTGTCAATTCTGCGAACCCCCGCGCCATTGTGGGCGGCGGTGTGGATCGGGCCATCCATCAGGCGGCGGGAGCGGAACTCCTAACCGCGCGCAGGAAGATCGGCAATATTGCCGCGGGTACGGCTGCTGTTACGCCTGCGTACCGCCTCCATGCCCGTTATGTCATCCATACGGTGGGGCCGGTCTGGCAGGACGGCAGTCATGGGGAACGCGAACTTCTCAGCCGTGCGTATCAAAACTCCCTTCGGCTGGCGGCAGAACGCGACTGCTCCTCCATTGCTTTCCCTCTCCTGTCCGCGGGCGTGTTCGGCTGTCCTTCTGAGATCGCGATTGCTGCAGCAGTGCAGGCCATTCGTGATTTCCTGCAGGAACATGACATGGACGTCTATCTGGTGGTGTTCGACCGAAAGAGCTTTAAGATCTCAGACACGCTCTTTGACGACGTGCAGAGCTATCTCGACGAAAGATATGTCGCGGAACTGCTGGATGAGGAATATCGCGGCGATGATCGCGACCGTCGGATCACGGTCTGTCACGAGACGGCATATTTGGATGCTGCGGAGGCCTGCGTGAGAGAAGCTGCGCCGACGCCTGCGGCGGAGGATGCTGATGCGGGCGCCGGCTCGTTGGAGAATTTACTGGACGAAATCGACGATACATTCTCTGAGACACTTCTTCGGCTCATTGACCTCAAGGGAAAGAGTGATCCGGAGATATATAAACGGGCGAATGTGGATCGCAGGCATTTCTCGAAGATCCGCAATAATCCCGCCTACCAGCCCAGCAAGAATACAGCCCTGACCCTCGCTGTGGCGTTGGAACTCGATCTCGAGGAAACGCGTGATTTTATCGGACGCGCGGGATATGCGCTCTCCCGCAGCTCCAAGATGGATGTCATTGTGGAGTATTTTATTGAGCGGAAGGAGTACGATATCTTCACCATCAACGAGACACTCTTTGCGTTCCAGCAGCCCTTGCTTGGCTGCTGAGGGATGCATGCGGATAAATATAGCGATTCTTTCGATGTCGCCTGACAGGCGACCCTGCGCCTCTGCATTTTTGCTAGAATGAAGTCAGCTAAGGAAGGAGGCACTTATCATGAAGAAAGGCTTAACGGAGATCGTGTTCATTCTGGATCGGAGCGGTTCGATGGCCGGCTTGGAGGCGGACACCATCGGCGGGTTCAACGGGCTCATCAAAAAGCAGCGCAAGGAGAGCGGGGAGGCTCTTGTCTCCACAGTGCTGTTCGACGATGTGTGCGAGGTGCTCCATGACCGCGTGCCGATGGAGCAGGTGGAGGAACTGACTGCGGACACCTACTTTGTCAAGGGCTGTACGGCGCTCCTCGATGCCGTGGGCGGTGCGATCCATCACATCGGCAACATCCACAAATACGCCCGTGATGAGGACCGGCCGGAGAAGACGCTCTTTATCATCACCACGGACGGCATGGAGAACGCCAGCCGCCGTTATACCTATGACAAGGTGAAGCAGATGATCGGGCGGCAAAAGGCAAAATACGGCTGGGAATTCCTCTTCCTCGGGGCGAACATAGACGCCATTGAGGCGGCGGGGGCCATCGGCATCTGCGCGGATCGTGCGGTCACTTACCAAAGTGACCAACAGGGGACGGCGCTCAACTACGAGGTCATGCAGGAAGCCATACATCATGTGCGGACTTGTGCCGCTCCGCTGACGAGCGCGTGGAAAGACCGCATCGATGCGGATGTGCGGCGCCGCAGAGGAAAACGCCGACGCGATTGATGACGTAAAGGTGTGTGACCTTCATACAACGTCAAAAAGGGACCGCATGGAAGATTTATTTCTTCCATGCGGTCCCTTTGGTGTCTGTTTGGCATGTGGGATCAGTGAATTTCGATCTGCTTGCGCTCAGGGGCAGATGCCGATTTCGGCAGGTTCACCTGCAGGACGCCGTCCTTGAACTCGGCGCGGATGTTCGCGTCGTCGATGCCGTCGATGTAGAACGAGCGGCTGACTTCGCCCGTATGACGCTCGCGGCGGATGTAGTTTCCGTTGTCGTCCTTTTCATCCTTTGACTCGTTGCGCGTCGCAGCGATGGTGAGGTAGCCATTCTCGTAGCGGAGACTGATGTCTTCCTTCGCCATGCCCGGCAAGTCGGCGCTCAGCTCGTAGTGGTCGCCGCTGTCCTTCACATCAACCTTGAATGAGGATGCCCCCCAGTTCGCTGCGGGGAAGCTGCTGTCGAAGAAGGAATCGCGCATGGCGTCGAAGAGATCAAACGGGGTATTATGCTCACGTGAGGTAAGCCCGCGATGTCCGCCAAAAGGTACAAGTCCAAACATGATGATCAACTCCTTAGATCTTTTTGTTGGCTGATGCGCTGTTTGGTATCCGCCTCAGCCATGTGAATATCTTTATTGGGAAGGTGCTTCAATCACCTTTCGATTGTTATTATACTGCTAAAAGTCAAAAAGTCAATAGGTCAAAAAGAAAAAATTGAAAAATTTTTGCACGGCGATATAATAAATAAAGATATATGTTATTTCGTGAATGGAAGCGGAGGAAACAATATGGCAGATATGGAAGTTCTTTTTATCGGCTACCCGAAGTGTTCGACGTGTCAAAAGGCGGAGAAATTCCTGCGTGCGCATGGCTGTGCGGCACCGATGCGCGACATTAAGACACAGAACCCGACGGTAGAGGAGCTGCGTACGTGGCACAAGAAGAGCGGACTGCCGCTGAAGCGGTTCTTCAATACGAGCGGGATGATCTACCGCGACCGCGGGCTGAAGGATACGCTGCCGGAGATGTCGGAGGAGCAGCAGTACGCCGCGCTCGCCTCGGACGGGATGCTCGTGAAGCGGCCGCTCCTCATCACGAAGGACCGTGTCTTGGTGGGCTTTCGCGAGGCGGAGTGGGCAGAGCTGTTTGCGTAGGGGATGATCCCGCAGGCGCGTTTTGAAAGAAGGATTTCGATGAAACGAGAGTACATGGACGGCATCCTCTATGCGATGCTGTTTGCCGTGCCGGCCTACGTGCTGGGGCTGTATTTCCCCATCGTGGGCGGACCCGTGTTCGGCATTCTGCTCGGGATGCTGTTCGCGAAAAAGCGGCGTCCGGAGAAGACGGAGAGCGGCATCCGCTTTACGGGCAAGAAGATTCTCCAGTATGCGATCATCCTGCTCGGCTTTGAGATGAATCTCTTTCACGTTGTGGAGGTGGGAGAGCAGTCCCTCTATGTGATGGTCTTTACGCTTGCGGCAGCGTTCCTTGCGGCGCTTGTCGTGGGACGTTTGATGGGGCTTGATCGCGACATGACGGCGCTCGTTGGTGCGGGAACGGCGATCTGCGGCGGCTCGGCGATTGCGGCGGTTGCCCCTGTGATCGGGGCAAAGGATCGGGATGTGGTGATCTCGATTGCGACGATTTTCTTCTTTAACGTGATTGCGGTCTTTCTCTTTCCGTTCCTCGGGCACACGATGGGGATGTCCGATCAGGGCTTCGGCATGTGGGCAGGCACGGCGATCAACGATACGTCGTCCGTGGTTGCGGCAGGCTATGCGTACAGTCACGATGCGGGCGCGTATGCGACGATTGTGAAGCTGACGCGTACGCTGATGATCGTGCCGGTCTGCCTCTTCTTCGCGCTGCTCGTGATGCGCGGGGCGAAAAAGAGCGGCGCAGGGTTCTCTCTTCGGCGCATCTTTCCGATGTTCGTGCTCTACTTCATCGTCGCGTGCATTGTGAATACGACGGGCATTCTCCCCGCAGAGCTCTCGCATGGGCTGGGGATGCTCGGAAAGTTCGCGATTGTGCTCGCGATGAGTGCGATCGGGCTGAACACGGATCTCCCGTCGCTCGTAAAGAATGGGGCGCGGCCGCTTGCCCTCGGGATGGTGTGCTGGGCGGCAGTGGCGGTGACGTCGCTCGTCGTCCAGCACGCATTGGGGCTGCTGTAAGAGGGGACAATGGGGAATAAAAAGACAACGAATCAAGAAAATGCCGCAGCGGATGAACAGGACGTCGAGCTGCGGCCGTTCCCGCCGTTTCTGCCGCCGCAGGCGACAGTGCTGATGATGGGGAGCTTTCCGCCGGCAAAGGAAAAACGGGCGATGGCATTCCACTACCCGAACTTTCAGAACGATATGTGGCGCGTCTATGGGCTCGTGTTCTTCGGTGATGCAGCACATTTTCAGGTGCCGGGGGAGAAGGCTTTTGATGCGGAGCGCATCAAGGCATTTCTCACGGAGCGCGGCATCGGCTCGTGTCCCGGCGTGCGGCGCGCCATCCGCACGCACGGCAATGCGTCCGACGCCTATCTGAAGGTCGTGGAGACGGTGGAGCTGCCTGAGATTCTGGCCCAGATTCCACAGTGCCGCCGCATCTGCACGACGGGCGGAAAGGCGACGGAGATCCTTTTTGATCTGCTCACGGCGGAGAAGAAGGGCAAGGATGTCAAGACGGGCGAGACCGTTCCTGCTCGCTGCGGCGTGCGCGATCTCCTCGTCACGCGTCTGCCGTCCACTTCGCGTGCCTATCCGATGAAGCTTGAGAAGAAGGCGGAGGCGTATCGGCAGTTTTTCCGCATGGCGGGGTTCACGGTGGCGGAGTAGAACGAAAAATAAAAGACAGGTCAACGGCTGCGTTTCATGCCGTTGACCTGTTTTTCGTAGAAAAACTTCAAAAATATTTTAAAATTAAGCAGGGATATGAGGGGGGGTAGAATTAATAGATGTAGATGAGAAGCACTGCGCTTTAAGTTACAAAGGAGATGTTTGTTATGGGCAAGTTTAAGAAGGCGCTCTTAGGGCTGGTCGGTATTGTGGTTGTCGTCAGCTTGGTTGGTTCTTGTGGTGGCGGTGGAAAGGATAAGTCAGACAATGCGAACAAGGGGAATTCAACCACTACCACACAGCAGCAAGAAAAACAGAAGGAATACGCAGAGGCGGATATCAATGTGCTGCTCAGTGAAGCAAAGGATAATGCTGCCTCTGCGAATCAGAATTATAAGGGAAAGGCAGTAAAGATCATTGGTGGACATATCGGTAATATTGATTCGGATGTGAAGTATATTACCATTGATGGCACAGCAGCAAAGTACACGATGATTCACATTCATTGTGATGTAGATGCTAAGAATAAGGAACTAAAAGATGCTGTTCTGGCATTGAAAAAGGGGCAGAATGTCACGGTATATGGGACGATAAAGGAAGTCGGGGATATCATGGGATACTCCATGAAACTGGATAAGGTGGAGTCGGCACAGTAAAAGAAGTACCTATTCCGTCAAGAGATGAGAAAAACAGCTTATCCAAAATGTTTGTTTCGCAGCGAGAGAAGTGCCTAAGATGCATCCATCAGGATTCCGTTCGTGAGGTATTCCTGCTCGGCTTCTGTAATTGCGATATCGATATACGGGTGAGATGATTTCGCTCTTCTGCGGGGATTTCTTTGGCATTAGTTGATGATGCTGCTGATGGTTGAGTATTTATCATCTGTGTGTATCCCCCAGTGGACATCTGAATAAGTCAAACGGCACGATGTGAGATGATTCATACCGTGCCGTTTTTGTATTCTCTTAGAACAAGTCGTTTGCAAGGACGATGGTCTGCTCGCGTGAGGGTCCGACGGAGATGACGCCGAGGGCGATGCCCGTGATCTCTGCCATGCGCTCGAGGTATTTGCGTGCCTTTTCGGGGAGGTCGCCGTAGCTGCGGATGCCGGAGATGTCCGTCTTCCAGCCCGGGAAGGTTTCATAGACCGGCTCGACCTCGGCGAGGACGTTGAGGCTTGCGGGAACGCCCTTGAGGAGCTCTCCCCTGTACTTGTAGCCCGTGCAGATCTTGATCTCGTCAAAGCCGTCAAGGATGTCGAGACGTGTGACCGCCATGTAGTCGATGCCCGAGAGCATCCCCGCATGGCGGACGACGACGGCATCGAGCCATCCGGTGCGGCGCGGACGCCCCGTGACGGTGCCGAACTCATGCCCCGCCTCGCGCAGTTTCTCTCCGATGGGATTCAGCTGCTCTGTGGGGAAGGGACCCTCGCCGACGCGTGTGCAGTATGCCTTGACAACACCGACGACCTTGTCGATCTTCTTCGGCGCAACCCCCGCGCCGATGGTGACGCCGCCCGAGATGGGGTGTGAGGCGGTGACGTAGGGGTAGGTGCCGTAGTCGATGTCCAGCATGGTCGCCTGTGCGCCCTCGAAGAGAATTTTGCGCCCCGCGGCGATCTCCTCGTTGATGAGGGGAATGGTGTCGGTGACGAGCGGACGCAGACGTTCTGCGTAGCCCTGGTACTCCTTCAGCACCTCGTCATAGTCAAGAGGCTCATGGTGGTAGACGGCGGCGAGCTCTGCGTTCTTGTTGTCGAGGTTCTTCTTGAGCTTTTTGGCAAACTCTGCGCCGTCAATGAGGTCACAGACGCGGATGCCAATGCGGTCGTCACGATCCATGTAGCAGGGGCCGATGCCGCGTCCCGTGGTGCCGATCTTGTCTGCGCCGCGCTGGGCGTCGCCGATGCCGTCCATCAGTCGGTGGTAGGGCATGACGACGTGCGCACGGTCGGAGATGCGAATGTTCGATGTGTCGATGCCGCGCGCCGCCATGGCGTCCATCTCCTGCAGACAGACCTCGGGGTCAAAGGCGACGCCGTTCGCGATGATGTTGTGCGTGCCCTTGTAGAGGATGCCTGAGGGCAGGAGGCGGAGTTTATACTCTTCGCCTGCCGCGACGACGGTGTGTCCCGCATTGCAGCCGCCCTGATAGCGGACGACGGTGTCTGCCTTGCTCGCGAGGTAGTCGACGATTTTCCCTTTGCCCTCGTCGCCCCACTGCGTACCCGTAATAACGATGGTTGACATAATGAGTCCCCCTTATTTCTTCTCCTTAGAGATCAAATCGTGCAAAGATGTCGTCGACGTTGCGCAGGAAGTACTGGTAGTCAAAGCACGCGTCGATTTCCTCCTTCGTGAGGTGGGCGGAGATGTCGGCGTCCTTCTCGACGTTCGTGCGGAAGTCCTCCTTGTCGAGCCAGCGCTTCATGGCGTTGCGCTGCACCCAGACGTAGGCAGTCTGACGCAGGATGCCCTTGTTGACGAGTGCCGTGAGGATGCGCTGACTGTAGATGAGACCACCCGTGCGGTTCATGTTGTGCAGCATGGCGTCTGGGTAGACGAGGAGCTTGTCCACGATGCCGGTCAGCTTGTGCAGACAGTAGTCCACATTGATCGTGCTGTCGGGCAGGATGACGCGCTCGACGGAGGAATGCGAGATGTCGCGTTCATGCCAGAGGGTGATGTCCTCCATCGCCGCGACGGCGTTGCCGCGCACGAGTCGTGCCATGCCCGAGACGCGCTCGCAGTTGATCGGATTGCGCTTGTGCGGCATCGCCGACGAGCCCTTCTGTCCCGCCTTGAAGAACTCCTCTGCCTCACGGATGTCCGTGCGCTGGAGGTTGCGGATCTCGGTGGCGATTTTTTCCAAGGTGCTCGCGATGATGGCGAGTGTCGTGACGAACTCGGCGTGGCGGTCACGCTGGATGACCTGTGTCGCCAGACGGACGGGCGTCAGCCCCAGTTTTTTGCACGTCAGTTCCTCGATGCGCGGGTTGATGTTGGAGTAGGTGCCGACGGCGCCCGAGAGCTTGCCGACGGAGACGATTTTCTTGGCATGCGTAAGACGCTCGATGTCGCGCTCGATCTCTGCACTCCAGAGCAGAAGCTTCAGCCCAAAGGTCATCGGCTCCGCGTGGATGCCGTGTGTACGTCCAATGCACGGCGTATGACGGAACTCGTTCGCGCGGCGGCGGAGCACGGTGCGGAATTCCTGCAGATCGTCGAGGATGATGGCGGCGGCGTCGCGCATCATGACGCAGTATGCCGTGTCCTTCACGTCGCTCGAGGTGAGTCCCTTGTGGATGTATTTCGAGTCCTCTCCGATATTCTCCTCGAGGTTCGTGAGAAAGGCAATGATGTCGTGGTCGGTGGTCTTTTCGATCTCGTTGATGCGCGCGACGTCAAACTTTGCCTTTGCCTTGATGTTCTCTACGGCGGCGGCGGGGATCTCGCCCAGTTCCGCCATTGCCTCACACGCAGCGATCTCGACGTTCAGAATGGTCTGCCACTCGTTCTGAATTGACCAGAGATGCCCCATTTCCGGCCGCGTATAGCGTTCTATCATGTGCGTCCTCCTGCCTGAAAATAAACAAATTTATCCTGCACTATCATATATCTCCATGGGACGATTGTCAATGTTATGCGGAGACAGCGTTTTGTATACGGGATATTCTCATGCGGATTTCAGGGTTCTTACGATATAATAGAAATGTTTATTGCGGAGGGGGGCGATCGGATGTTTCGCCGGATTCTTGCTGTCGGCGATGTGCACGGGGAGGCAGACGGCCTCGAGCGTCTCTGGAAGAAGATTGCGTTTGACGATGAGCGGGATCTGCTCGTCTTTCTCGGCGACTATATTGACCGCGGCGCCGCGCCTGTCCGTGCCCTGCAGTTCGTGCAGCGGCAGGTGGAGAAGTACCGCAATGTCCACGCACTCATGGGCAACCACGAGGCGATGATGCTCAGCTATATTGATGCGTATGGACTGGGGCGTACGATCATGGGGCACTTCGATCTCTGGCTGGCGAACGGCGGCAGGATCACGAGGAAGCAGCTTGCCGCTCTGCCAAAGGCGGAGGCGGAATCGCTGACGGCATTCGTTCGGTCACGCCCGATTTCCTTCCGCACATTGCATGCCGGTGAGGACATTCTCTTCGTTCATGCGGGTGTGAATCCTGCGGCGGAGGACTGCCGGGAGGATATGCTTTGGATTCGTGAGAAGTTTTTCGCGGGGTATCACGGCAGCACGTTGGTTGTTGTCGGACATACGCCGACGCAGATGCTGCGGCGCGGCGGCGCAGCGGTGCCGCTCTTTCTGCCGAACAATATCATCGCCTGCGACACGGGCGCGTATCTGCCCGGCGGACGCATCAGCTGTGTGGACACGGCGCACTATCTGCGCCTGCGAGCGGGCGGACATGCGCTCACGGCGGGAGAACGCGCATCCTGCTATATGCAGGCGGAGCGCGGGTAAGGCTCGTGTGATTCCTTAGATGTATCAGTGATTCCTTTATATAGGAGAGAGGAAGAAATTGATGGAAAGGAAAAAGACGTTTACGCGCCGTATGTTTATCAAGGCGGCGATAGCGGCGGGGACAGCCGCTGCAGGCGGTGCGGCGCTCTGGAAGCTTGCCGGTATGGAGTGGCTGCGCAGGAAGGGGCTGCATCCCTTTCCCAATACTCTCTATATCGAACGCCTGCGGCAGATCATCACCTCGGATCCCGGGAGCAGCCGTGTCCTCATGTGGGAGACCGATGCAGACGGGATGGATCAGATGGTCGAGATACGGGCGGAGAACTCGGAGGAAATCCGGCGCATCCCTGTGAACGATGCAGCGTTTTCCGATGATGGTGTGACGGTGTATCAGTATACGGCGGAGATCGACAGGCTGGTACCGGGGACGAAGTATCGCTATCGCATTGAGGCGAATGACGGGGCGACGGGCTGGCAGGAACTCTATACCCCTGCTGCTGATGCACCGTATAAGATGCTTCTTTTTCCCGACAGCCAGTCGAGCGACTATGCGGATTGGCAGCAGCTTGCACATCTTGCGTGGGCACGCAACACAGATGCCGCGTTTTTTGCCTGCCTTGGCGACCTCGTGGACAACGGCGAGGATCGTGCGCAGTGGACAGCGTTCTTCACCGGGCTGGATGAGATGGAGCGCGTGATTCCGATAGCTCCCGTCATGGGGAATCATGAGACCTATGACCGCCAATGGGAGACGCGTCTGCCGACGGCATACCTGAACTACTTTAAGACGCCGCGCAACGGGAGCAGACAATTCGAGCGGTACTACTATTCCTTTGATTACGGTAATGTGCACTATATCGTCCTCTGTACTCAGCAAAAGGAAATCGGGGATTTTCAGGACGGTCTGACCGAGGAACAGCTGGCATGGATCCGCCGCGACTTGAAGGCACATCGGCGTAAGTGGAATATCGTTCTCATGCACAAGGACGTGCTGCGATACCGTATTCATGGACGCCCCGAGCGCAGTGAGGGCATTGATGAGGAGATCGGACGCGTATGGATGCCCGTCTTTGACGAACTCAGCATTGATGTTGTCTTTACGGCACATCTGCATACATACCGCAATCGTGGGCATATCTACGGTTTTGAGAAAACGCAGAACCGCAAGGGACCGCTCTATATCCTCACGGGTGTTGCGGGGAATGTTCGCTATCCGAATCTTTGGGTTGACCATGCTTTTGATGAGGTGACGCTTCCGCAGCCGGAGACGGATAACTATCTCACGATGGAGGTCCGGGATGATCGGCTTGAGATCGCGTGTTTCCTGTCCGACGGCACGGAGATGGATCGTGTGAAGGTGACGAAACGGTAAGGGGATCGTCCGCTCGTGTGCAAAGTGACTCGATGGAACTGCTGCACAAAGCTTCGGCTTCGTGCAGCAGTCCCGTCTTTTTTATATGCAATCGATATACAACTTTAGTAAACCTACATAGAATATTCTGGTTGACAATAAATAAAATAGCGAGTAAGATAAAGCAAGTCTATGGGTCTGTCAGTTTTTATGGAGGTATCTGAAGATTATGAAGTTACGTGAAGTAATCCTATGCGGGCTGTTTATCGCGCTCATTACGGTCGGGACGTTCGTGCGCATCCCTGTGGGTACGGATGTCTACACGCTGCAGTTCCTCTTTACCCTGCTCGCGGGGCTGATGCTCGGTGCGCGGCTTGGTGCGCTCGCCATCGGCACGTATGTACTCATGGGGCTCGTGGGGATTCCCGTGTTCGCCTCGGGCGGCGGCCCTGCCTATGTGCTTCAGCCGACGTTCGGCTATCTCGTCGGCTTCATCCTGCAGGGCTGGGTGACGGGCGCGCTGGCGCGCCGCGGCGTGCCGACGTTCCGGCGTGCACTTGCCGCGTGTGCAGCAGGCATGGTGGTGCTCTATGCCCTCGGCATCCCGTATTTCTACTTCATATCGAACTACATTATCGACGCGCCGATCGGTTTCTGGGTGGCGGTCTGGTACTGCGGCGTGCTGCAGGTTCTGCCGGACTTCCTGCTCTGCGTCGCGGCGGCGTACGCCGGGATTCGCCTCTACAAGGCGGGGCTCTGGATTCGTGAGACGCAGGAGACGCAGCCGCGGAGCACTGCTCCCGTGCAGGGGGCAGCGGTGCATGCGAATCGCATGGATGTCTGACAGGAGGCGCATCATACGTGGGTAAGGCGTTATTTGTCACGGGAACGGGGACGGACATCGGCAAGACGTATGTCACGGGGCTGATTGTGAAATGTCTCCGTGACGCGGGGGTTGCGGCGGGCTACTATAAGGCGGCACTCTCGGGCGCGGAGGTCGCCGCGGACGGTACGCTCCTGCCGGGTGATGCGCTCCATGTGGCGCGTGTCGCGGAGCTCGATGCGGCGGATGTCACTGTCTCCTATGTCTATCGAGATGCGGTCTCACCGCATCTCGCGGCGCAGATCGAGCACCGCCCGATGGATTTTGCAAAGGTGGCGCAGGACTACCGCCGCGCGAAGGAGCGCACGGACTATCTGACGGTGGAGGGGAGCGGCGGCATTATCTGCCCGCTGCGCTGGGACGGCGATGAGCACGTCGTCCTTGACGATCTTGCCGTGCGGCTGGGGCTCGCTGCGCTCGTTGTTGCCGATGCAGGGCTCGGAACGATCAATGCCGCTGTGCTGACGGCAGAGCATCTGCGTGCGCGCGGCATTCCCCTGCGGGGCTTTATCTTCAACAATTGGCAGGGCGGTCTGATGCAGGAGGACAATGTGCGGATGGTCGAGGAGATCACGGGAGCGCGTGTCTTGGCGTGTGTGCCGCACGGCGCGGCGGAACTGCCGATGAGGGCGGATGCGCTTGCCGCGCTGTATGAGTAATGTGTGTTTAGGGAAGCACTGATCAATTCAGCCCGCGGCTCTTGACGCCTATTTTCCCGCACTTCGGCGGAAAATCTACGCCAATCCTGGGGACTGTTTTATCCGTGATTCCGCAGGAGGAGAGCTTTTATGCCGACGATTGAGGAGCGTGACCTGCGCCATATCTGGCACCCGTGCGCGCAGATGAAGGACTATGAGCAGCTGCCGCCGATGGTGATCGATCACGCAAAGGGGGCATGGCTCTACGATGTGCACGGCAAGGGCTATCTCGATATTATCAGTTCGTGGTGGGCAAATCTCCTCGGACATACGAACGAGAAGATCGATGCGCGGATTACGGCGCAGCTGAGGCGGCTCGAGCACGTCGTCTTTGCGAATTTCTCCCATCGTCCCGCGATTGAGCTTGCAGAGCGGCTGGCGATGCTCGTGCCCGAGGGACTGACGAAGTTCAATTTCAACGATAACGGCTCGTCCGCTGTAGAGGCGGCGCTCAAGATGGCGTTTCAGTACTGTCAGCAGACAGGGCGTACGAAAAAGACGCGGTTTATGTGCCTTTCTGAAGGGTATCACGGAGGGACAATCGGGGCGCTCTCCGTGGGGGGCGTGGATCTCTTTGCCGAGATGTACAAGACGATGATGATGGACACTATCCATATCGAGGCACCCGACTGCTATCGCTGCCCCTATGGGGAGACGCGCGACAGCTGCTCCTGCGCGTGTTTTGAGCATGCGGAGCGTGCCTTTGCTGCACACGGACACGAGACGGCGGCGATGATCGTCGAGCCGCTCCTGCAGGGGTGCGCGGGGATGCGCATCTACCCCGAGGACTATCTCAGGAAGCTGCGCGCCCTCTGCGACGCATACGATGTCCTGCTCATCGCCGACGAGATTGCGACGGGGTTCGGGCGCACGGGACGGCTCTTTGCGTGTGAGCGTGCGGGCATCACGCCCGATCTCATGTGCCTCTCAAAGGGGCTGACAAGCGGCTATATGCCCACGGCCATCACCGTCGTCAAGGAAAAGATCTACGACGCGTTCTATGCGGACTGGAGCGAGGGCAAGGCGTTCATGCAAGGTCACACGTATGCGGGCAATCCGCTCGGCTGCAGCGCGGCGCTCGCCGTGCTCGACATTCTCGATGAGGAGAATATTCTGGAGCGCGCGGAGGAGACCGCATCGTGGCTGACTGCGCGCATGACGGAGACGTTCGGTGCGCATCCGAACGTCGGCGAGATCCGTCGCATCGGGTTGATTCACGCAGTTGAGCTGGTCGAGGATCGTGAGACGAAGCGTCCTTTTGACGGAGGACGCCGCCTTGGCTATGCGATCTATCGCCGTGCGCTCCGGCACGGGCTGCTCCTGCGCCCGCTCGGCGACGTGCTTTACTTCAATCCGCCGCTGAACATCGGGCGTGATGACCTCAGCACCGCCATCGCATGGATGAAGGCGTCGATGGATGAGGTGCTGGGGGCATAGGAACTCTGTAGAGGAAGCTGCCGCACGAAAGGAAAAACTTCGTGCTTTGTGTGTAATGTGTGTTTAGGAAAGCACCGCGTGTATCAGTGCTTTCGTAGGAGGGGTCATTTTTATGCCGACAATTGAGGAGCGCGACCTGCGCCGGATCTGGCATCCGTGCGCGCAGATGAAGGACTATGAGGAGCTGCCGCCGATGGTCATTGACCACGCAAAGGGTCCATGGCTCTGCGATGTGCACGGCAAGTCCTATCTCGATATTGTGAGCTCTTGGTGGGCAAATCTCCTGGGGCATTCCAACGAGAAGATCAACGCACACATCAAGGCGCAGCTCGACCGCCTCGAGCATGTGATCTTTGCAAATTTCTCGCACCGCGGCGCGATCGAACTTGCCGAGCGTCTGACGGCGCTTGTGCCCGAGGGACTGACGAAGTTCCACTTCAACGACAATGGTTCCTCTGCGGTCGAGGCGGCGCTCAAGATGTCCTTCCAATACTGCCAGCAGACGGGGCGCACGAAAAAAATTCGCTTCATGTGCCTCTCGGAGAGCTATCACGGCGAGACGATCGGCGCGCTCTCGGTGGGGAGCATGGATCTCTTTGCCGAGATGTACAAGCCGATGATGATGGACAACATCCATATCGAGGCGCCCGACTGCTACCGCTGTCCCTATGGGGAGACACGCGGCACCTGCTCCTGCGCGTGTTTTGAGCATGCAGAGCGTGCCTTTGCCGCGCACGGGCACGAGACGGCAGCGATGATCGTCGAGCCGCTCCTGCAGGGGAGTGCGGGGATGCGCATCTATCCCGAGGAATATCTCAGGAAGCTGCGCGCCCTCTGTGACGCGTACGATGTCCTCCTCATCGCCGACGAGATTGCGACGGGGTTCGGGCGCACGGGACGGCTCTTTGCGTGTGAGCGTGCGGGGATTACGCCTGATCTCATGTGCCTCTCGAAGGGACTGACGGGAGGCTATATGCCCATGTCCATCACCGTCGTCAAGGAGAAGATCTACGAGGCATTCTATGCCGACTGGAGCGAGGGCAAGGCGTTCATGCACAGTCATACGTACGCGGGGAATCCGCTCGGCTGCAGCGCGGCGCTCGCCGTGCTCGACATTCTCGATGAGGAGAATATTCTGGAGCGGGCGGAGGAGACAGCATCGTGGCTGACTGCACGCATGACGGAGACGTTCGGTGCGCATCCGAACGTCGGCGAGATCCGCCACATTGGGCTGATTCATGCGGTTGAGCTGGTCGAGGATCGCGAAGCGAAGCGTCCCTTTGATCCCAGTCGCCGCCTTGGCTATGCGATCTATCGTCGTGCGCTCCGGCACGGGCTGCTCCTGCGCCCGCTCGGCGACGTGCTTTACTTCAATCCGCCGCTGAACATCGGGCGCGATGATCTCAACACCGCCATCGCACAGATGAAGGCGTCGATGGATGAGGTGCTGGGAGTACAGTGAACGGATGAAACATGGGGCTGCTGCACGAAGATGTTGGATTCATGCAGCAGTCCTTTTGCGTGGAGACTTATTTTTGCCGATTGAACGCGAGGGATATTCCGTGCTATAATAACAGCATTAAAGTTCGTGCAAAGGGAGGTGCGGCAATGGCGCTGGATGAGTTTGCGTGGCGCGTGCGTCTGGCACGCCGGCGCAAAGCGCGTCAGCGTAAATTTCGTGTGGCGGCGGGGGTGATCGCTCTGACGATCACGATTCTCGGTTGGTATCTCGGCTACTATATTCAGCGCCCCTCCTATGCGCTTGAGCAGGCTGCGGCAGCGCTTGCTGCACATGATGTGCAGGCCTTTCAGCGCCGTGTCGATATCGCATCGATGACGGCATCGGGCTATGATGATCTCACCTATGTGCTCTTCTCGGGGGATACGCATCTGAAGGCAAAGGAACGCAGCGCCTCGGGGAAATTCTACGAGAAGATCAAGGATAGTGTTGCGGCAGGGATCGTGGACAGTATTGAGACGGCTGTCGGGAGCGGAACGTGGCCGTCCCCGGAGGGGGTGGATCCTCTGAAGGGGCGTCAGCTTGGTATCGATTTTGAGTATCTCATGGAGTACAGTCACCTGCGTGATACGACACTCCTGCACATTGACAGCGTAGAGCGGGATGGGAGTGCCGCGACGGCGAACATCACCGTGCGTGACGAGGGGACAGCGCTGGAGTTTCCCCTCCAGCTGCGCATGGAGCGCGGCGATACGGGCTGGCGGGTCGTACGCGTGACGAATTACCGCGCCTATCTCGAGGCCGTGCAGAAGGCTGCGGCAAGCAATCTGGGACGTTACATCGATGCAACGCGTCCTATTGTGGATCGCTATAATGGTGTATTTCGCTCGAAGCAGCGGGAGTTCCGCAATCTGACCGAGACGGGACGCAGTACCTATACGACGGTGTACCGCAAGTCGCTGACACATCTCCTGCAGGAGGATATGATTCCCCTGCTCAAGAAGTATCAGAAGGAGCTGGACGGCGTAGATGTTCCCCACGGCGCACAGTATCTTGCTGCACAGCGCAAGGCGGCGACCGAGGCGTTTATCGGCGCGTATGAGAGCTTTGTGAAGGGGCTGAACGGAGGCACGACCGAGGACTTCGCTCGAGCAGAGACCCTGCACAAGATGGCACTTACCTATGATCTGCGCGTCGGTGACATGATTCGGCGCGGTGCGGTGAGCGCGGAGACGCCCGCGACACCGTGAAAATGGATGAAAAAAGCGCTGTACGATATCAAATATCGTACAGCGCTCTTTTGCGTTGTCGTCAGAACGCGGGAACAATCGCGCCCTTGTACTTATCGTTGATGAAGTTCTTGACCGTCTCAGAGTGGAGCGCCTTGATGAGCGCCTGAATCTCGGGGCGGTTCTCATCGCCCTGGCGGACGACGAGGATGTTGACGTACGGCGAGGTTTTGTCCTCCATAATGAGGGCGTCGCGCGTCGGCACGAGATCCGCCTGCATTGCCCAGTTCGTGTTGATGACGGAGATATCGACGTCATCCAGCGTGCGCGGCAGCTGCGGCGCCTCGATCTCCTGGATCTTGAGGTACTTCGGGTTGTCGACGATGTCCTGCACCGTCGCCGTCGTACCGGCACCGTCCTTCAGCTTGATGAGGTTCGCACGCGCGAGGAGCAGCAGCGCACGGCCGCCGTTCGTCGGATCGCTCGGGATGGAGACGGATGCGCCGTCCTTCAGCTCGTCGAGCTTCTTGATCTTGTGCGAGTAGACACCCATCGGCTCGATGTGGACACCGAGAACGTTCACGAGCTTCAGCTCGGGGTGCTCCTCAACAAAATTCTTCAGGTATGGCTCGTGCTGGAAGAAGTTCGCGTCGATCTCCTTATCGTTCGTGGCGATGTTCGGCTGAACATAGTCGTTGAATTCGACGATCTCGAGTTTTACGCCTTCCTTTTCGAGCTCGGGGCGGATCGCCTCGAGGATCTCCGCGTGGGGAACGGGCGATGCACCGACCTTGACGACCTTCTCCGCCTTGGCGTTGTCGGCGGGCTTGTCTGCGCTGCCGCCGCAGCCGGCGAGGGCAAATGCGGTGACGGCAAGCACAAGAGCGAGCAGTTTTTTCATAAAGTACCTCCTTTGAAAAATTGATCTCTAAGAATTTATTTCTTATTCAGCCGTGCGGCGAGGGTATTGCCTGCAAACTGCACGAGCTGGACGAGAACGATGAGAATGACGACGGTCGCGAGCATGATGTCGGGGCGGAACCGCTGATAGCCGTAGCGGATCGCGAGATCACCAAGACCGCCGCCGCCGATCGCACCGGCCATGGCGGACTCGCCGACGAGTGCGATGACGACCGTCGTGAGCTGGCTGACGATGCCGGGCATGGACTCCGGCAGGAGCACGCGCGTCACAATCTGCAGCGGCGTCGCCCCCATGGAGAGCGCCGCTTCGATGAGACCGTGCGGCACCTCGCGCAGCGAGGTCTCCACCTGCCGCCCGATGAAGGGGACAGAGGCGATGACGAGCGGCACCATCGCCGCCGTCGTGCCGATCGCCGAGCCGACGATGAGACGGGTCAGCGGGATGATTGCCACCATCAGGATGATGAACGGGATGGAGCGGATCGCGTTGACCACCGCGCCGATCGAGCGGTTCACCGCCGGCGCATCGAGGATCTCGCCCCGCGCTGTCACGTGCAGGAGCACACCGAGCGGGATGCCGAGCGCACTCGAGATGACCATACTGACCGCGACCATATAGACGGTCTCTCCGAGTGCCTTAGTCAGCAGGGGAATCATTTCGGCGGACATAGCCGATCACCTCCTGTTTCAAATGCCGTTCCGAGAGATAGTCAATGGCGCGCTGTATCTCCTCCGGTGCACCGCGCATCCCGATAATCATGCGCCCGAACGGCAGCTCCTTGATCTGGTCGAGTGTACCGAAGAGCATCGTCACCTCAATGGTTGGGAAGCGGCGGATCATCTCCGCGAGCACGGGATCGTCCGCGCGCTCGCCGAGGAATGTAAGGCGCAGGAGCATATAGCTCCCCTCGCTCGGCGCTTCTTCGATGGAATTTCCGCGAAATGCCGTCGGCAGCTCGTTCGATAGGAGCACGCTGATGAACTCCTTCGTGATCGGCTGCTGCGGTGCGGTGAACACGTCCACCACATCGCCCTCCTCGGCGATGATGCCGCCGTCGAGGACGGCAACGCGCTCACAGATATCCTTGATGACCTGCATTTCATGCGTGATGACGACGACGGTCAGTCCCATGCGGCGGTTGATGTCGCGGATGAGCGCGAGGATGGACTTCGTTGTCTGCGGGTCGAGCGCCGAGGTTGCCTCGTCACAGAGCAGTACCTTCGGATCTCCTGCGAGTGCGCGCGCGATGCCGACGCGCTGCTTCTGCCCGCCCGAGAGATGGCTCGGGTAGGAATTTGCCTTATCGCCGAGCCCGACCAGCGTGAGCAGTTCCGTCACCTTGGGGCGGATCTCCTCGGCAGACTTTCCCGCGAGCCGCAGCGGGAATGCCACGTTGTCGTAGACCGTCGCAGAGGACAGCAGATTAAAGTGCTGAAAAATCATGCCGATGTGCCGCCGCTCCTCGCGCAGCTCGCTCTCCGAGACCTGCATGAGATCGCGTCCGTCCACGAGGACAGCGCCGCTCGTCGGGCGCTCAAGCATATTGATGCAGCGGATGAGCGTCGATTTTCCTGCGCCTGACAGCCCAATGATGCCATAGATGCTGCCGCGTTCGATCGTGAGATCAATGCCGCGCAGGGCATGCACATCGCCTGCGTATGTTTTGATGATATTCTTTAGCTGTATCATATGGTAGCCTCTCTTCGTTGATACCGATTAAACGTAGCATAGACGCGCCGCTTTGTCAATGACGCGATGTTTCCAAGATTTTATCTATTTATAGATAGAAAAGATTCGGTTGTCAGTGATGCGAATTTTCGCTATAATAGAAACAGAACAATCACACCCGAGAACCATGCATCGAGCGGCAGTCTCTTGTCGCTGCAGGGCAGAGGGGATATTTTCATGAGGAGGATTTCACATGGCAAAGGTAGCAGTTGTGTACTGGTCCGGCACGGGCAATACGCAGAAGATGGCAGAGGCTGTCGTCGAGGGGGCAAAGGGCGCAGGTGCCGACGTCGAGTGCTTCGAGGTGGACAGCTTCTCCGTCGATCAGATCGACGGCTTTGACGGTCTCGCACTCGGCTGCCCCTCGATGGGGGCAGAGGAGCTGGAGGAGGGCTCATACGAGCCGTTCTTCGCAGCTGCGGTTGACAGCGGCAAGCTTTCTGGCAAGCCGGTCGTGCTCTTTGGCTCGTGGGGCTGGGGTGCAGGCGCATGGATGGAGACGTGGTCCGAGCGCACGAAAGAAGCGGGCGCCAATCTCGTCGATACCTTCATCGTCGAGAATGAGCCGGACGATGAGGGCATCGAGGGCAGCAAGAAGCTCGGCGCAGCCATTGCCGGTGCGTGCTGATCAGCACACCTGTTATTCTCTTTTGACGGGCAGAGTCGCTTCACGTGGAGCGGCTCTTTTTCTGTGAATTTATTGCAGGATTTTTACTCTATTATAGAGAACTTAACAAGATATGGCATAGGGATACTGAGAAAAAGGGAAAGGAAGATGATCTATGGAAACAGAAGCGGCGTCTGCAGCGGTGCAGACCGCGGGCTTTATTCATCCGGTGATGGCGGATGTTATGACAATATTGTCGTTTGTCCTCGTTATTGCGAGTGTCGGTATCGCCTCCGTGGCGGCCTACTATGCATGGCGGCAGACAGGCGGAACAGTTGATGCGCTTGAAGGGAGTGTCGCGTGGCTGCGCAAAGAAGCGGAGCGTCTCTCGAATGAGATCAAAAGCGCTGCAGCAAAGGACAGCATGACCGCTAGTGAGATCACCCAATTGAAGGAGAAGATCGCACAGCTCGAGACAGCTCTTGCAGAGGGAGGGGGACGGCCGGCGGCACCGTCATTGGCGAAGGAATCTGTGCCAGAGGAGACGCAGGTTCCAGAGCCGGAGCTGTCGGCGCCTGAGCCAGAACAGGAGCTGCCGGCGCCGGAACCAGAACCGGAGCTGCCGGCGCCGGAACCAGAACCGGAGCTGCCAGCGCCTGAGCCGGAACCTGAACCAGAACCGGCATCGGAGTCGGAGAAGCACGAGGAGGAAGACGAGGACGAGGATCTTGACCTCGACGCCCTCCTTGAGAGCAAACCGATCTGGCAGGATCTTCTCGACGACTACCATGCCCTGTGCGAGAACTTTGACCGCACGAAGGGCGCGGAGCTGTGCGTGCCGCTCATCACGAAGTACGGACTGCACCTCCTTGTCTGCTCCGATCACGCGGCCGTCGAGAATGGCAAGACGATGCCGAAGTTCGAGACGGTCGAGGACCTCAATGAGGCTACCTTTTGGGCGTATGACATTCCGGGACAGCCGGGCGACTTTGCCGTCATCCCGAGCCCCATGTTCCCCTACGATCAGAAAATGCACGACGATGGCGGCATGAAGGAGACGTTTGCCACACGCTATGAGGCAGGAAAGACATATCATCATATCACCGTTGATATGCCTGCGCTCTTTACCCAGCGCAATGAAAAGTGGCATATCGAGCAGCCGGGACTCCTGCGGCTCGCGGAGTAAAAGCCAATATAGAACAAAGAACCGTATGCGAGGGGCGTGCCTCGGTACGGTTCTTTTTCAAAAAATGACTGACATTAGTGGCTAGGTATTTATTTCTTCTTCCCCTTCTTGGCGTCCGTCTCCTTCAGACATGCCTGCAGGAGAATCTGGTTGATGAGGATGTCAGGATTCGCGGGGGCGATGGCAGCAGCGTCTGCGAGGGTTTTCCATGCACCTGCGTAATCCTTCGTATGGATGAGGGCGACGGCGAGAGCGCTGTATGCGTCGGTATTTTGTGCATTATGTTGGATGGCATCACGCAGGATGGGAACTGCCTGTGCAGGAGCGTTTTCTGTGAAGAGGGTGAGTCCGTAGTTGTAGAGTGCTCCGGCATCGTTGGGAGCAAGTCTTAGGTATGCCTCGTAGGCACGGCGGGCTTCTTTGCGGTTGCCTGTCGCCGTGTGTGTGAGGGCAATGCCGAGGTATGGTTCGGGGCGGCGAGTACTGCGTTTTTGTGCGGCGTTAAAGTCAGCGAGTGCGGCAGAGGCATTGCCACGGTGGAGGTAGACGAGTCCGCGATAGATGTAGCCGTCGACGTCGGCCGCCTGCATGATGCGCGCGTTGGCGGCATGGAGGGAGGCGTCGGAGCCGTCAGGGAGAGCAGCGCGGTCACGGATGGCGAGGATACCTTGTCCGTAGGTGGTGCCGGGGACGGCCCAGACGCCGTTGAGCTGTACCCAGTGCGTGAGTTTGCCGAAGATGTCGGGGCGTTTTGTGCGGAGAAGGTCATAGCGCGGATCAACAATAGGGCTGTGCGGCGGCGTTGTGCTTGCGTAGGCGAGGAGATGCTGGATGTGCGCGCGCGCGCCCGTGCGCATGTCGGGGAAGGAGAGTCCCTTTGCGCCGTTCCCCGTTGCGCCGAGTCCGCAGAAGTTGTTCTGCCGCCAGTCCACGTCGCCGCCGTAGGCGAAGAAGCCCGTTTCTTTGTACGCCTGTGCGAGGGCGACGTCGGGGCGGATGCCCTCGCGCTCTGCTTCCTCGTAGTAGGCGTGGACAAGTTCCTTGGGAGAGCCCGTGAGCTTTGGCTTTGGGTTGCGGGCGAGGAGGCAGGCGAGCATCTGCTCCTCGGATGCAATGGGCTCACCGAGGATGGTGACCTCGGCGGGGGGCTGTGTGGGGACGGTGAGGATGTCGAAATGTGGGGCGGGAAGAGCAAAGGGCAGACTCGCAGCGAGTTTCGCGTCAATCACTTTCGTCTGCGGGAGTTCGGCAGGGAACGCAGGCCGCGGGATGCTTGGTGCACTGTCCTTTGATGCGGGCGCAGGCACAGCGAAGGAATGGGGGGCGCAGAGGAGAGCGGCGGCAGCGAGGGCAGCGGGCAGTGTGGAGAGTTTCATGGTGATCGTCCTTTCTATGGATGCGGTGACCGTTTCCTTTCGAAATTTACAGTAAAACGTTCGTCTACGGCACAAGTCACTTTGTTCCATAAAGCATGCCGACACCGCGCAGCATAAAGCGGAGGAGGGCGGGCATGGGGATGTTTCGCTCGGTATTCGGGAGGTAGGATACGTCGGCAATGCCATGCTGTTTGAGGCAGGCAACGAATTCATCCATGCTGCCGTACATATCCTTGTTCCCATAGGTGTCATGCAGGGCAAACGCACCGCCTTTTTTCAGTACGCGCAGAGCTTCCTCAACGAGCATGAATTTGTCCTTTTGCGTGCGTACTTCGTGAAAAACAAAGTTGCTGACAACAGCGTCGAAATGATTGTCGGGGAAGTCGAGTTTCGCTGCGTCACCGTGCTGAAATGTGCAGCGATCTGCGACGCCTTCGGCGGCGGCGTTTGTCTCGCACTGTGCCTGCCCATAGTTCCACATTGGCGGCCAGTAGTCGATGCCCTGTACCGCAGCGAGCGGAAAGCGTTTCGCTGCGGCAATGCTGAGTGCGCCCGAGCCGCAGCCGACCTCAAGCACCCTGCCGCGGCCGTCCCACGGCAGATGATCGAGCAGATAGCTGTGAATGCGGCGCATGAGCCCGCCGCCTTCGAAGTCGAATACACGGCGGCAGTAGTACATATAGATGACGACAACGGTTGCGACGAAGGAGAGAATGAAAAGGATGAAGAAGGGGGCCGTCACGCGGTCGAAAATGAGCGCATAGAGCGCGGTGAACATGTAGAGTCCGCCCGCAATGGATGCGAGAGTTTTCATCATCGGTGCGGAGATCCAATTGCCATAGTTCGTTTTCATCTTTCATCTTCCTTTTGCAATGATGCGATCACTTCATCGACCTCACGGTTTACCTCTGCGCGCAGCCCTTTGAGTACGGGAGAGAACGCTGACTCTTTCACGCCATAGGTGTGCTGCAGGTCGTATTCGAGGGGCAGCCATGCAGCAGGACCACACTCGTTGTGCGTGATGACTGCCTCCATGCGGTCGAGTGCCTTGAGGAGGCGGGCTTCCTCGGTCTCACACATATCCATCTCGTCAAAAAGGGCACGTATCTCCTCCGTGTAGGGAGTGGGCAGTGCGGCGATCCATTTGTCGCGGAGCTCGTGCTCACGGGCACGGTCGGCGTCTGTTTTTTCAAAGGTTGGGATGTCGCCTGTAAATACCTCTCCTACGTCGTGCAGGAGCGCCATGAGGAGGACGCGCGTGAGGTCGGCTTTGGGGAACTGGTCGTGCAGAAAATACACCATCAGCGCCATGCGCCAACTGTGCTCGGCGACACTCTCCTGTCGTCCGGATTTCATCCAAGCGTGGCGCGTACGCTCCTTGAGCCCTGCGATGACGTGCAGGATGGACAGATAATCGTTTGGGGTCATAGCTGCTCCTTTACTGTTTCCTTGAATGATTATAACATATTGGTGAACCTTGGGGGAGATGATATAGTAATGAAAGTGTTTCGCAATAGACTTGTCAACGAGCCGTACATATAGTATGATATGATACGTCTTTTTGTATGAGGAGGGCGTGCTGGTGAAAGAGACGATGGGGGTGCTCGGCCCCGCGGGGACGCACAGTGAGGCGGCGGCACGCTATCTCGTGGAGTGGCAGAAACTTGACCGCGAGATTGTCTGCTATGGCGATATCGGGGCGTGTCTTCATGCGGTGGAGACGGGAGCGGTGGATGCGGCGTTTGTCCCTGTGGAGAATTCCCTCGAGGGGGCAATCGCCGTGACGCTCGATGTGCTCGCACACACGGATGTTCTGCGTGTGAACCGTGAGGTGATCTGGCCTGTCCACAACTATCTGATGGCGCGGCGCGCAGATGTGGAGATCCGTACGATCTACTCTCATGCACAGCCCATCGCGCAGTGCGGGACGTTTCTCCTGCAGTACTGCCCGCAGGCGGAGCTCATCAAGACGGCGAGCACGGCGCGTGCGGCGGAGATGGTTGGTGCATTGCCTGTAGATGCGGGAGCGGCGGCGATCTGTACGCGGCGGGCAGGTGTGTTGAATGGTCTGGTGGAGATCGCGGGCAGGATTGAGGACAGCGGAGCGAACTGCACACGTTTCTTTGAGGTCGTGCGTGCGCAGGAAACATCGCCCCCCGCAGCACCCGATACGGTGCTGCTGGTGGCACAGATCGACGGTTCGCGTCCGGGGGCACTCTACAATGTCCTCGGTGAGTTTGCCCGCCGCGAGGTGAATCTCACGCGCATTGAGTCTCGCCCTGCACGGACGGAGCTGGGCGCGTATCTTTTCTTTTTTGATCTCGATGCGCACAGCGATGCCGCAGAGGAGGCGATCGCCGCCGTCGCACGGCGGAGCATCTGGCTGAAGGAGTTGGGGCGATTTCCGGTACATCTCGCTCACAATGAATAGGGAGCACCGCTGTTTTTTAGGGATTTAGGGAATCGCTGATAAAACAGGCTCTCAGATTAGCGTAGATTTTTGTCCGATTGAGGCAGCAAACCGGACGCATAGCAAGAGCTATGTGGAGGATTCTAGGGCACAGACAGGGCGAAAAAGATGTACTAAGACGGCGGTGCTGAGTTTATCAGTGCTTCCTTAGGGATAAAGGAGTTTTACGATGGTTGTTATTATGAATGCGGATGCCACGCAGGCTGATATTGAGGGCGTCATTCAGGCAATTGAGGAAAAAGGTCTCGAAGCAAAGGTGATGGAGGGCGCGCATCAGAAGATCGTCGGCGTGATCGGCGACAAGACGAAGCTCGCCGCAACGCCCTTGGATGCGATGCACGGCGTTGAGACGACAGTCGCGATCTCGAAGAGCTATAAGCTCGCGAGCCGCGAGTTCCATCCCGCCGCGACGGTGGTGGATATCCGCGGCGTCAAGATCGGTGACGGCACGCCCGTGGTCATGGCGGGACCCTGCGCAGTGGAGTCGCGTGAGCAGCTGCTCGAAACAGCAGAGATCATCAAGGAAGGCGGCGCGCAGTTCATCCGCGGCGGTGCATACAAGCCGCGTACCTCGCCCTACGCGTTCCAAGGACTCGAGGAGGAGGGGCTGAAGTACCTCGCCGAGGTGCGTGAGAAGACGGGCCTTGCCGTTGTGACGGAGGTCACGGTGGTCGAGGCAGTGGACACGGTCGCCGCCTACGCCGATCTTCTGCAGGTCGGCGCACGCAATATGCAGAACTTCGGCCTTCTGCGTGCGGTTGGACGTGCGGGCAAGCCCGTCATGCTGAAGCGCGGACTCGCCGCGACCATCGACGAGTGGCTGAACGCTGCTGAGTATATCATGAATGAGGGCAACCCGAACGTCATTCTCTGTGAGCGCGGCATCCGCACGTATGAGACGTATACGCGCAACACGTTTGACGTCAGCGCGATTCCCGCGATCAAGCACCTCTCGCATCTGCCGATCATTGCCGACCCGAGTCACGGTACGGGAAAGTGGCGCATGATTAAGCCCGTGTCCCTCGCCTCTATCGCGGCAGGAGCGGATGGGCTCATCATCGAGGTGCACCCGAATCCCGCACGAGCCCTCTCCGATGGACCGCAGTCGCTGACGCCGGAGAACTACCGCAATCTCATGGCGAGCGTGCAGAAGCTCAGCCGCTTTATGAAGGATGAGCAGATCGAGCCGATGGTGATGGAGTAACGATACGGACATAGAAAACGGGACGATCGATATGTAGTGACCCCCAAAAGTTAGATCCCTCAAATCTAACTTTTGGGGGTCAGGTCAAGATCGTCCCGTTTTTGTGCTTCGGTGAAAAATATTGTCTTAGACTTCGGCGATGACCTCGATCTCGCAGAGTGCACCTGCGGGCAGGGCCTTTGCAGCGACGCAGGAGCGGGCGGGTTTGCCCGTGAAGTGGCGGGCATAGACATCGTTGAATGCGGCGAAGTCCGCGATGTCCGCGAGGAAGCAGGTGGTCTTGATGGTGTGCGAGAGGTCGGTACCGGCAGCACTGAGGACGGCGGCGAGGTTCTTGCAGACCTGCTCTGCCTGTCCTGCCACGTCCGTTGCGGTGATCTTGCCGACGGCAGGGTCGATGCCGATCTGCCCCGAGGTGTAGACGAGGCTGCCGACGCGCATCGCCTGGCTGTAGGGCCCGAGAGCGGCGGGGGCGCTATCGCTGTGAATCATTTCCATAGAAAAGCTCCTTTCATCAATAAGGGCTGATGTACGAAGCATTCTGTTCCGTACATCAGCCCTTCCCATTTTCCCCTCCGCCGCTTTGCGAGCCCTTTCCCCTGCCGCGAGCGGAGGAGTATGGGATATATACAGATGCAGCGGGCTGTGTAAGCCGTATAGGGGGCATTTGCTCCGTTTAGTGAATCGTCGTGACGCGGACGGCGATGGCACCGCCCTCGTTGTAGGTCATGCCGGAGACCATGACAATCTTGTCGCCGTGGTCGACGTAGCCGTTCTCGAGGGCACTCTGCGTACAGGAGTCGAGCATGTCCTCGGCGCTCGTCCACTTGCGTCCCTGGATGGAGTAGACGCCCCAGCGCAGGTTGATGTGGCGTGCAACCATTGGGCTCGGCGCGTAGGCAACGATGGTCGCCTTTGGGCGGTATTTCGACACGACGCGCGTCGTGTAGCCGGACTGGGTCGGTGTGAGAATGGCGGTGGCACTTGTCTCGTAGGCAAGCTGAACCGTTGCGTGAGAGACGGCATCCGTTGTGGAGGAACGCTCGCGGATCTGACGTGCGCGGATGAGTGTGTCGTACTCAAGCGATGCTTCACAGCGCAGAGCGATGGTGTTCATCGTTCTGACTGCCTCGACCGGGTAGCTGCCGTTTGCTGTCTCGCCGGAGAGCATGATCGCGTCTGCACCGTCGAAGATGGCATTGCCGACATCGGAGACCTCAGCACGCGTCGGACGCGGATTCTCCGTCATGGATTCGAGCATCTGCGTGGCGACGATGACGGGCTTGCCGACCGCGTTGCACTTGCGGATAATCTCTTTCTGGAGGACAGGGACGTCCTCTGCGGGAACTTCGACACCGAGGTCGCCGCGTGCCACCATGATTCCGTCGGAGACAGCGAGGATCTCGTCGAAGTTGTTGACGCCTGCGAGGTTCTCGATCTTCGGGATGATTTCCATGTGACCGCCGTGCTTTGCGATCAGGTGACGGATCTCTTCTACGTCCGCAGGGCGCTGGATGAACGATGCTGCGACAAAGTCCATATCGTTCTCGATCCCGAAGATAATGTCGCGTTCATCCTGCTCGGAGATAGCGGGCAGACTCAGCTCAATGCCGGGCGCTGCGACGCGCTTACGCGTAGACATCGCCCCGCTGTTCAGGATGGTGGTCACGATGTCCTTGCCGCGAATCTCATCGACGACGAGCTCCACCAGCCCGTCGGAGAGCAGCAGTTTGTCGCCCGGCTTGACCTCAGTGTAGAGCTTCTTGTGGTTGACGCTGACGTGTGTCTCATCACCCGGCGCATCGTCATATGTGAGGGTGAATTTGTTGCCCTTTTCGAGGTGTACCTTGCCGGCGGCGAATTCGCCGAGACGCATCTCCGGTCCCTTGGTGTCGAGGATCAGCGAGATTACCTTGCCCGAGCGCTCTGCCGCAGCGCGTACCTTTTTGATGCGTTCCAGATGCTCCGCGTGCGAGCCATGGGAGAAATTGAAGCGAGCGCAGTTCATCCCGCTCTCGATGAGTGCATCGACGATGCCGTCCGGATCCGTGGCAGGACCCTGTGTGCATATAATTTTTGTCTTTTTCAGCATGACATATCCCCCGTCTTTTTATCCCTGAGTTTACAACTATCAACATTTTACACTCTTTTGAAAGAGAAGTAAAGATGCTGTGCATACCATACAGCCTGTCAGCAGATTTATTTTCTGTATTTCCCAAAATATGAAAGAATACACGGATGCAATTTGACAAGAGGCTTTTTTTTCGCGTATGATGGAGACTGTTTTTATAGGAAAGGGTGATACGATGGATTTTCTCAACTCGGCTGTGGGGGCGATCAACGACTTTTTGTGGACTTATATCATCATCGTTGTTCTTGTCGGCTGCGGACTGTGGTTCACGCTCTCGACGAAGCTCGTCCAGCTGCGTGCGCTGCCCGAGATGGTACGCCTCCTTGCGGGCGATCTCGGACGCCGCCCGAGCGGGCGCAAGGCGATCTCGTCGTTCCAGGCGTTCTGTGTCAGCACGGCATCGCGTGTCGGCGTCGGCAATATCGCGGGCGTTGCCATCGCCATTGTGACGGGCGGCCCCGGTGCGGTGTTCTGGATGTGGGCGATTGCCTTCGTTGGGACGGCGACGGGGTTCGTAGAGAGCACGCTCGCGCAGATCTATAAGATTCCGCGCGGCCACGGGCTCTTTCACGGCGGCCCTGCCTACTACATCCAGAATGCACTCGGTCAGCCCGCCGTGGCAAAGCTCTTTGCCGTGCTGATCTCCGTGACGTTCGGCCTGATCTACGTCTCGGTGCAGGCGAATACGATTGCGCTCTCGGTGGAGAAGGCGTTCGGCGTGGAGACGTGGATCATGGGCATCGCCCTCTCGGTGCTGGCGGCACTCGTGATCTTTGGAGGGCTCAGCCGCATCGCGACGTTTACGACGTTCCTCGTGCCGATCATGGCGGGGCTGTATCTCCTCATCGCGCTCATCATTGTCGTCATGCACATCGATGCCGTGCCGGGGATGTTTGCCCTCATTCTGCACGATGCGTTCAGCCCGCAGGCGGCGGTCGGCGGCGGCATCGGCACGGTGATCCTCACGGGGATCCGCCGCGGCCTGTTCTCGAATGAGGCGGGCGAAGGCTCGATCCCGAATGCGGCGGCGACAGCGAGCGTGACCCATCCGGTAAAGCAGGGGCTGGTGCAGGCGTTCGGCGTCTACGTCGATACGTGGGTTGTCTGCTCGGCGACGGCGTTCATCGTGCTTCTCACGGGGCAGTATACGATCGGCGGCGACGTGAGCGGCATCGCACTCGCACAGGATTCGCTCGCGAGCGTCTTCGGTACGTGGGCTTCGTCGCTCCTCTCGATTCTGATTTTCCTCTTTGCGTTCAGCTCGGTCGTCGGCAACTACTACTACGGCGAGATCAACATTCACTTTTTCGGTGCGAATGTAAAGACGGCGCTCAATCTCTACCGCGCCGCCGTGGTCGTGATGGTGTTCTTCGGCTGTGTCGCTGCGTTCCAGCTCGTCTGGAACCTCGCGGATCTCTTCATGGCGATGATCTGTCTCACGAATCTCTACGCGATTACGCGGCTTGCGCCCTATGCGCGGATGGTGCTCCGCGACTATTTTGCGCAGAAGACGGCAGGGAAGAATCCCATTTTTGATCCCGCCATACTGCCCAATCAGCGCGGCATAATGGCATGGAACAAGGATGAGTTTCACGCGCAGAAATACGAATAAGAAAAATAAGATCATGTTTGGGGGGCGCTGCATGAAGCGAAAAGCTTCATGCAGCAGTTCCTCTTTCTTTTTTCTGTGAAAGTCTTTACTTTTGATGCGCGCTTTCGTAGAATAGAGAGCAAGAACAATACGCGCGTGAGCGCAGGATCGAGACGGGGGATGGTTTTATGCTGAAAAAGGCAATCGCGGTCGTCACGTCGGGGGGAGACAGCCCCGGCATGAATGCGGCGGCACGTGCTGTGGTGCGTACGGCACTCTATGAGGGCGTCGATGTCTACGGTGTGCACAACGGCTACAGCGGCATGGTGCACGACGATATTGAGCCGCTCACGTCGCGCAGCGTCAGCGATCTCATCCAGCGCGGCGGCACGTTCCTCGGCACGGCGCGCAGCAAGACGTTCATGACGCCCGAGGGGCGCAAGACAGCCTATGAGAATCTCCGCAAACGCAATATCGAGGGGCTCGTGATCATCGGCGGCGACGGCTCCCTGACGGGCGGCTCGCTTCTCAGCAAGGAGACGGGAATGCCGATCGTCGGGCTGCCGGGCACGATCGACAACGATGTCTGGGGCATGGACTATACGATTGGCTGCGATACGGCGTGCAACACGATCGTCGATGCGATCAACAAGCTGCGTGATACGGCGTCGGCACATCGCCGCATCATCATCGTCGAGGTCATGGGGCGTCACTCAGGCTGGCTGGCGATGATGTCAGGAATCGCGGGCGGTGCGGAGTACATCCTCGTGCCGGAGGTGGCGTTTGATCTTGAGGAGATTAGTCTGGAACTGAAGGAGATGTATGAGCGCGGCAAGCGCTACAGCATCATCGTCGTCGCAGAGGGCGCGGGCTCGGGCGTTGAGATCGGCAAGATCATCGGAGAGAAGACGCAGATCGATACGCGCGTCTCGGTGCTCGGACACATTCAGCGCGGCGGTTCGCCGACGGTGGAGGACCGCATCAAGGCGTCGATGCTCGGTGAGAAGGCGGCACTTGCGATCATCTCGGGTGTGACCGATGTGGTTTACAGTTTCAACGAGGGGCAGGTTGTGGGGGTCAACCTCTTCGAGGCGGTCAACAACAGCAAGACGCTCGATCCGGAGCTTGTGCGGCTCTCACGCGTGCTGGCATAATGGTGACTTGGCGGGCTGCGGTATGGATATGCCGCAGTCCTTCATTTTTCCCTTGACAAGAATTCATAAACCATGTAGACTACCCTATGTTGTTGTCCCATAAATGAATAGCTTCTCATGTGAGAGCACTGTGGAGAGTTGTCCGAGTGGTTGAAGGAGCACGCCTGGAAAGCGTGTGTGCGGTGATACCGTACCGAGAGTTCGAATCTCTCACTCTCCGCCATTTTTATTGATTTTTCTCAGGGCGGGCTGCAGTGCCCTGGTCTCGCGCAATGAAGCCCTGTGAACCCCGTCAGGTCCGGAAGGAAGCAGCGGTAAGCGGATCGTTTCATGTGCCGCGAGGGCGCCTGGGAACTGCGGTCTGCCGTGGGAGAAATCGGAACAGTGCAGCCCGTGACGGGCTGTTTTTTATTTGTCAAAAAGGAGGTGCACCGTGGCGTACGTTGCACTCTATCGGCGGTGGCGGCCGGAGCGCTTTGCCGATCTCGTGGGACAGGAGCACATCAGCCGCACGCTTTCCCGCGCAGTGACGAGCGGGCAGATCAGCCATGCCTACCTCTTTACGGGCCCGCGCGGCACAGGGAAGACGAGCACGGCGAAGATCCTTGCTCGTGCCCTCAACTGCGCCGAGGGACCGACGCTGACGCCGTGCGGGCATTGTGACTCCTGCCGCAGCATCAGCGACGGATCGTCAATGGATGTCTTCGAGATCGACGCGGCGTCCAACCGCGGCATCGACGAGATCCGTGATCTGCGCGAGTCGGTGAAGTTTGCTCCGACGGAGGGGCTTTATAAAATCTACATCATTGACGAAGTGCACATGCTCACGACGGAAGCGTTTAATGCCCTCCTTAAGACGCTTGAGGAGCCGCCCGAGCGTGTGATCTTTATTCTCGCAACGACGGAACCGCACAAGGTGCCTGCGACGATCCAGTCGCGCTGTCAGCGCTACGACTTTCATCGCATTACGGTGACGGAGATCTGCGATCGCCTTATTTATGTCTGCAAGGAGTCGGGAATTGAGGCGGAGGAGGATGCACTCGGCATCATTGCGGTTCAGGCGGACGGCGGAATGCGCGATGCTCTCTCGATTCTCGATCAGTGTACGGCTCTTGCAGAGGGGACATTGACAGCGGAGCGCGTGCAGGAGGCACTCGGCCTCGTCGGACGTGCATGGATTCGGCAGATGGCAGAGCAGATTGCCGCGCGCGACGCGGCGGCACTGATCACGCAGCTTAGTCAGCTCCTGCAGAATGGGCGCGAGCTGAGGCAGGTGCTCGTGGAGCTGGCACAGTACTTCCGCAGTTTGATGATTGCAGGGGTCGGCGGTACAATCAGCGCAGCAGAGCTCTGCGCGGGCGATGCAGAGCAGCTGCGTGCGGATGCGGCGCAGTTCTCCGAAGATGAGATCATGACAATTCTGCGCCGACTCAATGAGACGATGCAGGATCTGCGCACCTCACCGCAGCCGCGCATCGCGGCGGAGACACTGTTGATCGAGTTATGTCATGCAGATGGAGCGGCTGTGTCGGTGGGGGCTGCCGCACCTCATCCAGGCAGCGCGGATGCTGCGCATATCGCGCGGCTTGAAGCGCAGGTCGAAGAACTGGCAGCGCGCCTTGCCGCAGGCAGCGTATCTGCACCCATATCCGCCGCGGGGGGAGTGCCTCCTGCACCGACACCGCGCCCCCGCACGGCGAAGGCGGACAGCACCACAGCACCTAAAACTGCGTCGAAATCCGCTGCATCGTCTGCCGCAAAAGTGGCGGCAGACGGTGCACCACGTCAGCTCGACATGAAGGTCTGGCAGAGTTTTCAGGTGCGGCTCAAGGAGCGGAATCGGCTCGCGGCATCGCTTCTTTCGGGGGCAGCATACGAGGGGATGACGGAGACGCATTTTTTCATCCGACCGTCTTCAGATATGGCGCGTGACTACATTGCGAAACGTCATCGTGCCGTGTTTGATGAGGTGATGACGGCGCTGGCAGGCCGTCCGCTCTCCGTTGTCTGCACAGGCGGCGAGGAGGATGCTGTCCCTGCACCGCCGATCAAAGCCTCTCCTGACTATCCCGCGCCTGTTGCGGCACTGCTTGAAGTTGCGGGCGATGGGGCACGCATAGAGGAGGTAACGTCACCTGCACCGCCGCGCGCGGCGGAGAAGAAGCCTGCCCCGCCGCAGCAGAAGCAGGCGGAAGAGGATGACTGCGAGACGTATGAGCCAACGCCCGATGAGGAAGCAGAGATGTTTGATGATGAGCTTCCGCCTGATGCGCAGGCTTGACGTTGCGGACGGATTTTGCTAGGCTAAGAGTACTTTCGGGTGCTTTGTGGATGCCTCTATCAGCTCACTGCGCCCGCCATTTCCTCGGAGAAGGCGGAACTGCGGAGCGGTGGAAGAGGACCAATAATGGAGGAGAGATACTATGTTTAACGGCGGCGGAAATATGGCCGGCATGATGAAAAAAGTCCAGAAGATGCAGGCGGATATGAAAAAAATGCAGGATGAGCTGCGCAAGAAGACGGTCGAGGTTTCTTCGGGCGGCGGCGCAGTGAAGGTCGTCATGGACGGTGAAAAGCAGGTGCAGAGCCTCATTATCGCGCCCGCGGCAGTTGACCCTGAGGACATCGAGATGCTGCAGGATCTCATCTCGGCGGCGTTCAACGAGGCGACGAAAAAGGTGGACGACATGATGGCGCAGGAGATGGGCAAGCTGACGAGTGGGCTCGGCCTTCCGCCCGGACTGCTCTAAGATGCAGCAGGTTGCACCCCTCACGCAGCTCATCGAGCAGCTGCGCGCGCTCCCCGGCATCGGAGCAAAGACAGCAACGCGGCTTGCCTACCATATTCTGGATATGGATATGGAGCGTGCGAGGCGTCTTGCCGCTGCCATTACGGGAGCAAAGGAGAAGATCGGCTTCTGTTCCGTCTGCTTCAACCTTACGGACAGCGACCCATGTGCCGTCTGCACGGCGGAGAAGCGCGACCACACGACGATCTGTGTCGTTGAGCAGCCGCAGGACGTTGCGGCGATGGAACGCATGAACGACTATGACGGCGTGTACCACGTCCTGCACGGAGCCCTCTCTCCACTTGAGGGAGTGGGACCAAACGACATCCGCATCCGCGAGCTCGTCCTGCGCGCGGGCAAGGAGGACATACAGGAAGTCATTATCGCAACGAATCCCAATGTTGAGGGGGAGGCGACGGCAATGTATATCGCAAAGCTCCTAAAGCCGATGGGAATCCGCGTGACACGCATCGCCCACGGGCTGCCCGTGGGCGGCGATTTGGAGTATGCAGATGAGGTGACGCTATCACGCGCCATGGAAAACAGAAGGGAGATTTGATTTGGATATCGTTGCAGGAACCGCGGTCGCCGTTTTGATCTTTGCCGTCCTCGGCAAGGTGATTTCGTTGCCGTTCCGCATCGTGTGGAAGCTCATTACGAACAGTGTCGTCGGCGCGATTATTCTCTGGGTGGTTAACCTTTTTGGGGCAGGCATCGAAATTACCTTTCTGCGCGCACTGATCGCGGGATTCTTTGGCATCCCAGGCGTTGTCGTTCTTCTTATCGCACGCCTTGCGGGGCATTAAGGAACCAAGGATGACCTCCGCATGGTCAGTTTGACGCATTTTTTTGCAAGAAAGAGGAAAAAGGGGTTGACGGGACTCGTGACGTATGTTATATTATGACAGTCGCGCCGATGAGGGCGGCGGGCACGCGGAACGTGTC
>NZ_GG694008.1:118901-369975 GCF_000160695.1 Centipeda flueggei ATCC 43531 | reverse complement strand
GAACGAGGGATTCGTGATGATTCACGAGTCCCTTTTGTTTTGTGGAGGTATATGATGAAGAAAAAACTCGCGGTAATTCTGTTTGGGCTGATTTCCCTTGGCATCGGATTGCTGCTGCTGCATCTCTCCCCCGACCCGATGGCTGAGAACCTGGAGCTGGCACGGGAAGCCTCGAATGCTCAGGAAGCGGCGGCGGCGATTTCCGCCAATAACAAAAAGGATGTTGTTTACAGCACGGTCGCTTATCTCTTTGTCGGCATTGGATTCGGCACAGCGGGCTACGGTGTTTTTATGAGTGGAAAAAAGGAAGATTCTGAGGAAAAATCCTAAAATATCCTTGTATCGTCAGTATACTTTGACTATAATATGTGCCAGCTATCTTTTTCAATGCAGTGAAAGAAATCCATGATTTCTTCGGGAGGTACTTTCATGATTCTGGATCGTCTGGAAAATCTGCCGCTCGGCAGATTCCAGTACAAACTGCTTGTTGTCACGGGGCTTGGCTGGCTGTTTGATGCGATGGACACGGGGCTGATCGCCTTCGTCCTGCCGGTACTGGCGCGCGAGTGGAGTCTCACGCCGGCACAGGTGGGATGGATCGGCTCGATTGGGCTGATCGGCATGGCGCTTGGAGCGGTGCTCGCGGGGACGATTGCCGACCGCATCGGCCGCAAGCGGGTGTTTACGATCACGGTTCTCCTCTATAGTATCTCAACGGGGCTCTGTGCCGTTGCGTGGAGTTATGAGTCGCTGCTCGTGTTTCGCTTCCTTGTCGGCTTCGGCCTGGGCGGAGAGCTGCCCGTCGCAGCGACGCTGATGAGCGAGTATGCACCGGCACGCCTGCGCGGACGCTTCATTGTGCTCCTTGAGAGTTTCTGGGGGCTTGGCTGGCTTGCGGCGGCATGCATCGCCTATCTTCTCATCCCTGTCTTTGGCTGGCAGGCGGCGTTCTTTATCGGTGCCCTGCCCGCGCTCTATGTGTTCCTCCTGCGCCTGCACATGCCGGAGTCGATCCGTTATCTCCTCGCCAAGGGGCGTGTGGACGAGGCGAAGGCGATTGTGCGCGATATCGAGCGCCAGCTCCATATGCCGGAGCGTCCCTTCCTCGATCAGCTTGCCCCGCACCGTATGCAGGCGGAGCAGGTGGAGACACCGGGATTTTCTGCGCTCTGGGCGAAGGGAATGCGCCGCCGCACGGTGATGCTCTGGCTCGCATGGTTCGGTATTGTGTTCAGTTACTACGGCATCTTTATGTGGCTGCCGTCGATGGTCTATGCGCAGGGCTTTGCCATTGTCAAGACGTTCGAGTATGTCCTCATTATGACGGTCGCTCAGCTGCCGGGCTACTATGCGGCGGCCTACCTCGTGGATGTGATCGGCCGCCGCTATACGCTCGGGCTCTTCCTCCTTCTCAGCGGCGTATGCAGCTATTTCTTCGGCAATGCAGGTGATGTCACTGCCCTCCTTGGCTGGGGCGCGGCGATGAGCTTCTTCAATCTCGGCGCGTGGGGCGTCATCTATACCTATACACCCGAGCAGTACCCGACGGCGATGCGCGCGCTTGGCAGCGGCTGGGCGGCAGGATTCGGCCGTATCGGCGGTATGATTGCGCCGATGCTCGTCGGCGTGATGCTCGCCAATGCATTTCCGATGAGCGGCATTTTTATGATGTTCGCGGCGGTCTTTGCCGTCATTGCGGGAACTGTTATTCTTCTCGGACGTGAGAGCAAACAGCAGACGCTTGAAGAGTTGGAGCACGCACTCGGAGAGACGTGATCTTTGGTCTGCTCATAAATAAACAAGGGGCGGCGCTGTGAAATGTTTCGCAGCGCCGCCCTGTTTTCATCAAGCTTTTGGATTGTGTTCCATCCCCATGCCCTACGGCATCGGTTTTGCGCGTTGGAAGCCCTTTGGCGGAGAACTCGACAGGGAAAGTGCTGGAGATGGAGCATCGTGAAACGGCGGCACGTATCTCCAAGGCTCACTACACGGGGCAGACGATTGGAGCTCTTCTGCATAAGATGCCCTCTGTTGATCTCGGGAACGGTCGGCTGCACATCGCTCTTGACGTTTCAGCATACCACTGCTCCTTCCGTTGGGAGCGGGCCTGGTCCTGATGCTTGGGGGCGGCGCTGATAAACGCAGTGCCGCCGTCAAGAGGCTTTGCGCTGTGAGAGGTGCAGCCGGCGCGACTGACGGCGGCGGAGCCAGCGAAAAAACTGGCGAAATCTTTGTGTGTGTGCTACAATAGAGCAGATAAACTCTGTTGTAATATATTTTTTGAGGTGACATTTTGCGATATAACTGGAAGCGCCTTGCGGCAGCATCACTTTTGGCATTGGCGGTACAATGCTGCACGCCGTACTCTTTTGCGATGCCGCCGATTCTCCCGTACACGGAGGTGACGGATGGGATGCAGGGGACGGCGTATACCGTGCTCGATATGACGGGGGAGGTGCGGTCGTTCCCTGTGGAGATCATCGGTCAGATGGAGGGCGGAAAAGGCTCTCAGCGGATGATTATGGCGCGGACGAGCGGCAATTTTATTGAGCATGTGGGCGGGGTGCTCCAAGGGATGAGCGGCAGTCCGGTCTATGTGGACGGCCGCCTCGTGGGGGCACTCGCAGCGGGGTTGAAAGATCTCAGTCCATATACCTTTTTCATTACGCCGATTGAGGATATGATACCACTCTGGACGATGCCGGACACGAAGAATAAGACGCGTATCGATACGGTGGACGTGGTACGCGCTGTCGAGGAGCGCAAGAAGGCAAAGGAAAAGGATGAACTGCGTGAGCGCGAGAAAAAAGTCCGAAAGATGACGCATGCTGAGCGTGAGGCAGAGTGGCGCGATACACTCGCTGCCCTGCGCGGTGAACAGAAGGCCGAAGAGCCTCCTGCGGCGGATGCCGATACGTCTCGAGAAAAATCAGCGGAGACGACAGATGCTTCTGCGGCAGATGACACAACGGCCCAAAAGGAGAGGAAAACGCAGCACATGGAGGAGAAGTCAACCTTCTTCACAAGTGGGTTTGGCTCAGAGGGGCTGCGCTATCTGCGGGAGAATATGCCCTCCGGCAGTACGTTCTTTCCGCTGGGCACGGTAGGCGGCAATGCACCGCTTCCCACGCGCTATGATGCAGCGCTCACGGGCGGGCAGCCGGTTGGTGTCGCGCTCGTCTATGGGGATTTCAGCATCGGCGCTACGGGAACGGTGACGGCAGTCGACGGCAAGAAGGTGCTGGCGTTTGGGCACTCCTTTATGCACAAGGGAAACGTCAACTACTTCATGACGGATGCCGATGTGGTCGGTACGATCGCAGGACAGAGCAACGGCGTGAAGATCGCGAACATCGGCAGTGTGATCGGACGCATCAATCAGGATCGTGAGACGGGCATTGCGGGGATTCTTGGGACGTTCCCCACAGCGGTTCCCGTACGTATTCATGTGAAGGACGATACGCTCGGCACGGAGGAGACATTCGGTGCACAGATTGCTTACGATGAGGACTTCCTCCCCGTACTCTCCGGCAGCATTGCCTATGCGGCGATGAGCCGTGTGTCGGACTCCCTTGCCGGCAGCACGGCGCGTATCCGCTTCGCGATCCGTACAAATGCCTATGAAGGCGGACGTTTTGAGCGGCGCAATATGTACTACAGTGCAGCGGATGTCGGTCAGGTCGCCGTGACGGAACTGCTGCAGGCGATGAATACGATTGTGACCAATCCGCAGGAGGAGTCCGACATCCTCGATTTGGATGTGGATGTGGAGCTCACGGGCGGACGTCAGACGGCAGTCCTCATTTCGGCAACACCGGATAAGACAGTGGTAAAACCAGGGGAAACGGTGATGTTCAAGACGAAGATCCGCCCCTACCGCAAGCCGGAGGAGACGTTGTCGATCCCCTATCGCGTGCCGAAGGCGCAGCCGGTGGGGCCGCTGAACCTCGATATCCGCGGCGGCGGCTTTGTTCCTGTGAATCCGCTGGCGCTCCTCGCGCAGGCGGGCCTCGAGATCCCTGACGACGAGGAGAAGTTCAAGTCGACGGCAGATAAGCTGCGTGAGCTTGCCGACCAGGGACAGAACAACGAGATCATTATCGCGCCCGGAGCTGCCTCTGCACCATCTTCGGAGAAGGAAATGAAGAAACGGATGCGTGCGGCGGCGGAAGCATCGGCGCGCGCGGCAGCGCGTGAGGAGCCGAAGCATGTGACATTGCTTGGCGACCCGAAGAAGGATAAGAGAGAGAAGTTCTATGCACCGTATGTGATCGAGAATGTGATCCACGCGGCATTGAAGGTAGAAAAATAGGCCGAGGAGGATAAGGGAGAATGGAACAACTGGTCATTCACGGGGGACATCCTCTGCATGGCCGCGTGAAGATCGGTGGGGCGAAGAATGCAGTGCTTCCCATTATTGCGGGGACGCTCCTCGGCACGAACGGCAGGAGCGTACTGGATGATGTGCCGGCACTAGAGGATGTCTATACGATCACGGCGGTGCTGCGTGCCCTCGGCGTGACGGCGGACTATACGCCGGAAGAGCATCGCCTGGTCATCGATGCATCACATATCGGGACGGCAGTCGCTCCCTATGATCTTGTCCGCAAAATGCGCGCGTCGTTTCTCATCATGGGGCCCCTGCTTGCTCGTGAGGGACACGCGGAGATTTCCCTGCCGGGCGGCTGTGCCATCGGAACGCGCCCCATCGATCTGCATCTCAAGGGGTTTGAGGCACTGGGGGCGGAGATCGGGATCACCCAGGGGGCAATTCATGCACGTGCGCCGCATGGGCTGAAGGGGGCTCGCATCTACTTCGACTTTCCGAGTGTCGGGGCGACGGAGAATGTGATGATGGCGGCTTCCTGTGCCGAAGGGCAGACGATTCTCGAAAATCCTGCGCTCGAGCCGGAGATCGTCGATCTCGCAAACTATCTCAATGTGATGGGGGCGCGCATCCGCGGTGCGGGGACGAACCGCATCAAGATCGATGGCGTGCCGGAGCTGCGCGCGGCAGCCTATACGATTATCCCTGACCGTATCGAGGCGGGGACCTATATGGTTGCGGCGGCAATGACGCGCGGCGACGTGTTCATCGAGAACGCCATCAGTGAGCATCTGAAGCCTGTGATTGCAAAGTTGAAAGAGGCCGGTGCGCAGATCGAGGAGGATATTGCAGGCGTACGCGTTTTTGCTGACGGCCCGATGAAGGCGATTGATCTCAAGACGATGCCGTATCCGGGATTCCCAACGGATATGCAGGCGCAGTTCATGGCGATGCTCGCCGTTGCCGAGGGGACGAGCGTCGTGACGGAGACGGTGTTTGAAAACCGTTTTATGCACGTCGATGAGCTTGTGCGCATGGGTGCACGGATCCGTGTGGACGGACGGACAGCAACGGTTGAAGGCGGCACGTCGCTCAGCGGTGCACCGGTGCGTGCGACGGATCTGCGTGCGGGTGCGGCGATGGTGCTTGCAGGGCTGGTCGCGTCGGATGAGACGCGTGTCGGCTATATCCATCACATCGACCGCGGGTATGATGATCTCGTGGCGAAGCTCGTGGCACTCGGCGCAGATATTCAGCGCGTGGATGCGGAGTGGGTCGGAGCGTAAAAATCACTTGCATAATCAAGAATGATGCGATAGAATAAATTCGGAACGACGGATTGAGGAGGTATGAAGGATGAAGCACATCAAGACGGTCAACAAGCCGACGATGCAGTCCACGCTCTACACGGGCGGCTGCGGCGAATGTCAGGCATCCTGCCAGTCTGCCTGCAAGACTTCCTGCACGGTGGGCAATCAGCCCTGCGCGAAGTAAGACAGGGAAATCGGCACAGCCCTTCTCGTTTGAGAGAGGGGCTTTTTCTGTGTGTTTGTCATGTATACGCTGCGCAAACGGTCGTACACTTATCTGCCTAAATACCTGCGGACTTCTTAAACGCGCTGCGCTTGAACGAAAGAAATCCGCAGGGGGCAGAACGTGTACTTTCCCCGTTTGCTCCCCTAGGGGTTGCTTCAGCGTATTACATTTCCAAGAGTGGTTATGAAGGAGAACAAATGAAAGTCCGAACGCATAAGTTCAAGCAGAACGGTATGCACATCCTTGTCGATGTGAACAGCGGTGCTGTCCATGTGATCGACCAGATGATTTACGATATGATGGATGACTTCGATGGGACGAACGACGAGGCGGTCGTGGCACGTCTCAGGGGACGTTATTCTGAGGGAGATCTACGTGAGGCATGCGGCGAGCTCCACGAGCTGATGGCGGCGGGAGCACTCTTCGCGCCCGACATCGACGTGCCGCCGACCTTCAAGTCGCGCGGATTGGTGAAATCCCTGTGCCTGATGGTGGCGCAGGACTGCAATCTGCGCTGCAGATATTGTTTCGGCGACGGTGGCAGCTACGGCGGTGAGCGCGCGGTGATGTCGCCCGAGGTGGGGCGTGCGGCAGTCGATTTTATCATTGGCGGTTGCGGCCCGCGCAAGCACTGTGAGATTGATTTCTTCGGCGGCGAGCCGCTGATGAATCTGAGTACGGTGAAGGCGGTGACGGAGTACGTGCGTCAGCGTGAGCAGGAAACGGGCAAGGAGTTCAAGCTGACGCTTACGACGAACGGAATGCTGCTCTCCGACAAGAATATCGCATGGCTGAACGACAATCGAATCTCTGTCGTGCTCTCAGCAGATGGACGGCGCAGGGTGCATGATGCGATGCGCCCTGATGCGGGCGGGCACGGAACGTATGATGTGGTCATGCGGAACTTTAAGAAGCTCGTCGATGCGCGCGGCGGCAATGACTACTATCTGCGCGGGACATATACGCACGAAAACCTCGATTTCACACAGGATGTGCTCGCGATGAACGAGGCGGGGTTTGACATTCTGTCGATGGAGCCGGTTGTGCTGAAGGACAGCCCGCTTGGTTTTACCGAGGAGGATCTGCCGCGCATCTTCGCCGAGTACGATCATCTGACACAGACTTATCTCGATCGCGTGCACGCGGGGAAGGGGTTCTTCTTCTTCCACTTCAACATGGATCTCAACCATGGTCCCTGCGTGGCGAAACGACTGGCGGGATGCGGAGCGGGGCATGAGTACTATGCCGTCGCGGAGAACGGCGATCTCTATCCGTGCCATCAGTTCGTAGGGCGTGAGGGCTATCGCCTTGGTTCGGTCTTTACGGGCGTGGAGAGTATGGAGCTGCCGACGTACTTCCGCAACTCGCATGTGCTGAACAAGCCGCTCTGCCGTGACTGCTGGGCGCGGTTTTACTGCAGCGGCGGCTGCCACGCGAACGCCGATCTCTTTCATGGGGATATTCGGCAGCCGTACGAGATTGGCTGTGCGATTCAGAAGAAGCGTCTGGAGTGCGCGATCCTTGTGCAGGCGGTGCTCGCGATGGAGAAGGAAGAGGGGGAAGAGGAGCAGAAAAAAATTTCTTGACAAGATTTTCTTCTTCCGCTATAATTCGCTATGTTGCTGAGAGAGCGATAGGGGTATCGCCAAGTTGGTAAGGCACGGGATTCTGAATCCCGCATGCGTTGGTTCGAGTCCAGCTACCCCTGCCATTTGAATTTTGAGGAGCTGCCCTGAGGGGCAGTTCTTTTTTTATTGAAACTTTTTATCATCTCTGGTAGGATAGATAAAAATGGCAGATAAGGAGAATGATCATGAGCAGCGAGAAAAAGGGAATCGGCGTGTGTCCGCTTCTGCAGATTGTGCTGAATACGATATTTTTCATTGGCATACAGACGACTTTTGCACCATGTGCACCGCATGAGGATGGAACGTGGATGACTTGTCATTGGGCAGGGGAGGCGCTGACGGGGCTTGCTGCCGTTATGCTCATCCTGTCCCTCCTGCATCTTGTGCCGCTGCGCTCAGGAACAAAGACAGGGCTGGCCATTGCGATGATTCCTCTCGCTGTGCTGGTGATCTGTCTTCCGGGACATCTTATTCCGCTCTGCATGATGGAGACCATGCGGTGTCATACGTTGATGCAGCCGTCGGTCAGCGTGATTGCCGTGCTGAACATCATCCTTTCTGCTCTGTATCTGTGGCAGCATCGAAAGGGGGAGAATGAGTGAAGTTCAGTGAAGCACTTGCCCTGCGCACCTGCCGCAGGAATATGGCACGCTCCGCGACGCTTGCTGTGCTGACGGGGATTCTTGCCCTCGTGATCTTCGGCGGCTCGGAGATACTGCTTGGGCTGCAGGGCGGTCTGATTCAGTTTCAGCAGCGGCTCGGTGCAGATGTCATTGTCCTGCCGAAGGCGGCAGAGGGAGCGGGATCGCTGGAAGGGGTGCTCGTGCAGGGCGTTCCTGCGCAGTTCTACATGGAGGAGCACTATCTCTCCGATCTGCGCAGCATGGCGGGGGTGGCGCATGCGACGCCGCAGTTCTTCCTTGCCTCGGCACATGCGGGCTGCTGCTCCGTAGCGGTGCAGCTGATCGGCTTTGATCCCGCCTCGGATCAGACCATTCAGCCGTGGATCCGCGAGAGCTATGGCGGTACAGTCGGCTATGGCGATATTCTCGTCGGCAGCGGCATTTCCGTGCCTGCGGATGGGATGCTGACGTTCTACGATCTGCCCTGCCGCGTTGTGGGACGGCTCACGCCGACGGGAACGGGAATGGATACGGCGGTTTACACGAATATGGAGACGATCCGTGCAATGATGGCGAATGCGGCGAAAAGGGGCTTTGATGTGTTTCAGGGGGTTCCGACGGAGGATGCGATCTCTGCCGTGATGATACGGACGGCGGACGGGTTCTCGCCCGAGGGCGTGGCAGAGGCGGTCAATGCGGCATATCCCGCGCTTACGGCGCGCCCTGCACACGGAATGGTGCACGCAGTGGAGCAGGGACTGGGCGGCATCTTGGAGATGATCGGCGGGCTCGTCATAGTGGTCTGGGTGATCGCCGTTGTCGTTCTCGGCATCGCCTTTCACCTGTCGGCGCGCGAGCGGCGGCGCGAGTATCTGATGCTGCGCATCGCGGGGGCGGCGCGCGGCTTTTTGACACGCATGATGCTGACGGAGGCGGCACTCGCCTCGGCGGCGGGCGCTGCGGCAGGAGTTGCACTCGGCGCACTGATTATTCTGCCCTTTGCCGGCCTGATGAAGGCGGGGCTGATGCGCCCCTATATTCTCCCCGACGGCGGGACGATTCTGCTGCTGGCGGTGAATACGCTCCTCGCAGTGACACTGTCTGGGATGCTGGCGGCGGCGTGGACGGTGGGGCGCGTATGTACGGCGCCGATCAGCACACTGCTGCGGGAGGATGGATGATGGAACTGCGGGCGGAGAAAATCAGTCAGGATTTCCTGCGCGACAGTGCGCGGGAAGGGTACATTGTCGCTGTGGCGGAGACGGATCTGTGCCTCTCCTCCGGTACGGTGACGGCGGTCATGGGGCGTTCGGGCAGCGGCAAGAGTACGCTGCTGCATATCTTGGGCGGGCTCCTGCCGCCCGTGACGGGGAAGGTGCTCATAGGGGAGACGGATCTCTACGCACTGCCCGAGGATGCGCGTGCGGAGCTGCGCAGCAGTACGCTCGGCATTGTACCGCAGCAGCTGATGTCGCTTCGCGCGCTGACGGTGCGGGAGAATGTCCTCCTCTCGGCGCTTCTCTATGGCAGGGAACAGGACGTGTCTGCACATGCGGATGCTCTGATGGAGCGGCTTGGCATCGCACCGCTCGCGCATGTCTGTCCGTCGGAGCTTTCGGGCGGGGAGCTGCGCCGCATGATGATCGCGCGGGCTCTTGCCGGCGTGCCGCAGATTCTGCTCCTTGATGAGCCGACGGGCGACCTCGATGCGGAGAATACACGGCACGTGCTTAATCTCGTGCGCGAGACTGCCGATGCAGGCACGGCAGTCCTCCTCGTCACACATGAGTGCGAGGCAGCATCATATGCGGATATTTGCTATACGATGGCAGAGGGGCGGCTGACGCACTCTGCGTAGTACAAAAAACGCCCTTATGGCGCGATGCACCATAAGGGCGTTTTTGTATGCGTTTGTCTGTCTCCCCTAATCCCGCAGCAGCATCAGTGCTTCAGGCGGAAGGCAGATGCGCAGGGATGCGTTTTCGCTCACATGAAGTGCATCCCATGCGGGCTTGTCCACCTCCCAGCGCACGCGGTGAGCACCATCGGCGAAGCGAAGCATGACGATCATGCTGAAGGTGCTCTCGATGATCTCCGCGATCTGTGCAGTGAAGACGTTTTCGCCGTTTTCCTGCACGGGAACGAAGTAATGTGCGCGGATGGCGATGTGGTGCGCATCCGTCACATCGTCTGTGACCGCGAGCGTGATGCCCCAGTCGGTCGCCTCGATATGCGCCGCGTCGAGACGGCGGGCGGCGGAGATGTTCTTGCATCCTGTGAGGCGTGCACCCGCACACGTGCCGGGACTGCGGAAGAGCTCGTGCCGATCCATCGGGGGCGTGAGCTGTCCGCGGTCGACGGTCGCGATCTCCTGCGCGATGCGGAATGCCTCGTCGCGGTCATGCGTGACGAGGATCGCCGCGATGTTCTGACCCATGAGGATCTCGCGCAGTGCGGTTTCAATCTGCCACTTGAGGTGAGTGTCGAGTGCGGAGAGCGGCTCGTCGAGGAGCAGCACATCCGCACCGCGCGCGAGGATGCGCGCAAAGGCGACGCGCTGCTGCTGTCCGCCTGAGAGCCTTGCCGGATAGGCGCTTTCGAGTCCGTCGAGGGAGAAGCGCGCCACGTTCTCGGCGAGGGTGCGCTCCTTTTCCTCCTGTGATCCGTCCAGTGCAAAGATGATGTTCTCGCGGACGGTCATATTCGGAAAGAGCGCGTAGTTCTGAAAGAGGTAGCCGACACTGCGCTCCTGCGGCGGGAGGTTGACTCCTGCACTGCTGTCATAGAGCGTGCGGCCGTTGAGGATGATCTGCCCGCGATCCGGCGTCTCAAGCCCCGCGATGCACTTCAGCGTCATGCTCTTGCCGCTGCCCGATGCACCGAGCAGGGCGAGCGTCGTATCCGTGAGCGTAAAGTTTGCGCAGAGCGTGAAGTCACGCAGGCGTTTTTCGATGTTGACGACGAGGTTCATTCACGCACCTCCCGTTTGAGGTAGAGGTTCATCGCACCGATAAAGAAGAGCGAGAACAGGGAGATGATGACTGCCCAGCGAAAGGCGAGGTCGTAGTCGTTCGCCTGCACCGCCGCATAGATGGCGGTGGACATGGTCTGCGTGCGTCCCGGGATATTGCCCGCGAACATGATGGTCGCACCAAACTCGCCGAGGGCACGGGCAAACGAGAGAACGAGCCCTGCGAGGATGCCGTGCCGTGCATTCGGCAGGATGATGCGCCAAAAGATGCGCCCGTTGCTGACGCCGAGCGTCTGCGCCGCATGAATCATGCTGCTGTCGAGTGCCTCGAATGCGCCGCGCGCCGTGCGGTACATAAGCGGAAGACTCACGATGACCGCTGCGATGACCGCCGCACGCCACGTAAAGACGAGCGGCAGGTCGATGGCGAGGAGGGCGCTCCCGATGGCACTGCGCTTTCCGAGAAAGAGCAGGAGGAAGAACCCAACGACGGTCGGCGGCAGGACGAGCGGCAGCGTGATCACAGCATCGGCAATGGTCGCCGCGATATGGCTGCGGATATGCAGCACGGCGTAGGCGAGCCCAATACCGACGAAGAAGGTGAGGACCGTAGCAAGCCCCGCCACCTCAAGGGAGATGATGAGCGGGGAGAATGTTTCGTCTGCCATTATTTGACGGTGAATCCGTATTTCTCAAAGACCTTGGCTGCCTTGTCCGTCTGGAGGAAGGCGAGGAATTCCTTCGCGGCCATCTCGTTCTTGGAGTCCTTCAGCACAGCGGCGGGGTAGACGATGGGCTTATGCGTGTCGGCAGGGGCAACGGCGGCGACCTTCACCTTGTCCGAGATGGCGGCATCCGTCGCATAGACCACGCCGCAGTCCGCATCGCCCGTCTCGACCCATGCGAGCACCTGACGTACGTCGGAGCCGTAGACGGCACGCGCCTTGACCTGGTCGAGGATGCCGAGCTTCGTAAAGACCTCCTCGCTGTACTGTCCGACAGGAACGCCCTTCGGCTCACCGAGAGCGATGTGCGCAACCTGCGGGTCGAGCACTGCCTTGAAGTCGGGAAGGTTCAGCTTGCTGTCCTTTGCCGTGATCAGCACGATGTCGTTGACGAGGAGATCGACGCGCGTACCGTCCGCGAGGAGCTTCTTCTCGTCGAGCGCATTCATCTGCTTCTGTGCGGCGGAGACGAATACGTCGGCGGCTCCGCCGTTCTCGATCGCCTGCTGTAGGGCGCCGCTGCTGCCGAAATTGTAGACGATATGAACCTCTTTGTTGTTCTCCTCGTACATCGCGCCGAGTTCCTTCATCGCGTCCGTGAGGCTCGCCGCCGCAGAGACCTGCAGCTCGATGGGGCTCTCCTGCGGCGTCTCCATCTTGTTTGCGCTGTTGCCGCCGCCGACGCAGCCGGCGGTGAGCAGTGCCGTGCCCGCCAAGAGGGCGGTGAGTGTCTTTTTGATGTTCATGTGATGTTTCTCCTTTGCAAATGGGAGGTATGTCCGTTTCCCGACATACCCTGTGACGATATGCGTCAGGCAGAGTGCCATAGATGTTTCCTTAGACGTGCTCTGCTCGGAGAGGGTGAGGGCGCTGCCCTCCTTCTCAGCGGACGAATGTGCCGCTCTTGCCGCCGGACTTACGCTCGAGACGGATGTCTGTGATCTCCATGCGCTTGTCGATCGCCTTGCACATGTCGTAGATGGTCAGCAGCGCCGTGCTCACGGCGTGCAGTGCTTCCATCTCCACGCCCGTTTCGCCCGTGACCTTGACCGTCGCCGCAGCATATACCGCATGGCGCGGCACCTCCTCAAGCGTGAAGTCGATGCTGCACTTGGCAAGCGGCAGCGGATGGCAGAGCGGGATCATGTCCGCAGTGCGCTTTGCCGCCATGATGCCGGCGATGCGCGCGACACCGAGGACGTCGCCCTTTTTTGCCGTGCCCGCCGTGATCGCCGCATAGACCGCTTCGCTCACGCAGATCCGTCCGCTCGCGATTGCCTCGCGATGTGTCTTGTTCTTGCCGCTGACATCGACCATGATGGCGGAACCGCCCGCATCGAAATGCGTCAGTCCTGTTTCTGGCATAGATATCCTCCTTTCCTCTTGAAATAATTTTATCATAGCGGAATCAGCGCAGAAAATCAATTGTGTTTCTCTAACATTAAATGAATCTATCTATAATTTAAGAAAACTCATAGAGGTTATTTATTTTTTGTGGTATAATCAATAATAGATATTCATAATTGAGAATCATTTTATGTGATATAATTTAATTTGTGCCGTGACGGCGGTCGATGGAGTGCTTTATAGGAGAGTGACGGCACTTGCGGAATGCCGCCGAATCAAGCGGGGAGAGCAGTATGCGTGAGGTTCGTGTTCAGGATGCGGTGGGGATGGTGCTCTGCCACGATATTACAGAGATTGTGCGCGGCGAGCGAAAGGGCGCGCGTTTCCGCAAGGGCGATGTGATTCGTGCGGAGGATATCCCTGTTCTTCTGCGCATTGGAAAAGAGCATATCTATGTCTGGGAGGACGATCCGAATCTGCTGCATGAGAACGATGCGGCGGTGATCCTGCGTGACGTCTGTCAAAATGAGCACATGGCGGCGAGTGAGCCGAGCGAGGGCAAGATAGAGCTGACCGCGACGACGGCAGGCGTGTTCGAGGTGAATGAGGATGCGCTCAACGCCGTCAACGACATCGAGAATGTCATGATTGCAACGATTGCGCAGCATATGCCCGTCAAGGCGGGGACGAAGCTCGCAGGGATGCGTGTGATCCCGCTCGTCATCGACAAGCGGACGATGGAAAAGGTACGTATGACGGCGGGAGATCAGCCAATGCTGCGGATCCTGCCGTATCAGAAGATGAGGGTCGGCGTGGTGACGACGGGCTCTGAGGTGTTCCATGGACGCATCAAGGATACGTTCACCCCTGTGATCGATGCGAAGCTGCGTGCCTTCGGTCTGAAGGTGGATGAGCATCGTCTTTCGGACGACGGGACGGAGCATACGCGTGCGGCGATTGAGGAGCTGCTCGATGCGGGGATGGATATGGTGCTCTGCACGGGCGGCATGAGCGTCGATCCCGACGACCGCACGCCTGCGGCGATTCGGGCGACGGGGGCGCGCATTGTGACGTACGGCGCGCCTGTGCTGCCGGGCGCGATGTTCCTGCTCGCCTACTATGAGAAGGATGAGCGGCGGGTGCCGATCATGGGGCTGCCGGGCTGCGTGATGTACTCGCCCGCGACGATCTTTGATATTATCCTGCCGCGTGTCGCGGCGGGCAGTGCGTGGACGCGGCAGGAGATCACGCGCCTCGGGATCGGGGGGCTCTGCATGGGATGCAAGGTCTGTCACTATCCCGTTTGTCCGTTCGGCAAGTAAGGAGTACAGTGGTTTTGTATCGGGGTACATGCCCTGCGCGAACACCTCGCTGGCAAGTGATCGCACGCTTGCGCTGCTAAGGTTCGCTTAGGGCATTATCCCACGTATCATCAAATGATCATTCACGGCAGAGACAATGGCAGGTATCAGCAAGGGAGGATTCCATGCAGGATATCGAACTTGAACAGGCGATCGAGGTGCTGCTCGGACATACAGTGCCCGTCGCGGAAACGGAGCGCGTCCCCTTGCTGGAGGCGGTGGGGCGCGTGGCGGCGGAGGATGTGTACGCAGCGTTTGACAATCCGCCGTTTGACCGCTCGCCGCTCGACGGCTATACCTTTGCGTCGGCGAGCACGGCGGATGCCTCGGCAGAGCACCCTGTGCGCCTGTCGGTGATCGGCGAGGAGTGCGCGGGCGATTTTTTCGCCGGCGCAGTCGGCGCGGGGGAGTGTGTCCGCATCATGACGGGCGGCGCGATTCCGAAGGGCTGTGACTGTGTCGTGCGGCAGGAGGATGTGCGCGAGGAGGGGGATGCGATCTTTGTTCCCTTTACGTCACAGCCGTTCGAGAACTACTGCTATGCGGGCGAGGATATTAAAAAGGGAAATCTGCTCGTGCGCCGAGGACAGCGCATCCATGCGGCGCAGATTGCGGTACTCGCGAGTGAGGGTTATGCTGCGGTATGTGTCCATCGGCGCGTACGCATTGCCGTTGCCAGTACGGGCGACGAACTGATGCAGCCCGGCGAGCCGCTGCGTCCCGGCAAGATCTACAACAGCAATCTCTACCTCCTTGCGGGACGCCTGAAGGAACTCGGCGCAGAGGTGACGGTGGTCGGCTCGGTGCCTGATGATGTGGAACGCGCGGCGGAGGTGATCGCCTCCTATGCGGATCGTGTGGATCTCTTTCTCACGTCGGGCGGCGTCTCCGTGGGCAAGAAGGACATCATGCACGGCGTTGTGCCCGCCCTCGGGGCGGAGCGGCTGTTCTGGCGCGTCTGCATGAAGCCGGGTGCCCCCGCCATTGCCTATACGCGCGGCAGCATGCTCGGCATCGCGCTCTCAGGCAACCCGTTCGCCGCCTATGCGACGTTCGAGCTGATGGCGCGTCCGGCGATTGCGCGGCTTGCGGGCGAGACGGATGTGCTCATGCCGCGCCGCCGTGCCGTGCTCGCCGATGCGTTCCCCAAGCCCTGCCGCGGACGGCGTTTCCTGCGTGCACGCATGGAGGCGGATGGGCGCGTCTCGCTGCCCGATCAGCATGAGTCCGGCTCGCTCTTTTCGGCGGCAGGCTGCGACGCGTTTGTGGATGTGCCGGCGGGGACGCCGCCGCTCGCGGCAGGGGCGGAAGTGGATGTTGTGATTCCCTGACGAAGCAGTGCTGTGGTGATGTCCTGCGGCAAACCCCAGCGAAGCAAGCGTGCACTTTTCCCGTTTGCTTCGACGCATCAACTTCTGCCTTTCACGTCAACGTATAGGAAAAAGATAGATAGATAGAAGGTTCATCATGCAGGATCAGTTTCAGCGGAAAATTGAATATCTGCGCGTTTCGGTGACGGACTGCTGCAATCTGCGCTGCCGCTACTGTATGCCGGCGCATGGGGTCAAGAAGCTGCGCCACGCGGATGTGCTGACCTATGAGGAGATCCTGCGCGATGTGCGTGCGCTCGCGGCACTGGGCGTGCGCAAGGTGCGACTGACAGGCGGTGAGCCGCTTGTGCGGCGTGACATCACACGCCTTGTGCGCGGGCTGAAAGAGATCCCGGGCATCGAGACGGTGGCGCTCACGACGAATGGAGTCCTGCTCGGCACGATGATGGATGAACTGCTGGATGCCGGCCTCGACGCGGTGAATCTCAGCCTCGATACACTCGACGGCGGGACATTCTTCTCCATCACGCGGCGGCCGATGTTCGGCGCGGTGATGGAGGCACTCACGCGGCTTGCCGAGGAGGAGCGCCTCACGGTTAAGGTGAACTGCGTGCCGATCATGGGCGTAAACGACGAGGAACTCGCCGCGCTTGCCGCGATTGCCCGCACACATCCGATTGATGTGCGTTTTATTGAGCTCATGCCGATCGGCTGTGCGCGGACGGAGAACTATCGCGGCGTACCGATGGATGAGGTGCGCGCGCGGCTGAAGGATGCGTTCGGCGCACTCCTGCCCGTGGGGGAGGCGGCACATGAGGGCGCGGTGCCGAAGGGGCCCGCCGCCTATGTGAGGCCTGCCGGTTTTACGGGAACCATTGGCTTTATCGATGCGATGGAGCACAAATTCTGCCATACGTGCAATCGCGTGCGCCTGACGGCGGAGGGCTTCCTGAAGCTCTGCCTCTACAGCAGTGCGGGGCTTGACACGCGTGCATTGCTGCGCGGCGGAATGTCGGATGCACAGCTCGCGGATGCCATTGCCCATGCAGTGTGGCAGAAGCCCGAAGAACATCATTTTGAAATCGATCAGGAGACGCGCGATCACCGCGCCATGTACCAGGTGGGAGGCTAATACGGATATGGGAGAGATTCGGGCACTGTGCATCAGTGAGAAGCGCGGCACGGAAAAGCAGGCGACAGACCGCGCCTTCTTTATTACGGAATACGGCATCGACGGCGATGCTCATGCGGGCGACTGGCACCGACAGGTGAGCCTGCTCGGCCTCGGCGAGATCGAGGATTTCCGTGCGCGCGGTGCAGATGTGGCGTTTGGCGCGTTCGGCGAGAACGTCGTCGCCGAGGGGTTCCGCTTCAAGGAACTCCCCGTGGGGACGCGCCTGCGCGTGGGACAGGTTTTTCTTGAGATCACGCAGATCGGGAAGAAGTGCCACAGTCACTGCGAGATCTTTCACCGTGTCGGTGACTGCATCATGCCGCGTGAGGGCGTTTTTGCCCGTGTTCTGCACGGCGGTTGGGTAACGGTCGGCGATACGCTGGAGATCACGACGGAGAAGATCCCGCTCGATGCCGCCGTCATCACGGCGAGCGACAAGGGCTCGCGCGGCGAGCGCGAGGATGCGAGCGGCGCGGCGATTCGCGAGATCCTTACGGCGGAGGGTTACGATGTCGCGGGGTACAGCATCGTGCCCGACGAGCGTGAGGAACTTGAGCGTGAGATGACGCTCTGGTCGGACCGCGGCGTCGGGCTGATCCTGACGACGGGCGGCACGGGGTTTTCCGTGCGCGACGTGACGCCGGAGGCGACGCGTGCCGTGATCGACCGCGAGGCACCGGGCATCGCCGAGGCGATGCGTGCGCTCTCGATGAAGGTGACGCCGCGTGCCATGCTCAGCCGTGCGACGGCGGGCCTGCGGAAACGCTCACTGATCGTCAACCTGCCCGGCAGTGAGAAAGCGGTGCGCGAGTGTCTCGGCTTCATCCTGCCCCAGCTGCAGCACGGCATCGAGATCCTGCGCGGCGACGCGGGGGAGTGCGCACGGTGACGCCCGCCGACCTGACGCTCATCGTCGCGGCGGGCGGCATGAGCACGCGCATGGGCGAGGACAAGCGGTTCCTCCCTATGGCGGACGGTGAGACGCTGCTCTCCCGTACCCTGCGGCGCGGCCGTACGGCAGGGTTTCGCGCGATTGTCCTCGCGGCGGAGGGGGAGCGCAGAGAGCTCACGGAGCTCGCGGCGACGTACGGGGCGCATCTCGTCACGGACGATCGCCCGCGGCAGGGCCCGGCAGCGGCAATTGCGGCGGGACTCGCTGCGGCGGAGACGGAATGGTCGCTCGTCCTCTCAGGCGATATGCCCTTCTACGATTTCGATCTTGTGCGGGCACTGCTGCCCGAGGCACGCGGTGCGGTGCAGGTCGTCCTGCCGACGCTTGCAGGCTATTGGCAGCCGCTCGCCGCGCTCTATCGGCGCGATGCGGGACAGGCATTTGCCGCTGCCATCGCACGCGGCGACCGCAAGCTCGGCATTGTCCTGCGCGGCCTCACCGTGCGCGAACTGCCGCTCGCGGTGGATGCGGGACTCTTCTTCAACGTGAACACCCCTGCTGCCTACCGCCTCGCATGCGGACGCATTGCGAACGAGGGACGTGAGCGGCCCATTCTCTCCGTTGCAGCCCCTGCTTCGGGGACGGGCAAGACAACCTTCATCGAGCGGCTTATCCCGCGCCTTGCGGTACATGGTGTGCGTACAGCGGTCATCAAGAGCGACAGCCACGGTTTTCAGCTCGATACGGAGGGAAAGGATACGGCGCGTTTCATGGCGGCGGGGGCGCGGGCGACGGCAATTAGTGCGCCGAACGGCTATTTCATTCAGAAAATAGAAGATCAAAGGAAGGACTTTCAGAATCTTATATCGAAAATAGAATATGATATAGATCTTTTTATTACGGAGTCGCGTTCACGCGGCGCATTGCCGACTCTCATGCTCGACCGCGGACTTGCCGCGCCGGAGATTGATGCACGTGTGACGGCACTTTTTCAAAAGGATGCCGCACCGCATGACGGGCTGCTCTCCTATGATCTCGATGATATGGAGACAGCGGCGCGGATCACGCTCTTTCTTATGGGGCGGCCGCTCTATGGGGCAGACGGCATAATGTTTTTGACGATGTAGGTGCTCGCGTGAGAGCATGCAGTATACGAACGGAAGAATAGAAACGATGGAAATTCAGCGCAGTGACTTTATCGACGTACCCGTGACCCGCTATGCCTCTGAGGAGAATGCGTTTGTCGCGGATCATAAATATACCTCGGAGGAGGTCTTCTTCGATATCGACCTCAACGGGGAGAACTTTACGACGGCGTTCTGCTCACCCGTCGACTTCGAGGATCTCATCGTCGGGATGCTCGCCCAGATGGGACGCATCCGCAGCTTTGACGATATCGTGGAAATGACGGTGGACGCAGAGCATCTGCGCGCCGCGGTCAAGACGACGACGGACGCGCAGTGGTGGGCGGCGGACGCGGCGAAAAATCCGCGCTACTTCTCGGCACGGCGCATCCTGAAGCTGCGCCCCGAGGAGATCTTCGAGCGGCCGCGCGACGTGCGCTTCAGCGCGAAGGACATCCTCGCGACAGCGGATGAGCTGCTCGCACATCTCTCCAAGACCCACGATACGACGAACGGCGTCCACAGCGGCGTCCTGTTCGATCAGGCAAACAGGAAAATCCTCGTCTTCCGTGAGGACGTCGGCCGCCATAACGTCTTTGACAAGCTCTATGGCTGGGCGCTCAGGAATCACGTGGAGATTTCCGATAAAATCATCATCTTCAGCGGGCGCTGCTCCTCGGAGATGATGCTCAAACTGGGGCGGATGGGGATCTCCACGGTTGCGGCGAAGTCCGTTCCGACCACCCTCTCGCTCAACATCGCGCGCAAACTCGGCATCACGCTCTGCGCGCGCATGGCGCCGGGCTCGTTCTGCATCTACGCAAACCCTGAGCGCATCACCCTCTGACGGTGTACCTCTGTACATTGCTGAAACCGGGGATATCCTCGTTTCATATAGAAGTTTAGGAGAGCCTGTCGGCGGAATCCCGCCGATACGAAAGGAGAATCACGATGAACCTTAGCAGACGTGACTTTTTGAAAGCCACCGGGCTAAGCGGCGTCGGGCTGGCACTCACCAGTCTCGGACTTGACGTCGCAACGGTCTCGGCGGCGGCAAAAGAGTACAAGCTGACAGGCGGTCGCGAATTTACCTCCGTCTGCCACTTCTGCGGCTGCGGCTGCGGAACGATCGGCTACGTCAAGGACGGCAAGCTGATCAACCTCGAAGGAGCGGCAGACAACCCCGTCAATCGCGGCGGCCTGTGCCCGAAGGGAATCGGCTATGGTCACATCCCGAACGCGGAGCTGCGTCCGAAGTGCCCGATGTACCGTGCACCCGGCAGCGACCATTGGGAGGAGATCAGCTGGGAGGAGGCCATCGACCGCTCTGCGCGTGCCATGAAGAAGGCGCGTGATGAGAACTGGATCGGGCAGGACGAGGCGAACGGCTACAAGTTCATGAGCAACCGTACGGATGCCATCGGCTTTGTCGGCGGATCGCAGGTCAACAACGAAGAGTGCTATCAGCTCATCAAGATGGCGCGTGCGCTCGGTGTTGTCTACATCGACAACCAGACGCGTGTCTGCCATGCGACGACGCCGCCGGCGCTGAACGCCGCCTTTGGACGCGGCGCGATGACGGGCTCATGGTACAACCTCAAGAAGGCAAAGATGATCTGGATCGAGGGCTCGAACCTCGCAGAATGCCATCCGCTCGCGATGAAGCGGGTCATGGAGGCAAAGGACAACGGAGCCACCATCGTTCACGTAGACGTACGCTATACACGCACCTCGCGCGTTGCCGATCATTTCTTCCAGCTGCGTCCCGGCACCGATATCGTTTTCCTTGGAGCACTTATCAACTATATTATTCAGAACAAAAAGTACGATGCCGACTATCTGCGCCGCAACACGAATGCCTACTGCCTGCTGCGTGATGACTACAAATTCGACGCAGGCATCTTCTCCGGCTACAACGAGAAGACGCGTACGTACAACAAGGAGACGTGGGGCTACAAGGTCGACGCGAACGGCAAGCCGGTAAAGGCTCTGTCGATGTCGGAGCCGGGCACGGTCATGGATCGCCTCGCAACGCATTTCTCGCGCTATACGTTCGAGAAGGCCTCGGCGATCACGGGCATGCCCGTCGCGGACATCAAGAAGGCGGCAGAGCTCTTCTCGAGCATTACGCCGACGGTCATGATGTACGCCCTCGGCATGACGCAGCACACGATCGGCGTGGAGAACATCCGCTGCTTTACGATCATCCAGCTGCTCATGGGCAACGTCGGTGTCTCAGGCGGCGGCATTGACGCTCTGCGCGGGCAGCCGAACGTCCAGTCCTCGACGGACTACGGCATCATGTTCCAGTACTACCCCGCCTACCTCTCGTATCCGACGCATACGGACGATACACTTGCAAAGTGGACACACCACAACGGTACGTTCCGTGCGAAGTTCCTCAAGAACCTTCTCAAGGCGTGGTTCGGCGATGCGGCAAATGCAGGAAATGACTACCTGTTCAATGCACTGCCGATCCGCAACGGCACGCACAACGACTCCATGTACGTCATGTTCGAGAAGGCGATCGAGGGGCAGATCAAGTGCCTGTACGTCTGCGGACAGAACCCGCAGATGACGAACGCGAACCTCACGATCGTCAACAAGGGGCTCAAGGGCGTCCGTACGCTCATCGTGCAGGATGTCTTCGTCAACGAAACGGCGGCGTTCTGGGAGCGTCCGGGCGACAACCCTGCCGACATCCAGACCGAGGTCATCTTCATGCCGGCGGCCTCCTACCTCGAGCGCTGCGGCACAATGACGAACTCCATGCGCATGATCCAGTGGCGCATGAAGGGCCCCGATCCCACGTACGACTCGCGTCCGGACTACTGGATCTGCGACAAGCTCTGGAAGCGCATCGTGGAGCTCTACAAGGACTCGACCGACCCGAAGGACAACACGATCAAGCTCCTCACATGGAACTACGGCGATCCCGAGGCGAACGGCGAGGCGTATGTCGAGAACATCATGAAGGAGTGCAACGGCTACGATCTGAAGGACGGACATCTCCTGCGCGGCATCCGCGAGATCCGCGACGACGGCACGACGATGGCGGGCATGTGGATCTTTACGGGCATCTACGGTGACGGTGTCCACATGGCAAAGCGCCGAGGACAGGAAGACAACGGCAACATGGGCATCTTCCCGAACTACGCATGGACGTGGCCCGACAACATTCACATGCTCTACAACCGCGCGTCCTGCGACGAGAACGGCAAGCCGACCCGCCCCGATCAGGCACTTGTCTGGTGGGATGAGGCCAAGGGAATGTGGGACGGCTACGATGTTCCTGACGTCGGCGACCGCACGCAGGGCCCCAACACTCCGGGCGGACAGAAGCCGTTCCGCATGAACGGCGAGGGCATCGGCCGCCTCTTCGCCGCTGAGTACAGCGACGTGGAGAACGGCGAGACGCGCGATCACTCCTACGTCCCCGTAGACGGCCCGCTGCCCGAGTTCTATGAGCCGGTTGAGAGCCCGACGAAGAATATGATGAACGAGGGACAGAAGGCGCAGTTCAACCCCTGCGTTATCTATCCGCGTGTCCCCGAACTGCAGAAGATCGGCACGCCGGATCAGTATCCGTACGTCCTCTGCGTATCGAGCCTGACGGAGCACTGGTGCTCGGGCACGATCACGCGCAACATCCCGTACCTCAACGAGCTGGTCAAGGAACCGTTCGTCGAGATCTCGGAGCAGCTCGCTGCAAAACTCGGCGTTCGCCCGGGCGATCTCGTCCGCGTCAGCACGACGCGCGCTGCGATTGAGGTCAAGGCGATGGTCACGAAGCGTGCTCAGCCGCTCATGATCAACGGCGTGGAGACGCACATGATCTGGATGCCCTACAACTGGGGCTTCAAGGGGCTCTCGACGGGTCCTTCCGGCAACTATCTGACCATCGACGCACTCGATCCGAACGTGCAGGAGCAGGAGTTCAAGGCCTGCCTCGCGAACGTCGAACGCGTATGAGTTCCCTGCGGCTGCGCCGCGTATGGAGGCTGACCGCCGAACGAACATTCACAACAACGAACGTCTGAAAAGACGAGGAGAACCCCTTTTTATGAAATCGAAGAACACCGATCCGATGAAGCGCTTCCTGAAGAAGCATCCGTTCCTCGCCGAGACTGAGCGTGTCCATCGCCTCGTCGACGCGGCGGTCGGTACGCCGGAGCCCATACAGCTCCCCGCGCGTGCCGTCACGAAGACGGTCGCGGAGAAGCTGCCGATCCTGCAGCAGGAGACCTATCTAAAACGCATGGTGCGTGCGGTCTACCTTATGCAGGAGGACGTCTTTGCCCGCATCGCCGAAGCGGATGTGCCGCCCCTCATGCAGGAGTCGGCGCGCGGCTATCTCGCCGTACTGAAGCCCCTGCGCAAGGCGGCAAAGGAAGAATTCATCATCGCCGTGCTCACACAGGACAAAGAGGCGTTTGCAGCACTCTGCCAGCGCTATGACCTGAACGAGGGCTTTATCCGCAGCACGATCTGGCGCATCATTGCCGCGCTCGTTCCTGCGGAGATGAAGGATCCCGACATGTGGAATCCCGACCGCGACCGTCCGCGTTTCAGTGAGAACTACTGTCCCGTCTGCGGACGGCAGCCCGTCATCGCCGATCTCAGGAAGTACCGTCAGGGGCGCGCACGCGACCTCGTCTGCGGCGGCTGCGGCACGCGCTGGCACTACACGCGCGTTGGCTGTGTCTACTGCGGCAACACGGATCTCCAGAAGATGCACACGCTCGAGCCGGAAGGCAGCGATATCATGCGCCTTGACGTCTGTGATGCCTGCCATCACTACATCAAGACCTATCGAGGTCCTGTCGACGACGATACGAGCGACTTCATCTATCGGCAGGATTGGGCAACGGTGCACCTCGACCTCCTCGCGGAGGAACAGGGACTTCAGAAAAAGGGCAATCCGATTCTGGAATAGAACCATCAGATAAAAGAGAGGAGAAAGCGTCATGACACAGGAAATCGCAATGCTGCATGATATGACGCGCTGCACAGCGTGTCGCGGCTGCATGGTTGCCTGCAAACAGTGGCATGATCTGCCGCCCGATATGAGTACGCCCTTCGAGGGACAGTACCAGTCGCACAAAGATCTGACCTCAACCGTCTACACGCTCATTGAGATGAAAGAGCGCGTTGACGACAAGGGGAAGTTCCACTGGGACTTTTTCAAGAAGAACTGCTTCCACTGCGGCGACCCCGCCTGCGCGAAGGGCTGCCCGGAGAACGCCATTGACCGCAACGAGAACGGCACCGTCGTCATCAATCAGGACAAATGCGTCGGCTGCCACTACTGCGAGCACAACTGCCCATGGCACATTCCAAAGATCGACGATGTGAAGCATAAGTCGTACAAATGCGATCTCTGCTATGACCGCATTGCGCATGGCTATGAGACGACGGGCGAGGTGCTGAAGCCTGCCTGCGCCAAGACCTGTACCGCGCATGCGCTTGAGTTCGGCACGCTGGAGGAGATGAAGCAGCTCGCGGCGGAACGCGTGGATCTTGCACGCGCATCGCATCCCGATGCGAACATCTACAGCCCATCGGGCGTCGGCGGCACGCACATGATCTATGTCCTGCCGGAGAAGCCCGAGGTGTTCGGCCTCCCGGCGAACCCCGTGACCCCGGCATCGATCGATGTCTGGAAGGTGGGGCGCACCCTCACGAAGATCGCCATCGGCGGCGCGGCTGCCGGCATCGTCGGTGCAATGGTGCTCCGCAAGATGGCAAGCGGCAGCAAGAATGACCAGCAGGGGAAGGAGTGAGCACAATGTTGATCGACAAAAAGTACGTTCCGCGCCATGAAAAGGCATTTGCCATGTGCCACTGGCTCAACGCATTTGCGTTCTTCATGCTGTTCCTCACGGCACTCCCGCTTTACACGGACACGTTCCGCTTCCTTTACAACATCTTCGGCGATAAGACGCTCATGTATGCGCACCGTGTGTTCGGCGTCATGTTCATCCTGACCCCGATCATCGGGTTCATCATCGCGCGCAAGGGCTACATCATCATGCTGAAGGAGATCTTCAGCTTCGGCAAGAAGGACATGGAATTCATGCAGAAATTCCCCCTTGAGCTGATGGGCAAAGATCCCCACATGCCCCCGCAGGGGTTCTACAACGGCGGCGAGAAGATGAACATCGCCCTGCAGCTTGCGCTGTCGGTCGTCATCGTCGTCACCGGTCTCATCCTCTGGATGGGCGACAGTATCCTGCCCGCGACGATTACGGCGTATGCCATCCCCGTCCACAGCATTGCGGCAGCAGTCTGCTTTGCCGCAGCGCTTGGGCATATCTACCTCGCAGCGGGCGTCAACCCTGACTCCCTGCACGGCATGACGGACGGCACGATCAAGGCATCGTATGCCGACCATCACCATGGTGCATGGGTCAACGAGCTCATCTCCGAGGGCGTCGTTACGCGCGCGGAGATCAATGAGGCGGAGAAGGCAGAGCGTCACTGAGGCGTTTCACCCCATTTCCGCGACATATACGAATCAAGGATACGGCTTTGCGTGCGCAGAGCCGTATCCTTTTTTTTCATGTGAGTTTATGGTATCATGGCAGAGGAAATATGCAGAAAGTTTGCTTGGGGGGATCGCAGCCTCTGCTGTCCGTGCTGCATGTCATAGTGCCTTGAGTGGGAGATGAACAGATGAAAAATATTCGGTCGACCGTGCAGGGGCGCATCGGCTATGTTGCGCTCGTGATGTTCGCCGTTCTCTTTGTACTGGTGTTCCGCTATGCCTACCTGCAGATTGTGCAGGGGGATGCGCTTGCTCAGCGGATGCGCGATCAGAGCGGTTATGAGTTCCGCATCCAATCGCTGCGCGGTGCCATTCTCGACCGCAGCGGAAAGGAACTCGCCGTCAGCAGCATGACGAAATCCCTCTTCGTTGATCCGAAGCACGTCTTTGACGCGCATACCCCTGAGGAGATCGCTGCCGACATCGCACCGCTCATCGGCCTCAAGGAACAGGACATCCTTGACGATATTGCACGCGGCGGCGGCTTTGTCTGGGTCAAGCGGCGGCTCGAGCACACGGAGTACGAGGCAGTGCGAAATGTTATTCGAGAGAAGGGCTACAGCGACTGCCTAGGTTTTCAGAACGAGGCAAAACGTTACTATCCGAATGATGCGCTTGCAGCGAATGTCATCGGCTTCGTCGGCACGGACGACGAGGGACTCGACGGCGTGGAGCAGGCTCTTGATCCGCTGCTGAAGGGCGAGATCCGAGAGGAACGGCTGACGGTGGACGGACAGCGCCGTCCGATCCTCGACTCCATCTTTGCGGGACGGCGCGTTTACGGCGGCGACTACTGCAAGACTGCCGTGCTGACGATTGACAGCACAATACAGTTCATGGTGGAGCAGGAGATCGACCGTGCCATGGCGGAGACAAACCCCGACTCCATCACGGCGATTGTCATGGATCCGAAGACCGGTGAGGTGCTTGCTATGGCATCGCGTCCCTCCTACAACCCCAACCGCTTCTGGGAGTATCCGCAGGAGAACTGGAAGAATCGCGCCGTTGCCTTTATCTATGAGCCTGGCTCGACGTTTAAGGCCGTCATTGCGGGGGCGGCACTGCAGGAGGGCATCGTTACGCCGAATCAGGTGTTCTTTGACCCCGGCTATGTCATGGTCTCGGGACGCCGTATCCAGAACTGGAGCAACGAGAGTTACGGTGCTGTTACCTTCACCGACATCGTAAAGAAGTCCCTCAACACGGGATTTGCCCAGGTGGGGCTCTCTCTCGGCGCAGAGAAGATGATGCACTACACGCGCGTCTTTGGCTTCGGCAAGCGCACAGGGATCGATCTCCCCGGTGAGGAGGAGGGCATCCTCTTCAACGCCGACGATATGCGCGACTCAGATATCGCTACGACGGCGATCGGTCAGAGTATCGCTGTGACCCCGCTGCAGCTCGTCACGGCAATGTCTGCCATTGCGAACGGCGGCACGCTCATGCACCCCTATATCGTGCGCGAGATTCGAAACCCTGACGGCTCTGTCTACGAGGAGCGTGTGCCGCGTGAGATTCGGCGCACGCTCGAACTGACCGTCGACCGCACGCTGATCGGACTCCTTGAGCAGGTCGTTGCGAGCGGCGGCGGTATGAAGGCGGGGGTCAAGGGATACCGCATCGCGGGCAAGACCGGCACGGCACAGAAGATTCGCCGCGAGACGGCAGGCTACCTCGAGGGGCGCTACATTGCTTCCTTCTGCGGTTTCGCACCTGTCGAGGATCCACTTTTCACCGTTCTCGTCATGATTGACGATCCGCGCGGCGGTGACTTCTACGGCGGGCAGATTGCCGCACCGGTCGCCTCACGCATTTTCTCCCAGCTTCTGCGCTACGCCCATGTCGAGCCGTCGAGCAATACTTTTGCCGAGACGACGGGGAATACGGAGAAGAGACGCAGTGACGATGAAGAAAAACGTATGGAGGCAGTCGCCACACCGCCCGAGGGAAAGGCCGTCGTACCAGACTTTACAGGACTCTCCCTGCGTGAGGCGGCACGTCTTGCCGAGCTGCGCGGGCTCACCTTCGAAAGTGAGGGTACGGGTGCTGCTGTCAGCCAGAATCTCGGCGTCAATGACATTGTCGATCAAGGGGAACGTGTCAAGGTGTACTTTCAGCCGACATAGAAAATTCTTCGAAAAGAATGTGCATTCATGGGGGCGCATTCTTTTTTCTTGACATCGTATTCAAAATCATGTAGACTATAAACATAGTTTTTTGATATGTTTACTAAAATACAAAATAAAGGAGACGATGAACATGGGGAAGGTATATCAGAGCGTGACGGAGATCATTGGGCGCACGCCGCTTCTCGCGGCAAAGTCGTTCGCGAAGGCGCATGATCTCAAGGCGAATCTCCTCGTGAAGCTGGAGTATTTCAATCCGTCGGGCTCAGTGAAGGATCGCATTGCGATTGCGATGGTCGAGCAGGCGGAGAAGGACGGCAGGATCGCGCCGGGCGCGACGCTGATTGAGCCGACGAGCGGCAACACGGGCATCGGCATCGCCTCGGTGGCAGCAGCACGCGGCTATCGTGCGATTCTCACGATGCCGGAGACGATGAGTGTGGAGCGCCGCAACCTGCTGAAGGCATACGGTGCGGAGATCGTCCTCACGGAGGGCGCACAGGGGATGAAGGGCGCAATTGCACGTGCAGAACAGCTGCAGCAGGAGATCCCGAATTCGTTCATTCCCTCGCAGTTCGAGAATCTCGCAAATCCTGCCGCACATGAGCGGACGACGGGGCCCGAGATCTGGGCGGACACGGACGGCAAGGTAGATGTCTTCGTCGCCGGGGTCGGCACGGGCGGCACAGTGACGGGCACGGGGCGCTATCTGAAGCAGCAGAATCCCGCCGTGCATGTCGTCGCAGTGGAGCCGACGGACTCGCCCGTGCTCTCGGGCGGCAAGCCCGGCCCGCACAAGCTTCAGGGACTCGGCGCGGGCTTCGTTCCCGACACGCTTGACACGAAGATCTATGATGAGGTGATCCGCGTGTCGAATGACAACGCCTTTGCCTATGGGCGCGAGTTCGCTCGGCGCGAGGGTGCACTCGTCGGCATCTCCTCGGGGGCGGCACTTGCGGCGGCGGTGGAGCTGGCAAAGCGTCCGGAGTATGAGGGCAAGACGATTGTTGCCCTCCTGCCCGACGGCGGTGACCGTTATCTATCGACGGATCTCTTTGCGGCGAAGTAAAGCATCCTGACATGGTGGCTGTATGGCACAGCAGGCATAATGAAAGAGCTGTTGAACTTGGTTCAACAGCTCTTTTCCATTGGGGAAGCACGAGGGCATTCGGTGTGTCTTCAGGCGAATGCTTTTGCGAGGCACTCCAGTCCTATTTGGAGAGTACTGCGCGGGCAGGCGAGGTTCATGCGCTGGAAGCCGCTGCCGCCCGCACCGAAGATCGGTCCGTCGTCGAGCCAGAGGTTTGCCTCGCGGATGACCTTCTCGTTGAGTGCCTTGTCCGAGAGACCGTAGGCGGAGAAGTCCATCCAGATCAGGTAGGTTCCCTCAGGTTCGATGAGTTTTACCTTCGGCAGATGCGCAGCGAGGTATTCCTTCGTAAAGGCGTAGTTCTCCTCGATGTAGGCGAGCAGTTCCTTCAGCCACGGAGCGCCGTGTTCGTATGCCGCTTTTGCGCCTGTGAGCCCGAGCGTGTTCGGCTCATCGTAGCCGGTACGGCTCAGTTCTTCCTTGAAGCGGCGGCGCAGGGATTCGTTACTGATGAAGATATTGGAAATCTGCAGTCCCGCAAGGTTGAACGTCTTGCTCGGGGAAGTGCAGGTGACGGTGATGGCGGCGGCGTCCGCAGAGAGAGAGGCAAAGGGGATGTGGCGGAAGCCGGGGCGCACGAACTCCTCGTGAATCTCGTCCGCGACGACAATGACGTGACGGCGCAGGCAGATGGCGGCAAGCTGCTCGAGCTCTGCGCGCGTCCATACGCGCCCGACGGGGTTGTGCGGGCTGCAGAGGATGAACAGCTTTACCTTGTGGTCGATGATCTTCTGCTCGAAATCCGCGAAGTCGATGCTGTAGCGTCCGTCAGCGAACTGCAGGGGGCTGTCGATGAGCGTGCGCCCGTTCTGGCGGATCATGCTCGCAAAGGGATAGTAGACGGGCTGCTGAATGATGACGGCCTCACCCGGTGCGGTATAGGCGCGGATGGCGGTGGCGACGGCAAAGACGACGCCGGGCGTGATGACGAGCTCGCCGCGCTGCACCGTCCACGCGTGATGCGTACGGAACCAGTCGCGCAGGACGTTGAAGTAGTCGTCCTTGATCTGCGTATAGCCAAAGATGCCGTGCGCCGTGCGTGCCGCCAGGGCGTCAATGACGGGTACGGGCGCGCGAAAGTCCATATCCGCGACCCAGAACGGGAGGACATCCTTGGGGTAGCCGCGCTCAACAGCAAAGTCGTATTTCAGACAGGACGTGCCGCGGCGGTCGATGATTTCGTCAAAATTGATGGACATAATGTTTTTTTCCTTCCTCTTTGGGGCAGACAGGGGAACGGTGTGGGGAGGATAGTGCCTTCCAAAACCAAACCCTGCTGCTACGCCCGTGCTGCCTTCTCCAGTGCCTGCGCCAGATCTTCCTTCAGATCCTCCACGTCCTCCAGGCCGACGGAGAGGCGCAGGAGGCGGTCGTCGAGCCCTGTGCGCGCGATGAGTTCGCGGGGCATCTCTGCGTGCGTCTGCACGAGCGGGTAGGTCAGCAGACTCTCGACGCCGCCGAGACTCTCGGCAAACGCGATCAGGCGCAGATGTGCGAGGACATTCTGTGCGATGGCGGAGGTCTTGACCTTGAACGAAATCATGCCGCCATAGCCCGTGCTCTGACTCTCATGCAGGGCGCGTCCGGGATGGTCTGCGAGCCCCGGGTAGTAGACCTCCGTGACCTCGGGGCGGGTGAGCAGCCACGCTGCGATGGCACGCGCATTCTCCGCATGGCGTTCGACGCGCACGCCGAGTGTCTTGAGGCTGCGCAGCATGAGCCATGAATCCATGGGGGAGAGATTCGGACCCTCGGACTTCACGAGCAGCTCAATCCGCTGTGCGAGGTCGGAGTCCGCGTCCCTCACTGCGAGTGTGCCGCAGATCACGTCGTTGTGCCCGCAGAGATACTTGGTCGCGCTCTCGACGACGATGTCTGCACCGAGCGCAAGCGGCTTCTGTGCGTGCGGTGAGAGGAATGTATTGTCCGCGACGAGGAGTGAGCCGTGCTCATGAGCGACAGCGGCGAATGCGCGGATGTCCGTGATGAACATCATCGGGTTGGAGGGCGTCTCAATGAAGATCATTTTCGTCGTATCACGCATCTTGGCCTCGACCAGCGACGTATCGCGCATATCGATGTACTCAAAGTCGATGCCGTAGCGGCTGTAGATGTCGTTCGCGAGACGTACCGTCCCGCCGTAGAGATCCTCGGGCAGGAGCACGTGGTCACCGGGAGCGCAGAGGGCAAAGACGAGATTGATCGCTGCCATGCCCGAGGAGAGCGCCCATGCGCGTTTGCCGCCCTCAAGGAGGGCAATTGCCTTCTCAAAGTCGCTGCGGGTCGGATTCGCAACGCGGCTGTAGTCGTAGCCCGTGCTCTGACGGAATGCGGGATGGCGAAATGTCGCCGAGAGATAGACGGGCGTGGTGAGTGCGCCCGTCGCGTCGAACTCGTGACAGCCATGCACCTCAGCAGTGTAATCCTTCATTGTATTTCCTCCCATAGTTCCCTGTATCGTTTATGTCCTGCGCAGACGGGGCATGGACAGTCACGCCCAGCCCGCTGCATCGCAGAACCGTTGTGGTCGTTTCATTATAAACATCGCCAGGATACTTTGTCAATCAAAAAATATATAAAACATACTTGACAACTATGATACTTGCGTGTAAGATAGCAGCATCGAACAGGAAAACATATATGCAAACATAGTTATGGAGGAAATACAATGGCACAGTCAAAAAAGGAACTCGTCCTCAGCGCAATGGACCGCAGGGAAGTGGAACGCGTCCCGTCAGGGTTCTGGTTCCACTTTCTCGCGGATGAGATTCACGCCGATGCCTATGCTGACCCGCGTCTCGAGCAGACGCTTTTGGATGGGGAACTGCGCTATATCGATGGCTTTCAGCCGGACTTCGTAAAGATCATGACGGACGGGTTCTTCTCCTATCCGAATCCCGTCGTGCAGACCGCACGCACGGCAAAGGAACTGGCAAAGGTGCAGCCGCTGCCCGACGACCACCCCTTCTTTACGCGGCAGATCGCCTATGCGAAGGAGATCACGAAGCGGTACGGGAACGAGGTCGCCACATTCTACAATCTCTTCTGTGCGGGCACAACGGTGAAATTCATGCAGCCCGGGACACTTGCTGAGGATGAGGCATTCCTCGCGCAGCTCGTCCGCGAGGACGCCGCAGCGGTGCGCGCGGCGTTCGATGTCATCTCCGGCGATCTCGCGAAGCTGGCGCGCCGCATCATCGCCGAGGCGGGGGTGACGGGCATCTACTTCAGCCTGCAGAACCTCATCGGCGAGGGGGCGAGCCGTGCGGTCTACGAGGAGGTATTCGCCCCCGGAGAAAAGGAGATTCTGCGCGCGGCAAACGCCGCGAGCAGCTACAACATCCTCCATATCTGCGGCTATGCGGGACACCGCAACGCGCTGGACTGGTATCGTGACTACGATGTCAAGACGATCAACTGGGCGGCGGTCGTCGAGGGAGTACCCCTTGAGGAGGGCCGAAAGATTTTCCCGCAGCACGCTCTGCTCGGCGGATTCGGTAATCTCGCATCGGATGTGCTCTATCGCGGCACGCAGGAGGAGATTACGTCGGAGACGCAGCGCATTCTCGATGCGGCAGGGCGCACAGGAATCCTGCTCGGGGCGGACTGCACCGTGCCGCGCGACATTGACTGGAAGCATTTTGACTGGGTACGCGATGCGGCAGGCTCGCGATAAAAGGAGAGCATGACATGAATCTGAAGAAAATCACGAAGACGGCGCTCGCGGGGCTTCTCGCCGCAGCACTTGCGGCAGGGCTGGCAGGCTGCGGCAAGAGCGGAGCGGACAGCGCGAAGTCGGTAGACGGCAAGAAGATCGTCACCGTCGCCCATACGAATTATTACGTCCCCTACGACTATGTAAACGAGCAGGGGGAATCCGACGGATTCGAAGTTGCCGTCATGAAGGAAGTGGCGAAGAAGCTGCCGCAATATGAGTTCAAATTCGTTCCGACCTCGGACGACGATCTTCTAATCGGCGTTGAGTCCGGGAAGTACACCGTCGGCACCAAGGGCATCTGGATCACGGATGCGCGCAAGAAGAAGTATGTGTTCCCGAAGAACAACATCGGCGCGAGCGTGATCGGCCTTGCGATCCGCAAGGATACGGCAGACAAGATCAAGGATCTAAAGACCTTTGCCCAGTTCAGCGGCAAGCTCGTCCCGATCGCTCCGCAGGATGCGCGCTATATGGTCATCGACGAGTACAACAAGGAGAACCCCGATAACCAGATCAAGCTGACGTCCTCGGAGGCATTCCAGGTGGCGGATGCGTACAGCTGGGTGCTCGAGGGGCGCTATGACGGCTACCTCGATGTTGAGCTGAGCTACAAGAACAACATCGCGAAGGAAGACGCGCCGTATCATCAGTTCGATGATAAGATGGCATACGTCCGCTACAAGGGCATCCCGACCTATCCGATCTTCAACAAGAAGGAGCAGGCGTTTGCGGACGACTACGACAAGGCGATTGAGGAGCTGCGCGCCGAGGGAAAAATCGCGGAGCTCGAGCAGAAGTACTTCGGTGAGAGCCTTTCCGATTACCTGAAGTAAGCCAATGAGGAGGACGGCATTCGATGGAAACACGTGTCTTTGACTTCGGGCAGATCGTTCAGTTTCTGCCCGATCTCCTCTCCTATCTTGACGTTACATTGCTCGTTGCCGGCCTCAGCATCGTCATCGGATCCCTGCTCGGCGGACTGCTGGCATGGGCGAATCTCAGCGGCAGCCGCGTGCTGCGCGTATGTTCTCTCGCCTATGTGTATGTGATGCGCTGTACGCCGCCCATCGTTCTGCTGTTCATCGTCTTCTACGGTGCGCCGAAGCTCGTCTTTGCGCTTTTTGACTATGATATGAATGCGATGCACCGCGCCGTTTTTGCCGTCGTCACCTTTACGCTGCTGTTCGGCGCATACATTTCGGAGGTGTTCCGCGCTGCCTATACGGCGGTTCCGCGCGGGCAGTATGAGGCGGCGGTGAGTGCTGGGCTCTCGCCGTGGCAGGCATTCTGCCATGTCATGCTCGGACAGGCGGCGCTCATCGCCCTGCCAAACTTCGGCAATTCGACCATCAATCTCCTGAAGGAGGCGTCGCTCGCTTATACCATTGGGCTGATCGACCTCATCGGGCGCGGCAGCCTCATCATCGCGCAGAACTACGGCGCGTACGGCGTTGAGGTCTATCTCAGCGCCATGCTGATCTACTGGGTGCTCGTCCTGCTCATCGAGCAGGGCTTCGCGTGGGCAGAGCATCGTCTCGACCAAGGCACGGGGCTGCGCACTGCGCCTAAGACACTGCGAAATGGACTGAAGGGAGGGAACGCCGTTGGAACTGGATCTTGACTTTATGCAGGAAACCTTCCTGCTCATCTGGCAGGGCGCGGGCGTGACCCTCTCGCTCACAGCGCTCTCGCTCGTTCTCGCGGCGCCCCCTGCATTCTGCTTTGCCGTCCTGCGCGTGCGCGGGCATCGTGTGGGCGGGACGATCGCGCGCTTATACGTTTCCTTTGTGCGCGGCACGCCGCTCGTCCTCCAGATTCTTCTCCTCTACAGTCTTCTGCCGAGCCTGCTGAATCTGCTCGTCAAGGCAGCGGGGAGCAGCTTCAACGTATTCGAGGCGGTCGATCCGTTCTGGTATGCCGTCTTTATCTTTACGCTCAACACCGTCGCTCTCCTCACGGAGGTATTTCGCTCGGCACTGCTCGCCATCCCCAAGGGGCAGCTCGAAGCGGGAGCCGTGTGCGGGCTGAGCGAGGCAGAGACCTACCTGCACGTGATTCTCCCGCAGGCCCTTGTCGTGGCACTGCCGAGCATCGCGAACATCACGGTCAACCTCATCAAGGGAACGTCGCTCGCCTTCCTCATGACAGTCAAGGATATCATGGCGGTCGGCAAGGTCGCCGCGTCCTATGGCTATAACTACATCGAGGCGTATCTCGACGTATTCATCGTCTATCTCATCCTCTGCACGATCGTCCAGCTGCTCTTTGCGGCGGCGGAGCGGCGTGTCGGAGCGTTCCGCTAGGAGGTGCAGTATGTTATTCGGAGTACAGAACGTACGCAAGAGTTTCGCAGAGACCGAGGTTCTGAAGGATGTGAGCCTCAACGTGGACAAGGGGGATGTGGTTGTCATCCTCGGGCCGAGCGGCTCGGGTAAGACAACATTCCTGCGCTGTCTCAACTTCCTCGAGCGTGCCGATGGCGGGACGATGGACTTCCATGGGACGCAGCTTTCCCTCGTGGATGCCTCCAAGAGCGAGATTGCCGCTGTGCGGAAAAAGACGGGCTTTGTCTTTCAGAACTACAACCTCTTCGCGAATAAGACCGCCCTCGAGAATGTGACCCTCGGGCTCACTGTCGGGCGCGGCATGGCGGCGGCAGAGGCAAAGGAGATCGGCATGGATGCTCTGCGGCGCGTGGGGATGGCGGAGCGCGCCGACTACTATCCTGCACAGCTCTCGGGCGGACAGCAGCAGCGCGTCGGCATCGCCCGCGCCGTTGCCGCAAAGCCCGATGTGATCCTCTTTGACGAACCAACCTCTGCGCTTGATCCCGAGCTCGTCGGCGAGGTGCTCTCCGTGATGAAGCAGCTTGCCGAGGAGGGCACGACGATGATCGTCGTGACGCATGAGATGAAGTTTGCACAGGATGTTGCGACCCACGTCGTCTTTATGTCGGACGGCGTGATCGTCGAGGAGGGGAGTGCAAAGTCGATCTTTACCGCGCCGCGCGAGGAGCGCACGCGCCGCTTCCTCCGCCGCATTCTGCCCGAGGAGTATGAGCCGGCAGCACTGATATAGGAAAAAGCAGTCAGCAAGATGGATGTCTTGTTGACTGCTTTTCTCGTGTGATTTTTGCGCAGCAGCAAACGTACTGCTGCGCGGCAGTTCCTTATGGCTCAATCGCGAAGAAGTCCGCGGGAACAGGGGCGAGGATACCGACGAAGATGAAGTCCTCCGTTCCCGTATTCTTCATGCCGTGGCACATCCCCTTCGCTGAGACAATGACGTCGCCCACTGTGATGGGGCGTTCCTCTCCGGGCGCAGGATAAAAGACACCTTCTCCTTGGATGCAGATCCATATATCGTCCGCTTTCGCGTGCCCGTGCGGCTTGATCTCCTGCCCGGGCTTCAGCACCCAGACGACGCCGCTTGTCGATGCTGTCCCGTAGATCGGTGTGCGCGTTGCCGTATCGCCCGATGTCATGATGTCGGAGAGACGATAGCGACGCGTCTCAAAATCATTTGTTACCTCTGTGGGCATAAAAATACTCCTTTCGCATACGCACTGGCAGCTACACATCTGACGCGGCTGAGCGTCTCAGTCGTCGAAATAATCGTCGTCATACCCCTCGCCGTAGTCGTGCCAGTCATTGTGGAGGATGTCCTCGTCCTCGCCGTATTGCCCGCCGTACGGGGCGCTGCCGCCGTAGGTATCGGCATACGCATCCTCGTCCGGTGTGTCCCTCTGATCCTCCTCATCCTCTTCGTATTCGCGGCGGTACGGCAGCTCGTTGTCATAGGTGTCGCCCGTCGATGTCGTATCGCGCGGCGTGGACGGGATACTGGCATGGGGCAGAGATGGGATGAGGATGCCGAAGAGTTTTTCGGCGAGATATGCGCCAAAGACGGCAAGCAGGATTTTCTGCCACCATGACAGCGTTTTTTGCGATTGACGCGGTACGGTATTTTTCGGTGCGTCAGGCATCTTTCTTCACCTTCTTCCATCGCGCGTCTGCGCGCGCAGAGTGCAGCATGGAGGAAAAATTATTCGCGAGCTCTTTCTCCATGGCGGCCGTGTCGTACTTGTCACCCTGATGATGGAGCTTGTTGGCCAGCGTACCCTTCCAGTCGTCGCTCCACAGCGTGAAGAAGGTCAGCTCAATCGCCTTGGTCCGATCCGTCTCTGCCTTCGGCAGGTAGTAGAATGTAATATCCCGGCCGTGGAGTGCGGACGGCACGGCGCCCTTTCCCTTCGGAGCGTAGAGATGGTGAATCTCGCGGAGCGCATAGACCATCTCCTCCGGTCTCGTATCCTCGTCGGCAAAGATAAAATCTCCGCCCCTGAAGAGAGACACTTCGTCATTCGTTCCTGCCGGGCGTTTCACCTTGCTGTCCCTCAGTGCTGCGGCCTCCTCCGTTGTCGCTGCATACAGTCCGTGCTGCGCAGCGACTTCTCCGATGCGTGGATTCAGATGAATGGCGTACGCTGCGGCATAGGCGTGGTCGGCATCTGCGGCGCGCTGTGCGAACGGCTGCGGAACGGGGAGGGTACAGTGGCGGACATAGGCCGTGCAGGAAAAGGTGAAGTCATTCGCCTCGTCATACAGCACGTATGTGTTCCGCTGCATGGGGGCGGGCTTCTCTGTCTCCGCCGACTGCAGAACGATGTGCGGCCCGTAGTCGGCGAATTTCTCCTCCAGCAATCCGATGACATCATCCGGTGTATAGGGCGCGCCGTGCTCCGTCGTTACGAGGAACGAACAGCCTGAGAGGAGGGATGTGCACGCCGTCAGCAAAGCGGCGAGCATGCGGGAGAGTCTATGTGCCATGGGCAAGCTCCTGTTGCTGTGTGAGTTGCTGTAATCGTTTGAGAGTATTATAACATAGATGATGCCATCTGGGGAGCTCTCAGTTTTGGAAGACACTTGTCAGGATCTATTTTCTACGGTACAATTAATTGATCAGAGATTTCTCTATATAAGGGAGCGATTGGTTATGCCGTCACGTGAAGAAATATTTGTGGAATACTTATGGGGGCAAGGGGTATTTCAAGAACAGGATATCGTGGGTAAAAACTGCCTCACTATCGGAGAGATTTACTCCGACGGAGCTGCTTACGCCATGAAACTCAAGGATCGGCTCATGCATGCGGGGGCGGCACAATGCGATCATGTTGTTTTGTTTAACCCCGGCATCTCAGATTCGTACTGTGATCTCACGGATGTGAAAGAAGCCGTTGGTTCATTGACCTACGACCTAATTATTGTCCTCAGCGGGATGGAAACAACGCGGGATATTCGTGAGGGCGTTCGACAGCTGCAGGAGATCTGTCATGTGGGCGGGAAAATACTCGTGACGGCACGAACCCCACATGATGTCTCCTCTCGGGTGAGCTTGAATGCATATGAGGATATATGGCGTTATGAAGCAGATTCACTGACGGGGCTGTTTGACCGCTGTGCTGTTGAAATGAGCGCTGTCGATGAGGCATATGGCATCGTCTGTGCACTTTTGACGCGCGTGGAGCAGGCAGCAGCGTCGAAGAGTTTCTTATTTCATACGAGGGAAGGCAAGCGCATCGAAGTCGGAGACAACGTGCCGCAGGGGTATTTCAACCCATCCTCAGTTTTGGATGCCATCGGAATCAAATATCGTACGGATAAATGCAGTATGATGCATAACTATCTGGATAAGTACGCATTTTTTCTGGAGAAATTCCGTACCCAACCGATTCGCCTTCTTGAACTCGGGGTGTTCAACGGCTCCAGTGTACGGATGTGGCAGGAGTATTTCCCGCGTGCAGAGATCTTTGGGGTAGATATTGAGGCATCGTGCAGACAGTATGAGGATGAACGCATCCACATTATCCAGGCAGATCTTTCGGATGCCGCTCAGGTATCAATGCTGAGAGAGATTCACCCCCGGATCATCGTCGATGATGCGTCCCATATCGTGAGCCACCAGCTACTGGCGCTCTTTACCCTATTTGATGTATTGCCGCGCGGCGGTGTCTACATACTGGAGGATTTGGAAACGTCGCTGAATCCGGAACTGTTTGAGGATATGTATCGTGACTGCCCATTGGATGCTTATGAGGTGTGTGCGCGGATCGCACGTATTGCGGCGCGTAAAGTGCCGGACGATGACAGTATCTATGCCGACAGCATCAATCGGATCGGCATGGAGACGGAACTCGTTTCGATCACAAAGGGCAGTGTGATCTTGATCAAACGTTGATTTTTGCAGGTGTATATAAAGAACGGTTCTGTTCGGAAAGATAATCTCTCCGAACAGAACCGTTCTTTATATGCAGTTCTCTTATCAGTAGCAGCCGCAGCCGCGTGCACGTGACGCACGGCTGTTGTTGCAGTACGCGCCGCCGTCATAGCAGTTGGCACGGTCACCGCAGTATGCGCTGCTGTTGTTCCCGCCGTAGCAGTACGACTGGTTCTCGCGCTCCGGGAGGGTGCACGTATCGCCGTCGCAGACGTAGGCAAGAGCCTGTGCGCCCGTGGCAAGGATCATTCCCGCCATCAGTCCCATCAGTATCTTTTTCATTGACATTCCTCCTCTCGACTTTTATATAGTATAGCACGCATGTCAATAGCAGAGATGCTTTTATATAAATAAAAAATATGGATAAATTGATATATGAAGATAAAATGATGTATACTCGTTTATTTTTCTATATGGAGGGAGAAAGAAATAGTATAAAATTAGTCTATAAAAACAGTGTTTTAATTGAGAAAGAATATATATATAAATTATAAAGCAGGTATTTAGCAGGAATTATGAATATAATTCATAATTAAAACTTATGATTATGTAAAATATCTATTGATTTTTGCACGGAGTTACGATATGATATAAATGAATCAGGAAAAAACATATTCACATAAAGGAATACAGGATGAAGAATGAAATAGAGGTCATATATTCCTCACGCACGGGGAATACGAAGCGAGTGGCAGAGCATCTGGCGGAGGCGCTTGGTGCGGCTTGCCGCAGCATTGTGGATGCATCTGCCGCATCGGAGCAGGCGACGCTCTGCATCGGTACGTGGATTGACCGCGGTACGGCGGATGCAGCGGCACGAAAGTACATTGAGGGACTGCGCGGACGCCGCATCTTTTTCTTCGGCACGCTCGGCGCAGAGCCGGACTCGGAGCACGCAGCGAAGTGCATCGCGAACATCCGTGCACTCTGCGACGCGTCGAATGAGATCCTCGGTGCGATTCTCGTGCAGGGGGCAATCGATCCGATGCTGATCGAGATGTTCAAGAGTATGCCGAAGGATAATGTGCATGCCTTTACGGAGGAGAGTGCGGCGCGCTATGCGGCGGCGGCGCATCACCCCGATGCGGCGGATTTTGCCCGCGTGATTGCGGCGGCGAGGGAGGCGTTGACATGAGTACACTGCTGGAGAGAATTAACGCGCTCCCCGTCGAGGAACGCGCGTGGCTGCTCGGCACGAGGACGGACAATCCGCTCGGCTGTGCCTTTGCAAAAAAGCGCGTCGTGCATCCCGGTGCGGGCGGCAAGCGCATGGTGGCGGAGAAGGCGGAGCAGGTGCAGATCTGGGCGGAGCTGATGGCGCAGACGCCGAATCCTGCCGACGAGCGAGCGGTCTACATCCATATTCCGTTCTGTGACAAAAAATGCAGCTACTGCGGTTTTTTTCAGAACTTCACGCGGGAAGAAGCGGCACATCACTACGTCGATGTACTCCTCGATGAGCTGGATGCCGCGGCGGATACGCCCTACGTGCAGGGCGCACCCTTTCAGGCGGTGTTCTTCGGCGGCGGTACGCCGACGGCGCTGAGCGATGCGGATATCGCGCGCCTCGTACAGGCGGTGCGTGCACGTCTGCCGCTCACGAGTGACTGCGAGATCACACTTGAGGGGCGTATCCACGATCTCACGGAGAGCAAGGTTGAGGCGGCAATGAACGCGGGCATCAATCGGTTCTCCCTCGGCGTGCAGTCCTTTGACACGCGCGTCCGTCAGGCGATTGGACGTATTGACGACGGCGAAACGGTCATCGCGACACTGCGCCGCATGGTGGAGCGGCAGGGCGCTGTCGTCATCGCCGACCTCATCTACGGGCTGCCCTACCAGTCGATGGAGGTCTGGGAAAACGATGTGCGCACGCAGTTCGAGATCGGCATCGCGGGCGGCGACCTCTATCAGCTCAATGTGTTCCCGTCGAGCGAACTGGCACGGCGCGTCGCATCGGGCGATCTGCCGATGCTGCCGACGACGGAGGAGCAGGCAGAGTATTTCCGGCGCGGCATTGACATCGTCATGGAGTACCCGATGGTGCGCCGCATCGACACAACCCACTGGGCGACGGATCACCGTGAGCGCAGCATCTATAATACGCTCGCCAAGCGCGGCTGTGACGTCCTCGCTTTCGGCTCGGGCGCGGGCGGCTTCATCGGTCAGATGATGTGGCGCAATCACGGTGCACTCGCGCCGTATGAGAAGATGGTCGAGGAGGGGGCGAAGCCCTTCCAGTTCATGGGCGAACAGGCAGATGCACACCGCATGCAGAGCGAGATCGGCGACCAGATCGAGCACGGCTATCTCTATGCGCCGTTTTTCACGAAAAAATACGGTGTCGATCTCCTCACCGAGATGGAGCCGCTTCTCGCCGCATGGGCGGAGAACGGGCTGGTCACGCGCACGGAGACGGGATTCCGCCTGACGCGTGCGGGCGAGTTCTGGCATGACAACCTCATTCAGGGATTCCTCGAGGCGTATGCCCTCACACAGGAGGATACGGTGAAGCTCCGCAAGGAAAACGTCGCTGTGCAGGACATGATACCGAAATCCGTGCGCTCCATGCTCGAGGCGATGTTCCCCGATGGGATGCCCGCACAGATGGCGGCAGCACTCGCAGGAAAACCGTCACCGGAGATGGAGAACCATCCGCACATGCAGATGCTGAAGGAGCTCATTCGCAAAGAGCGTGAAAAGGAACGCGCCGCGGGGGCAGATCATGACCTCAATACGGTCATGCGCACCCAGTCACGCGACCTTGGCAAAGCGGTATAACGAAAGCAAAGCCCCGTCGACTGGCGGGGCTTTATGCTATGTATTTTCATTTACATATACGGCGTAAAATATCCAAACGCCGCAGGGATGCTGTACGTCTCGGCGAGTTCCGCGCGGCGCACCCAGAGGAGGCTGGACGGCGCGTCCGATGCGGTCTCGGCGGCCATGAGCGGCGGCTCGTTCTTTTCCGCGACCGTGACCGCCCAGCCCGTGAGCTCCCATTCGATATGGCTGAAGATGTGACGTGCGGGCGGGAGTGGGTCGATGGAGAGGATGCGAAAACCCTCGTCCTCGAGATGTGCACGCACGGCACGCTTTGACTGCTTTCCGTCGAGATGCGGATATTCCCAGAGACCTGCGAGGAGTCCCTTCGTGGGCCTTTTTCGTATGGCGATGCGGTCACCGCAGGATAGGATGAGGACGGTGTGTTTTTCCTTGCGCCGTGCCTTGGCGGCGGACTTTACGGGATAGTCCTGCTCTGTGCCGCGATCATGGGCAAGGCAGAGCTGCGCGGCGGGGCAGCTGTGACAGAGCGGCGCGCCGTGCGGCAGGCATATCGTTGCGCCGAGATCCATGAATGCCTCGTTCAAGAGACCTGCATCACGCCCCTCGGGGTAGGAGACGGAGAGCGCGGCTTCAAGAGAACGCTTTGTGCTGTCCTTTCCAATGTCGATGGGATTCGCCGTGATGCGTGCCGCGACGCGGAGAAAGTTGCCGTCAACGGCGGGGTGCGGCTGTCCGTAGGCAAAGGACGCGATGGCACTTGCCGTGTAGCGCCCAATGCCGGGCAGCGTGAGAAGGGCGTTGAAGTCGTTCGGGAGGTCGCCGCCGTGCTCTTTGACGATCACCTGCGCCGCGCGCTTGAGATTGCGCGCACGGCTGTAGTAGCCGAGCCCCTGCCACAGCTTCATGAGGGCATCGTCGTTCACGGCAGCGAGGTCATGGATGCTCGGCAGTGCCGTGAGGAAACGCAGGTAGTAGGCGCGTACGACGGCGGCACGTGTCTGCTGGAGCATGATTTCCGAGATCCAGACGTGATACGGTGTCGGTTCGTCGCGCCACGGCAGATCGCGCGTGTCGGGCGCGGACTTGTGCCATGTGAGCAGGGCGCGGCAGAGGGCGGGAAAGACGTCTGCGCCCGCCCAGGGCTGTATATTCATAGATGGTTCTCCATTTCGTGTTAGGGACATACGGATAAATTCCGTCAAGTTTTATTTGTGATTCCTATATCTTATCACGGATGTTTCACTCTTTACAAATGGAGCGGGTTTTTGACTCTGTAATGATGAAAAATCACCCAAAGGGGCAGCTTTTGCTTTTGCGTCCTGTGTATGCTAAAATAGCAGGAAATAAATGCTGATTGCAATATGATGGAGTGATTGTCAATGTTGGACATGAAGTTTGTGCGTGAGAATCTGCCCGCTGTGCAGGAGATGCTGAAACATCGCTGCAATACGCTCGATCTCTCACCGTTCACGGAGCTCGAGGAGCACCGCCGCAGGATCCTGCAGGATGTGGAGGAGAAAAAGGCGCGCCGCAACGCCGTATCGAAGGAAGTCGGCGCGCGCAGGAAGGCGGGGGAGAACGCAGATGAGATCATCGCAGAGATGCGTACGCTCGGCGATGAGATTGCGGCCCTCGATGAAGATCTGCGCGACGTGGAGCTGCGCCTGCGTGAACTCCTGCTTCAGGTTCCGAATATGCCGAAGGCGGATGTGCCGATCGGCAGGGATGAGACAGAGAATCCCGAAGTGCGCCGCTGCGGAACGCCGCGTACGTTTGATTTTACACCGAAGGCACACTGGGACATCGGCGATGCACTCGGCATCCTCGATGCAGAGCGCGCAGCCAAGGTCACGGGGGCACGCTTTACGTTCTACAAGGGGCTCGGCGCACGGCTTGAACGTGCCTGCATCAACTTCATGATGGATCTCCATGCGGAGAAGCACGGCTACACGGAGATGCTCGCGCCCTATATTGTGAACGAGGCGAGCATGATCGGGACGGGACAGCTGCCGAAATTTGCCGAGGATATGTTCAAGCTGGAGGGACTCGACTACTACCTCGTACCGACGGCGGAGGTGCCGACGACAAACTACCATCGTGATGAGATCCTCGATGCGGAGCAGCTGCCGGAGTACTACACGTCCTATACGGCATGCTTCCGCGCAGAGGCGGGGAGTGCGGGGCGCGATACGCGCGGGCTCATCCGTCAGCACCAGTTCAACAAGGTGGAGCTGATCAAATTTGTCACGCCGGAGACGAGCTGGGACGAGCTTGAGAGCATGGTGGCGGCGGCGGAGGATGTGCTGAAGATCCTCGAACTGCCGTACCGTGTCATTCAGCTTTGCACGGGCGACATGAGCTTTACCTCGGCGAAGACCTACGACATCGAGGTCTGGATGCCTGCACAGGACAAGTACCGCGAGATCTCGTCCTGCTCAAACTGCACGGACTATCAGGCGCGCCGCGCGAATATCAAATACCGTCCCGCACGCGGGGCAAAGCCTGTGTTCCTGCACACGCTGAACGGTTCGGGGCTTGCCGTTGGGCGTACGGTGGCGGCGATCCTCGAGAACAATCAGCAGGAGGACGGCTCGGTCATCGTGCCGAAGGCACTTGTTCCGTATATGAATGGGGTCACGGTCATCCGATGAAAAAGATCATCGTCGGCATCACAGGGGCGAGCGGCAGCTGCTATGCAATTCGTCTCATTGAGGTGCTTTTGGAGCGCGGCATCGAGGTGCACGCCGTCGTCACGGAGAGCGGGCTGCGCGTACTGGATTACGAATGCGGCATCACGGCGGAGGAACTGGCACGGCGCGTGACCGTTCTCTATCCCAATGCGGACGTGGGCGCGGCGATTGCGAGCGGGTCGTTCCGCATGGATGCGATGATTGTTGTGCCCTGCTCGATGAAGACGGCAGGGGCGATCGCACACGGCGTGACGGACGATCTTCTCTCGCGCGCGGCGGACGTGACACTGAAGGAGGGGCGGCGGCTCCTTCTCGTGCCGCGGGAAACGCCGATGCATGAGATCCATCTTGAGAACCTGCTTCGTCTGGCACGGGCAGGGGTCATCGTCATGCCCGCCGCGCCGGGGTTTTATCATCGCCCCAAGACGCTCGATGATCTTGTCGATATGATGGCAGGGAAGATTCTCGACCGCCTCGGCATCGAGGCAGAGCTATATACGCGCTGGAGGTAATGCAATGAAAAAGACGCATGCAGCTGCCCTTTTGATGGCAGGAATGCTCGGCATGACGGGCGCAGTAAATGCTGCGCCGACACAGACGGCATCGCAGGAGACGGTAAAAACGCCGCTGCAGCAGATGCACATGGGCGAGACCACAGAAAAAACCCGCAAGGCAGAGATACAGGCAGACTACTTTCAGCATCGCGGTGAGCGCCGCTATATCAATCTCTATAATCTGCATGTATTCCGCCAGTACAAGGAGATGCACGGGATGTCGCTCCACTGGGGACTGACCGTCACACGTCCCGTTGGTTCGTGGGCAGAGAAAAGCGCACCAACCGTGCGGCTGGACTCCGGTGCTGTCGGAGTCGGCCCCTCCTACATGGTGCGCTGGACGAAGCCCCTCGGGCAGAAGTGGGAAGTGTCCCTCGATGTCACGGGCGGGCTTATGGTCTACAACAAGGTGCATCCCGCACACACGCGCAGCTATGACTTTATGTGGCGCATCGGACCGCGCCTCACGTACAACTTCAACGATCGGAATGCACTCAGCGTCGCCTACCTGGGGCATCATGTGTCCAACGGACAGCGGACGAAGAACCCCGGCTACAACGGCGTCGGCGTCTCGATCGGCTATCGGTACACCTACTGATGGCAAAGAAGTTCTACGCCGTAAAATGTGGGCGAAAACCAGGGCTCTATACCGTCTGGTCGGAGTGTGCGGCGCAGGTGAAGGGGGTTCAGGGGGCCGTCTACAAGGGCTTTATGACGGAGAAGGAGGCGCGGGCGTGGCTCGGCGCTGCGGAAGCACGGACGGAGCATACACGTGCGGCTGCGGAGACGGCGGAGACCGCTGTTCCCGATGCCGACTATATCATCCATACGGATGGCTCGTGCCTCCGCAATCCGGGCGGTGCGGGCGGCTGGGCTGCCGTCATTGAGACCGCGGCGACAGGGGCCGTCGAGGAGCGGAGCGGCGGCGCTCCCGAGACAACGAACAACCGCATGGAGCTGACAGCGGCACTGATGGCGCTCAGCGCCGTGCCGGAGGGCGCGCGTGTTGCACTCTATACGGACAGTCAGTATCTGAAGAACGCTTTTACGAAGTTTTGGCTGCCCGCGTGGAAAAAGCGCGGCTGGAAAAAAGCGGATGGGGAGCCCGTGCTGAATCAGGACCTCTGGGTACAGCTCGATGTGGCATTTGCCGCGCGGCATGTGCAGTTCCATTGGGTGAAGGGACATGCGGGCGACCCGCGCAACGAGCGGTGCGATGCGCTCGCGCGCGCGGAGGCGGAGAGGTTCTAGGACAGTGGTGCATATAGATCTGTGACTCTGTGCAATGTTCCGCGCGAACGCCGTGTTTGCAAGCGGACGTGCGCTTGTGCCGCTGGGGTTCGCTTAGGGACATTGTGCCGCCGTCCTTTGTGGCGGAGGAGAACAGCAATATTGACATGAGAGGAGGAACGCTGTGCAGCACGTATTGGAATCCGTCGGGGCGTTCGTCCTCACGCATCTTGCGAACATCGGGCGCGTCGTGCTCCTCTATGGGGAGACCATGCGGCAGGTCACGCGTCGTCTGCGCGTGCGGAGCATCATTTACCAGATGGCGCATCTCGGCGCGGACTCCCTCCTCATCGTGGGGCTGACCCTCCTTTTTACCGGTATCGTGCTCACCCTCCAGATCGCCCATGAGTTCATCCGCTACGGTGCGCAGAGTACCATCGGCGCGGTCATTGCCATCGGCATCGGGCGTGAACTTGGCCCCGTTCTCGTCGGTGTTGTCTGCGCGGGGCGCGTTGGTGCGGCGATCACGGCGGAGGTCTCGACGATGAAGGTCACAGAGCAGATCGACGCGCTGCGCGTCATGGCGGTCAGCCCTGTGAACTACCTCATCGTCCCGCGCATGCTCGCATGCATGGTCGTCGTGCCGATTCTCACCGTCTTCGGCGACGTAATCGGCGTCCTCGGCGGCTACTTCACGGCGGTGTACTACTCGGGCATCTCGGGCTACACCTTCCTTCACTCCATCACGCAGTACGCGGAGATTTACGACATGACGGGCGGCCTCATCAAGGCGATTTTCTTCGGCAACGTCATCGCCGTGCTTGGCTGTCATTACGGGCTGAATGCGCCGGGGGGCGCGGAGGGGGTCGGTACGGCGACCATGCAGACCGTCGTCACCTCCATCATCGTGATCTTTATTCTGAACGCCGTGCTGACGTTCTTCCTCTTTTGACAAGGCGGCTGCCATGATACGACTCGAACATGTCACCAAGCGTTTTGGGACAAAGGAAGCACTAAGGGATATTACGCTGACGATTAACGAGGGGGAGACGCTTGCCGTTATCGGCGGCTCCGGTTCGGGCAAATCGACGCTCCTTCGTCTGATGATTGGTCTCGACCGGCCGACGAGCGGGGCAATCTGCATCGGTGCGGACAACATCGCGGCGATGGATGAGGCGGAGCTCGACCACGTGCGCCTGCGCATGGGGATGGTCTTTCAGTACTCCGCCCTCTTTGACTCGATGAGCGTCGGTGAGAACGTCGCCTTCGGACTGCGTGAGCACACGGACAAGAGTGACGCAGAGATCCGAAGCATCGTTGCGGAGAAACTCGCTCTCGTTGGACTGCCCGATGCGGCGGAGATGATGCCGCAGGAACTCTCGGGCGGCATGAAAAAGCGCGTGGGGCTGGCGCGCGCGATTGCCACCGATCCGTCCATTATCTTTTATGATGAGCCAAGTTCGGGGCTTGACCCCATCATGACGGCGAAGATCGACGAACTCATCATTGATATGCAGAAGAAACTCGGTGTAACCTCCGTCGTCGTTACGCACGATATGGCGAGCGCAAGCCGCATCGCCGACCGCATCGCCATGATCTATGACGGAGCGCTGATCGCCGTGGATACGGCAGAACGCTTTCAAGACATCGACGATGAACGCGTACAGGCATTTTTCCGTACGCTGCATCACCGCAAGGAGAAAGAAGTATGAGTGCAGAGGCAAAGGTAGGGGCGTTTACCCTCGGCGGCGCAGCGCTGCTCATCGCCGTCGTCGTGTTCTTCGGCGGACTGCGCCTGAGCGGCGGCGGGGACTATACGCTGTACGCGGGCTTTCACCGTGCCGTGGGGCTGAACCCCGAGGCACAGGTGCTTCTCTCGGGTGTGCCCGTCGGCCGCGTGCAGGACGTTGTGAGCGACGGTGCAGGGGTCACCGTCTCCATGGTCATTCAGCATGGGGTGAAGATTCCGCGCGGCTCTGCCGTCACCATTGGACAGCCCGGCATCATGGGGGATAAATTCATCATCATCACACCAAACGGGAACAGTGATGCCTACGTGAGCGGCGACTATCTCTACGGCACGGATGAGATGGGGATGGACACAATGTTCGTCGAGCTGAACAAGATGATCGTCCTCGTGCAGGATATGCTCACCTCCGTCAACGCCATTGTGGGGGCGCCGGGGTTCCAGACCTCGGTCGTGCAGCTTGCCGTCAACATGGAACGTGTGACGGCAAACCTCGACGGGCTCACGGCGACGCTGGAGCAGATGGCGGCGGAGAATCGCGGCGACCTGCACGGCATCCTTATGAACATGAACACCATGGCGGCAAACCTTGCGCAGAGTACGGCGAGCGTTGAGCGCATCATGGCGAACCTGGAAACGGTTGGTGCTGACCCTGCGACGGCGGAGAACCTCCGCCAGACCCTCGCGAACATCACGGATGCCTCGGGACGCATCGCACACATCGCTGCAGGCATTGAGGCGGTGGCGGGCGATCCGCAGACGCAGGAGGACGCACGCACACTCATTCACAACGCACGCACGATGACGGACAAGGCGGGCGGCCTGATGGGGCGGCTCAGCAGCATCAAGGTCACGCCGAAAGTGGACATCATGTACAGCGGAAAGACGGACGACTGGCGGACGAACTTCAACCTCGACGTCGGTGAGCAGCAGGGCATGTATGCCACCTTCGGCGTGGACGACATCGGCGGCGGGGACAAGGTGAGCGCACAGCTCGGCAAGCGCGGCAGTTCGTTCGGCGCGCGTGCGGGCGTAATCGGCGGCGCAGCCGGGGTCGGCGTCGATGCCTACGCGGGGGACCGATTCAAATTCTCCGCCGACGCCTATGACCCGAACGATTTCACCGTCCGCCTGCGCAGCCAGTATCAGCTGAGCGGCGGCACCTATCTCTTCGGTGAGTGGAATGACGTGAATGACCGCAAACACCGTGCCTTCTATACGGGCATCCGACAGGAGTTTTGAGGCACGCGGATTGACGGGCAGTCAAATATGGGTATAATATAAGTGTGGAAATACACTTTGCTTGGGATGAGGAGAAAAACCGCATCAATCGGCAGAAGCTGAAAGAACAAAGCACTGCTGACATCGATCATGAGACGATGGTGCACTTTAAGAAACCGTCCAAGGAAGGCGGTATTCCCTGTCGGGCACGGATCAATTTGTATTTGTCCGACTGCATGGCGCGTGGACGAAAGCTGACAATGCCGCAGCAATAAAATCAAATGAAAATTTTGCAGAACGAATTTAAGTCTTGTGTATCTTTTGCCGATATATTTTTTAAGACGGCGGATTCGTCTGTTTATGTGATGAATAACATGCAATAAATAAACCATAGATAACAGTCAGGGAGGCAGTCTTTATGGCGATGGTGGTCAAAAATAACATGTCGGCGGTGAATACGCTCAATGTCCTGAACAAGAATCAGAGCGCATTGTCACAGAGCCTGCAAAAGGTTTCCTCAGGGATGAAGATCAACAGCGCCGGTGATGATGCCTCGGGGATGGCGATCTCCGAGCGGATGCGCGTTCAGGTGCGCTCGCTCGATCAGGACGACAAGAATACAAAGAACGGCACGGCCCTCCTGCGTACGGCAGAGGGGGCGGTGCAGTCCACGGTGGAAGTTCTGAAGACGCTGAAGGAAAAGGCGATCAACGCTGCGAACGATACGAATACGGACGAGGACCGCAGACTCATCCAGAAAGAGGTCGATAAGCTGATCGACCAGATCGATGAGAATGCGCTGACGACATATAACGGAAAGTACCTTATCGACGGCTCGCGCAACGGCTTCGTCGGCGGCCCGGGGGGGCAGGGGACGTTTACCTGCTTTACGAATACGAGCCTCTCTACGGATACGACAGGCTTGACCTTCCTGACGGAGCTGAAGCGCCGCGATGGGAATGATCTCGGCATCCTCCCGTCCGATACGCTCACGGCGTCGTGGGTAAAGGACGGCGTCACCTATACGCGCTCGGTCAGCCCCATTGGGGACACCATGGATCTTGCTGGCGCGATTCGCCTTGTGACAGAGTCCCATGCGGGGCTTGGTCCGACGAACGAATTGATCGGTACGGATGCCTATGGACGTCCGGTCTATACGCCGGACAACAAGCCCGGCATCACGGTGCAGGCAAATAAGCCGGGCGTCGATGGACAGATTGCGGGCCTTACCTTCTGTGTGACCGACAGCGAGGGGAAGATGCGCAACGATGTCAACGCCACCCTCGATGCATTCAAGGAGACGATCCGCGGGCAGAACCCGTCCGAGGACAATTCCCTGGTTCTCCAGACGGGAACGCGTGCGAATCAGGAGATCAAGGTCGGCTTTACCGATATGCGTTCCGCGGCACTCGGACTTCAGTCCCAGAGCGGAAACGGTTGGGATCATCAGCCGCTCCCGCCTCCGATGAGCCCGCTGCCGCCGAACTTTACGGATACGCAGGTTGTCGGTATGGGACCGAAGGTTCAGCTGACGACGCGTGAGGCGGCAAATGCGGCGATCAACGTATTTGACAATGCACTGATCAAGGCGACGGATGAGGCGGTCAATATCGGCGCGGTGCAGAACCGTCTCCAGTATACGAGCAATAATCTGATCGTTGCGGCGGAGAACGTGCAGGCATCGGAGTCGACCATTCGCGACGCGGATATGGCGAAGGAAATGACGGCGTATACAAAGAATAACGTGCTCACACAGGCGGCGCAGGCGATGCTTGCGCAGGCGAACCAGAACTCGAGCACGGTACTCAGCCTGTTGAAGTAAACAGTGAAGCCCCTCCGATAGTCCTAGGACAATTGGAGGGGATTTTCTTGTTTTCCTATCGTATCCATGCTATTATGTAGTGGAGTAAAAATACGATAACATAGATAATACGAGGATGGATAAAGCGATGGATGGGAGCATGGAATCATGAGAACGAATCGGACACGTAAACTGTCATGGCGTGTGTGCTATGCGCTGGCGGCAGGACTGGCAGGAGCCTTCCTGATTCCACAGATGGCATCCGCCGCGCCGATGGGCGAGCACGATATGACTGCAGGGGTCAATGTTGGACGCCCGAATGCGGTGACGACGAGCATCACCGGCACCACACCGAACAACGTCATCAAATGGAACGATTACTCCGTCAAGGCCGGTGAGACGGTCAATTATGATGGAAGGAATTACCTGAACATCGTGACGGGCGGCAGTTCCTCTGCCATCAACGGTACGATCAACAACGCCGGCGGCGATATCTATCTTGTCAACCCGAACGGCGTACTCATGGGCAAGACGGCATCCGTGAACGTCGGCAATCTCTACGTCTCCACGCAGGAGACGTCGACGGTTGGTGCGGGAGCCTTCGAGACGAGCGGCACCGCTCCGCTCAGCACCACGGCAGTCGGCAAGGCGGATGTCGTCAATATGGGCAGCGTGTCGGCGAATAAGGTCGAGGTCTACGGCAAGAACATCCGTATTCTTGACGCAGGCACGGTCAGTGCGGCAACACGCCCTGTCATCCTCCACACCGATGCGGCAAACGATGGCTATGCGCATATCGGCTACCAGACAGCGACGCCCCCCGCGGCCTCTGCCTATACGGTGAACGGCACAGCGGCAACGGCGGCGGACAACTACTATAAGCTCGTCCACAATACGACCGAGTTCCAGAACATCAGCAGCAACCTCGCGGGCAACTATATGCTCGCGAATGACATCGACTTTACCGACCCTGTGACTCTTGCGCCGAAAGCGGTGACGCCGCTCGGCGGCAACGGCGCGGCTCCGTTTACGGGGAAGATCGACGGCAACTTCTATAAGGTAAAGAACTATACCGTTCTGTCTGCTGGCGGATGGACGGAAAACGGCCTTTTCGGACGTGCGAGCGGCGCGCGCTTTGACAACATCGGAATCAAGGGCGTAAATATTGCGCTGCCAACAAGTCTGATGCACTATGGAGGAGCACTTGTCGGGTATACGACAGGCAATACGGTACTGCGCGGTGTGTCCGTGACGGACTCTACTGTGACAGGAAGACCCGGATATGCCGGCGGCATCATTGGGGGGGCAGACCACACCACAGTCTCGGAGTCGTACAGCAAGGTGACGACCAACAGCGGCGGTATTCTTGGCGGTGCATTTGGCAACGGCACTGTGTTTAATGACGTATATGGCGATGTTACGGCAACGCCCAGCGCGAATGTTGCAGGATTGGCTTACTTTATCCAGAATCCGTCCGTGTTCGCACCGGGCTTCATTGTGAACAGAGCCTATTCGACAGCAGCACCGTTTGTCTCCTCGTCAACGGCTCCGCCGATCAACGATACCTATACGATCAATAAGAGTACAGGAGAGGCGACGCTTTACGGCCTGACGACGCCTCCTCCGGCAGCCAATGCCAAGACATCTGCCACCTATACAAACTGGAGCATCAACAATGACGGTGCCCCCGGGGCGAAGTGGCGCGTCTATGAGGGACGTACGCTCCCCATGCTGACGGCGTTTATGGACGGCACGGCGACAGCGACGTACAACTACCGCTACTTTAAGGCGGACGGCACGCCCTCTGCCGCAGCCGGGAATACGGTCAAGACGAACGGCACCCTAGTGGGTGGGAATATTGTTCCGCACAGCGGGGCGGACATCAGCCCCGAGTACAACAGCTACTATCTGAAGATTGTCGACAAGAACACGCCGAATGCCGTCGGCGGAGTATCGAATGTGACGTTCAGCGGAAATGTTGATCCCGCGAAGGTAAAGGGCTACGTGAGCGGGCAGGATCTGAACACGACGGACGGCATCCGCAACAAGGGGACGAAGGCGATCCTTTGGACGGACGATCAGGAGGGGCCGAATCTGCGCGGGGTCAATGTCACGGTCAAGCCGCGCCAGGTTCGCCTCGACAACGGGACGATCAACCCGAACCGCATGTATAACGGCAAGAGCGACGTCACGGATGCATTTATCGCCGCACTCACGAGCGGAAGTATCACCTCCTCGGGCTTTACCGCGGAGGATATTGCAGCGGGTACGGTCAGCCTTGATTTCACCACGGGCGGCTTCAAGGCACAGATGGTGTACAATCCGGCACTCGCTGCCACAGGGGCGAATCTCGACAAGAACGTCGGCACGAACAAGCCTGTCAAGTTCAGCGGATCGATCGGTTTTACCGGCCCAGATGCGGTAAACTACACCTTCGACAACACGTCGCTCAGCAACCTGACGGGCAGTGCGACCATCACCAAGGCACCGGTCTATCTCCATATCAATAAGTATAAGGCGGACGACAAGATCTACAACGGCGAATCAAATGTGCTCGATGCCGCAATGAAGCAGACGGGTGCTACGCCGAATGTCACACTCGACAAGACGTATACGGCACCGCCGTCTTCGGCGGCATCTCCCGTCCACCATGACGGTGAGATCATGCGCAATGACAACAATGCGGTCGACGATATTGATCTCACGTCCGTCACCGATCCGAAGTACACCGATACGTCGGGCAATGAGCAGGTTCATGTCGGCAGCCACAAGCTGGAATATACCAACGTTGGCTTGACGGGTGCTGATGCGGGGAACTATGAGCTGTTCTACAAACTCCCTTTGAGCGGGACAAAGACCGCTGTGACAAACAGCAAGCTCTATCTCGACGGCGATATTGTCCGGCGTGAGATCACGCGCGACAGCTTCAAGGTCTACAACCGCGTGACAGGGCTTGAGGTCAGTGCGGAGAAGGTCTACGACGGGAACGTGTTCTATACCCCGGATCCCAATACCTATCTCTCGGTCAATGCACCGGCGAGCAGCACGACGGGCATCGTTGCGCGCGATCATGGGCACATCACGTTCGCCCTGACGGGCGGACGGGGACGGTTCCAGGACGGCAGCGGAAATGATACGAAGAACGTTGCCGAGGCGACGAAGCTTGCCTACAATGTCCATGGTGTAGCAGATACCCATACGGATGCATACGGCGGACACGAGCTGTCCGATTACTATGTCCTTGGGGCAGATGGTGTGACGAAGCATTCGCTCAGCAGTGCGTTTGACGCAACGGGCGACGGCAAGATCACGCCGAAGGTTCTCACGGCGACTGTCGTGAACAGCAATATTACGAAGGTCTACGATGCCATGCGCGAGCAGACCGACGGCAACCGCCATATCATCAAGGGGAATCCGCTGGTCACGCTCTCGGGCTTTGTGACGGGCGAGTCGCGTACGAATACGTCGACGGCGATGTATGCGACCAAGAATGTTGTCCTGGACGCATTTGGCAGCCCCACGACACAAGCGGTGGACTACACCGCGTCCTTCGTGCGCCCTGCGGGGGCGGAGTCGGATAACTATACGCTCGATCCGACGGGGACGACGGTGTCAAACAGCGCGGCAATTGCGGGGAGCTATACGGGCGTCATCACCCCGCGCAGCCTCACGATGACGTTTACCCCCGTGACGAAGATCTATGACGGCACGGATACCAATACGGACAAGGAACTCGCTACGCTGAACGACGGTGCCGGCGGCGCTGTCGTCACAGCGGACGGGATCACCACGACGAACTTCAATATGACGGGCGTGACCAGCCGCTATGGCAGCGGTACGGGGGCATCGTTTGCCTCGAACGTCAACGCAGGCAGCCGTACGGTGGAGTATACGGGGCTTGCAGGAACACTGTCGGACAACAACTATAAGATTGTCGATACGCAGTACGGCACAGGAACGATCACGCGCCGCCGCATCGATCCGACGGGCTTTCAGGTGCGCAAGTCGGATGGAACGATCGCCAATGCGACGAAGGTCTACGACGGCAATGACCGCTATACCCTCCCCTCGGGTGCCTATCTGACGACACCTGTCGCACCGTCTCCAACGACGGGCCTTGTCACGCGCGACTACGGGAAGATCACTTTTGATCTGAAGAGCGGATCGGCGGGGCATTTCGCAAGCGACCCGGATGGGAACAACCTCACCTCGCATGTCTCCGAGGCACAGTACGTTGCCTATGATGTCATCGCCCGTACAAGCAACGGGACGACCAATCCGCTGTCGAACTATACCTTCGGTTCGGCGGCGGCAGAGGCCGCCGGGACGCTGAAGAATCTCGAAAATATCACGAACGCGAACCCCGCCCATGTTACGGCGTCGGGGACTATTACCCCTGCCAATCTGACGGCGACGACGCACAATATCACGAAGGTCTACGATGCCATGGCCGAGCATACGGACGGCAGCCGCAATATCGTCAAGGGAGATTCTGTCGTCACCTTTACGGGCTGGCAGACGAACGATGCCGGACAGCAGGAGAAGCGCACGAACACCTCGACGGCGGCGTACGCCTCGAAAAACGTCGCCTATGATCCTTCGCACAACATCACGACGCAGACGGTCAACTACACGGCGCAGCTTTCGGGACAGTATGCCGACGACTATCAGATCGTGGATGCGGCGAATACGGTGATCAGTTCAGCGGCGGGCACAGGCGCGGGAACGACCGTGACGCTGAATGCGCCGCTGACCGTTGCCAATGCCGGGACGATTACGCCGCGTGCGCTGAAGATCAAGATGGCGGATGTGTCAAAGACCTATGATGGGGATACGCGCAATACGTCCGCGACCGTAGCAGAGATCACCGATACGGTGAACAGCTCCGTGATCGGCGCCATCCTGGGCGACGACAATGTGACGGCATCGCGCCTCACCGCACAGTACAACACGCAGATGAGTGCATCACCGGGGAACTATCACAGCGATTACGGCCGCCTCGCGGGGACGACGTTTACGCCGAATCCCAACGCGAGCAACGGCGTACAGCATGATGTGCAGTACACGAACATGAAGAATGCGTTCGGCACAGAGTTTGGGACACCCACGGCGGGCAACTACACCGTGGACACGGATGCCTACGGCAAGGGGACAATCAACCGCCGTGACCTTAACCCGGACGACTTCCACGTCGTTGATGCCTTTGGCACCGTGGCGAATGCAGCAAAGGAGTATGACGGGACGGATGTCTACAATGTCCCTGCCGGCTGGTCGATTGTGCCGAGCGGCGGTCCCGGGACGGGTGTCGTCGCGGGCGACAATGTGACGTTCAGCCTTACGAGCGGCGGCGCAAAGTTCACCACGGCGGCGAAAAACCCGACGGCAAATGCATTCGAAGCGGCGAAGGTCATGTACAACGTCGCGGCGAGCGGAGACCCAATCAAGATCAAGAACTATACCCTCGGCGGGCAGAAACTCGAAGAAGGCCGCGGGAAGGTCTACGGCGACGGCACGATCACGCGCCGGACCATCGATCTCGCCCTTGTGCAGAACACGGGCATTGACAAGGTCTATGACGGCCAGACGGGACTCATCGATACGGCGTCGAAGCACTGGAACGCGCTTACGAAGACGGATGCGCGCGGCAATGTGAAGTACGCGGCGGGATCGAAGGAGCTCGTCAATGACGGCTCGTCCTTCCATATTGAGTCAAACTACCGCAACAGCGGAAACACGGCGAATGACAAGAATGTCGCGAAGTCGGCGGGCACGGTCATCGACAAAGATATACAGTACGATATTCACATTTCGGGCGGTGATGCACGCAACTATGCGTTTGCCAACGGCGGCACACCGATCGATGCGGAGAACGGACTTAAACTTTCGGCGACGGGCAAGATTACGCCGAAGGACCTTTCCAATGCGTTCACAAAGATCACGAAGGTGTATGACGGCACGACAAATGTTGATCCGACCGCTGTTGGATTCACGTCAGGCGCCGTGCTGAGCGGAGACTCGGTCAGCCTCGCGGGGCATGCGGAGGCGTTCCAGAGCCCGAATGTGCGCGGTGATGGGACGACGACGGTCATCGACGGAGCGGTGCAGAAAAACTGGATCAACTATTCAGGGCTCTCGCTCGGCGGTGCGGATGCGGATAACTATACCATCAGTGCGACGGCAAAGGGGCTGGGCGAAATCACGCCGCTCCAATTGAACCCCTCGACGGTGACGCTCCTGACAACGGGACCTGCGACGAAGGTCTATGACGGCACGAGGACGGTCAAGTGGACGAACGGGTCGGCGGCCGTCAATGATGTAAAGAACTACATTACTGATGCGCAGGTGACGGTGGGCGGGAACACGCTGAGTGTCCTGGGCGATGTCAGCCTGCAGTCGGCGGAATATGATACGAAGAATGTGGCAGGTGGTGCCTCGGTCGGCCGCGTGACCTATCACATGCGCTATACGGGAACGAGCGGGAACTTTGCGCTTGCTCCCGGCGCATCGACATTTGACGCATTGGGCGACGGCACCATCACGCCGAAGGATGTCAAGGCGGCGATTCAGGGACCGATGACGAAGGTCTATGATGGAACGACCGATGTGATCGGTGCGGCGCGCAACTCGCTCGGGACGATACGCACGGCGAACGACATGGTTTCCCTCACGGGACTCATCGCAGGGGACGGTGCGACGAATCAGTCGACGGCTTCCTATGATGATAAGAATGTTGGCGCGGGCAGCAAGTCCATCACCTACGATGTGAAGATCGATCCGATGAATGCCGGGAACTACCGCCTCGTCGACGCGATGGGGACAGCCATCACAGCACCGATTACAACAACGAACAATACGATCACGGCACGCAGGGTGAACGTCACCTTCGGCAATGTCAGCAAGAGCTTTGACGGAACATCGACGAATACGACGATTGATCCGTCTGTTTCGGCTGCCGATGCAGCAGTGCTGAACCGCGACAGCGCGGGACTCGTCAACGGCTCGAACAAGCTGACCAATCTGGGCGGCATCGTCAGCAACTATGGACGGCGGACGGGCGGCACGTTTACCCCCGATGCAAATGCGGGCACGAACAAGGATGTACAGTACGCAGGCCTCGCTGCAGCGATGGGGACAACCCTCGGCAGTGATGCGGCGAACTACGTCTTTGATACGGACGGCTACGGCAAGGGCTCGATCGGCAAGGCAATCATCAATGCAAGCGATGTGACCTTTACGGCGGGGAATGCCTCGAAGGTCTACGACGGCACGCGTGCCGTGAAGTACAACGGATCTGCGGCATCGAATGATGTGAAGAACTACATCACAACCATCGGTGTCATGCTGAATGGAAACTGGGTTGATCTCAGCAGTGACGTTGTGATGGATCTTGGGGGAACGCGTTACTCCAGCCCCAATGCGACGAACGGCACGCCCGATACGGTGACGTATAAGTTCCATCTGAACAACAATAATATCACGGTCAATGGAACGAACGACTTTACCAAGGATGCACAGGGCACGATTGACCGCCGTGTGCTGAATGTGGGGCTTGCACAGAATTCGGGCATCGACAAGATCTATGACGGGAACGCGAAGCTCATCGATACGGCATCGCGTCACTATGATAAATTTGTCGATGACGACGCGCGCGGCAATGTCGTCTATGCGGCGGGGACGACCAACGACAACAAGCTCGTGCGGACGTCGAACGGCGCGGCGGTGAACGACGGCGCAAAGATGACGATTACGGCGAACTACGTCGATAATCTCACGAACCGTACGGCGGACAAGAACGTCGTGCGCGACGGCGGCGGCAATGTGACAGCGAAGGATATTGCCTACAATGTCAAGATCGATTCCGCGAACGGCGGGCGCAACTATCAGCTCTCCGACGGCATGACGACGGCCAACGCCGAGGACGGTCTCAATATGGACGCGGCGGGTACGATCTCCCCGCGCAAGATCACACTCGGGTTTGCCAATGTGTCGAAGCCGTATGATACGACCGCAGTCAACAATACGAAGAACATTACCTCCGTGACGGCGGGCAACAGCGACGGACGCGGTGCGGCAGCGCTTGCGGCGGACGGCATCACAAGCGCGTCGTTCAATACGGCAGGTGTTCAGAGTTTCTACGGTGCGGGCAATACCGACGGAACGTTCGTGCAGAATCCCAACGTTGTGACGGATGCAAACGGAAACGTCATCACGAACGGCAAGGATGTGCAGTACTCGAATCTCGCCAATACCCTTGCGGCTCAGCCGTATGCGGGCAACTATGAAGTGGCGGATACCGCCTACGGCAAGGGGACAATCCGCAAGCGTACGGTCACCGCGAACGACTTCAGCTTCAGTATCGACCCCGCTACGAAGATGTACGACGGCACACGAGATGTCGTATGGACAGACCCTGTAACCCGCAAGTCCTACAAGGACATGGCTCATGTCAAGAAGCATTTCCAAACCAGTACCTTGGATCTTGGCGGCGGGAATACGGTGCCAATCAACCTTGACGATATCAGCCTGAACAGTGCGCAGTACAACGATGCGAACGTGGCGCTTGCGAACAGCGTTGACTACAACGTGACCATCAACACGACGAATTTCGATTTCTCGGGAACGCGCAACAAGAACATCCATCACATGGGCGACACCATCACCAGACGTGACCTTGCGACACTGCTTCCGCAGCATCTCATCAAGGAATACGACGGTACGGCGACATTCGATCAGACGAACCGCGACTTTGTCAATGCGATGGCGCGCGAGCATCTGGAGGGAATTGTTGCCGCAGACCGCAACAAGGGGATCGTACTGAATGTGACGGGGACGTATAACAGCAAAAACGCCTCGGCAGAGACAAAGGCGGATGCGGAGGCACGTACTTCTGCGACGGCAGGACGTACGGTCACCTACTCGCTGACCCTCTCGGGGCCCGCTGCGGCAACCGCCAACTACACGATTGGGACCTCGCCGACGACACTTGCGGCAGATATCTACAAGAAGACGCTCTCGGTCGATGTCGCGCGCAAGGAAAAAGATTACGACGGCACGGCGGCGGTCAACAACCTCGCTGCAGGTGATATCACGTTCAGCGGGCTCGTGGGCAGTGAGACACTGTCACTCGACAGTGGGGCACTGAACAAGGTGCAGGGGCAGTACCTCGACTCGAACGGGAATGCGGATGCCAATGTCAGCCGCGATGCGAACCGCAACGTAACGGATAAGGCGGTCAGCTACACGGGGCTGGATGCCGCTCTCGCGGATCTTGCGACGCGCGATACGACTGCCGCGAACTATCGCGTGGACGGCGGCACCAAGAACTATACCGCTGCCGCTGGGAAGGGCCGCATCAATCCGCTGACGATCACGCCGGGAAATATCAATACGATATTTGACACGGCGGGTGCCAGGAAAATCTATGATGGCACGCGTGCGGTCAAGTACAACGGGAAGAACACCGCTGATGCGCTCAGGAACTATCTCACGAGCGCGACAGTTCAAGTCGGCTCGCAGACGGTCAATATCAAGGACGATCTTGCCGTTGACCCGAATGCTTCGCACTATGACAATAAGAATGCGGGTACGGGCAAGACTGTCACCTATGGGTTGAAGTACACGGGCAATAACTTCAACATTACCGACTTTACCAAGGATGACGTCGGTGAGATTACACCGAAGGATGTCCGTGTCGCCGGACTTGGTCAGCTCATCAAGACGTATGACGGGACGTCTTACGTCTATGATGCGGCGCATCCCGAGACTGTGACCAAACGTCATGGGACGCAGGTCACGGACGGGGACAGCGTCGTTGAGCTGGAGAATGGCGGCCTGATTGCGGGCGATGATGTGCAGAACGCATCGACGGCAGAATATGCCGATAAGAATGCGGGCACGGGCAAGACCGTGATCTACAATCCGCAGCTTACCGGGGCAGATGCCGCGAACTACCGTCTGGTGGATGTGCTTGGGAATGCGATTCCTGCGGGCGGCCTGACCACGACTGACAATACGATCAAGAAGCGTCTGCTGAATATCACGTTTGATCGTGCCTCTAAGACCTACGATACGACGTCGACGAATAATACGCAGGTCACGGCACGCGTCGATGCCGCGGCGGGACGCACGCTCCTGAACGATGGCGTCGGTGTGATCAACGGGCGCATTACGACCCTCACGACCACGAATGTCGACAGTGACTACGGGTACAACAGCACGGATGCGACCTTTAGAGCAGATGCGAACGCAGGCGAGAAAGATGTGCAGTACCGCAATGTCGGCGCGGCGCTTCGTTCGCAGCTCGGCACGAATGCGGGCAACTACGACTTTAAGGAGAACTACTACGGAAAGGGGTCGATTGATAAGGCGAATGTGACGGCGGCCAACTTCGATCTTCACTTTGGCTTGGCGAAGAAGGAGTATGACGGCACGACGGCGGTTGACAATCCGAGGGGCAATCTCCTGCCCGCCAGCACCGTTACCATCGGCGGCGTCGCACGCACACTGCCTGATGAGAATGTTGCGTCGGTGACGGGCACGTATCGCGATAAGAATGCCGGCAATCCGCGTGTGGACTATCGGGTGAAAATCGACAATCGGAACTTTAACCTCGGTTCGTGGGACGGCATCGTGGACAAGGACGGTGCAGGACAGATCACAAAGCGCAGGCTGATCGCCGACCCGACGAACTACCTGACAAAGGAGTACGACGGGACTTCAGACATTATCGGCAAGGCACGCAATGGGCATGGTGATCTCATTACGGCGGGCGGGGATAACCTCGTCAAGTTCCATCACTACAAGAATGGGGCGACGAACGGTGACGACGGCCTCGATACCGTGTTCCGGAATGACGGCAATGTCAGCAATGACACGACGGCAGTATACGATGATCCCAATGTCAAATGGCAGGGCAACGTCTGGAATCAGGGACGCGGCACGGTCGGCGATAAGAACGTCAACTACAGCCTTGCGATCAGCGGCACGGGCGCCAATAACTATGAGATTGTCGATGCGAACGGCAATGCCGTGAACCTCGCGAACCCGTATGTCGGCAAGGGCAAAATTACGCCGAAGGACATCGTGCTGAAGGCAGATCCGCAGAGCCGTTGGATCAACGAGGGCCTTCCCTCAAGCTACACGGGAACGCCGTCCGGGTCGAACCTCGGCCATGACGACATTCCGGCGGTTCTGCAGGGCGAGGTGCTCCCGGGAACGATCGACTATGACGCCCCGAATGCGCGCCTGCGCGTCGGCGACTATGCCATCAACGGCACGTATCATGCACCGGGCGGCACGGACGGCGACGCTGTGTCGCGCAACTACCGCTTTGTGCAGGATCCCGCGAATGCAACGGCGCTCCATGTCGGACCCTATATCCCCGACTATGAGTACTATAAGGCAATGACGCAGGTGAGCAAGATGACGCCGGACGAATACGCCTATGAAAATGCTTCGCTCGACCGCACGAATCACTACAGCCGCAAACCGACGGCACAGGTGAATTCGGTTCCGCCCTCCGTCAATGTGATGAAGGATGGAAAGGATATCACGCGGAGCGATATCAACGTCCTTGACGATACGGTCTACACCATCGTCGATGATGTATTCAGCTGAGACTTGGGCAGAAGAAAAACAGAGCGCCCCATCAACGGCTCTATCGTCGATGGGGCGCTCTGTTGTATTTATTTCCTTTTCGTCAGCACCTGCAGGAGTGCGCGGCATCCTGCCTCCACATCGCGGTAGGTAGCGTTGAAGTCGCCCGTGTACCACGGGTCGGCGACATCGCGTGTCGTGCCCATATACGAGAGCAGTTTATGTACTTTGCCGTTCGGATCGCCGCCTGTGAGTCGAGAGAGATCGCGCATATTCTCCTCGTCCATGCCGATGATCATATTGCAGGCATCGTAGTCGGCATGGGTCATGAGCGCTGCGTGCCGTGTTTCGTACGGGATGCCGTGTGCGTCCAAAACGGCGCGTGTGCCCTGGTGGGTGTCACTGCCGATCTCATCGGTATGGAGTGCCTTGGATGTGATGCTGATGCTGTCCGTCAGTCCCGCCTCGCGAACGAGGTGCTTCATGACGAACTCTGCCATCGGTGAGCGGCAGATATTGCCGTGGCAGACGAATAGGATGCGGTTCATTGTACTCCTCCTTTTCAGAAATTGCCGGCAGAATGAGGCCGTCAGATCGGCGCAGATACTTCGTTCGAACGAAACAGAAAAGGTAATTGCGAGGATGATATGGAATGTATCCGTGCTTCCTTAAGTGTAACGAAAAAGGGGGAGAATCGCAACATGGATGCTGTCAAAACATTGAAATGTATTTATGAAAATGTTAGAATACAAATGGATTTGTATGCATGTGCAGGGACGCATGGGATAAGAGGAATATTCGTCTGCATCATTTAGGAGTTGAATTGGATCGTGCATAACAAGATGAGTCATCGGAACCAAAAGGCTGGGCGCATCGGTGCGGCCGCACTGCTGTGCGGCGCTGCCATCTGTACGGGAACGGCAGGGCATGCCGCCCCGTCGCTCGAACGCCCGGAGGCGGACATTGCGGGGCAGCTAGCGATGCCGGAGATTGGGGTGGAGGATCAGACACCGACGTATCAGCAGGATAACTATGATGCAACGTTCACCGTGGAGAACTTCATCCTGGAGGCACCCGATCTGAATCTCGACAAGGAGCCGCTTGTCGAGCTCCTGCAGGAGGGGATGGGGGACAGAAAGACGATTGCCGACCTGCGCCGTACGGTGGATGCGCTGACGACATACTGCCGTACGCATGGCTATCCTGCCGCTGCCGCATATCTCCCGCCGCAGGACAGCCCCGATGGGATGGTCGTTCTGCGCATCATCCCGGGACGCTACGATGAGATTTCGATTGACAACAACAGCCGACTCAAAACGCCTGTGGCACAGCGCATTATTGCAGGACTGAAGGCGGACGACATCATTACGACCGATAAGCTCGAGACGGCGCTTTACTCGGTGTCGGATGCGACAGGGGCGCGTGCCGTCGGTGTGCTCAGTCCCGGCAGGACATTCGGCACGAGCAAGCTGACGGTGCGTATCGAGGACTCGAAGGAGTCCAATACGATTTTCTACGTGGAGAACTATGGCAGCCCAAGCACGGGGCGCTATCGCTACGGGCTGCAGGAGACGCTCTACGATCCGTCGGGGACAGGGGACAAAGTGAGTGTCGGCGGGCTGATCTCGAACGGGAGCCTGCGGAATTTCTATGCAAACTATGAGACTGTGGTGGGGCGCGGCGGCTCAACGCTCGGCATTGGTGCTTCGCGCATGAACTATAAGGTCAAAAACTCATTGGCCCCCCTCGGTGCAGAGGGAGAGTCGCTGACGGTGACGCTGTTCGGGCGGGTGCCGATCTTCCATCAGACGGACCGCAGCCTCGCGCTGCGCTACGGTTATAACTACCGCGACCTGAATGATGATATTACGGCCTTCAATCTCAAGGGGCGCAAGCATACGAACAGCATCTATGCTGGATTGGTCGGAATGCAGCGCTCGCCTGGGTTTGCCCTTGATTACAGTGCCAATGTGACGTTCGGCTGGCTGGATTTTGACTCCTATTACAGTGCAGTTCTCGGGGCAGTCAACCACATCAATGAGGGGACATACGCGAAGCTTGAGGCAGAGGCGACAGCGGTGCAGAATCTCGGGCATGCGACGGATTTCCTCGCAAAGGTCTCGGGGCAGAAGGCAAGCTGCAACCTTGACAACTCGGAGGAGTTCTATCTCGGCGGCCCGAACGGCGTGCGTGCCTATGCGCAGGGGGAAGGCTCGGGCGACGAGGGAGTGCTCGGTACGGCAGAGCTTCGCTGGCATACGCCTGTGCGAGGGCTGACGCTCAGCACGTTCTACGATGCCGGAACAGTTCGCGTGAATAAGACAGCTGTCGGCAGTCATAACAGGGTGACGCTGCATGGCTGGGGGGTTGGTGCCGCGTACAGTGAGCCGGGCGACTGGTTTGCGCGCCTCGATTATGCACGGCGGCTTGGGACGGATGCGTCAGTGGCTCCGCAGAACAATGCGCGCGGACGCGTGTGGTTCCAGCTGGGCAAAATTTGGTAAGGATGTGCTGATCCATGCGCTGGGCCAAATCGGTGCAGCGTTTATCGTACGTCCATAAGTCATTTTTGGATGGAACGCATGGGGATGGACGGATCGACCGATGAGACTTAGGCGAAAGCCGTGGATTGACGCGGCAATTTTGGACTATGCAGATTTTGTGACGCCGCTTGGCGGGGATTGGCAGCGTTTTGCAGGCGCGTGGGCTGAAACGTTTGGACGCAGGGCACCGCTTCACATCGAGATCGGTGTGGGAAAGGGCGACTTCATTACGGAGTTGGCATCGCGCCATCCCGATGTGAACTATGTCGGACTCGAGGCGCAGCAGGGCGTGCTCTACTTTGCGGCACGCAAGGCCGCGGAGCGGAAGCTGAAGAATATCCGCCTGCTGGTTTTTGATGCGGCGCATCTGACGGAGCTTTTTGCACCGCAAGAGGCAGATCGTATCTATTTGAATTTTTCCGACCCATGGCCGAAAAAACGTCATGCCAAACGCCGCCTGACGAGTGAGGTGTTTCTCACACGCTATCGTACGGTGCTCGCGGAAGGCGGTGAGATCCGCTTTAAGACGGATAATATGGGGCTGTTTGCCTACTCGCTTGAAATGATGGAGCGCGAAGGGTGGCGTCTGACGGATGTGACTCATGATCTCCATGCACTGGGGGAAGCGGATAACATCATGACGGAGTATGAGCGAAAGTTCAGCGCGCGCGGCGCAAAGATCGGACGCCTCGTTGCACATCGTCCCGCCGGGGATATGTAATGCGTACGCGCTATACGCTCTTTAAGAGTGAGACAGAGCCGATCGTCATCATCATGGTGATTCTGCTCGTGACGGGGACAATCAATGTCTTCAGCTCGAGTTATGTCCTTGCGGCGATGGATTATGAGAATCCGTATTATTTCCTGCAGCGGCATCTTCAATGGCTTGTGATCGGCGGATTGTCCTGTTGGATCTGCCGGCGGATCAATTATCAGCGGCTGCGCGGACTGATGTTCATCGGGCTTGCCGTTACGCTTTTTCTCCTCGTTGCCGTGCTCTTTGTCGGGACGACGGTCAACGGTGCACAGCGGTGGATTGCCCTTGGTCCGTTCAGCTTCCAGCCGGCGGAGTTCGCAAAGCTGATGGGCGTGCTCCTGGGAGCGTTCTCGATTTCGTCTGTGCTCAGTAAAGAACGCTTCCGCATGGAGCGGGACTGGCCGCGCGTTGTCATTCCGTTCGGTGCGATTTTTCTCATGGCGTTCCTCGTCTATCGTGAGCCGGATTTCGGCACGGCGTGTATCGTTTTCGGCGTGCCGCTTCTGATGGCACTTGTACTGCTCGTTCCGCCAAGCCGCTGGGTGTTGATTCTGCTGCCTGTGGGATTGGCAGCCCTTGCCATCGGCACGCTGCAGCCCTATCGCATGAAGCGCATGGAGGTGTGGTTCGATCCGTGGTCGGATGCACGAAATGCAGGCTATCAGATGGTGCAGTCCCTCTCGACGATCGGTTCAGGCGGCGTCTTCGGCATGGGGTTCGGTGACGGCGTGAGCAAGTACGAGTATTTGCCCGAGGCACATACAGACTTTGCCTTTGCGATCTTCAGCCAGGAGCATGGATTCTTCGGTGTGGCACTGATCTTCTTCCTGTTCGCCGTTATGCTGATCGCGTGTATCCGCGTGTCGATACGGGCAAAGGATACATTTGGACAGGTGCTGGCTCTCGGCATTGTGTTTCTTGTCCTCGGGCAGGCACTTGCCAATCTCGCGATGGTCGCGGGGCTCCTTCCCGTGGTCGGTGTACCGCTTCCGTTCATCAGCTACGGAGGGTCGTCGCTGATCGTGACAATGGCGGGGATGGGGATGCTGCTCGGCATTGCCGACCGCAGTCTTGATCCGCCGCAGGGACAGAAAAAAAAGAAGGAACCGCCCGAAGTGCGGCGGCGTAAAATGCATGTGGTGCGATGAGAGGATACGCCGCGCAAAGATCAGGAGAGATGGGGACAGAGCCCATCTCTTTTTGTATAAGTACGCATATATTTTTGTTTTTCGGGACAGAAAGATACGCTAGGAGAAGTGTAAATGTAAAACTTTGTAAAATATGCGTTGACAAGGGTTTTTGTGGATGATATTATGTGAAAGTCCCTTTTTGGAGGTGGACTATGTCTCTGGAAAAACTGCGCACGGCACGCTGTATTGCCGGTGTTCATCAGGTGTGCAAAGCCGTAAAGAGCGGCACGGCGGAGACGGTGTTCATTGCAGCGGACGCGGATCACCGCGTACTCGGCGCACTGCTGGCGGCGTGTGCGGAGGCGGGACTTGAGCCGAACCGTACGGCGACACGGGCAGAGTTGGGTGAATATGCCCGCCTTGACGTGAGTGCCGCAGCGGTGGCGATTTTGCGGAAGCACTGATACATTCAACGCGTTCATCGCATCAGCGATTCCATACGGTAAAAACGCAGGCACTGCGTTTTCATACAAAAAGAATTGGAATGACGACAAAGGAAGGAGGTGCAGTATGCCAACGATCAATCAGCTCATTCGCAAGAGCCGGAAGAGCCTTGAGGAGAAATCGAAAGCACCAGCACTGAAGAACAGCCCGCAGAAGCGCGGCGTCTGCACGCGTGTCTACACGTCCACGCCGAAGAAGCCGAACTCTGCTCTTAGAAAGGTTGCTCGTGTTCGCCTGACGAACAGCATCGAGGTGACCGCATATATCCCGGGCATTGGGCACAATCTGCAGGAGCACAGCGTCGTCCTCATTCGCGGCGGCCGTGTGAAGGATCTGCCGGGTGTCCGCTATCATATCATTCGCGGCTCGCTCGATACCGCCGGTGTGCAGGATCGCGCACAGGCGCGTTCAAAGTACGGCGCGAAGCGCGCGAAGAAGAAGTAAGGCAGTATATCGTTAGGAGGTTGGGCTATGCCACGTAAGGGCCCTGTGCCGAAGCGGGATGTTCTGCCGGATCCGGTATATCATTCCAAGACGGTGACAAAATTCATCAACAAGGTTATGCTCTCGGGCAAGAAGAGCGTTGCACAGCGCGTCGTTTATGATGCGTTCGAGACGATTCGCGAGAAGACGGGGCAGGATCCGCTCGAGGTGTTCGAGACGGCACTGCGCAATGTCATGCCCGTGCTCGAGGTCAAGGCACGCCGCGTCGGCGGTGCCAACTATCAGGTTCCGGTCGAGGTTCGTGCGGACCGCCGCATGACGCTCGGCATCCGCTGGCTTGTCGGTTATGCGCGTCTGCGCGGCGAGAAGACGATGGATGCACGCCTCTCGGCAGAGCTGATGGACGCTGCGAACAATACGGGAGCGGCAATCAAGAAGAAGGAAGATACGCACAAGATGGCGGAGGCCAACAAGGCATTCGCACATTATCGCTGGTAAGAATCGCTGATGCGAAGCTTGTCAGATTGGCATAGATTTTTCGTCCTATCAAGGAGACAAACCGGACGCAGAATGCGCTCTGTGGAGGATTTGTCGACGATGAGAGGGCGGAAAAGATTCGCCAAGATGATGGTGCCGGATTTATCAGAGGTTACGTAATATCAGCAGTGTAAGGAGCGATAGGAAACAGTGGCAAGAGAATATTCCCTTGAAAAAACGCGGAATATCGGCATCATGGCGCACATCGATGCCGGCAAGACGACGACCACCGAGCGCATTCTCTTCTACACGGGCGTAACGCACAAGATCGGCGAGGTTCATGAGGGCGCTGCCACCATGGACTGGATGGTTCAGGAACAGGAACGCGGCATTACGATTACGTCGGCGGCGACGACCTGCCACTGGAAAGACCATCGCATCAATATCATTGATACGCCGGGTCACGTTGACTTTACGGTCGAGGTAGAGCGCTCGCTGCGCGTGCTGGACGGCACGGTCGCCGTGCTGACCGCCCGCGGCGGCGTTGAGCCGCAGACGGAGACGGTCTGGCGCCAGGCGGAGCGCTACAATGTTCCGCGTATGGCGTATGTCAACAAGATGGACATTACGGGCGCGGATTTCTTCAACGTCATGAAGATGATGCGCGAGCGCCTCAATGCGAACCCGGTGGCGATTCAGCTGCCGATCGGCGCAGAGGATGAGTTCAAGGGCATCATCGACCTCGTGAAGATGGATGCCATCGTCTACGAGGACGATCTCGGCAAGGTGACCGATGAGGTCGAGATTCCCGCCGAGTACAAGGAGCAGGCAGCAGAGTACCGCGACAAGCTCCTTGAGGCATGCGCTGAGACGGACGATGAGCTGATGGAGAAGTACCTCGGCGGCGAGGAGCTGACCGAGGACGAGATCCGCGGTGCCATCCGCAAGGCGACCATCGCCTGTGAGATGACGCCGGTGACGTGCGGCACGTCGTACCGCAACAAGGGGGTTCAGCCCCTGCTCGATGCGATCGTCGACTACATGCCCGCACCGACGGATATCCCGCCGATCGCGGGCGTGAACCCCGACACAGGCGAAGAGGATCACCGTCCGGCATCGGACAGCGCACCGTTCTCGGCACTCGCGTTTAAGATCATGACAGATCCGTTCGTCGGAAAGCTCGCGTTCTTCCGCGTTTACTCCGGCACACTGAACTCCGGCTCGTATGTCTACAATGCGACGAAGGACAGCAAGGAGCGCATCGGCCGTATTCTCCAGATGCATGCGAACAACCGCAAGGAGATCGATATCGTCTACAGCGGCGATATCGCAGCGGCGGTCGGCCTGAAGAACACGACGACGGGCGATACGCTCTGCGACGAGAACAACCCGATTATCCTCGAGTCGATGGAGTTCCCGGATCCCGTTATCTCCGTTGCGGTGGAACCTGCGACGAAGAACGATCAGGAGAAGATGGGCATCGCGCTCCAGAAGCTCGCCGAGGAGGATCCGACGTTCCGCGTTCATACGGATGCGGAGACGGGACAGGTCATCATCTCGGGTATGGGTGAGCTGCATCTGCAGATCATCGTCGACCGTATGCTCCGTGAGTTCAAGGTCGACTGCAAGGTCGGCGAGCCGCAGGTCGCATACCGCGAGACGATCCGCAAACAGGTCAAGGCGGAAGGCAAGTTCGTCCGTCAGTCCGGCGGTCATGGTCAGTACGGACACTGCTGGCTCGAGCTCATTCCGCAGGAAGCGGGTGAGGGCTTCAGCTTCGAGAACAAGGTCGTCGGCGGCGTGATTCCGAAGGAATTCATCAACCCAATCGAGGCTGGTGTCCGCCAGGCGATGGAGAGCGGCGTGGTCGCCGGCTATCCGATGGTCGACATCAAGGTCATCGTCTACGACGGTTCGTTCCACGAGGTTGACTCCTCCGAGGCGGCGTTCAAGGTCGCCGGCTCGATGGCATTCAAGGCGGGTGCGGAGAAGGCAAACCCCGTTCTCCTCGAGCCGTACGTTAAGGTTGAGGTCACAGTGCCTGAGGAGTACATGGGCGACGTGATCGGCGATCTGAACTCGCGCCGCGGACGCATCGACGGCATGGAGCCGCGCAACGGCGTACAGGTCATCAATGCATACGTTCCGCTCTCGGAGATGTTCGGCTACTCGACGGATCTCCGTTCCAAGACCCAGGGCCGCGGGAACTACTCGATGGAGGTTTCCTTCTACGACGAAGTTCCTAAGAATATAGCTGACGCTGTTGTCGCCAAGAACAAAGGCGAATAAGGAGGCAATTTTAGAATGGCAAAGGAAAAGTTTAACCGCAGCAAGCCCCATGTCAACATCGGCACGATCGGTCACGTTGACCACGGCAAGACGACGCTGACGGCGGCGATCACGAAGGTTCTCTCCGAGAAGGGCTATGCGAAGTTCGAGGACTATGCGGACATCGACAAGGCACCGGAGGAGCGTGAGCGCGGCATTACGATCAACACGGCACACGTGGAGTACGAGACGGACAAGCGTCACTATGCACACGTGGACTGCCCGGGCCATGCGGACTATGTTAAGAACATGATCACGGGTGCTGCACAGATGGACGGCGCGATCCTCGTTGTTTCCGCAGCAGACGGCCCGATGCCCCAGACGCGTGAGCACATCCTGCTCGCCCGCCAGGTCGGCGTTCCCGCTATCGTTGTCTTCCTCAACAAGGTCGACCAGGTCGACGATCCCGAGCTCCTCGAGCTCGTCGAGATGGAAGTCCGCGAGCTCCTCTCGAGCTATGACTTCCCTGGCGATGAGATTCCTGTGATCGCAGGCTCTGCGCTGAAGGCACTCGAAGGCGATGAGGCAATGAAGGCAAAGATCATGGAGCTCATGGATGCTGTTGACGACTACATCCCGACGCCGACGCGCGACACGGACAAGCCGTTCCTCATGCCGGTTGAGGATGTCTTCACGATCACGGGCCGCGGCACAGTCGCGACGGGGCGTGTGGAGCGCGGCGAGCTGAAGCTGAACGATACGGTTGAGATCGTCGGCCTTCAGGATCAGGCACGCAGCACGGTTGTTACGGGCATCGAGATGTTCCGCAAGCTGCTCGACAGTGCGGTTGCCGGTGACAACATCGGTGCACTGCTCCGCGGTGTGGACCGTAAGGACATCGAGCGCGGCCAGGTTCTCGCAAAGCCGGGTTCCATCAATCCGCACACGAAGTTCAAGGCGCAGGTCTACGTCCTGACGAAGGAAGAGGGCGGCCGTCATACGCCGTTCTTCACGAACTATCGTCCGCAGTTCTACTTCCGTACGACGGACGTGACGGGTGTTGTCCGTCTCCCTGAGGGCACGGAGATGGTCATGCCCGGCGATAACGTCGAGATGGAAGTCGAGCTCATCACCCCGATCGCGATCGAGCAGGGGCTCCGCTTCGCTATCCGCGAGGGCGGCCATACGGTCGGCGCGGGTCGTGTTACGGCGATTGAGGGCTAATAAAATAGCTGATTGATATTCCCAAAGAGGAGGAGCGGCGCTCGCGTCGCTCCTTTTCGAGGGAAATGACGGTGCGATGGAATATGACCGGAATTTCCCCGTAGGGAGTATAATATAAACTTCTTTTCATCTTTTGGAATCATACGACAAACGACGTACTCCATGCGATGACATGGCAGATGGCTATGCCCCGGCGGGGCAGAGGGAACTGCTATGGAGAAATGTTTGGGGCGGGACCCCGGACGAAGGAGGAAAACTACTTTGGCGAAACAGCAGAAAATCAGAATTCGTTTGAAGGCCTATGACCACAAGGCTCTTGACCAGAGCGCGGCGAAGATCGTCGACACGGCAAAGAAGACGGGTGCTATGGTCTCCGGGCCTATTCCACTTCCAACGGAGAAGAATGTCTACACAATTCTCCGTTCTCCGCATGTCAACAAGGACTCGCGTGAGCAGTTCGAGATGCGCACGCACAAGCGCCTCATCGACATTCTGCAGCCGACGAACAAGACGGTCGATTCACTCATGCGTCTTGACCTGCCGGCCGGCGTTGACATCGAGATTAAGCTCTAATAGGAGGTGGATGCCTTGGCTAAGGCTATTTTAGGAAGAAAACTGGGCATGACTCAGATCTTCACAGAGGAAGGCCGCGTCGTCCCCGTGACGGTCGTGGAGTCCGGCAACAACTTCGTGCTCCGCAGCAAGACGGTGGAGTCGGACGGCTACAACGCTGTGCAGATCGGGTTTGGCGACATCAAGGAGAAGAACGTCACGAAGCCGCTCAAGGGTCAGTTTGAGAAGGCGGGCGTGAAGGCAGTGCGCTTCATTCGTGAAATGCGCCTCTCGGCTCCTTCGGAATATAATGTAGGCGATACGATCGGCGTCGACATCTTCGCAGCAGGCGATCTCGTCGATGTGGTCGGCACGTCGAAGGGCAAAGGCTTCGCGGGCGGCATCAAGCGCCACAACTTTGCACGCGGCCCCATGGGCCACGGTTCGAAGTCGCACCGCGAGCCGGGCTCGACGGGTGCAATGATCTCCGGTCCCGGCGGACGTGTCCTCAAGGGCAAGAAGCTCCCGGGCCGTATGGGCGGCGAACGCGTCACCGTGCAGCGTCTGACGGTGGTCCGTGTGGACGCCGACCGCAACCTCATTCTCATCAAGGGCGCGATTCCGGGCCCGAAGAAGGGATTCGTTGTGATTAAAGATACCGTAAAGCCTGCAAAGGCAGCGAAAGAATAAGGAAGGAGGAATCGCAGCATGGCGAATGTAGCAGTATATGATATGTCGCACAACCAGGTTGGCGAGATCAGCCTCAGCGACGAGTTCTTCAATGTCGAAATGAATGCCGGACTCCTTCATCAGGCGGTTGTCCTCCAGCTCGCATCGCAGCGCCTCGGCACCCATGCCACAAAGACGCGCGGTCTCGTGCGCGGCGGCGGACGCAAGCCATGGCGCCAGAAGGGCACGGGCCGTGCCCGCGCAGGTTCGACGCGCAGCCCGCTGTGGGTCGGCGGCGGCACGGTCTTTGGACCGCACCCGAGGAAGTATGGCTTTACGATGCCGCGCAAGCAGCGCCGTCTGGCCTTGAAGTGTGCGCTCTCGGACAAGGTCCGCACGGGCGATTTCATCGTCCTCGATCAGCTTGACTTTGGTGCACCGAAGACGAAGGCAGCGGTCAAGCTCCTGAGCGATTTCGGCGTGAATGCAAAGAGCCTCTTCATCACGGCGGACGAAGCGGTGAACGTAGAGCGCTCGACGAGCAATATTCCGGGTGTGAAAGCCATCACAGCAAGTGGAATCAATGTCTTTGACATTCTCCATCACGACAAGCTCTTCATTACGAAGGATGCCATCACCCGTATCGAGGAGGTATTCGCATAATGGAAGCACGTGATATTCTCGTTCGCCCGCTGATCACGGAGCGGACAACGCAGCTCATGGCTGAAGGCAAATACGTCTTCGTCGTTGCGAAGGCTGCCAATAAAATTGAGATTGCCAAGGCGGTCTCGGAGATTTTCAAGGTGAAGGTCGCAAAGGTCAACACGGTCAACGTCATCGGCAAGAAGAAGCGCATGGGACGTACCGAGGGCAAGCGCCCCGACTACAAGAAGGCCATCGTGAAACTCGCTCCGGGTGAGACCATCGAGTTCTTTGAAGGCTGAGACGAAAGGAAGGTATGAACGTGGCAGTAAAGAGTTTTAAGCCGTATTCTGCCGGCAGACGCTTCATGACGGTCTCTTCCTTCGATGAGATCACGACGGACAAGCCGGAGAAGTCCCTGACTGTCCGCCTCACGAAGACGGGCGGCCGCAACCAGCAGGGGAAGCTGACCGTACGCCATCGCGGCGGCGGACACAAGCGTCTCTACCGCATCATTGATTTCAAGCGCATGAAGGACGGGATCCCCGCCCGTGTGGCGACGATCGAGTACGATCCGAACCGCAGTGCACGCATCGCGCTGCTGAACTACGCAGACGGCGAGAAGCGCTACATCCTCGCGCCGAACGGCCTGAAGGTCGGCGATGTGGTGGAGTCGGGTGCCGAGGCGGACATCAAGCCGGGCAACGCACTCCCGCTGAAGAACATCCCGCTCGGTACGGTCATTCATGCCGTTGAGCTGAAGATCGGCAAAGGCGCACAGCTCGTCCGCAGTGCGGGCACGTCGGCACAGCTCATGGCGAAGGAAGGCGACTACGCACTCCTGCGCATGCCGTCCGGTGAGATTCGCCGCGTGCACGTCAACTGCCGTGCGACGATCGGTGAGGTCGGCAACCTCGAGCATGAGAACATCACCATCGGAAAGGCAGGCCGCAGCCGCTGGCTCGGACGCCGTCCGGAGACACGCGGTATCGCGATGAACCCGAACGACCATCCGCACGGCGGCGGCGAGGGCCGTTCGCCGGTTGGACGCAAGAGCCCGATGACGAAGTGGGGCAAGATTGCGATGGGCAAGAAGACGCGCCGTAAGAAGAAGGCGTCGAACCGTCTCATTGTGCATCGTAGGAAGTAATCGGCTCTGTGGATAGCCCCCTTTGGGGGGCGTCCCTCTGAATCGGTAACTTAAACACCGCAACTTGCAGATAGAACCTCGTCGGATTGATTACAGTCCGACGAAAGGAGGAAAAACTTTGTCAAGATCGATTAAGAAAGGGCCTTTCGTCGCAGAGAGCCTGATGAAGAAGATCGAGGCGCTCAACGAAAAGAACGAGAAGAAGGTTGTGCGCACATGGTCGCGCAGCTCCACGATCTTCCCGGATTTCGTCGGGCACACGATCGCTGTCCATGACGGACGCAAGCACGTTCCTGTCTACGTGACGGAGGACATGGTCGGACATAAACTCGGCGAATTTGCGCCGACACGTACATTCAAGGGTCACGCAGGCGAAGAGCGCAAGACCTCGCTGCGCTGATAGAGAGGAGGACGATTCGTGGCACAGGAAGTAAAGGCTACCGCCAAATACATCCGTATCGCACCGCGCAAGGTTCGCATTGTGATGAACCTCGTGCGCGGCAAGAGCGTTGCTGACGCTCTTGCCATCCTGAAGTTCACGCCGAAGGTCGGCGCGGACGCCGTGGAGAAGGTACTCCGCTCTGCTGTGGCAAACGCGGAGAACAACTTCGACATGGATGTGGACCGACTGTTCATTTCCTCAGCTTTCGTTGACCAGGGGCCGACCTTGAAGCGTATTCATCCGCGTTCGCGCGGACAGGCGTTCAAGATTTTGAAGCACACGTCCCACATCACGGTTGCCGTAAACGAAAAGGAATAGGGAGGGAAACAGTTTGGGTCAGAAAGTAAATCCCCATGGCATTCGCCTTGGCATCGTCAAGGACTGGGATGCCCGCTGGTACGCAGACAAAAACTTCGCGCAGAATCTGCATGAGGACATCAAAATTCGCGACTACCTCAAGAAGAGCCTCCAGACCGCAGGTGTTCCCCGCGTGGAGACGGAGCGCAGCAAGAATCGCCTGAAGCTCACGATCCATACGGCAAAGCCGGGCATGGTCATCGGGCGCGGCGGCTCGGGCATCGAGCAGATCAAAGAGGGGCTCAAGAACCTCACGGATAAGCGCGTTGACATCAATATTGCAGAGATCAAGCAGCCGGATCTCGACGCGACGCTTGTCGCCGAGAACATTGCGGCACAGCTTGAGCGCCGCATTGCCTTCCGCCGTGCGATGAAGCAGGCAGTCGGACGCACGATGCGCCTCGGCGCGAAGGGCATCAAGATCGCCGTCAGCGGCCGTCTCGGCGGTGCGGAAATCGCCCGCCGCGAGTCCTATCGCGAGGGGAGTATTCCTCTGCACACGCTGCGTGCAGACATTGACTACGGCACGGCCGAGGCGCACACGACCTACGGCCGTATCGGAATCAAGGTCTGGATCTTCAAGGGGGAAGTTCTCCCTGACAAGAAGAATCAGCCGAAAAACGGTAAGGAAAGGAGCGAGGCGTAATGTTACTCCCAAAGCGCGTAAAGTACCGCAAGCAGTTTCGCGGACGCATGAAGGGCAAGGCACAGCGCGGCAACACGGTCAGCCATGGTCAGTACGGCCTCGTTGCTCTGGAGCCGGCATGGATTACAAATCGCCAGATCGAGGCTGCCCGTATCGCGATGACGCGTTACATCAAGCGCGGCGGAAAGGTCTGGATCAAGATTTTCCCGGATAAGCCCGTTACAGCGAAGCCGGCAGAGACCCGCATGGGATCCGGCAAGGGCTCTCCCGAGTACTGGGTTGCCGTCGTCAAGCCGGGCCGCGTCCTCTTCGAGATGGACGGCGTGTCGCGCGACGTTGCAGCAGAGGCCATGCGCCTCGCAGGACACAAACTCCCGATTAAGACGAAGTTCGTCGTACGTGAAGAAGTAGAGGGCGGTGAAGTGAATGAAGGTTGATGAGATCCGCGGCATGAGTGCCGATGAGCTCACGGAAAAACTCGCGTCGCTCAAGGAAGAGCTCTTTGGCCTCCGTTTTCAGCACGCCACCGGACAGCTCGACAACCCGATGCGTATCAAGGACGTAAAGAAGACGATTGCCCGCATCAAGACCATTCAGCGCGAGCAGGCAAACGCCTAAGATCAGTTACGGACATTCTATTGATACGCAGGAAGGAGGCTCATACACACATGAGCGATAGAAACGTACGCAAAGTGAGAGTCGGCAAGGTCGTGTCCGACAAGATGGACAAGACCGTTGTCGTGGCTGTCGAGGAGCTCGAACAGCACAAGATGTATAAGAAGCCGGTCAAGAAGACGGTGAAGTTCCACGCGCATGACGAGAAGAACGACGCACACATCGGTGACCGCGTATCCATCATGGAAACGCGCCCGCTCTCGAAGACGAAGCGCTGGCGCGTGGTTGAGATCGTCGAGCGCGCGAAGTAAGGAGGAAACAGATCAATGATACAGCAGGAAACAATCCTGAATGTCGGCGATAACACAGGAGCGAAGGAAATCCTCTGCATTCGCGTACTGGGCGGATCATACCGTAAATATGCCAACATCGGCGATGTTATCGTCGCCTCCGTCAAGGCGGCATCGCCGGGCGGTACGGTGAAGAAGGGCGATGTTGTCAAGGCTGTCGTCGTCCGCAGCGTCAAGGGGCTCCGCCGCCCGGACGGCTCCTATATCCGCTTCGACGAGAATGCGGCTGTTCTCATCAAGGACGACCACACGCCGCGCGGGACACGTATTTTTGGACCGGTCGCACGTGAGCTGCGCGAGAAGGACTTCATGAAGATTGTCTCGCTCGCGCCCGAAGTTCTTTAAGGAGGAGGTGTTATTTTGTCGCTGGCAAAACTGAACGTCAAGAAGGGCGATACGGTCGTCGTTCTTTCCGGTAAGGATAAGGGCAAGCAGGGCAAGGTCATCGCGGCTCAGCCGAAAAAGGGCAAGGTCATCGTGGAGGGCGTGAACAAGGTAAAACGTCACACAAAGCCAAGCCAGAGCGCACCGCAGGGCGGTATCATCACGAAGGAAGCACCGCTCTTCGCATCGAAGGTGCAGCTCGTGTGCCCCGCGTGCGGCAAGGCAACGCGCGTTGCACACCGCATTGTCGGTGAGCGCAAGGTGCGTGCCTGCAAGAAGTGCGGCGAGCCCATCGAACAGTAATTTTCGAGGAAAGGAGGAATACGCAAAGTGGATAGACTCAAAGAGAAGTATCAGAAGGAAGTTGCGCCGGCACTGACGGAAAAGTTCGGCTACAAGAACGTTATGCAGCTCCCGAAAGTGGAGAAGATCATCATCAACATGGGCGTCGGCGAAGCCGTCGGAAATCCGAAGGCACTTGACGCCGCCGTGACGGATCTCACCGCCATCGCGGGACAGAAGCCCCAGCTCACGCGTGCGAAGAAGTCGCTGGCTGCGTGGAAGCTTCGTGAGGGTATGCCGATTGGCTGCAAGGTCACGCTGCGCGGTACGCGCATGTATCAGTTCCTCGATAAATTCATGAACGTCGCACTTCCGCGTGTCCGCGATTTCCGCGGCGTCAGCGAGAAGGCTTTCGACGGGCGCGGCAACTACGCCGTGGGTCTGCGCGAGCAGCTTATTTTCCCCGAGATTGACTACGATAAGATCGACAAGATCCGCGGCATGAACATCGTCATCGTTACGAGTGCGCATACGGACGAAGAGGCAAAGGAGCTCCTCCGTCTCATGGGTATGCCGTTCCGCGCATGACGGGCAAGGAGGAACAACTGTGGCAAAGAAGTCAATGATCGAGAAGTGGAGCAAAGAGCCGAAGTTCTCGACACGCAAGTACAACCGCTGCAAGATCTGCGGACGTCCGCATGGCTACATCCGCAAGTTTGAAATGTGCCGTATCTGCTTCCGTGAGCAGAGTTACAAGGGCGCCATCCCTGGCGTAACGAAGGCAAGCTGGTAATTTAAGGAGGATATCGATTCATGGCAATGACTGATCCTATTGCAGATATGCTGACCCGCATCCGCAACGCGAACTCGGTCTACCACGAGAGTGTCGCGATCCCGGGCTCAAAGGTCAAGACGGCAATCGCCGAAGTCTTGAAAAAGGAAGGCTTCATCGAGGATTACACCTTCCAGGAGGACGGCAAGCAGGGCGTCCTCACCGTCACGCTGAAGTATGGAGCAAAGCGTGAGCATGTCATTTCCGGTCTGAAGCGTGTCTCCAAGCCCGGACTTCGTCAGTACGCCAAGCACGATGCGCTTCCGCGCGTCTACGGCGGTCTCGGCATCTCCGTGATCTCCACATCGAAGGGGATCATGAGCGACAAGGATGCCCGCAGAGCCGGACTCGGCGGCGAAGTCCTCGCATTCGTATGGTAACGCACAGACAGGAGGTGTAACAATGTCACGAATTGGAAGAGCACCGATTCACATTCCGTCCGGTGTTACCGTCACGGTCGGTGCGGAAAATCTCGTGAAAGTCAAGGGCCCGAAGGGCGAGCTTTCGCGGGTGATCCATCCGGATATGAAAATAACCGTCGAGGACGGCGTCGTAACCGTCGCCCGTCCTTCGGACGATAAAATGCACAGGTCGCTTCATGGCCTTTCCCGCGCACTCATCCACAACATGGTGGTCGGCGTCTCGGAAGGCTTCACCAAGACCCTTGAAATCAGCGGCGTCGGCTATCGTGCGGCAAAGCAGGGCAAGAATCTGAACCTCTCGCTCGGTTTCTCGCACCCCGTCATCGTCGAGCCGCCCGAGGGCATCACGTTCGAGTGCCCCTCAGCGACGGTGATCACGGTCTCCGGCATCAGCAAGGAAGCCGTCGGTCAGGTCGCTGCTGAGATCCGCGCGCATCGTGAGCCGGAGCCGTACAAGGGCAAGGGCATCAAGTACGCCGGAGAGCACATCCGCCGCAAGGAAGGCAAAGCCGGCGCGAAGGGCAAGAAATAAGAAGGAGAGGAGTGACACACTGTGCTTATCAAGCAGGATAAGAATCAGGCGCGCCAAAAGCGCCATCTGCGCGTGCGCAACCACATTGCAGGGACGGCAGAACGTCCGCGCCTCAATGTATTTCGCAGCCTAAAGAACATCTACGCACAGATCATCGATGATGAAAAGGGCGTGACGCTCGTCTCCGCGAGCTCAAAAGAAAAGGGCTTCTCCCAGTACGGCGGCAACGTTGAGGCCGCAAAGGCCATCGGTGCCGCTGTTGCGAAGAAGGCGCTCGAGAAGGGCATCACCGAGGTCGTCTTTGACCGCGGCGGCTACATCTACCATGGCCGCGTCGCTGCTCTCGCAGAGGCAGCACGCGAAGCCGGACTGAAATTCTAAAGGAGGGAAAGCATGGCTAGACATAACGAAAACGAGACACCGGAGTTCGAGGAGCGTGTCGTATTCATCAACCGCGTATCGAAGGTTGTCAAGGGCGGCCGACGCTCCTCCTTCAGCGCACTTGTTGTTGTCGGCAACAAGAAGGGCAAAGTCGGTGTCGGACTTGGCAAGGCTGCCGAGGTGCCCGAAGCGATCCGCAAGGGCGTTGAGGATGCCAAGAAGAGCCTCATTGAGGTGCCGCTGCGCGAAGAGCGTACGGTTCCGCATGAGATTACGGGCATCTTCGGTGCCGGCCGCGTCCTCCTGAAGCCTGCCACAAAAGGTACCGGCGTCATTGCCGGCGGCCCTGTGCGTGCTGTTTTGGAACTTGCGGGCGTACGCGATATTCTCACGAAGTCGCTTGGCTCGTCGAACCCGAACAACATGGTTCGTGCCACGATGGAAGGACTTCTCGGGCTGAAGAGCCCTGCAGAGGTCGCAGCGCTTCGCGGCAAGTCCGTTCATGAGATTTTTGGCTGATAAGGAGGAACGAACATGGCAAAAGTCAGAGTTACCCTGACGCGCAGCTTGATCGGTCGTCCTGAGACGCAGCGCAAAACGGTAAAATCGCTCGGACTGCGCAAGCGCAATTCCGTGACTGAGCTTCCCGACACCCCGGCCGTGCGTGGACAACTTCACAAAGTCTCCCACCTCATCACGGTGGAAGAGATAAGAGACTGAAGAGGGGAGGCAAGAATCTATGAAACTGCATGAATTACAGCCCGCTGGAGGATCGCGCGCCGTACGCAAGCGCGTTGGACGCGGCATCGGCTCCGGCATGGGCAAGACGTCCTGCCGCGGCATGAAAGGGCAGAAGTCCCGTTCCGGCGGCGGTGTCCGCAGCGGCTTTGAGGGCGGCCAGATGCCTCTCTATCGCCGTCTGCCGAAGCGCGGCTTTAAGAATGTCTGGGCAAAGACGTTTGCCGAGGTGAACGTCGGCAGCCTGAACTGCTTTGAGGAGGGCGCAACGGTGGATCCCGTGGCGCTCATCGAGGCGGGGATTCTGAAGAACGTCCGTGACGGTGTACGTATTCTCGGCGGCGGTGAACTGACGGTCAAGAACCTCACCGTGCGTGCACAGGGCTTTACCCAGTCCGCCGCGGAGAAAATTGCAGCAGCGGGCGGCAAAGTAGAGGTGGTCTGAGGTGCTCAGTGCCCTTGGCAACATCTTTCAGATTCCCGAGCTGCGGCAGAAGATTGTATTCACCCTCATCATGTTCGCCGTGTTCCGCATGGGGACGCACATTCCCGTGCCGGGGGTTGACCCGACGGCGATCGAGCAGCTCTTTTCGCAGGGAACCCTGTTCGGCCTGCTCGATCTCTTTTCGGGCGGTGCGTTCAGCAAGTTCTCCGTCTTTGCGATGAGCATTACGCCCTACATCAACGCGGCCATCATCATTCAGCTCCTGAATGTCGTTGTACCGACGCTCGAGCAGTGGTCGAAGGAAGGCGCGGAGGGGCACAAGAAGACGACAAAGGTCACACGGTATCTGACGGTAGTGCTCGCTTTCTTTCAGGCGATCGGCATGTCGATCGGCCTCAAGACCGCGATTCTCAACCCGAACCCCGTGAACATCCTCATCATTGCCATCACATTGACGGCAGGGACGGTGTTCCTCATGTGGCTCGGGGAACAAATTACAGCGAACGGTGTCGGCAACGGCATCTCGCTCATCATCTTCGCGGGTATCGTTGCGGCTCTGCCGAAGAACATCGGCACAATCCTCGCCTATGTCAAGGCAGGCACGATCAGCTACTTCAGCGTGTTTGCATTTGGCGTGATTGCATTGGCGATGATCGTCTTCGTCATTCACATTGAGACCGGTTTCCGCCGTATCCCGATCACGTATGCCAAGCGCGTTGTCGGCGGGCGTACGGCGATGGGGCATTCGAGCCACATTCCGTTCAAGGTGAATCAGGCGGGCGTTATCCCGATCATCTTCGCCTCGTCGGTGCTCATGTTCCCGATTACTGTGGCGCAGTTTGTCGATATCCCGTGGGTCAAGACAGCAGCGTCCTATCTCGAGTGGGGCAAACCCCTCCAGACGACGCTCTACGTCCTCATGATTATCTTCTTTACCTATTTCTACACATCGGTCACGGTGAAGATTCAGGACATGGCAGATAACCTCAAAAAATACGGCGGCTTTGTTCCTGGACTTCGCCCCGGTCAGGTGACGGCGGATTACCTCGACTATGTGCTGACGCGCATCACACTTGCGGGGGCGTTCTTCCTCGCGTTCATTGCGGTTTTGCCGAATTTGATCGCGGAGGCGACGCACATCCAGGGCGTGTACTTTGGCGGTACGGCACTCCTCATCGTCGTGGGCGTTGCCCTTCAGACGATGAAGCAGATTGAGTCGATGATCGTTATGCGCCATTACGAAGGCTTTATGAAATAACGTGCAGAGGAGATATCTATGCAGATCATTTTGATGGGTCCCCCGGGTGCCGGCAAGGGCACACAGGCGGTGAACCTTGTAAAACGCTACAATGTTCTTCACATCTCCACGGGCGATATGTTTCGTGAAGCCGTGAAAGAGGGAACTCCCCTCGGCAAAGAGGCAAAGTCCTACATGGATGCCGGGAAGCTTGTTCCCGACTCCGTCACCGTCGGCATTGTCCGCGAGCGGCTCAGCAAGCCGGACTGCAAGGAGAAGGGGTTCATCCTCGATGGATTCCCGCGCACCGTTGAGCAGGCGGATGCACTCGCAGAGATTTTGAAGGACAACGGGATGGCACTCACGGCTGTTCTCAACATCAGCGTTCCCGCCGCCGACCTGATCGAGCGCGCTGTCGGACGCCGCATCTGCAAGAGCTGCGGACATTCCTACCATGTGAAGTTCAACCCAACGAAGGTCCCGGGAGTCTGCGACGACTGCGGCGGCGAGACATATCAGCGTGCCGACGACAGCGAGGAGACGATGAAGAACCGTCTTTCCGTCTATGAGTCCTCGACGCGTCCGCTGATCGACTACTACAAGAAGGCGGGCGTCTACAAGGAGATCGACGGCAGACAGGAGATCGCAAAGGTTGAGGCAGATCTTGCCGCTGTCCTTGATGCGTAAAGGAGCGAAAGGGAAGTATGTCAAAGCAGGATGTCATCGAGGTAGAGGGAAGAGTCGTTGAGAAGCTTCCCAATGCGATGTTCCAGGTCGAACTTGAGAATGGACATGTTGTCCTGGCTCATGTTTCCGGAAAAATACGCATGAACTTCATCCGTATCCTCCCGGGCGACAAAGTGACCATCGAGCTCACCCCGTACGATCTGACCCGTGGACGCATCACCTATCGCTTTAAGTAATACAAAGGAAGCACCGATTATAGGGCGTTCGGCTGATCAAGCAGGAAAAACTGGTCATGACACAGTTTTTATGCTAAAATAGATAAGATCGACGTTTTCGGGTGTGCGGCACAGCCGCCGATGCCCGGCGCACGTAGGGAGACGGAAGGAGGCAAGCGCAGTGAAGGTAAGACCGTCTGTCAAGAAGATTTGTGAGAAATGCAAGATCATTAAGCGCAAAGGCCGTGTCATGGTCATTTGCGAGAATCCGAAGCATAAACAAAGACAAGGATAAAAGGAGGTGCACTTATGGCACGTATTGCCGGTGTAGATTTGCCCCGTGACAAGAGAATTGAAATTGCGCTGACGTATATCTTCGGCATTGGTCTCACGACCGCGAAGAAGCTGCTCGCAGCTGCAAACGTGAACCCCGATACGCGTACGCGCGACCTCACGGAGGATGAAGTCGTCAGACTTCGTGATGCCATCGACAAGAACGCCGTGGTGGAGGGCGACCTTCGCCGCGAAATTCAGATGAACATCAAGCGTCTCGTTGATATCGGCTGCTACCGTGGCCGCCGCCACCGTCTCGGCCTGCCTGTCCGCGGACAGAACACGAAGAACAATGCGCGCACGCGCAAGGGTCCGAAGAAGGCCGTCGCAGGCAAGAAAAAGTAAAGGAGGCTCGTAGAGGTGGCTGTTAAGAAAACAACACGTTCCAAGAAAAAAGTTCGCAAGAACATAGAGTCGGGCGTTGCACACATCAGCTCGACGTTCAATAATACGATCGTCACGCTCACCGACAAGAGCGGCAATGCCCTCTCGTGGGCGAGTGCGGGCGGTCTCGGCTTCCGCGGCTCGCGCAAGAGCACGCCGTTCGCTGCACAGATGGCAGCGGAGACAGCGGCAAAGGCTGCGATGGAGCATGGACTCAAGTCCGTCGAGGTCTATGTCAAGGGGCCGGGTGCCGGCCGTGAGGCTGCCATCCGCTCGCTGCAGGCAACGGGCCTCGAAGTCAACATGATTAAAGACGTGACGCCCATCCCGCACAACGGGTGCCGTCCGCCGAAGCGTCGCCGCGTCTAACAGGAGGTGGATGAAACAACATGGCAATTGATAGAGTACCAGTCTTAAAGCGCTGCCGTGCCCTCGGTCTTGAGCCGGCGACCCTCGGTCGTTCGCGCCAGTCGACGCGTCAGCTCCGCCGCACGAACCGCAAGGTGTCCGAGTACGGACTTCAGCTCAAGGAAAAGCAGAAGGCAAAGTTCATCTACGGTGTCCTTGAGCGTCAGTTCCGCGGCTACTATGAGAAGGCAAAGAAGATGTCCGGTGTTACCGGTGAAAACCTCCTGTGCCTCCTTGAGCGCCGCATGGACAATGTCGTGTTCCGCCTCGGCCTCGCCAATACGCGCCGCCAGGCACGCCAGCTCGTCCGTCACGGCCATTTCACCGTGAACGGCAAGCGCGTCGACATCCCCTCTGCACTCGTCCGTGAGGGCGATGTGATCGAAGTTGCCGAGAAGAGCCGCAGCGGTGCGTTCTTCAAGGAACTCAAGGAGAGCAGCAATGCACTCTCTGCGCCTGCATGGCTCACTGCCGATCAGGCAAACCTGACAGGTACAGTGACACGTTTCCCCCATCGTGAGGAGATTGACGTTCCGGTCAACGAACAGGCCATCGTCGAACTTTACTCCAAATAATGAATGTGAATGTGTCTGCATTACGCGTTTATTATGGAGGAGGCACATAGATGACAGATATCGAGAAACCGAAGATCGAGATCGCAGAGATCAGCGAAGACGGACGTTATGGCCGCTTTATCTGCGAACCGCTCGAGCCGGGGTATGGCACGACGTTCGGCAACAGCCTGCGGCGTATGCTGCTCTCATCCTTGGACGGAGCGGCGGTCACCTCCATCCAAATCGATGGTGTTCTCCACGAGTTCTCCACGATTCCCGGTGTGCGGGATGATGTGACGAGCATCGTGCTGGCGCTCAAACAACTCTGCATCCGTATGCAGGACAGCGAGCCGCGCACCATCCGTATTGATGCAGCGGGTGCGTGTGAAGTTACTGCCGCTGACATTGAATGCGGCAGCGACATTGAGATTCTCAACCCGGATCTGCACATTGCAACGCTGGGGGACACGGGGAAGCTCAAGATCGACATGACTGTCGAGCGCGGCCGCGGCTACGTTCCGGCGGACCGAAACAAAAAGCCGGATGATGTCATCGGCGTCATCCCTATCGACTCCATCTTCTCGCCGGTGCAGCGTGTCAACTATACCGTAGAGGACACGCGTGTCGGCAACGTCACGGACTATGACCGTCTCATCCTCGACGTGTGGACGAATGGCTCCATCCGTCCGGAGGAAGCGGTGAGCAAGGCGGCAGCAATCCTTGTGATGCATCTGCGCCTGTTCCAGAACATGGACGGCAGCGCTGCCGAGGAAGAGGAGGAAGTTCCAAACTTCCCGCCCGAGGAGGTTGACGACAGCGCGAAGGTGCTCGAGATGACCATCGACGATCTGGATCTTTCGGTTCGTTCCTTTAACTGTCTCAAGCGCGCCGGCATCAATACGGTTGCCGATCTCGCACAGAAGACAGAGGACGATATGATGAAGGTTCGCAATCTGGGACGCAAATCTCTGGATGAAGTGAAGAAAAAACTTGAGGAGCTTGGACTCTCCTTGAGACAGGACAACGAATAACGATAGGAGTGGGAAACACATGAGAAAGCTCGGACGCAATTCCGCGGCCCGCAAGGCTCTCTTCAGGAGCATCCTCACATCCTTCTTCAAGTATGGACGCATTGAGACGACCGAGGCAAAGGCAAAGGAGCTCCGCTCCCTCGCCGACGGCCTCATCACGCTTGCCAAGCGCGGCGATCTCAGTGCACGTCGTCAAGCCGTTGCGGCTCTGGCGGAAGAGGATGTTGTGCGTAAGCTCTTCGGCGAAATCGCAGAGAAGTACACGGACAAGAAGAGCGGCTACACCCGCATCTTGAAGCTCGGTCCCCGTCGCGGCGACGCTGCCCCGATGGCCATTATCGAGCTGGTTTAAACCAACAAAAGACCGCCGGCAGGCGGTCTTTTGTTGTCTGAAAGTGTTTTGGACGCTGCATCTTGTCTGTTCTGTGCGAACGTTTCGTTATGTCGGTGACGTGTGAACGTTTGCCTAAGGATAAATTTATTTGAAAAAAAGAGGGGGAACTGGTAAAATAATAGAATCTGTAAGCAGGATTTCTTTCGTCACGGCATGGATACATTTCCACGGAGCGAATGAGGAGGAAATGGATTTGAAGAAAAAGGGATATTTTGCAGGATGCCTCCTGTGGACGCTTGCACTCAGCACAGCGATCGGATTCTTTTCCGCATCGGTGTCAGCGGAGACGGTGAAGGTCAGCCTTGCGGACAGTGTACAGATGGCGCTTGCAAACAACCGTACGATTAAGGAGTCTCTTGCGGATGTGGATCTTGCGCATGAGACGCTGCATCAGGCGAATCGCAGCATGGGACCGTACTTGACGTGGGACTGGACGGGGGCACGTGCCGGCGGGAAAGCCGTAGCAGCACAGCACTGGCCGTATAAGTACAGCTTCAGCAATACGGGGACGGTTGGGATCACCGTCTTTGATGCGGGAAAGAATGCCCAGCGCAAGGCCGCACGCCAAGGTCTAAGTGCGGCAGACCTTACACTTGAGCAGACGAAGCAGTCCGTCCGTCTGACGGCGACAACGGACTATTTCAATATTTTGCAGGCCCGCAACATGGTGCAGGTGCGCGAGGAGGCAGTCGCGACGCTCACGAAACATCTTGACGATGTGAACGCACAGTTCCGTGCGGGAACGGTAGCGCGTGCGGATGTGCTCGCATCCGAGGTGGAGCTTGCGAATGCGCAGCAGGCATTAACTTCGGCAAAGAATGATTATGCCGTCGCCGTTGCGACGCTGAACAATGTGATTGGTTTGCCGACGGATACGGAACTCGAGACGAGCGATGAGCTGCGTTATACAGCGTATGATCTTGCTCTTTCGGACTGCACGGACTACGGACTCATTTACCGCGCAGACAGTGCGGCGGCTGCATACACCGTGGAGCAGGCAAAGGCGGGAGTAGAAGCTGCTGCTGCCGGACACTACCCGACGGTGAATGCAGCGGCGACGCGTTCAATCACAGGTGAGCATGCCTTTAACAACAGTGCTCCGGCAAAGGACAGCTGGACCGTGGGGCTGAGTGCGACGTGGCGCATCTTCGACAATGAGGCAACGACAGCGCAGGTGCATGCAGCGAAGGCGAAGCTGCGCAAAGCCGAGGAGGTTCTCGCAGAGACAAATGAACGCGTTCGTCTCGATGTGCGCACTGCGTACCTGAATCTGCGTGCGGCCGAACAGAACATCGGGACAACGGAGACGGCGGTCAAGCAGGCGGAGGAGGACTATAACATCGCGCGCGTACGTTACAATGCGGGCGTGGGAACGAACCTCGAGGTCATGCGTGCGTCGGACAACCTGACAACGGCACGGACGAATTATGCGACGGCACTCTACCGCTACAATACAGGCAAGGCAGCACTCGACAATGCGATGGGCGTTCCCGTCGATCTCGATGCGATGCGCTACCGCAGTGTGACGGAGAAGGGCAAGCGTGCCCGCGCCGCACGTGAGGCGGCAGTCCTGCATGAGGGGGCTCTTCTCGAGACCCCGAAGGGGGCGCAGGTGCGCCCGCCGGAACCGGCTCCGACGGCAGCGGAGGCGGCAGCCTCCATCGAGCGCGTTCGCGCGGCAAATGCCGCGTATGAGATGAGCATGGGAAAATGATTGCGGGCGTCTGTGGACGCCCGTTTAGGGGAGCTCTATGAGACAGAGGACCTATGCCTGCGCGATTGTGCTGGCGGCAGTGCTCCTCTGCGCGGCGGCCGCTGTCCACATCGTACGGGCGGAGGCCTTTATGGCAGAGGCCGGCCGGGCGGCGGAGCGCATCGTGGCGCAGCGGCTCGGGACAGATGTGCATATCGGCGCGGTGGAGATCCGTTCTCTGCATGAACTGACCATTGATGATATTGTGATTTACGATAAGCAGACGGAGGAAGTCCTCCGCGCCGACCGAGCGCGGGTGACGCTTCGTCTGCTTTCGCTGCTTTTGTCGCCCGAGACGTCGGTGGATGAAGTTTTGCTGACGGGGGCACATGTGCATCTCGTGCGGCGGGAGGACGGCTCGTGGAACTATGCTGATCTCGTGGCAGATGATGCGGAGCCGAGCACCTTTGTCGGGCGCATCCGCATCGCGGACAGCGCGGCGGATGTCGATGCGGATGGGCACAGCTATGTGCTGACCGATCTGAGCGGTGCGGCGGACATCGACCGCGGTGCATTCTCTTATGATGCGTCGGCAGAGTTCATGGGGATTCCGCTGCGCGCACGCGGGGAGAAAACGAGCGATGTGCAGGATGTGCAGTTTGCGGCAGATGATGCGGATCTGACGCCGCTCCTCTCCCTCCTGCCCGAGACTGTGCTGCCTGAGCGCGTGAAGATCAGCACCCTGCACGCCGACCGCGTGCGTACAAGGCTGCGTCTCGTGGACGGAGCGCGCACGATGGAGGGACGGATCGATGGCGTTCGGGCAGATGCCGATCTCTACGGCACCCAGACGACCCTGACGAGTGCTGCACTGCGCTTTGACGAGCGCACTGTCTTTGTAGCGGCAACGGCGACGGCGGCGGAACAGACGGCGCGTGTGGATGGTACGGTTCAGATGGATACAGATGCGCCCTATCTCGATCTCCGCGTGCGTGCAAATGACTTTGCCGTGGCAGAGGTCTATCCTGACTGTCCTTATACCGGCACAGTCTCTGCGGATGTCCGCGTGACGGGGACACTCGCTGCTCCCGCTGCTGCGGGGTATGTGACGGCAGAGGGCGGCGCGGTCGATGGGGTGCCTGTAACCCACGCCGCCGCCAATGTCGCATATGCGGACAACACATTCTCGTTTCAAAATCTTACGGCGGAGGCGTTTGGCGGGAACATCACAGGGGAGGGCTCTCTGCAGAGAGCGGATCTTTCCTATGCGGCACATCTGAAGGTGGAGGGGCTGCCCCTCGACCGCCTGCGGACGGATGCGGATCTCCCCCTTCCCGCGGCGCTCAGCGGCACACTCTCTGCTGATCTTGGCATCGAGGGACGGGGGGCGGAGCGCACGGGGCTCTCGGTGTTCGGCAGTGCAGAGGTGCTGGATGGGATGTACCGTTCTGTGCCGATCGATCGTGCAAATGCGTCATTCTTCCTGCACGGTACGGATCTGACCCTGGATTTTCTCAGCCTGAACCTGCCCAATGATACCGATCTCGGTCTTGAGGGCACGGTGACGGGGGGAGAGCAGCTCGATCTGCGCTTTTACGGCGGGCATGTCGATCTCTCTCTGCTGAACCATCTGGATGACCGCCTCAGCTTTGCGGGGCTTTCGGACATCAGCGGCGAGGTGCATGGGAATATTGCGGATCCGCACGTCGACATGAAGGTCTCAGCGACGCACGGACAGCTGATGTACCAGCCGTTTGACAGCCTCCTCTTCCGTGCGGAGGGCTCGCTCTCGGGCATCGGCATTCACGATTTTTCGATGGAGCGCAACGGGCGCGAGGTCTGGCTGGTCAACGGCACGATCGGGTTTACGGGGGAACGGCGTATCAATCTGCAGATCGATACGATGGGGGCGCGCATGGAGGATGTCGCGGCACTCGTCGCACCTGATCAGCCGATTACAGGCAACATCGACAATATCATCAAATTTACAGGAACACTGGATCATCCCCATGCCGTCGGCTACGTGCATTTCTATCGCGGCAGCTATGCGGGGGCACTGCTCTCGGGCATGGACGGTGACTATTACCTCGATAACGGCGTCATCCGTCTGCAGGTATTCCATATTTACTCGCCGATGGTGGATATGGTGCTGAACGGAACGATCAGCGCACAGGGGATGCTCGATCTCGATGCCGAAGTGCGCGACCTCGATTTCAAGCGGTTTGAACATAAATTTCCCTATCCCGTTGCTGGGCATGGAATATTTCACGGGCAGGTCGGCGGAACGATTTCGTATCCGATTTTTCGCGGCGATCTGAAGGCGGACGCGGTGACGATGAACGGCGTGACGCTGACGGATGTGCACAGTTTCGTCCACTACGAGAACGGCGTCGTCACGATGGAGCGTACAGGACTGCGCCAAGGGAAGGACGGCGTGGTCTCGGCACACCTGCACTATGATACGCAGTCGGAGGTACTGCGCGGTGTGATGGATGTGCAGCGTTTCGATGTGGGAGCGCTCCTTGCACTCGCCAATCAGAGAGAAGACCGCATTGGCGGGGAGATCACGAGCCGCATTCAGATCGGCGGAACGCGCGATAATCCAACCATTGGTCTGACGGGCGAGGTTGCTGCGGGCACGGTCGCGGGTTATCCCGTCACGGAGGCAGCAGTGGATGTGTCGCTCTCCAATCATGTGCTGACGATCGACCGTCTTGCAGGAAAGCAGGGAGATGGCTCATTCTCCGCGACAGGAACGGTGGATTTCAATGGCATGATGGATGTCGATGTGACGGCAAACGAGATTGCTCTCGGACTGTTTACGGGTCTTGCGGGCATTGATGAGCCCGTGACGGGCACGGCATCTGCCGCGGCACACATTGGCGGGACACCGCATAGCCCTGTTGCTGATGTAACCCTTGCCGTGAAAAATGGAGGCGTTCGCGGCGGTTCATTTGATGAGCTCAGCGGGAAGATTCAGGTGCGCGGCAGCGTCGTTCGCATCAATCCGCTGACGGTGAGCAAATATATTGACGGTGTCGCCTATACGGCGAGTATTCATGGGACGCTCCCGCTGCGTGCGCTCACGGCGAGGGAAGATGAGGCGCTCAGTGATGCTGACCAGATCGATCTCGTCCTTTCCCTTGACCATGCCGATCTTTCTCTGCTTCCTGTGTTCTCCAAAAACGTTGAGTGGGCACTTGGGCATACGGAGGGCAACTTGACCATACGCGGCTCGCTTGCAGCACCACGCGTGGATGGGACACTGAACATCAAGGATGGTGCAGTGAAGATCAAGGGGATTGAGACGCCGATTACAGATATGCAGGTGCAGATTGACGCCCTTGGCGATACAATTGCCGTACGTACGTGTACGGGACGCATGGGGGCAGGGGGCTATATGCTGACGGGAAAGGCCGCCCTGGGCAGCGCTCATCCGTCGGCATACGATTTTACGCTGGTGATGAATGCGCTCACGGTCAAGAGCTCGTTCTATGATGGTCCGCTGAGCGGTTCACTGAAGCTGACCGAGGGAGAATACTGGGGGGAGAAGCTGCCGAAGATTTCGGGAAATATCGACGTGGACCGTGTCCTCGTTTCCATTCCTTCGATTCCGGAGACGGGGGATGAGCTTCCGAATCTCATCCTGGATATTGACCTTACGGTTGGCCGTCATGTACACTTCTTCAGTCCAAATCTCTATGATATGCATCCGTCGGGCGCTGTCCATTTTGGCGGAACAACACATCATCCGCACACCACCGGCACCATCGGCGTGCGGCGCGGCGATACAGTCAGCTATCTGCGGACGGTATTCAAGATCCGTGAAGGGACGGCAACGTTTAACCAGATGGAATCGTTCCTGCCGGAGATCGATTTCTATGCCGAGACGCGTCTGACCAACATGCGCGTCTATCTGAGTGCGCACGGACCGCTCGACCACATGGATTTCCGTCTTGGCTCTTCGCCCGAGATGTCGGAGGAGGAGATTCTCCGTGTACTGACGCTGCGCAGTGCGTATCAGAGCGGAGAAGGGAAGTTCAGTGCGGCAGATGCTCTTGCTATCGGTCTGCAAATGAGTATTCTCTCCGAGGTGGAGGATTCGATGAAAAATCTTCTGCACCTGGATGTGCTCCGCCTCTCCAGCGGAAGCGGCTCACTGTTTGAATCGAAGGAAGAGACGCCGCTGACGCAGCGGGAAAATGAATACAATGTTGAGATCGGCAAGTATCTCGGCGACCATGTGCTCGTGCGCTATGTGCAGGGACTCGGCGGCGCATCGGATAAGAGCCGCTATGGCATACAGTATGACTTCAATGATACATTTGGCATCTCTTATGACCGCGAAGGGGGCAACCAGATCGTTGGCATGGAGGCTCGGATACGCTTCTAGCAAGCATTTGCCGGAGGGGCCGCAGCAGTATAAAAAGGAGGTGTGCCCATGTTTTCGACATACATGAAAAAGCTCTCTGCCGTGAAGAAACTCACGCCGGAGGAAGAGAAGAAGCTGTGGCGTGCCTATAAGGATCAGGGCGACGCAGCAGCGCGCCGCCGCATCATCGAGGCGTATCAGCCGCTTGTCTTTCGTGAGGTGTACCCATACCGCAGTCTTTCTGCAGCGATGGATGCCGTGCAGGAGGGAACGATCGGGCTGATTGAAGCAGTGGAACGCTACGACCCGCATCATGGGGCAGCCTTCAGCCTCTATGCCGTGCATCGTGTACGCGGGCGTATCCATGACTTTCTGCGGCGTGAGGGACAGGTCGATCTGCCCTGCTTGGAGGCAGAGACGGAGGCACATGAGACAGCGAAAGAGAGGCTGGTCGATGAATGTCCGTCGGTCGCAGAGGTTGCCGAACGTCATGCTCTTGTTGGGGTGCTCGGGGATGCGATGGAGCGCTTGCCTGCACGCGAGCGCATGGTGCTCGAAGGGGTGACCATCGGAGGTGCAGGCGCCGGAACCATGGCGGATGCTCTCGGTGTTACACCCGCGCACATTTATCGACTCCAAAAGAATGGGATACGGCGCATTCGCGGAATGCTTTCGCGATTTATGCAGCATTGGTAGATCAACGCATGGCTAAATTCAGACCATCATCGGATGGGCTTTGTTTTCTCTGTGTTTCAGCGAAACTGTCATTTTATTTTGCACTTATTGAATATCATCGGCAGTGTGTAGTATAATTGTTGGGAGGGAGAACGATGGACAGCGAACGTGAGGCGCGAAAACGATCCATTCGGGCGGCACGCGACTGGCTGACAGGAGCGGAGAATTCTCTGGCAGGAGCAGATGATGTAGCCGGGGATCTGAAACTGATGCTTGCCCGTGCTGAACTTGCCTGTATGGCGGCACAGCAGCGGACGCGCCTGCGTCGCTGGATTCGCTTTTTTGTGCCGCTGCTCGTCAGTGCCGCTGCATTGGCATGGGTCTTGTGGGAGCCGCCTTCTGCAGATCCAATGCCGCATGCTCCGGCTCTCCCGGAGCGTGCGGAGCAGCCGACAGAAACGAATGCCGAGGACACGGTACAGGCATCCTCGGTGATTCAGGCACCGTATACGGGAGCAGCTGCACCGCTGTCGGAACCCCTGGCCGCTCCCCCCGCCCGGACGGCAGAGCCGGACATTCCGCCTGCGGCGGATCGTGTGCCGACGGCGGAGCGAACGCCGCCGCCCCCCCCTGCGTCGGTCAGGCAGATGCCGAACTCCGACATGCAGCGTCTGATGCAGGTCGGCGGAAAGATATTGAGAGAGTAAAGACAGGTATTCCTTCGTGCACCTGCGTGCACGATCATAAAGAAAGCGCATACCGCAGCGCGTATCGTCTAGGAGGTTTCACCTTTGAACAGCAAAAAGTACCGTAGACTTGCCCTTGCCATTGCCCTTGGCGTCGGCGTATCCGCATCTGCCCTGCCGCAGGGCTCTGCTGCGGAGCAGATGGATCATGATGCCGCCAAAGCGGCGGCAGAGATGGCTGGTGTGGATGGATCCGCACGGAATGATGATTCCAAGGACGCGGCGGAATCTGCGCCGTCAGAGCAGGGGCCTGCTCTGACGAGCGCGGCGCCGGCTGCCTCGGCAGATGCGCGCGCAGATGCGTGGGCAAGCACGCGTCCCAGTGAGGATGCTGTGGAGCAGGGGCTTGTTGCGCAGACGGGGAAGACGGTTGTCGAGATCAACATCACAGGGGCATCCGAGGAGACGGAGAAGGCGGCGCGTGAAGCGCTTGCGATGCACGTTGGGGATGCGCTGACGGAGGAAGCCCTTGTCAAGGATCGCGATGCGATCTATGCGACGGGATATTTCTATGATCTTTACCCTGTTTTTGAACAGGTACCCGAGGGGGTCGTCCTGACCTATCATGTGCTCGAGAATCCTGTCCTGAAGGAAGTTCGTATCGAGGGCAACACGGTCGAAAAGACAAAGGATCTTATGGATCTTGTTACGGTGCAGAAAGGGAAAATGCTCAATGGGCGTATCCTGCAGGAGAATGTGCAGGCGATTCAGGAGAAGTACCGTGCGGACGGCTACATTCTTGCCAAGATCAGTGATCTCAACATTGCACAGGATGGAACGCTCACCATCAAGATCAGTGAGGGGATTCTCGAAGGCTATAAGGTAAAAGGCAACAAGAAGACCAAGGAGCACGTCATTCTCCGCGAAATGCGCCAGAAACCCGGCGAACCGTTCAATGCCAATCAGGCACGCCGCAGTATGCAGCGTGTCTACAACCTCGGTTTCTTCGAGGATGTCAACGTCAAGATGAACCCGGGCATCGAACCAAACGCGGTCATCATGGAGATCGATGTCAAGGAGAAGCGCACAGGCTCGTTTGGTATTGGTGCGGGGTACTCAAGCGCGGACGGTATGGTCGGCATGGTGAGCATCAGCGACTCCAATTTCCGCGGCATGGGCGACACGATCAGCCTCAGTTACGAGATGAGCGGCAACGATACGGATGCGCGCGGCTACAGCTTTATGTACCGCCGTCCGTGGCTCGATAAGAAGGAAACGGCGGGGACTGTGCGTCTTTATAACCGTACCTATGAATACGATGACTACAATTCGAACGGCGATCACCTTGAGTCATTTATGCGCAAGTATTCGGGTGAAGAGCTCACGCTGAGCCGTCCCATGAGCGAGTATTCGACGAATTTTGTCACGTTGAAAAACCGTAAGGATAAGTATGTCAAGCATACAGAAAATGGAACCGCCGGCAACCGCAGCACCAATATACCATGGCTCCATAAGAATTTCGGTACAACGCGCAGCATCACGATAGAGCACGTCACCGATACGCGCGACAATGTCTATGAGCCGACGACGGGCTCCCGTGCCTCGCTTTCTGCAGAGTTCGCAGGATTTGGCGGCGATTTCAGCTTCCAGAAATACATGATCAGCGATACGCAGTATTTCAAGGTGGGACGCTCGCAGGTTTTTGCTGTGCGCGGACAATATGGGCTGGGCAATGGTTCGATTTCTGAGTATAATCAGTTCCGTCTTGGCGGACAGGATTCCATCCGCGGCTATCGTGAAGATCAGTTCCGCGGCAATCGCATGGCTCTCGCTTCCATCGAGTATCGCTTCCCCATCGTTTCCAAGGTGACGGGAGCGATCTTCACGGATTACGGCGGGGCGTGGGACCGCGGGCTTACACCGGAGCATATGCACGGCAGTGTCGGCGTCGGTCTCGGTCTCAATACGCCGATCGGGCCGCTGCGCCTTGACTATGGACGTGGGTCGCAGGGCGGCCGCGTGCACTTCCGCGTCGGCGGCACGTTCTGATGGGGCAGGGGAGACCCCTGCCGGGCGGCAGTATATTGCTGCCGCTCATTTTCCTTGCTCTTTTTTCCGTAGGTTTTGTTTCTCCTGTCAATGCCGCAGAGACTCCCCGCGTGGAGGACACTGCGGCTATTGTCGTAGGGGATCGGCCGATTCCCCCCATCGTGCGGACGCGTATGGAGCGCACGGTTGCTGCGATTGCCGCGGAACGTATGGAGGGGCGGCACACGGCGGATATCGTGACATCGGAGGAAGAGGAGGTTATCGGGGCGGTTTTTGACCGTCTGCTTGTCGGCTATGCGGTGACGGGCGTGACGGTTCGCCCTGCACCGCATACAACCGTGGAGATCCACCTTGCGCCATGGGCGGATACGATTCAACGCGTCACGGTTGAGACGCAGGTGGAGGGCATGCCGCCCATGATCGAGGAAATGGTGCGTGCTGATCTCAGCGGGGCAGATCAGGTCTTTTCGGATGCGCTCATCGGTCTGCCTGTTGCGGCGACGGACTGGGCAGCGGGAGCACTGAAGCGGCAGCTTTCTGCCTATATGGAAAATCATCTGCCGGAGTTCCGTGCGGACTATGATATAGACGTTTCCTCCACGGCGACCGTGCATCTTACCGTCTATCCGCGTCTGCCGGTCGTGCGGACGATCGACCTTTCGATGCGCTCGGACACCGTTCCCAATGCTGCACTGCTTACACAGCGCACGGCGATGGAGACGGAGGTCAATCGGCTTGTCGGTGTACCTGTTGCTTTTGCTGCGCGCCACCGCACGGCACTTGAGAATCAGCTGGGAGCCCATCTTGACGCGGTGCCGGCACTGCGCAGCCTGCACATCACCTCGCATGTGACCATTACACCCGGAGAGCATACGGCGGTCATGAGCCGCAGCGATACAGAGCGTTATCGCCTGCGTCTCACAGGCTGGCTTGATATCGGACGTGCGTCCAAGGGGCGCGGGGAGGATCGCCGTGATCTCCATGCGCGTCTGCATGTCGGACGCATGTTCAGTCCACGCGACGAACTCTATGTGGAGACAGACGCTGCGCCGGAGGATGTACGATTTTCATGGCGTACCGGCTATGCGCGCACGCTTCTGCCGGGGCTCACGGGGGAACTCCGTTGGGATGTGTCAGGGGGGAGATTCTCGGCGGCGGGCAGCTATGCATTCCATCCGCGCTGGCTGCTCCGCTACGAACATTGGACAGATGTGGGAACGGGAGAATGGGAGCTGCGCTACAAGCTGCATGATTTCCTCAGTATAGCAGGGCTGATTGACAGAGATGATGCATGGCTGCGCTTGATCGGGAACTTTTAGAGATGTGCAGGGAATATTTTTCAGAGGGACGTGAGAGGGCATCGTGAAACGGATTTCAATTGTCGTTCCGGTTTACAACGAGGAGGAGAATATTGCGCATTTTGCGCGTGCCGTGGCAGACGTGATGGAGCGCCTGCCCTATCACTACGAGCTGCTCTTTATTGATGACGGCTCATCTGACCGCAGCCGTGAGATTTTGCGCACATTGGGGGCGCAGGATGCATATATTGGCTCGATTTTTCTCGCACGCAACTATGGACATCAGCTCGCGCTGACCTGCGGCATAGATCATGCGGACGGAGATGCGGTCATCACGATGGACGGCGACATGCAGCATCCGCCCGAACTCCTGCCGCAGCTTATTGCGCGCTGGGAGGAGGGCTTTGAGATTGTCCAGACTGTGCGCCTGACGACGGAGGGGGTTTCCTTTTTTAAACGGGCGACGTCAAAGTATTATTATCGTCTTCTCAATCTGCTGACCGATGTGGAGATACAGGAAGGCGGCTCGGATTTCCGCCTGATGGACCGCAAGGCGGTGCTTGCCCTGCGCCGCTATCGGGAACATGCACGCTTTATCCGCGGCATGGTCGGTGCACTCGGCTTTCGACGGACGACCGTGGACTTTGTGGCACAGGCGCGCTATGCCGGGAGTTCTAAGTTCTCACTGCGTCGGATGATTTCATTCGCGCTTGACGGTATTTTTGCCTATTCCATAAAGCCTTTGCGAACGGCACTCTATGCGGGCATCGTATCGGCACTGCTTGCGGTCGTGCTCTTCCTCCACGTCCTCGTTGAGACCCTGCGTGGGGAGACGGTGCCAGGGTGGTCGACGATCGTTGTGTGCAGTCTGTTCTTCGGCGGAATGCAGATGATGATGCTCGGCGTATGCGGGGAGTATATTGCGCGTATCCTGCAGGAAGTGAAAAATCGGCCGCTCTACCTCGTTGCGTGTGAGAATCCTGCGCGGACGGCTGCGAAGGAGCAGTGCGATGACTGAGCGGATGCAGCTGGGGGCGGTGCTGCTTTTTTTCACTGCCCTTTTTTTCTGGGGAAATGCCGCGCTCCCTGTGACGGCACCCGTCGAGGTGAATTATGCACAGACGGCAAAGGAGATGCTGGCGGCAGGAAACTATTTTTCGCCGCAGATTTATGGAAACTACTGGTACGATAAACCGATCTTCTTCTACTGGGAGCTGATCGCTGCGTTCTCGTGCTTCGGTGTGACAGATTTTGCCGCAAGGTTTTTCCCTGCGCTCTTTGCGGCGGCCGGGCTGCTGCTCACCTACGCTCTTGCGCGGCGGATCTACGATGCACGGACAGCGTTCTGGTCGGTGGTCATCCTCGGCTCATGCGTCCTCTATGGGCTGCTTGCAAAGCTTATCCTCACGGATATGAGTCTCTTCGTATTTTTTGGTGCTACGTTAGGGACATTCTTTCTGGGGTACGGTGAGCAGCGAAAGAAATTTTTCTATCTGGCCTATGCATGTGCGGGGCTGAGCGTGCTGACGAAAGGCCCCGTCGGATTCCTTCTGCCGGGGCTCGTGATCCTCGTCTACCTTGCCGTACGGCGTGATCTGCGTGCGCTCGGACACATCGCCCTGCCGACGGGGCTTCTCATCTTTGCAGCGGTCTGCGCGCCGTGGTACATCTATATGTATTTGGTGCATGGCGCGGACTTTGTGAACACCTTCCTCGGGATTCACAATGTCCTGCGTGCGACGGTCTCGGAGCACGCACAGTGGAATGTCTGGTACTTCTATCTTGGTATCTACTTCCTCGGAATGTTCCCGTGGAGTTTTGCTCTGCCGCTCGCGTTTTTTCGCGCGTGGCGCGTTCGTCCCGTTCTCGATGCAGGAACGCAGTTTCTCCTCGTTTGGGCCATCGTTGTGCCCTTATTCTTTCAGCTCATGGCGACGAAGTACCCGACGTACAGCTTTCCTGCCTTTTTGCCGACGGCGATTTTGACAGCGCACCTTTTGCGCAAAAACACGCGTGCTCTGCGCATTGGGGCAGTCGTTGGCGGTGCCCTCTATCTCGTCGTGGTGCTCGCTGGCGTGCACTACGCGCCGCGCGACGGACATTTCAGCGGAAAACAGGCAGCGATGCTCCTCATGGAGACGATGCAGGAGGAGGATCTCCTCGTCTCCTGCGGCGACTATACGGCAACGGTGCCTTACTATACGGGGCATCCGATGTACGCACTTGCCGCACGCGAGGAGATCGCCGCGCGTGCGCCGAAAGCGATGAGCTGGAGCAGCAAGAACGTCATGCCGTTCCTCCCCATTGACGAACTGCCGCAGGATAAAACGGTCTATCTCGTGGTGGAGCGGCATGCTTTTGCTGCGTTCGAGGAGTCGATGCAGGACGGGCGGTGGGAACTGCTCGGCACGATGCCGTCGGAGGGGCGCGAAAAGCTGCGCGTCTATCGGCGCATGCCTTGAATATGAGCGAAAATTGGTGTATGATAGACTGTGTTGCTGTATCGCCGGAGGGCGGAATGTGGAGAAAGAGGGAGCTTATTATGCTGAAGGTCAAGAAGATCGGACTTATAGCGGCGGCAGTCGCCGCGTCGGCAGTGCTCGTCGCGGGATGCGGCGGCAGCCAGGCATCATTCGATGCACATCGTGCCGGAGATCACGGTACGCTGCAGAGCGGACGTGATATGCAGGATGTCATTACGGCATCGAATTTCGAATCGATTGCTCCGGGAGCAAGTGTCTCCGATGTTGCTGCACTCTACGGCAAGGAAGGAAAACTCGTGCATCAGAGCATCATTAACGGGATCTATACGTATACCTACCGTTGGCAGGATGGTCCCTATAAGGTCGTCGACTGCACCTTCACGGAGAACAACCGTCTGAACGACCCGTTCCGCGGCCTTTCCCTCACACGCAAGGAATTGCGTGCATCGGATGCCCTTGCCGAAGGCTCAGTCACAAGCCCCGTGACGAAAGAGGCTTGCCGTGCACTTAGCTACGGAATGAGCCTCGCGGATGCACAGGCTGTTTTTGGCGGTGCAGGAGAACAGCTCGGCTGCGATGTTATGCCGGGACAGGAGACGGTGACCTATGGGTGGCCGATTCGCGACGGCTATGTCGCACGTCTTACCTTCCAAGATGATGTCCTGGTCGATGTCAATCTCAATACCGGCATCACTCTGGTGGCGATGGCTCCCGCACTCTCAGAGGTACGATTGGATACGACGCTGCCGGGCTATCGCATCGTAAAGTGAGACAATTTGTGAGATAGGGGTACGGCATTTTATCTGCGCCTTATTGAACTATCTGACACTCTTTGCTATAATGAGGGCGTTCGATCGGAAGATTGGACGTTCTTGGGAGAAAAGGAGAATTTATTCATGATCAAACTTGAGCAGAAGCAGGTTAAGATTATCAGCATTCTCATCGCCGTTGTCTTTGTCGGTTCCGTGGTTGCACTTGCACTAACCCAGAGCGGGTCGGGGATCGCCTCGGCGGCATCCTCCGCTGTCGGTGTGGTGGACTATCGCCAGGTCGGCAGTCAACATCCGCAGCTCGCCGCTGCCAATGCTGAGATGCAGAAGGCATCGCAGGAGGCACAGGCCGATTTCGAGACAAAGTCTGCATCGATGAACGATCAGGAGAAGTCGGACTATTATCAGCAGACGATGCAGCGTCTTCAGCAGAAGAATGAGGAACTGATGGAGCCGATCGAGAACAGCATCCAGGATGCCGTCAAGAAGGTCGCTGAGAAGAAGGGCCTTTCGGTCGTCATTGAGAAGGGCGCTGTCGTTTACGGCGGACAGGATGTTACGCAGGATGTCATTAAGGAGCTGGGCAACAGCAAGTAAGCCGTCATGCGCGGATGGAGATGCGCAAATGTACCGGGCAGAGCACTGCTCGGTACATTTTATATGGAATCGCTGATATAATGAAGTCCGTCAGCGGGGGCAGATTTTTGCCTTGTCAAGGAGACAAACAGGCGCACAGTGAACGATGCGGAGAATTTGTCGGCCATGACAGGGCGAAAAAGATGCGCTAAGAGACGCACGCGGCATGTATCCGTGCTTCCTTAGCACTTCCATCACGGAGGGAGATGCATGGAACTCTGGAAAACGCGTCGTCGGGAAATCATGGCGGGAGCCGTATGTCTGCTGCTGCTGATCGCAGTGTTTCTTTTCCTGCATCGAGGGGAGCAGCGCAGAGAGGCATCGGATATTGCCGTCATGCGCATCGCAGAAGTTCTTGCGGCACATCCTTCCTATGCGCGGCTGATGGAGCTGCGTGCCGAGGAGCAGAGCCTTGCCCTGGAGGTACAGAACATCCCGGACGTGTTTGCAATAACGCCGCCGGAGGCGGATGATGCACCGTTTCAGGACTCGGTCTGGCAGAAGAATGCGCAGACCGTGATCGGGGCGCGCGTCGCCCTCGATCGTGAGCGCAAGCGTTTGACCGAGGCCTACCGCAAAGAGTCCGAGTCGGACTATGAGCGGCGAAAAAAGGTGATTGATGACGAGTATCAGAATGCTATTTTGAACATCAACCTGAAACTTGACAATCAGCGCTCGATGCATGGTCCGCGGGTTTCTGAGGAGGAGTTGGCGCAGGAGCGAACCCGTCTTGAAGAGCAGCGTGAGACACTGCGGCAGGAGCGGCAGGAGCGGCAGGACGCACTGTACCGCACATGGCAGGAGGAGATCCGCGCCCGCGTTGCGGCACGGATCGAGCCGCAGCAGGCGATATGGACGGCACAGACGAAGGCCGCCATCGAGGCACAGAAGGCGGAGGCAGAGCGGCAGAAAACGGAAGCAGAGGAGCGCAATGCCGCCGCGATGGAGCGTGCTGAAAGCGCACGGAATGCACAGTCTGCTGCTGCCCAGCGTGCCATGCGCCTTGCACAGGTACGTCGTGATGCAGATGCACTCGAAGCGGCAATTTGGCGGGATATACGCAGCCGTGCGGCAAAGATTGCCCTGATGCATCACTTTTCTCTCATCCTCACCTCGCCGCAGGCGGATGATGCCGCACATATCGTGCCGGCACAGCCGTTTGTCCTGCACCGGTACATGCCGCCGATCACCGCGGCGGCAGCGACGGATGTGACAGCAGATATGGTGCGGGAAATGCAGAGGATAGAGTGAGGGAATCACTGATAACATGATCAGATTGACGCATGCTTTTCGTCCGAATGAGGTGAAAAGCCGGACGCAGAGTGGTGCTCCGCAGAGACTTTTCTGCCGAAGGCGGACAAGACAGATGCGTCAAGAGATGCGTGCTGAATTGATCCGTGAGGCCTTAGAGCAGACCATACGGGAATGAAAGGATATTGACCGATGAAATATTTCAGTAAAGCAGCCGCCGTTGTTCTACTTGCGGGGAGCACAGCACTGGCGGGCTGCGGGCAGGTTCACGTTGGAACGATAGATCGTGCACGTGTGCAGGAGGAGGCACCGCAGCTGAAAAGTGTGGTCGATGAGGCAAATACGAAACTCATGGAAGCGCAGCAGGAAGCGCAGAACAAATTTGCCGCAAACCCGCAGATGACCGCGGAGGAGTCCCAGCAGGTTCAGATGGACACGCAGCGCAAGATGGCGGGGCTTCAGCAGATGTACAGTATTCAGCTTGAACAGAAGCTGAACGTCGCCCTGCAGGATGTTGCGAAGGAAAAGAAATTGGATGCCGTGATGGACAGCTCCAAAAAGTACCCGAGTGTACTCTCGGGCGGCGTGGACGTCACAGATGAAGTGATCAATAAACTCCAGTAAAAGGAGCCAGGCATGGAAAAGACAGTCAATGAGATTGCGCAGCTTGTCGGCGGGACGGTCGGCGGCGACGGCAGCTGTATCGTTTACAGGCTTGCTGCACTCGACGAGGCAGGGGCAGGAGATCTTGCCTTTGCCGTTCCGCCGCACATCGATGAGGCACGCAGTGCGTCGGCGGCGGCACTCCTGCTGCCAACGGGGACAGAGGGCTTTTCTTGTCCGCATATTTTCGTCGATGATCCAAAGGCGGCATTTGCATGTCTTCTCACGATCTTTACGCCTGCGATTGAACACGCTGTCGGTGTCAGCGATGAGGCATACATCGGTGCGGATGTGCGGATTGGGACAGGAGTGACGGTGCTCCCCTTTGCCTACGTTGACGATCATGCAGTGCTCGGTGATGGGGTGACGATCTATCCGCATGCCTATGTGGGACAGTACAGCGAGATCGGCGATCATACCGTGCTTTATCCGAATGCCGTCGTGCGCGAACACTGCCGTATTGGTGCGCGCTGTACGATCCACAGCAGTGCCGTGATCGGCGCGGACGGATTCGGTTTTACGACCGAGGCGGGGGTACATACGAAGGTACCGCAGGTTGGCGGCGTTGTCGTGGAGGACGACGTGGAGATCGGCGCACATGTCGGCATCGACCGTGCAACACTCGGGTCGACAGTGATCGGAAAAGGGACGAAAATCGACAACCTTGTCCACATTGGACACAACTGCCGCATCGGGGCAAACTGCCTTATCGTCGCCCAGACCGGCATCTCCGGTTCGACAAAGGTTGGGCATAATGTTACCTTCGGCGGGCAGGTTGGGACAGTTGGACATATCTCGATCGGGGCAAACTCTGTCTATGCTGCACGCTCGGGCATCATCGGCGATATGCCTGAGGGAGTATTCTGCGCAGGCTTTCCTGTACAGCCGCATACCGAGTGGCTGCGTGTGCAGGCCGCCGTGCGTCGGCTGCCTGAGATGGTGAAGAAACTCAAGGCACTCGAAAAGGAAATCGAATGCCTGCATGGGAAGAGCTGAAATGCTGTCCTACTATGCGGTAAAACTCCTCAGCCGCATCGTCTGTCTCCTGCCGCACGGTGTCGCCATGAGGATCGGCGCAGGTTTGGCGTGGCTCCTTTGGCCCCTTGTCCCCGCGCGGCGCAAGCGGCTTGCGTGTGCGCAGGCCGCGCGCTGTCTTCATGTCTCAGCACAGGAGGCCGCGCGCATCGCGCGGGAGAGCACCCTGCGTTTCGGTCCCATGCTGATGGAGGTCCTGCGCTTTCCCGTCATGCGCCCGCACATGGGTGACTTTGTGACAATCACAGGGGCAGCGGATGAGGTGCGCACCGCCATCGCTGAGGGGAAAGGTGCGATCTTTGCTACCTCACACAGCGGCAACTGGGAACTCATGGGCGGGGCATTCGCCTGCGCGGGGTTCCCGCTTGTTGGCGTGGCAAAGCGGCAGAGTGCGGCAGGGATGGATCGTTTCATCAATGAGTATCGTGCACTCGTCGGGATGCACATCACCTATCGCTCAGGTGTGCGTGAGATGTTCCGCATGATCGACATGGGGTGGATCATCGGACTGCTCAGCGATCAGGATCCGTTTTTGCGCGACGGCGTGATCATTGAGTTCTTTGGACAGCAGACGAATGCGTTTACGGGCGCAGCGGCCATCGCACGCCGCTGTGATGTACCCATCTTTCCCGTGTTTATCCACCGTGAAGCGGATGGGCATCATACCCTTACCATAGAGCCTCCCATCTATGTTGAAAAGACGGATGACCGCCATGCCGATGTTCTGCGTGTGACACAGACGGTGAATCAGCGCATTGAGGCGTGGATCCGCAGGTATCCTGAGGAGTGGTTCTGGCTGCATGATCGCTGGAAATCCATGAGACAATGATAAAATAAAAGAAGGCATTGATACGAGAAAAATTCGCATCAATGCCCTTTTTATCGATTCAATCGTAGCGCATCAGAGATTCGATGGAGACGGTACCGTCCGTTTTCACAGCAGAAGCGGATGGCGGGACTGCCGTATTCTGAGGCTCCCCCGACGGACTGGCAGGGAGTGCTTCTCCGCCGTCTCCCCGTGCGCTGCGCGCCGCGATGCCGGATAGGATTGTACTTGCCGCAGGAGCGGAGTGATCCTCAGAGGGGGAGGAGACTTTTGTGTCCGCGGCTGCGTTCGGCGCACCGATCGGCGTAAGGGCGACCTCCAATGTATCACCGGAACGTATGGGACTGGTGAAATCTGCGCGTTTCCCATTGACGAGAATGCTGAAGGTGACGCGGCTGGTCGCCGGCGGAGGGGTAAAATTAACGGCAAGCAGCGCCTCGCTGACATTGGCCGTTCCCGTCCCCTTTTGGTAGATGATAACAGCGCCGTCCTCGACGATGGTATCAGGCGATGCCTCCTTCCCGTTGACCGTGAGCACCTGCCCTGTGGCAGGGATATTGTGCTCCTTTCCCTCGTAGGTAATGGTCGCATAGGATGCCGCAGCGGAAAGCTCGAGTACCGCTTCCAGTGTCGGAACGGCAGTGTCCTCATACGAAATGACATCACCTTCGCGGAGAACGGTGGAGAGTGCGGCCGGGGCGTCGTTTAAAGTGATTTTCGGCAGGGAAGAAAAGCGGCGCGCCTCACCGTTCAGAGTGTAGGAAATGCGGCGTCCCGTCGGCGGGAGATGCGATGCGCGCAGAACCTCGCCGAGAGTCCGTTCACGGCGCGAGACGATGGTATCGCCGTCGCGCAGGATAGGATCGCCTTCGGGGACGGCATCGTTGACAAGAATGCTGGCGGCAACCGGCGTTTCCTCTCCGTTGAGGACGACATGGTAGCCGCTCATGCTGCCGATCACATCGCTGAGACGTACTGTCGGCTGGGTTCCGTTCTCCCCTGCGACGAGTTTGATGCGGCAGTCATCGTGAATGGGGGAATCAAGACTTGCACTTTTGCCGTCAATCGTAATCTGGGCGAGTGTCCCCATCGTCCCGGGGAAGCTTCGCCGCTCGCCGTTCACCGTCAGCATCAGCCCCATGCCGGGGCGCCCATTGTACTTGCGCAGGCTGATGCCCGCCGCGAGGAGAGCATCGGAGACATTGAGCTCACGGAAGTTGAAGAGGCTGTACTCGATGTCGTTGATCCATACGGCGAGGAAATGCAGGGTATTGATTGAGGCGATCTTCAGGATGCCGAGCGGGGTAACTGCATCCGGTGCACGCAGTTCATCCGGAAGTTCTGCCACGCCGTCCACCGCCTCCGGCTGGCGAACGGCAACGCGGCCGGCAGGAATGCCAAGTGCCTCTGCGACGAGCTCCGTGATCATCGGGGTACGTGCACCGCCGCCGACGAGCATCACTGCCTGCGGCGGTTCACCGTTGAGTTCAAGAATTTGCTTGGCAATGGCATTTGCCAAGTTCGCGACGCCCGGTTTTATCGCAGCAAGCACCTGCTCGGCAGTGAGTGAGAGCTTCATACCGAGGATGTCGGTAAAGGAGACATCCTGCCCGTCCGCTGATTTTCGTTTGATCTCCTCGGCAATGTTGAAGTCGAGGAGATACTCCCGCGAAATGGCCTCGGTGATCTCATCTCCCGCCATTGGCACCATACCGTAGGCAATGACCGAGCCGCCGCGCGTAATGGCGACGTCCGATGTGCCCGCGCCGATATCCACGAGAACGAGGTTCAGATGGCGCATTGTCGGTGGGATAAGGACATTGATGCCCGCAATCGGCTCCAGTGTGAGCGCGCGCATCTCGAGGTGCGTCTCGCGCAGGGCGGACTGCATGGAGTCGACCACCTGCCGTGGGAGAAACGTGGCAATGACGGTTGCCGCTGCCTTGCGTCCGCGCTGACCGACGAGAGTCTTTAGCTCGTTTCCGTCGAGGGTATAGCGTATTGTACTGTACCCGACACAGTAATAGCGTGTCGGGTCGTCAACCGTGTGGGAGTGAGCGAGTTTCTTCTGCGCTTCCTGTACGCCGGCAAAATCCAGATCACGCTGCTGTGCGGGAGTAATGATCCCCGCAACGTCCTGCTCGGCATCTGCCGTCATCGTATAGAGCGCGCGTCCGGCAGCAGCTACGGCGGCACTGTTCAAAGGACCTGTGCGCTCCATGAGACGATGTTTGACCTCGCGGATGATGGCAGCGACCTGCGGAACATCGTGGATTTGGCCGTCGAGCATGGCGCGTGTCCGATGCTCCAAACGTTCGGTCGCAAGAATGTGGAGCACGCCGCCGCGCTGCTCAGCGACTATGCCGATGACACTGCGTGTTCCGATATCAAGGGCAAAAACGAGTTCCTTGGGCCGTTCACGGCGCACTGCTGATGTCGTGCGTGCCTCCTTTTTCGGACGCCCGCGTTTTTTCGCTGCTGTGTCAGATGTCTCCTGTATGCGCTTTTTGGGACGTCCGCGCCGCTTTGCGGGAGCGGATTCCACGGCGATATCTTCGTTCGTTGTATCCAGATCCGACATTTCGATCTCCCTTGTCCAACAGATAGTTTTATCTATAGTTGTATTCGTGTTATTTTGGAAAATTCCTGCCATTTTTCGGGGGTGATGTATACAACAAAAAGGTCAGAACCAAGCTGCCGTACGGCAGTTTCGCTCTGACCGGAAGAGAGGGGTCTGAAATGCCGTATGACTTATATGTCTATACCTGCGTCAAGCAGGTGGGTACCCTAAGTCCGGCTGCTGCGTTCACCGAAGTGTATCGCGTTGACCGGAATCAAGTCGGATTCCCTAAAAAATCTGTAGGTTAGACATGGATAAGGCATACGCACATCTAAGGCGCACCTTCTTGTTCATTATGATAGCATAAAAAAAAATACGCCGCAAGACTTGACAAACAGATGAATATCAATTTAATGAATACATTGTAATCTGCCTTTTCCAAAGACAATGCCGAAATCTGTCTGTCCCTCTTTTCCTGTACGTGATACCGTGTTATAATATTGATGAGAATATGGGAATTTATTGAAGAAAGTGTGGATTTGTTCGGTGGATTTTAAACCAGGGAAAGATGGTGCAGACAATGGCAAACATACGTGATGCAGTGGATGCGGTCATCGCTGCGGTCATGGCGCAGAAAGACTATCTCACGGCGGTGGACGCAAAGACTGGGGACGGCGATCACGGACTCAACATGGCACGCGGTTTTGCGGCGGCGGAGGAGCGCCTTGCCGAACTGCCGCCGGATGCGCCGCTTGCAGAGGTGCTTCACCATATTGGGCGCGCGTTCATCGAGAATGTCGGCGGTGCGGCAGGACCTCTCTATGGGATTGCGTTTGTGCGCGCAGGAGAGGCTGTCAGCGGGAAGACGCGGCTCGACGTGGCGAGTTTCGAGAAGCTCTTTACTGCCGGCATCGATGCAATCCAGCGGCGCGGGAAAGCCGTGCGCGGAGATAAGACCATGCTCGATACGCTGATCCCAATCCGTGACGCTTTTCTTCCTGAGAATGCTGAGGGGAAGAGCCTGCGCGAGTGCATTGAGGACGCGCTCGAGGCAGGGCGCACGGGGGCAGAGTACACAAAGACGATTGCCGCGCGGCGCGGGCGTGCCGCACTCATCGGCGCACGCAGCATCGGCATCGAGGATCCGGGCGCGATGAGCTCTCTTATCATGTTCCGCGCGCTCTGCGGCTATCTGCGGGGGTAGACGAAATAGTGAGGGGGCTCCTTTCACCGCTTCGCAGTTCCCTTTCCCACAGCGGTCAGTGCCTGCCGATTACACATTGCTGACGCGTGTGTTCTTGGGACATTTTCCCATCGGACCTGCTGCCCGACGGCCTAAGCCCTGCGGCATGCTTTTCGGATCGACCGGTCATACGGGGGAGGCTGTGGACTTTCTCTGAAGCCGCTTTCCCTACATCCAGGGGCTGCCCCTTCAGAGGAGCGATGGGGGCAGCTGCCCTTTATTTTTTGGAGGGAAAACATTTGACACAGACGGAAATTCGTACGCGTTTCGCACCCAGCCCGACGGGCTATATGCACATCGGGAATCTGCGCACAGCACTTTACGCCTATTTGTTTGCGCGCGCGAATAACGGAACGTTTATTCTGCGCATTGAGGACACCGACCGCAATCGTTATGTGGCGGATGCGGTGGACTTTATCCGCCGCACGCTCGACGCGGCAGGCATCATTCCCGACGAAGGACCAGACGAGATCGGCGGGGACTATGGTCCATACGTGCAGAGTGAGCGCATGCCAATCTACAAGCAGTATGCAGAGCAGCTTGTCGCGAGCGGGCATGCCTATCGCTGCTTCTGTCAGCAGACGGAGGAGGCGGAGCCGGCAGAGGACGGCAAGTCCTACGGCGGCTATCCCCGTACCTGCCGCGATCTCACGCCTGAGGAGGTGCAGGCGCATCTCGACCACGGCGACCCGTACGTCATTCGGCAGAAGATGCCGCTCGTGGGGGAGACGACGTTTTACGATGTTCTGCACGGGAGTGTGACGATCCCAAACACAGAGCTTGAAGATCAGGTGCTTCTCAAGCGCGACGGCATGCCGACGTATAACTTCGCCAATGTCATCGACGATCATCTGATGCGGGTGTCGCATATCATCCGTGGGACGGAGTTCATCACCTCCACGCCGAAGCACGTCCTTCTCTATGAGGCATTCGGCTGGGAGCCGCCCGTGTTCGTGCATCTTGCCCCCGTCATGGGACGGGACGATGCAACGGGAAAGACAAGCAAACTCTCCAAGCGGCATGGGGCGACGAGCTTTGATGACCTTGTGAAGATGGGCTATCCTGCCGCTGCGATTGTGAACTATGTCGCCCTTCTCGGATGGAGCCCGAAGACAACGAATCAGGAAGTCTTTTCCATGGACGAACTGATTGAGGCATTCTCCCTTGAAGGTCTGTCGAAGTCTCCCGCTGTGTTCGACTATGACAAGCTCGGCTGGATGAGCGGCGAGTACTTCAAGGCAATGACGGATGCGGCATTCGCCGAGGCGGCGCGCGCGTATGCGGGGGAACTCCCGGCACCCCTCGAAGAACAGTGGAATGCGATTGCACATCTCCTGCGTACACGTATTACACGGCTCAGTGATGTGCGCGCGGAGATCGCGTTCTTCGTGACACTGCCGCCTTTTGATGCGTCTCTTTACGAGAACAAGCGCAACAAGGTCACACCTGCGGCAGCGGCGGAACTCCTGCCGGAACTGATCATCATCCTCGATGCCCTTGCCGCAGAGCGCTGGGAAAATGACCTGCTCTATGCACTTCTCGAAGCGTGTATTGAGCGCGAGGGCTGGAAAAAGGGCGCCGTCATGTGGATCCTGCGCATCGCTGCAGCCGGGCAGAAGGTTACACCGGGGGGTGCGACCGAGATTCTCGCCATCCTCGGCAAAGAGGAGAGCCTGCGCCGTCTGCGCGAGGCAGAGCGGCATCTGGCTGCGGTCACAGCACACTGAAAAATTTGCTTGCTTTTTCTCATACCCTATGATATAGTATCACCTGTTCACATATGTGGCGCCTTCGTCAAGTGGTTAAGACACCGCCCTCTCACGGCGGGTTCATGGGTTCGAATCCCATAGGCGTCACCAAATTCGGCGCCTTCGTCAAGTGGTTAAGACACCGCCCTCTCACGGCGGGTTCATGGGTTCGAATCCCATAGGCGTCACCATCGGAATGGATAGGAGCTGATTGCGGCTCCTTTTTTGTTTTCTGCCATGATGTACAGATTGCGGAGGCCGGAGAATGCTCTTCTTATCGATGCTTCTTATGGGCGGTATTATTGGCTTTGTCGGGGCGGGCGGCAGCGGCGTGATCATCACACTCCTCGTGGTTGGCTTTGGGGTGCCGATCCATCAGGCCCTTGCCGTTGCACTTGGCTCGATGGCGTTCACGACGCTCTCAGGAGCGGTCAGTCACTACCGGGAGCACGAGGTCATTCCTCTGACCGGTGCTGTGCTCGGCGCGGGCGGACTTCTCGGAGCACTTCTCGGTGCGGTGATCTCAAATCACATGGAGGCACCGAACCTCAGCCTGTTTACGGGGGTGATGCTTCTATCGAGTGCGGTTCTCCTCTATCTGCGCATCTATCGTGCCGTGTGGCTCTCGGCGCACATCCATGTGCGGGAGGAACTCTTGACGGGGCGGCGGCTCTGCCTCTGCGGACTGCCGGTTGGCTTTCTCTGCGGCGTGCTCTCGGGCGCGTTCGGTATCGGCGCTGCAGCGTACATACAGATCGCCCTCATGGTTGTGTTCGGAGTGCCGCTTCTGCAGGCGATCGGGACGACGATGATGATCATCGTGCCGATCTCCGTCAGCGGCGGCATCGGCTATCTCCTTTACGGGCAGCTGGAGCCGTGGCTTTTCATCCAGACGCTCGTCGCGCTCTCGCTCGGCTCGTATGTTGGGGCAAAGCTGACGCATCTCGCACCTCTGCCTGTTTTGCGCTTTTGGATTGTTGCCCTGCCGACCATCGGCGGTACGATTATGATTCTGTTTCACTGACAGTGTCTGTCCGGCGGTTAGAAGAATAAAGAAACTGCTAAAAATGCCGTACTGCGAAGCGTTAGTGCTCCGCAGTACGGCATTCTTTATCTGCTGATGCCGCATTCTCTGCGAATGGCGTTTTGCATCAATTGGGAAAAGTTGATATGTGCTCACGTGCTATGCTGTCCAGCCAACGTGGAAGTGTCACACTTCGACGAATGGTCTTTTGATCGTGGCGCTTGCGATAGCCGAGAGTATCTTCCTTAATCATCGCCGGAACAGCTCCCCGCGGCACTAGAATTTTCTCCTGAGTTGACGGCGGAGGAATCGCCGCGTTTTCTTCTTCACGATTCCACAGCATCAAGTTCAGCACATCTTCGGCATTCTCGAACGCCTCCTGCATCGTTTCACCGTCTGTAAACGTATCTTCCAGGTCCGGGAATGTAACGATGACGCCGTCATCTTCTGTTTTGAAGAGTGCAGGGTATATATACTGCATAGGATACACCTCCAAATTATTTGAGCCCGGCGCATTTGAGAATATTTTGCAGGGTGCCGTTTGGAACTTCTTCTTTGCTGTGCCGACCGACGGGAAATTGTTTTCCCGTTATGGGGCTGCGGGATATGTCGCGGCGACCACCGTTTCGGACGCAGGTGCAGCCTTCTTCTTTAGAAGTTTTAGCAGTTCCGCCGTTGTCATATCCTCACCTCATAAGAGTATGATATATGTATTTGTATATATTTTACAGTTAGTTTGTTATCGCAGAGCCGCTGCATCATTCTGGTGCGGCGGTTTTTTCGTATACCGTTGCAAAAAATCTGGATAACTGTTACAATGAAAGAACAAATCTATTTTGAAGGAGTGATACGATGAGAATATGGATGGTATTGATGTTCGTCGTTATGCTGATGTTGTCTGTCTCCGGCTGCGGCGGAGCACAGTCGTCAGCGGCATCGGAGGGAAAGGAAGAGGCGATGGCAGCATTTCAGCGCGTCGCATCCGATGAGGCGCAGCGGATGATGGCGGAGAATACGAACTATATTATTTTGGACGTGCGGACCGCGGGGGAATATGCAGGCGGACATATTCCGCATGCCATCAATGTGCCGAACGAATCCATCACTACGGTGCCGCCAAAGGAGCTGCCCGACAAGGATCAGATGATCTTTGTCTACTGCCGCAGCGGTGCACGCAGTCAGCAGGCGGCGCAGAAGCTTGCGAATATGGGTTATACGCATATTGTGGAGATGGGCGGGATCAATAACTGGCATGGGGATGTCGTGAAGTAAGGGAAGCACTGATAAATTCAGCCACGCTGTCTTGACGCATCTTTTTTCCCGCATCTCAGTGGGAAATTCCCCACATAGACTTTGCCGCGTGTCCGGTTTTTCACCATGATCGGACGAAAAAATCACGCCGGGTCTGAAGGCTTCTCTTGTTGGTGATGGATTCCTGGAAAATTAAAGCAGGCTGCTGTATGAAGATCTTTTAGCTTCGTACAGCAGTTTTTTTATCCTCACTTTGCACAAAACGCCTGCAGTTCCTTTCGAAAAATATCAACGGCGCGGGGGAGGTAGCGGTTCTTTGCACGGGCAAGGATGATTGTGCGGTGCGGGTCGCCCTCGATGGCAGCGTAGCAGGGCGGATTGGCGGGCGGTGCAGCGACAATGAGTGTTTCGGGGAGAATCGCGGCACCGAGTCCTGCGCCCGCAAGCGCATGTGCCGTGTTCATGCTGCGCGTCTCAAGCGTAACCTGCGGGAGGAAGCCTGCCGCCTTACAGAACATGAAGAGCGTATCATGGAGTTTCTGCTCGCGGTGCATCAGGAGGAACGGTGTGTCGCGAAGTGCGGCAAGCGGGACGATTGGCGGTGCTGTACGGTCACCGGGCAACAGTCCGAGAGCCGTGCTTATGGGATGCACGGGAGGCAGTGCGAGCAGAAGCCGCTCCTTGAAGAGCACATCGTAGTCGAAACGATGCTCGCTTACGGGCAGCAGCGAAATGATGCAGTCCGTCTCCCCCGCCTCGGCAAGCTCCTCGAGTCGGTAGGTCGTGTCCTCGCGAAGATGCAGCATGATCTTTGGATATTTTGCACGAAAGGCGGGCAACATGGGCGCGAGAAGATGTGTACTGCGAAACTGCGTCAGCCCAACCGTCACATTACCTGCTGCGCCGCGCATGCAGTCGTCCACCTGCTGATGGAACGCTTCGTCGAGTGCGATGATGCTGCGCGCTGTTTCAAGATACAGCCTGCCGACGGCGGTTGGTGTGAGGCATGTGCCGCCGCGGTCGAAAAGCGGTGCCCCGATCTTCTTTTCCTGGGCGGCAAGCATCTGTGAGAGCGATGGCTGTGAGACGTAGAGTTTTTTCGCTGCACTTGAGAGTGTGCCCTCCTCGGCAATTTTTAAGATATAGCGGAACTGTCGGAACTCCATGATGCACCTCGATATAAGATTTTTCTTATCAATAAAATAGGATTTTACGTATTCGACTTATAGGAAAGAATAACGTATAATCAAATATAAGTAAAGAGTCTGTGCAGATGCTCTCGGAGGAATGGGCGAACAACCGTCCACTGTGTATTATATATCATTAAGGGAGGGAACTCTTTTGAGTAAGGGAGTACGATGCTTTCTGACGGCAGGACTGATTGCCGTCCTCTGGTTCATGCCGATACCCGATGGGCTGACTCCTGCGGCATGGCATCTGTTTGCGATCTTCGCGGGTACGATTCTGGGGTTCATTTTGCAGCCGTTCCCGCTCGGGACGGTCGCGCTCGCAGCAATCACATTTGCAGCACTGACGAATACGATCAAGCCGGCAGAGGCGCTGGCGGGCTTCAGCAATACGGTGATCTGGCTGATCGTGTCGGCGTTTTTGTTCGCGCAGGGCTTTATCAAGACGGGGCTGGGGCGACGGATTGCATATTATCTCATTTTGAAATTCGGGTCGAGCAGCCTGAAACTTGCCTATACCCTCGTTCTGAGTGATTTTATTATCGCGCCTGCAACGCCGTCGAACACGGCACGTTCGGGCGGGATTCTCTTTCCCATTGTGCGCAGCCTCGCTTCGGTCTTCGGCTCGGAGCCGGGGGCGACGGCACGCAAGATTGGTGCATTCCTGCTGGTCGTGTCGTTTCAGGTGGATGCACCGATCGCCGCCGCCTTTTTGACGGCGTGCGCCCCGAATCCTCTGATGGCGGAGCTGGCACGAGACACGGCAGGGCTTGAGATCTCGTGGGGGCTCTGGGCGATGGCTGGCATCGTGCCCGTCCTGCTCTCGATGGTTGTTCTGCCCTATGTGCTCTACAAGCTCTATCCGCCCGAGATTCAGAGGACGCCCGAGGCACAGTCACTTGCGCGCGAAAAACTCACGGAGATGGGCGCAATGACGCGGGATGAGAAAATCATCTGCGGCATCTTTGTCGGTGCGCTCCTCCTCTGGAGCACGTCGGGCTACACGGGCGTGAACGCGACCATTGCCGCCCTCCTCGGTGTGACGGCGATGCTTCTCACGGGCGTCCTCACCTGGGAGGATGTGCTGCGGGAAAAGGGCGCGTGGGACGGTATGATGTGGATGGGCGGCATTGTGAGCCTCGCAGGTGCACTGAACAAGATCGGATTCATCCCGTGGTTCGCTGCAAGCGTTACGGGGGCGATGACGGGTGTCTCATGGGGGCTGACCCTCGGCATCCTCTTCCTTGTCTATCTCTACAGTCACTATGGCTTTGCGAGCTTGTCGGGGCATGCGACGGCGATGTACGCGGCATTTCTCGCCGTTGCCGTCGCGGCGGGCGCACCTCCCTATCTTGCGGCACTTGGGCTCGCCTTCCTCTCGAACCTCATGGCGGGGCTGACACACTACTCTACGGGTTCGGCACCCATCTACTTCGGTGCGGGCTATGTGACACAGGGGCAGTGGTGGAAGCTGGGCTTCGTCTGCTCTGTCATTAACATCATTATATGGATCGGCATCGGCTCCGTCTGGTGGAAGATCCTCGGAATTTGGTAACTGTGTATTGATATTAGGATAAAGGAGAGATTTCTATGACGAAAGTGGAAGCCTCTGCGCGCATGACGGATGTGCTCGCAAAGTTCGTGGCGTACACGGGCAAGCGTCTGCCGGACGATGTGCGTGCAAAGATTGCGGAACTTGCCGCCGAGGAGGATGCACCACTGGCGAAGTCCATCTATGAGACGATGGAGAAGAATCAGGACCTTGCGGTAAAGCTGAACCGTCCGAGCTGTCAGGATACGGGTGCGGCGCAGTTCTTTCTCAAATGCGGGTCGAACTTCCCGTACATGGCTGAGATGGAGGAGATCCTGCACGCGGCTGTCGTACAGGCGACGGCGGACGCGCCTCTCAGACACAACGCCGTGGAGACGTTTGACGAGTTTAACACGGGCAAGAACGTCGGCAAAGAGATTCCGTCGATTTTTTGGGAGATCGTGCCTGACCGTGACGATATCGAGATCCATACCTATATGGCGGGCGGCGGCTGCACGCTGCCGGGCAAGGCAATGGTGCTGATGCCGGGCGAGGGCTACGAGGGCGTGACACGTTTTGTGCTCGATGTTATGACGAGCTATGGGCTGAATGCCTGCCCGCCGCTGCTCGTTGGCGTTGGTGTCGGCACGTCGGTCGAGGTTGCGGCGCTCCACTCAAAGAAGGCACTCATGCGCCCCATTGGGTCACACAATCCAAATCCGCGTGCCGCTAAGATGGAGCAGCTGCTCGAGGACGGCATCAACGCCATCGGGCTTGGTCCGCAGGGACTCATGGGCAAACACTCCGTGCTCGGCGTGAATATCGAGAACAGCGCGCGCCATCCGTCCGTAATCGGCGTCGCCGTAAACGTCGGCTGCTGGTCGCATCGGCGCGGACACATCATCTTTGACAAGAATCTTGACTATAAGATTCTCTCGCATGCGGAGGTGGATTTCTGATGGAGAAGAAAGTTCTGACGACCCCGATTCAGCCCGAAGATCTCGCGGACATCAACGTTGGTGATGTGATCTACCTCACCGGGTATCTCACAACCTGCCGTGACGTGGCGCATCGCCGCGTCATCGAGGAGGGGAGGAAGCTTCCCGTCGATGTGAAGAACGGTGCCATTCTCCATGCAGGCCCCATCATCCGTAAACGCGGTGAGGGAAAATATGAGATGGTCACGGTCGGACCAACAACCAGTATGCGCATGGAGAAATTCGAGGAGGCGTTTATTGCTGAGACGGGGGTACGGCTCATCATCGGCAAGGGCGGCATGAAGGACGGCACAATGCGTGGCTGTCGTGACCATAAGGCGCTCCACTGCGTCTTTCCGGCTGGCTGCGCCGTCGTCGCCGCAACCTGTGTCGAGGAGATCGTGGACGCGAACTGGCTCGACCTTGGGATGCCCGAAACGCTCTGGACATGCAAGGTGAAGGAGTTTGGTCCGCTCATCGTCTCCATCGACAGCCACGGGCGCAATCTATTTGAGGAAAACAAGGTGATCTTCAACGAACGTAAGGAAAAGGCGTGCGAAGAAATTTGTAAGCAAGTTGGGTTTATCAAATAAACATGCAAAGAAAACGGCGGCACATCGGTACGAATGACTGATGTGCCGCCGCTGCTGTATCACACGTGCTCACTTCCAGACGGATTCCGCGATCTCCTTAATAAAGCGCAGTTTGTTCCACTGCTCCTCCTCCGTCAGGAGGTTTCCCTCTTCGGTCGAGGAGAAGCCGCACTGCGGGCTGAGGCAGAGCTGATCGAGCGGGACGTGCTTCGCCGCCTCGTGGATGCGGGCGACAATATCCTCCTCCTTTTCGAGCGCGCCCGATTTTGAGGTGACCAGTCCGAGGACGACGCGCTGATCCTTGATATAGTCGAGGGGGGCAAACCCGCCTGCACGGTCGGAATCATATTCGAGGAAGAAGCCGTCGACATGGCAGCCGCCGAAGAGAATCTCCGCGACGGGCTCATAGCCGCCCGAGGAGAACCATGTTGAGCGGAAATTCCCGCGGCAGATGTGCATGGTAATCGTCATGTCCGCAGGCTTTGCCTCCAATGCACGGTTGATCATCGCGACGTAGGCACGCTCGATGCGGTCGAGGTCGAAGCCGCGTGCCTTGTATGCGGCACGTTTCTCGGGATCGCAGAACTCGCCCCAGGACGTATCGTCGAGCTGCAGATAGCGGCAGCCTGCCTCATAGAATGCACGGATGGCCTTCTGATAGGCGAGTGCGATGTCCTCAAAGAGCGCATCCTCGTTCTCGTAGCGCGGAATCGGCGCGTAGTCCGTCGCACGCACGCAGCAGATGAGGTGCAGCATGCTGGGCGAGGGGATGGTCATCTTTGCGACGGCATCCCCTGCGAGACCGTTCAAAAATCGGAAGTGGTCGAGGAACGGATGCGCTCCGAAGTCCACCTTGTCCACAATTTTTACCGTCGCCGCCTTTGGCTGTGCGCCCTTGAACGCGACCGACCAATGCGATGCACCGACCTCTTCGACGCCGCCCAGTGTTGCAAGAAAGTCCAGATGCCAGTAACGGCGGCGGAACTCGCCGTCCGTGACCGCGCGCAGCCCAACCTCCTTCTCCTTTGCGACGAGGTCACGGATTGCCGCATCCTCCGCTGCACGCAGTTCCTCTGCGCCTGCATTTCCTGCGGCGTATGCCTCACGCGTCTTCATGAGTGCGGCGGGGCGCAGAAAGCTCCCCACAATGTCATAGCGAAATGGTGCTTTTGTTTTTGTATGGTTCATTGTCATTTCCCCCTGATGTACGATGTACGATTGAAACAATGTTATTATACCACAGACATTCATATCTATGTGAGTAACAAATGATACAGAAAAAGCAGTCTGCTCATCGACAAACTGCTTTTTCTATGACACGGGGGTCAGATTCTGGCAACGGGATCAAGGGCCTTGACCTCGCCCGTGGCAGTCATTTCGACGCTTGTTCCCTCGGGCAGTCCTGTGAAGATCACAAGGCAGGCGTCCGATGTCGCGTTGGCGCGGATGTAGTCGATGTCGAACTCCATCAGCTTGTCGCCTTTCTTTACCTGCTGTCCTGCCTTGACAAAGACGTTGAAGCCCTTGCCGCCGAGTGCGACGGTGTCGACGCCGATGTGGAGCAGATACTCCGTGCCGTCCGCGCTCTTCATGCCGATGGCGTGCTTCGTGTCAAAGACAAAGACCACCTCGCCGTCGGCGGGTGCAAGCACCTCTCCTTTGCTCGGGTAGATGAAGAATCCATCACCCATCATCTTGCTCGCAAACGCCTCGTCGGGTGCCTCCGTGATCGGATGCACCGTGCCCGTGACGGGGCTGCAAAGGGTGTGATGCTCACCTGCGGGGGCCGCTGCCGCTGTTTCTGCAGCGGCGGGATGTTCCTCGACGGGAGCTGCGGCAGGGGCATCGTCCTCCGGCTCGACCTCGGGTGCTGTCTCGAGATAGGTCTCAAGGTTCGATTTGATGACGGCGACCTGCGGGCCGTAGATGACCTGCACGCCCGTGCCCTTCACAATCACGCCGACCGCGCCCGTCGCCTTGAGCAGTTTTTCATTTACAAGAGAGGAATCTGCGACCGAGCACCGCAGGCGTGTCGCACAGCAGTCCACGGACGTGATGTTGCGCTTGCTGCCGAGTCCCTTGGCAATCGCCGCGCTCTTGGCATCAAAACCTGCATCACCGTCAGCAGAGCTGCCGGCTCTCTCGCGCGCCTTGTAGTCCGCCTTGGTATAGAGTTTCGTTTCCTCGTCATCGTCCTCGCGCCCCGGCGTCTTGAAGCCAAAGTGCTGGATCATCCAGCGGAAGATGAAGTAGTAGAGGAAGAAGTAGACAATGCCGACGGGAATGACGTACATCCAGCTCGTCTTTGCCTCGCCCTGAAGGATACCGAAGATGAAGAAGTCGAGAAGTCCGCCCGAAAAGGTGAGACCCACGGCGATGTTCAGCATGTGTGCAATCATGTATGCTGCACCCGCGAGTACGACCTGCACGGCGAAGAGGGCAGGAGCGACGAAGAGGAACGAGAACTCGATCGGCTCCGTGATGCCCGTGAGCATACAGGTGAGTGCCGCCGAGAGGAGCAGTCCGCCTGCGACCTTTTTCTTTTCGGGGCGTGCGCAGTGGTACATTGCGAGAGCCGCACCCGGCAGACCAAAGATCATAAAGATGAACTCACCGGAGAAGTAACGTGTGGCGTCTGCACTGAAATGTGCGACATCTGGCGAGGCGAGCTGTGCGAAGAAGATGTTCTGACCGCCCTGGATGAGCTGTCCGTCGATCATCATTGAGCCGCCGACGCCCGTCTGCCAAAACGGCAGATAGAAGACATGGTGCAGTCCGAAGGGGATGAGTGCGCGCTTGATGATGCCGAAGATCAGCGTGCCGATGTAGCCCGTGCCCGTGACAAGGCCGCCGAGGGCGAAGATGCCCTGCTGTGCAAGCGGCCAGACAAAGTACATGGCGATCCCGACGAAGAGAAAGACGATCGTCGAGATGATGGGGATGAAGCGCGAACCGCCGAAGAAGGAGAGCGCATTCGGCAGAATGATTTTATGATACCTGTTGTGCAGCAGGGCCACGCCGATACCGACGATGATGCCGCCGAAGACGCCCATCTGGAATGACATGATGCCGCAGGAGGGGGCGATCGTGCCGTCGAGGACACCCGGTGCGACCGTGCCGTCGGCGAGGATCTGCCCGCCGATTTTCAGCATGGCGTTGCAGGACGTATGCATGACGAAGAAGGCAATCATCGCCGAGAGTGCGGCTACCTCTCTTTCCTCCTTTGTCATGCCGATGGCGACGCCGACCGCGAAGATGATCGGCAGATTGCCGAAGATCGTGCTGCCTGCGCTCGACATGATCGAGAGCAGCATATGCAGCGGTGTTCCTGTGCCGAGCACTCCACTGAGACCGTATGTCGCAATGGTCGTCGGGTTCGTGAACGACGCGCCGATGCCGAGCAGAATGCCCGCGATCGGCAGAATCGCGACCGGCAGCATAAAGCTGCGCCCGACGCGCTGAAGCACACTAAAGATTTCATCTTTCATAACGAACTCCTTTCCCTCCAATTCTGTCCACGTATGCCTCCTCTTTGGGCAATACCAAGTCCAAAGGGACGGCGTGTGCGAGCTGCCGTGATGGCTGCCTGCGATGAGAACAGAACCGATGAAATGATACATGACAATTATACTGTAGCAGAGAAAGAACTGCAAAGGGAAAATTTGATTTTTGTCAGCAGCGAACAGTGCCGGCGGCAGTTTGCTCTGTGGCGAAGTTATGCTATACTATAGATGATCATGCACCTTTCGGAGATGTCGCTCGAAAAAATTCATGAGATCGGGAGGGCGCACCACTTGCTCTGCAAATACCGTGTATGTTATAATATGTGTGACTAATCTGTCAACAAAGGGGTGTCGGATGAAATGAGAGGCGCGGAGGCGGTTCTTGCGTGTCTGCGTGAGCAGGACGTAGATACGGTATTCGGATATCCCGGCGGCATGATTCTGCCGCTTTACGATGCGCTCTATGGGCAGACGGAAATTCGTCAGATCCTCGTGACGCATGAGCAGAATGCCGCGCATGCCGCCGACGGCTACGCGCGTGCAACGGGACGTGTCGGCGTCTGCATTGCGACCTCGGGGCCGGGTGCGACGAATCTCGTAACAGGCATTGCAACGGCGTATATGGACTCGATCCCGATGGTGGCGATCACGGGGCAGGTCGATTTGGAAATGCTCGGCCGTGATGCGTTCCAGGAGACAGACATCCTCGATGTGACGATGCCCGTGACGAAGCACAACTACAAGATCAAGAACGCCGCCGATCTCGTGCCGACGATCCGTGAGGCGTTTGCACTCGCACGCAGCGGGCGGCCGGGTCCCGTGCTCATCGATGTACCGCGCAATCTTTTTTTCGAGGAGGTTGCCTATGCGGAGCAGAAACGGGAGGAGCGCCGGCCCGGGAAGCCCGACGCAGACTTCGCGATCTGTGCAGCGGAGGCGGCGGCGGAGATTGTGAATGCCGAGCGTCCGCTCGTGATTGTGGGCGGCGGCGTGATCTCGGCAGGCGCATCTGCGCAGACCATTGCATTCATTGAGAAATATAAACTCCCGGTCGTTCATACCTTGATGGGCATGGGAGGCATTCCGAGTACACATCCGCAGATGCTCGGATTTATCGGGATGCACGGAGCCAAGACGGCGAACTATGCCGTCGGTGCGGCCGATCTCGTGATTGCGCTTGGCAGCCGGTTCGCTGACCGTCAGACGGGAAATCTGAGCAAGTTTACGGCGAATCGCAAGTTCATCCATATCGACATCGATCCTGCTGAAATTGATAAGATTGTCGGCAGCAGCATCGGGCTGGCGGGCGATATGTGCGTCATACTGAACCTTCTCATGCGGCAGGCGCCCAAGAGCGATTATGCCGCATGGTGGCAGCAGCTCCATACGTGGCAGGAGGAGTTCGCGTACGATTACCACAGCGACGCGCTCTCCGTGCCGTGGGCACTGAATCAGGTGGCGCGCATGACGGCGGGGAAGGCCTGCGCCTACGCAACGGATGTGGGACAGCATCAGATGTGGGCGGCACTTCACCTGCGCGTGGAGACACCGCGGACGTGGCTGACCTCGGGCGGTCTCGGAACCATGGGCTATGGCCTGCCGGCAGCGATGGGCGCACAGATCGCGTGGGGCGATCAGCGCCGCGTGATTCACATTACCGGTGACGGCAGCATTAAGATGACGGGAAATGAGTTCTATACGATTGCACGTTTGGGGCTCCCCGTGATCTCGATCATCGCGAACAACCACGCACTGGGGATGATTCGCCAGCTGCAGAAGGGGCTCTACAAGGAGCATTACATCGCCTGCGAGCTGGATCATGAGATGGATTATGTGAAGTATGCGGAAAGCTTCGGCATCAAGGCAGTGCGTGTGTCAACGCAGGAGGAATTTGCGGCGGCACTGCAGAAGGCGCTCGATGATCGGATGCACCCGCGTGTGATTGTAATGGATGTGTGCCGCAGTTTCGTGTAGCCCATGGCGAAGGGACGGTGTGTGCGATGGAATTGTCGATCACAAATGGACGGCGGACGCGCAGCGAGCGTGGCTTTTCCCTGCTCTCGACCCTCCTTGCCGTGATGATCCTGGCGGTGATCCTTGCGATTGCTGTGCCGCGTTTTTCTTCGGCACTTGCAACGGCAAACACGGTGAAAGTGCAGGCGGATCTCACGGCGCTCGATACGGCAATTGTGCTCTATCAGACGGCAAAAGGGAAGAATCCTGAGGGCATTGATGATCTGAAGGACTATGTGACGGATCTGAAGCATCTGAAGCCGCCTGCGGGGACCGTTCATGCGGGGGCGCAGGAACTCTCCATGGAGAACGTCTCCTATCAGGTGGAGAAGAAGGATGGTGTCTGGCGTGCGACTTGCGCAGGCCGCACGGCGGAGGAGTACCATACGCGAAATTAGGACATCGTGGGATTGCCATGATTCCTTGGAGGAGGTTGGCGCGATGCAGGAGCCGGCGCACACGTTTTGTCCGTCGCGCCGTGCCGCGCCTGTCCTCACCCTGCTCTGGTGTGCGGGCAGTCTCGGCATTTTCTGCGTTTTCGGTGTGGGAATGCGCAGTGTATGCGGCATGCTCTTTACGGCAGTACTGCTCTGGCTCTCTTACCTCGACCTGCGGGATGGGATGCTCTATGACTGCATCACACTGCCGTTTGCCCTTCTCGGTCTGATGGCTTCGGGGGTGGGCTCAATTTCAGATGCCCTTTTGGGCGGGGCGCTTTGCGGCGTCTTATTTTATTGCCTGTATATCGCCGCGCGCGGCGGGCTTGGCGGCGGTGATGTAAAATTTGCCGTCGGGCTTGGCCTCTGGCTCGGCTGGGAGGCGGCGATTATCGCTGTCTGGGCGGCATTCCTGCTTGGCGGTGCGGCAGCGGCGTTTCTTCTCCTCACGGGGCGCAGGGGGCGGCATGACGGCATCCCATTTGGCCCGTTTCTCGCTGTTGGCGGCTATGTGGGCTTTCTCGTCGGACGGCAGCTCTGGCAGCTGTACTGGGGGCAGCCATAATGCGGGCAGATGCGCGCGGCATGCTGCTCCTGCACGTCCTGCTCGCCGTGTCGATCATGGCGGTGCTCGCTGCCGCCGCCCTCCCGCGCGCACGTGCCCTCTATGTGCGTGCAGCGGTGGAGTATGAGGCGGTGCATCTCATCGGTGAGCTGCGCCGCCTCCAGGGGATCAGCCGGACGACGGCGATGCCGCTCTATGTATTGGGCGGCCGCGCATCGTGGGCGCGTGAGCCGCAGCTTTATGTGCGGGACGGCAGCTATGAGATCGCACCGCACGGCGGGGCGGGGCGTGTCCATCGGATGCTTCCGCTCGTGCGGATGGCACAGGATACGGCAGGAGGGAAGCCTGTGTCGTTTGACCGAAACGGAGGCATCGGGCAGGAGAGCAGCAATATGACGATCCGCATCTATGCAGAGGGAGCTGAACGGGATGCTCTGCGTGTCATCATCGACAGCGCGGCACGCATTCGCCTTCAGCGCGGAGGTCGTGATGAGGACTGATGCGCGCGGCTGGGTACTCATGGAGGCGGTGATTCTCGGCTGCCTTGTGCTTGCTGCCGCTGCCGTGCTCGGGATCTTTGCCCGCAGTGCGCTGCTCGCGGAGCAGTCCGCCGCGCGTATGGATGCGGCATTCTTGGCGCGGCAGGAGTTCTCGGTGATGGAGGCGGGACTTGAGCATGGAGCGTTCCCGACGGTCAGCGCGCCCTCGGTTCGCGTGAATGATGTGACCTATGCCCTGCGTGCAGATGTTGTGCAGCAGGGAGATTTTTATGATGTGACGCTGCACCTCTCGTGGCACATTTTGGCGCGCGCGGAGACGGCGGACTACGTGCGGAGGATGAAGCGATATGATACGCAGGCGGCACCGTAGAGCGTGTGGGGAGCGCGGCGTCGTGCTGACGGAGCTTGCCGTCAGTCTGCCGATTTTTGGCCTCCTGCTGACCTTCCTCGTCTTTGCCCTCGTATGGGGCTGGCGCAGCTATCAGCGCACGGTCGCTGATGCTGAACTGCGGCAGGAAATGCAGATCGCCATGGCGCGTGTCACAGAGTCTGTCCTTTCCTCGTCGTACGTTGCGCAGGACGCGCAGGGCATCTGTCGGATGCGGCAAAGTATGGAGGGGAAAGGGAAAGAGACGGCACTGGATTCCTATTGGCTCGCAGGCGGCAGACTGGTGTATCAGACTGCCGCTGCGCCGCTGACGGGTGGATATGCGGGCGCAGGGGTGCACATTTCGTCGTTTTCCATACGGCCGGATGCGTACTGTCCGCGTCTCTATCACATCGAGATGACGGGCGAGAGTGCGGCAACGGGCAGGCGCTGCACCGCCGCGGCCTCTGTCTATCTGCGGGAGGATCAGGGTGGACGATAAAAATTTTCGGTACGGGCAGGATGGCTTCGCCTCGGCGCTCGGGCTGTGTCTTCTTGCACTGCTTCTCCTCATCGCCATGGCCGCCGCCTCCTTCACGCGCAGCGGCGGGAGCATTGCGGTAGAGTATGAGCATGAGATGCAGCTGCGCCTTGCGGCAGAGAGCGGTGTGCTGACGGCGGCGGCTGCACTTGAACACACAGCGGCTGCCTATGGTGTACTGCCTGCAGGAGAGCGCAGAAATATTGCCGTGCATGATGTTCCCATGGCGTCGGACATCGGCCTGCACGTCGTGCTCGAGCCGCAGACGGACGGGACAATCTGGGTCACAGCGGCCGCCGTAGATCAGCGGCATGATACGTACGTATCGGACGGTGAGGGCTGGACACGGGCAAAGATTGTCCGTGCCTTGATGGAAAAGAAGGACGGGCACTATGTTTGGCGTCGATGGTTTTAAGGACGCACACCTTTTGGCGAAAATAAGTCTCCATCCTCTGCGCCCGCGCGAGGCGGTGGGCATCGGCATGACGGAGGATGGAGCTGTGCTCGCCCGACTTTCTGCTTCCGACGATGCGGATGGCGGCTGGATGGTTACCGCCTCGCATACAGCAGCATGTGCCTGTGCCCCCACAGATGCTTCGTCACTCGCAGCCGCCGTGCGCGCGGCGCTTTCTTCGCAGGGATGGGAGCGTCTGCCGCTCGGCCTTGCTCTTCCCGCGGGGGTTGCCGTGACGGCAGAGCGGGAACTGCCCGCTGCACTCACGGGGGAGGATCTGCGGGCGGCACTTCTCTGGGCAATGCGTGCAGAGGCAGATGCAGAGGGGAGAACACTGCCTGCGGCTCTGCGTCTGTGCTGCTGTGCGCGCACGGATACAGAGCCGTATCGCTATTGGTCGGCGGTGATGGAGGATGCTCGCGTACGGGCGTACTTTGCGGCCTTTTCCCATGAGGGGATGCGCCTGCGGCGCCTGACGGTCTGCCCGCCTGCCGGCGGTACGCTTGCCCCGCTGATCGCGGCGGCGTGCAGACCGCAGATGTCGTGGGAATGTCAGGAGATGGGGGCGGACTTGTCGGAGGCGGTCTATGCGGGCCTGCTTGTGTCCATGCGGTCATCTTCCCTGTCTTGGTGTGAGGAGCGTAATATCGTTCAGCGGATTCGCTCCCATGCCGCAGGGGTGATGGCAGCGGCTGCAGCGGCGTGTTTCCTCATGGCGGTGTCAATGGATGCAGCGGTACTCATTGCAGACCGCGCGGCGGCAGATGCGGTGCGGGAGGAGCTGGGTCATGCGGATGCGGATGTGCACCGCATGGAGATATATGCTGCGCAACGTGCTGATGTAACGCGCCGTGAGCAAATTTTGGCGGAATTTCAGGCGTCGGCCCATCCCCTGCGTGCATTCCTCGTATTTCTCGGCACTGTGACGGCAGATGGAGTTCATCTCACGGCACTGCGGGCAGATGAGACGGTGGAGATCGAGGGCGAGGCAGCGGATTATGATGCACTCCACGCCCTCGTGGAGCGTGTGGATGCGGGCGGCTTTTTTTCTGGACATGTCGTCTTGGCAGAGGTTTCGCGGGATGAGGAAGGCGTTCGCTTTGTCCTGCGTGCGGATTGGAAGGGCGTATGATGGAGCGGTATACGGAGCGTCAGCGCATCATGGCAGCACTCATTTGGGGGCTCGCTCTCGCACTCTTCTACTTTGCCGTGGCTGCACCGTACTTCTCTGCCGCGCGGGAGGCGGCTCTGGCGGAGCGGGATGCGGCACGCACACTTCTTGCGCGGACGGAACAGTATCAGCGCATGAGTTCGGCGGATGCACAGGCAGAGGATAAGCTGCGCCTGCGCGAGGCACATCTCTGTACGCTTCTGCCCGAGGAACAGGAACAAGGGCGGTTTCTTCCGTCGGTGGAACGCAGTGCCCGCCGTGCGGGGGTAACGCTTGAGCGTATTGTTCCGCATCGTTCCGAGTCCACGGGGGCGGTCATCCGACAGACGGTTGAGATTCGGCTGTACGGCGGCTACTTCGCCATCCTTTCCTTTATGCGTGATGTCGAGGCAGGGGATCGTGCCGTGTCTTTTGCAGCGATTGATCTTACGGCGGACGGCAGCGTACTGCACGGAACGCTCATGATGGAGACAGCGGCATTGGCAGCAGGTGAGTAGAAGCAGACAGTAAAAAGAATTGTTTGTTAGCAGGAAAAGTCCTTAACGCATCGAAATTTAGTCTAGGAAATCACTGATACAAGGAAGTCCGTCGAATTGGCGTGGATTTTTGTCCGCCGAAGTGCGGAAAAAAAGATGTGTCAAGAGACGTGCGCTGAATGGATCAGTGATTCCTTAGGATATATAACGTTTTCGTCATCAGACGATTGGGGGGATTTACATGGGGCAGCTGCGGTTTGTCACGGGAGGAGAGTCGCACGGTGCGGCACTGACGGCGATCATCGACGGGCTGCCGGCAGGACTCTGTCTTTCACGCGCAGAGCTTGACGGACAGCTCGCGCGCCGTCAGCGCGGCTATGGGCGCGGCGGACGCATGAAAATCGAGACGGATCGCGTGCTCGTGCTCTCAGGGCTGCGCTTCGGTGAGACGATTGGCTCACCGATCACGCTGCAGGTTGTGAACCGCGACTTCGCGAACTGGACGGATCGTATGGATCCCTTCGGCACGCCGAACGGCGGGCGGGTCACCGCTGTCCGTCCGGGACATGCTGATCTCTCGGGTGTGCTGAAGTATGACCGCAGGGATGCGCGTGATATTCTCGAGCGGTCGAGTGCACGGGAGACGACAATGCGCGTTGCCGTCGGAGCGGTCTGCCGTCAGCTCCTCGCGCAGCTCGGTATCAGCATCGCATCTCATGTCACCGAGATCGGCGGCGTGTCGGTCGATGCAGCGGTGATCCGCGCCGACGATATCGGAGTGACCAACTCCGATGACCTGAACTGCTGTGACTCTGCGGCAGAGTCACGGATGAAAGAGCGTATTGACACGGCGAAACAGGCGGGCGATACGCTTGGCGGTATTTTTGAGGTCGTCGTGCGCGGCCTGCCCACGGGTCTCGGCACACATACGCAGTGGGATCGGCGGCTCGATGCACGCCTTGCGGGAGCGCTCATGTCCATTCAGGCGATCAAGGGCGTGGAGATCGGTGCGGGGTTTGCCTGTGCGCATCTGCCCGGCAGTGAGATCCATGATGAACTCTATATGGGCGCAGACGGTCAGCCCTTTCGTAAGACAAATCGTGCGGGCGGCATGGAGGGCGGCATGACGAATGGAGAGCCGCTCATCGTACGTGCAGCGATGAAACCCATTCCGACATTGATGGCACCGCTTCAGACCATCGATCTCGCGACGGGGGAGGCGGTCTCGGCGAGCAAGGAGCGCAGCGACACCTGCGCCGTCCCTGCTGCGTCCGTGGTCGGTGAGGCGATGACGGCGTTCGTGCTTGCAGATGCCGTATGTTCGCAGTTCAGTGCGGACAACATGACCGATCTCAAGGCAGCGCTTGCAGCCTATCGCAGCCGTATGGAGCGGGTGTGGCAGAAACCATGAAGAATGTCGTACTGATCGGATTTATGGGGACGGGAAAGTCGAGCGTCGGACGCCTCCTTGCGATGCGTCTTGGCTGTGCCTTTCACGATCTCGATAAAAAAATTGAAGAGACATGCGGCATCTCCATCCCGCAGATGTTTGCGCAGCATGGTGAGCCATATTTTCGCGCACGCGAAAAGGAGGCCGTACGTGCCGCCGCCGCGCGAAGCGGGCTTGTCATTGCAACGGGCGGCGGTACGGTCAAGGATGCGGAGAACGTTGCCCTGCTGCGCAGCAGCGGTATCCTCGTCGCACTGACCGCCGATGTCGATACCATCCTCTGCCGGACAGCGGCACGTGGCGCGCGCCCTGTGCTCGACGGTGCTGATGCAGGGGATCGGCGTGCGGCTGTTGTCCGGCTGCTTGAGGAACGCCGCGCACTCTACGAGGGGGCGGACATTGCGGTGGATACGAGCTGCCGCTCTCCGCTTGAGGTGGCAGAGTATATCGTGCAGGCGACACGGATATGGAGAAAGTGATATGAGACGCAAGGTAGAGGTCGCGCTCGGCGCACGCAGCTACGTCATTGAGATCGGCAGCGGGATGGATGAGGTGCTTGCCGCGTTTGTCCGCCATGCGGGGTACTCCGCACACGGCATGATTGTCACGGATACGAATGTCGGACCGCTCTATGCCGCCCACACGGCAGCGCAGATTGCGCGCGGCGGTGTGGCTGCTGAAATTGTGACCATTCCTGCCGGAGAGGCATCGAAGAGTCTCTCTGCGGCAGACGATCTTTATACACGAGCCATTGCGCTGGGGCTGGACCGCCGCTCGCCGATTTTTGCACTTGGCGGCGGGGTAGTCGGTGATCTCGCGGGCTTCATCGCTGCGACTTATATGCGCGGCGTTCCGTTTGTGCAGCTCCCGACGAGCCTCTTGGCACAGGTGGACTCGAGCGTCGGCGGCAAGGTCGCCGTCAATCATGCACGCGGCAAGAACCTCATCGGTGCGTTCTACCAGCCCGATGCGGTCATTATGGATCTCGATCTCCTGCAGACACTGCCCGCGCGTGAGATTGCGACGGGACTGGGCGAGATCATCAAGTACGGCATCATTGCGGATGCGGAGTTCTTTGCGTGGCTTGAGATGCATCATGACGATGTGCTCGCCCTCACCCCTGCGGCAGGGGCACACATGATTGCACGCTCCTGTGAAATCAAGGCGGATGTCGTCCGTCAGGATGAGTGCGAGGGCGGTCTGCGCCGCATCCTGAACTTTGGACATACCCTCGCCCACGCCATCGAGAAGGAGACGGGCTATGTGCGTTACCGCCACGGGGAAGCCGTAGCGATCGGCATGATTGGCGCGGCACGCATCAGCCGTGCGATGGGACTCCTTTCTGATGAGGCGTGTGCACGCATCGAGCGGCTGATTGCCGCGATGGGGCTGCCCTGCACCGTTGAGGGCGTGTCGCCGGATGCAATGTACGCCGATCTCTTTCATGACAAAAAGACCGTGGGCGGGCGGATTCACTGGGTACTCGCCGAAGAGATCGGCAGAGTGTGCGTGCGCAGTGATGTGTCGGAGGAAATCGTACGCTGTGCAATAAAGGGACTTTTAACCTAAACCTCTTAAGAAAAATATCCTATGGACGAAACTATAATCAGGAGGTGATGGATGCATGAAGCGGGAGATGATATTTTTTTTGTCCATTGCACTGCTGGTTTTCTTCCTTGGGATGGAGCACAGAGCGTCCGCAAAGGATGAATCACTGGTATGGGAATACTGGCAGGAGAATGTACCGGATACCAATATCAAGGCAATGAAGATGCCTCCCGCTTTCGTTCCGTACGAGGGGACGTGGGTGCCGTTTGACCCATGCGAAGGCATTGCTGTTCCTCAGGGCACGCGAAATGCGTGGCTGCGCGTCCATGTTCCTTCAGATCTGCGGGGTGGTGACAGTCTTTTTTTCACGACGATCGATCAGTCCGTACGGGTTTATTTGGATGGAGTATCCATCTACCGCTATGGCAGCAGCGATCCAAAGCTGAGGGGGTATGGGCGCAAGTGGCATCTCGTCGGGCTGCCTGCATGGGCGGCGGGGCAGGAACTCATCATCCGCGTGACGACAGATAATCCATGGGTCATTGGTCAGCTCAACCGCGTGCATGTCGATCGGGAAACCGAACTTGTGAAGCAGCTTTTTATCCATGATTTTTCCTATGCCGCGGGCTTGACGGCCATCGCCGTCTTTATGATGGTCATTGCCGTCTACTTCGTCGCCGACCGGGCACGACGGGGGATCTATCTTCGCCTTATGCTTCTCCTGACCGTGTTCTTCATATGGATGTTCAGTTCCTCGAACGTCATCTTCCTGTGGTTCGATTGGCCGGAGTTCTGGTGGCGTACAGAGCAGGTCTCATCCTTCCTGCTTCCCATCACGGGCAACATTCTCCTTTATGAGGTGGTGGATCGGCAGTACCGCAACTGGATCGTGCGCCTGAACAACGTCTTTGTTGTGCTTTTCGTGGTCGGCGTTATCGCCGAGATGATGGGGCAGTTTGGGCTCTACATGATACAGTTCCCCTATATTCCGGCCCTCAGTGTCTGGTGCGGCTGTGTCGCCTATGCACTCTGGAAGTCCGGCAAGGCGGGCAACAAGCATGCTGCGGCGCTCTTGATTGCCCTGCTCATCATTGTACCGCTTGGCATCATCGATGCGCTCGCATTCCAGTATCGGCTGTATGAGGCACAGACCTCATTTACGCCGTTCAGTATCTATACGATCTGTTTCTTTGTCATCCAGCTCATCCTCGACCGTGCGGAGTCCGAGCGCCGGCTCATGGAGCGCTCCAACACCCTTGAGGGAGAGGTGCAGGCAGTTAAGAAGCGCATGGAGATCGATCCGCTTACGGGGGTTTACAATCGGAACAGATTCCCGTCGGCCATCAGTGATTTTACGAGGATTGCGCAGAATACAGGTGCGCCGCTCTCTCTCGTCATGTTTGATATCGACCACTTTAAGTCGATCAATGACACTTATGGGCACGATGCCGGCGATGAGGTGCTCTTCGGCTTTGCACAGACCATCCGTTCCTTCCTCGATCGGCGGCACATACTCATTCGTTGGGGCGGTGAGGAATTCATCTTGCTCTGCCTGCACTATGATGGTGCAAAGGCACAGGCATTTGCCAATCAGATCCGTGAGGGGGTCGCCAAGGCATGGCTGCTGACGGCGCAGCAGGTGACATGCAGCGGCGGCATCGGTGTCTGGCATGGTCCGGACGACGATGCGACGGCGCTCGTCAAGCGTGCGGATACCGCTCTCTATGCATCGAAGGAGGGGGGGCGCAACCGCATCAGCTGCGAGCCGAAGGATGGGAAGACCCGCATGCCGCCGCCCAGCCCACAGGAACACGCCACGGCAAAAGAGAAGCAGGGGGAACGTACAAAGAGCAATATAATGAATTTGCAGTGGCGCTAAAAAACGCTTGCACAGAAATCCATCTTATGATATAGTCACTGAGTATGTGTATGGGTGGTCCGCTGGGCGGCAGAGGGTCGCGTATGAACGCCCGATCGAAGGAGGAAAACGTATGAACATCATCGAAGTCCTGGAGAAGGAACAGCTCCGCTCGGATATCCCGCAGTTCACGCCCGGTGACACGGTACGCGTCCATGCCCGTATCGTCGAAGGCACGCGTGAGCGTATCCAGGTGTTCGAGGGCGTTGTCATCGCCCGCCAGGGCACGGGTGTCCGTGAGACCTTTACCGTGCGCCGCATCGCATCGGGCGTCGGCGTCGAGCGTCTCTTCCCCGTGCACTCCCCGCGCATCGCAAAGATCGAGGTGACGCGCCGCGGCATCGTCCGCCGTGCGAAGCTCTACTATCTGCGCGGTCTCACGGGCAAGGCAGCTCGTATTCGGGAAAAACGCTGATCGATGGAAGATGGGGACTGCTGCGGCAGTCCCTATTTTTCGCGTGTATTCTCCATCTTACTTCTTATGGCTGAGAGGAGGCCTCTATGGAACAGGAAACATCAACGGCGTCCGAGATCAAGGACTGGATTGTCTCCATTGTCGTCGCCGTTGCTCTTGCGATGTTCATTCGCACCTTTATCGTCGAGCTCTACGTTGTCGATGGGCCGTCCATGCGCCCGACGCTTGAATCGGAGCAGCGCCTTGTCGTCAATAAGTTCATCTACCGGTTCCATCCGCCCGAGAAGGGGGACGTGCTTGTCTTTCAGTACCCGCGCGACCCAAGCCGCGACTTCATCAAGCGCGTGATTGCCGTGCCGGGGGATACGGTCGAGATTCGCGAGGGGCGCGTCCTCGTCAATGATCAGCTCCTCACAGAGGACTATATTCTCGAAAAGACGCGGAGCGAGTATCCGAAGGCAACCGTGCCCGAGGGACATATCTTCGTCATGGGGGATAACCGCAACAACTCCGAGGACAGCCGCTTTGCCGATGTGGGATTCGTTCCGTACGATCTCATCAAGGGAAAGGCAATGCTCGTATTCTGGCCGATTTCAGCGTATAAGACGCTCTGACGGAGGACGACGCGATGCGCTTTGTATCATGGAATGTCAACGGCCTGCGCGCCGCCCTCAAGAAGGGGTTCATGGAGTCGTTCCGGGAGCTCGATGCCGATGCGTTCTGTCTGCAGGAGACGAAGATGCAGGAGGGGCAGGCGATCCTTGATCTGCCCGGCTATGAGCAGTATTTTTACAGTGCGGAGAAAAAGGGCTACTCAGGGACGGCAATTTTTACGCGCGTGAAGCCGCTCTCCGTGGCGTACGGCATCGGTATCTCCGCGCACGACAATGAGGGACGTGTCATCACGATGGAGTTTGATGATGTCTATCTTGTCACCGTCTACACGCCGAACGCGAAGCGTGCGCTCGAGCGGCTCGACTACCGCATGATGTGGGAGGATGCGTTCCGTGCGTTCCTTCTTGGGCTGCGCGCGAAAAAACCCGTCGTCGTCTGCGGCGATCTCAACGTTGCGCATACGGAGATCGATCTCAAGAATCCGAAGAGCAACCGCCGCAACGCGGGCTTTACGGATGAGGAGCGAGGCAAGTTCACGGAACTGCTCCAGGCAGGTTTTATCGATACGTTCCGCGCGCTCTATCCCGACCGTACAGGGGCATATACGTGGTGGTCATACCTGCGCCATGCGCGTGAGACGAATGCAGGGTGGCGCATCGACTACTTCCTCGTCTCCGCGGAACTGCGTGACCGCATTGCGGCAGCAGAGATTCATGCGGATATATTCGGGAGCGACCATTGCCCCGTATCACTGACACTAAAGTAGAGGAGATTTATGGGGGCTCTGAAAGAAGAACTTGACCGCGAGATCCAGAAGCGGCGCACTTTTGCCATCATCTCGCATCCGGATGCGGGCAAGACCACGCTCACTGAGAAGCTGCTGCTCTACGGCGGGGCAATCCATCTTGCGGGATCGATCAAGTCGCGCAAGACGCAGCGTCATGCCGTCTCTGACTGGATGGAGATCGAAAAGCAGCGCGGCATCTCCGTCACCTCCTCCGTCCTGCAGTTCGACTATGACGGCTATCGCATCAACATCCTCGATACACCGGGCCATCAAGACTTCAGTGAGGATACGTACCGCACGCTGATGGCGGTGGACAGCGCCGTCATGATCATCGATGCGGCAAAGGGCGTCGAGGCACAGACACGCAAACTGTTCCGCGTCTGCCGTCAGCGCGGCATTCCCATCTTCACCTTTGTCAACAAGCTTGACCGCTTTGGCAAGGCACCGCTCGACCTGATGGATGAGCTCGAGAACGTACTCGGCATCCACTCCTACCCGATGAACTGGCCGATCGGAACGGACGGTACGTACCGCGGCGTCTATGACCGCCAGAAGAACCGCATCGAGCTCTTTGCCGAGGATACGAGTCACGGACAGGAGACGCGTGTCTCCGAGGTGTTCGAGATGGATGATTCCGCGTGGAAGGAGCGTGTCGGAGCGGATGCCGCCGCCGCCCTTGCGGACGACATCGAGCTGCTGCGCGACGCGGGCGAGGTATTTGACCGTGCGGCGATTGACGCGGGCGAGCTGACACCGATGTTCTTCGGTTCTGCGATGACGAATTTCGGCGTACAGAACTTCCTTGAGGAGTACATCCGTCTCGCGCCGACGCCCGCACCGCGCATGTCTTCGGACGGCGTGATCGAGCCGGACGACGAGCAGTTCTCGGGCTTCGTGTTCAAGATCCAGGCGAACATGAACCCCGCGCACCGCGACCGCCTCGCCTTTATCCGCATCACCTCGGGCAAATTCGACCGCAACATGAGCGTTTGGCATGCGCCGAGCGGCAAGCTCATCAAGCTCGCACAGCCGCAGCAGTTTCTCGCGCAGGATCGTCAGATCATCGACACGGCGTACCCGGGTGATATCGTCGGGCTCTTCGACCCCGGCGTATTCGGCATCGGGGATACGCTCTGCGACCCTGCGCACAAGTTCAAGTTCGAGGACTTCCCCGTGTTCCCGCCCGAGCGTTTCGCGCGCGTCGCGGCAAAGGATACGATGAAGCGCAAGCAGTTCGTCAAGGGCATCGAGCAGCTGACGCAGGAGGGCGCGATCCAGCTCTTTGAGCAGGTCGGCGCGGGGCTTGACAGCTACATCGTCGGCACGGTCGGCACGCTGCAGTTCGAGGTACTCGAGTATCGCCTAAAGAACGAGTACAACACGGAGATCACGATGCAGATGCAGCCGTTCGAGACGGCACGCTGGCTTGCGTTTCCCGACGGACACGAGATCAAGCCTGCCGATCTGCGCGGCGCGGACCGCGGCATGTTCGTCCACGACCGCAACGGCAACCCCGTCCTTCTCGTGAATAACGAGTGGGCGCTCGGCTGGATCCGCGAGAACAATCCCGACCTTGAGCTTGGACAAGTACCGTTCGACCGTAAAGAGGCATGAATAGGAACAACAAAACACAGGAGATCACGTCAATGCGCGCTGTGATCTCCTGTGTTTTAGTGTGTCCTTATTTTTTCCCCGCAAACGCGTCATCCGCCCATGTCAGGATGGCATCCTCGACACCCTTCTCATGCTCGTTCAGCGTCTGTCCTTCCGAGGTGATGTGCAGGCTGCGTCCGCTATGATAGGCGATAACGATGTTGTAGGCGGGATTCGTCACCGTCTCCGCACGTGCACCATAGTCGTTCTCCGCGGCGAGATTGTGCGCGCCGAGCAGCGCACGAAAGTCTGCTTCGCGCGCATCCGTCCATGGGACATAGTGCTCGGCGATGTCTTGAAAGCGTCCGTCTGCATACTCCTTGCCGACGAACTCACCGAGGCAGGTGATGAAGTGCTCGCCGTCGATGCCGCGTGCCGCTAGCTCCTCTGCGGAGAGTGCATTTTTCGCGGGGGTGTCGATCAGGCAGATCATGCGCATGAGCGTGCCGTCTGCAACAGGATGGCGAAACTCCATCGAGAGCTGCTGTATGGCAGTGTCCTCGACGGGGGCTGTTTTTGTCGGTTGTACGGGGGCTGGCTCGGGCGCCGCCTCAGCCTCTGCCCCGAGGAAGAGCAGCGGGGCAAATATGGCGGCGAAACAGAACCGCACCGCTTTGTGTGCAAATGTCATCGTTGTCTCCTTAGCTAAACAGATCGTTTAGTGCTTCGGTCATGGTCGGGTGGGTGTAGATGGCAGAACCGAGTGCGGCGGCAGTAATGCCCTGGTCGATTGCCATTTTCATGAGGTTGATCATTTCCTGCGACTCGGGACAGAAGAAATGAGCACCGAGGATGGTGTCCGTCGCTGCGTCAACCACTGCCTTGAGCATGCCGGCGGGCTTCTTGTAAACCTGTGCCTTCGGGATGGCGGCGACCTCCAGGCGGAGGACGCGTACGTCAAAGCCTGCTGCCTCTGCCTGTGCCTCTGTCATCCCGACGCGCGAGAGCGGCGGATCGAGGAAGACGGAGTAGGGGACGGCTCCGCGATTTGCCGTTGTACGTGTTCCGCTGCCTGCGAGCTGATCCTTGACAATGCGGAAATCGTCGAGAGAGATGTAGGTGAACTGCAGGCCGCCCGCGACATCGCCCATCGCCCATATATGCGGGACGCTTGTGCGCAGGTGCTCGTCAACGGCGACGGCACCGCGCTCCGTCACAGCAACGCCCGCCGCTGCAAGATTCAGCCCTTCGATGTTCGGGCGGCGGCCCGTGGCAATGAGGATGGCGTTCGCCGTAAGCGTCTTCTCTCCGTCCGCCGTCTGCACGACAACGGTCGCAGCATCGGCACTGTCCTCGATGCGCTGTACCTTCGCTCCCATCAGAATATGGATGCCGCGGTCATTTGTATGCTGGAGGACGCGTGCGGCGATCTCCGTGTCTTCACGCGGAATGAAGGCAGTGCCGTCCTGCACGACGGTGACGGACGACCCGAAGTTGGCGTAGTATGACGCAAACTCAAGCCCAATATAGCCGCCCCCGATGATGACGAGCTTTTCGGGCAGCTTGTCCAGCTCCATCATCGTCTCGCTCGTGTAGACGTGCGTGCTCTCTGCCGCCCCCTCGATTGGCGGAACGAAGGGGAGTGCGCCTGTATTGATGAAGATGCGTTCCGCCGTGACGGTCTGCTCTCCGTCCGCGCCGACAATGCGCACGGTATGCGCATCGACAAACGATGCTTCTCCGTCAATGACGACAGCACCCGCGCCCCTCACCTTGGCGTAGTTCTTTTCACGCAGCATCGCCGTGAGGCGGCGCTTCTCTGCAATCGCCGCACGATAGCGCTCCGCCTTTGCAGCAAAGCCACCGCCCGCCGCTGCTGAGAGACGCGCGCTGTACTCCAGCGACTTCGACGGGATGCAGGCGACGTTGATGCAGGTGCCGCCGTAGCGCTCCTTTGACCGCTCGACGAGGGCGACCGTCTCGCCCTTCTTCGCGAGAAAGCCCGCGAGCGTCTTGCCTGCCTTGCCAAACCCGATGATGAGGTTTTGGTATGTTGTATTTTGCATAGGGTGCTCCGTTTCTGTTAAATGTTGTATCACTGCAGTTATTATAGCATTTTTTGACCCAATGAAGAGAAATATTGTGAAAAAAAACGGGGCTGCTGCATGAAGTTTGCAGCAGCCCCGTTGTACTGAGCGGCTCTGTATGCCTTAGGGAATCGCTGATAAAATGAGGTATGCCAGATGGCCGTGCCGAATTTGTCAGTGCTTCCTTAGACCATCTCTTCGGGATGGAATACCTCGTCGAACTTCTCTGCGGTGAGGAAGCCGAGTGCGACGCATGCCTCTTTCAGGCTGATGTTCTCATCGAACGCCTTGTGTGCTGTCTTGGCGGCGTTCTCATACCCAATGTATGGATTGAGCGCCGTGACGAGCATGAGCGAGCGATGCAGATTCTCGTGCATCTTTTCGCGGTTTGCCTTGATGCCGACGACGCAGCGGTCGTTGAACGACTTGATGGAGTCGGTGAGCAGGCGTGTGGACTGCAGGAAGTTGTAGATGATGACGGGCATGAATACATTCAGCTCAAAATTCCCCTGTGAGGCGGCAAAGCCGATGGCGGCATCGTTGCCCATGACCTGTACGGCGACCATCGTGACGGACTCGCATTGGGTCGGGTTGACCTTACCCGGCATGATCGAGCTGCCGGGCTCGTTCGCGGGGATGGTGATCTCGCCGAGTCCGCAGCGCGGTCCCGAGGCGAGCCAGCGCACGTCGTTTGCAATCTTCATCATGTTGGCGGCAAGCCCCTTGAGTGCGCCGTGGGCAAAGACAATGGCGTCCTTGCTCGTGAGGGCATGGAACTTGTTTGCTGCGGTGACAAAGGGCTTTCCTGTCAGCTCGCTCGCCGCGCGGGCGACGGCAATGTCAAATCCCTTCGGCGCATTGAGCCCCGTGCCGACGGCGGTGCCGCCGAGTGCCAGTTCATGGAGGAAGGGAAGGGATGCCTGCAGCTGTTTCTTTGACTGCTCAAGCATATCGAGCCAGCCGCTGATCTCCTGCATGAAGGAGATGGGCACTGCGTCCTGCAGATGCGTGCGTCCCGTCTTGACGATGCCGTCGTTCTCTGCCATGAGACGGCGGAAGGTCGCGGCGAGAAGGTCGATGGAGGGGAAGAGCCCGTCTTCGATGGCGATGACGGCGGCAATGTGCATTGCTGTTGGGAAGGTGTCGTTCGAGCTCTGCGACATATTTGCATGATCGTTTGGATGGAGGATCTTTTCGCCTGCGATTTCATTGCCGCGGTTTGCGATGACCTCGTTGACGTTCATGTTGGACTGTGTTCCGCTGCCCGTCTGCCAGACGGCGAGCGGGAAGTGGGCGGCGAGCTTGCCGTCGAGGATCTCATCGCATGCCTTGCAGATGGCAGAGAGTCGCTTTTCGTCCAGTTTGCCGAGCGTGTGGTTCGCGATGGCAGCGGATTTTTTCAGAATGCCGAATGCGTGGATGATCTCGGCTGGCATCTTCTCTATGCCGATGGGGAAATTTTCGAAGCTGCGCTCGGTCTGCGCCGCCCAGTACTTGTCTGCGGGGACCTTGACCTCGCCGAGGGAATCGTGCTCAATGCGATACTCCATGGATATGAACCTCCTATCATGTAGAAAAGGAATATTCTGATAGGAATAGTATAGCACAAAATATTAGAATTGAGAATATTTATCTATTTATTTATTTATTTTTTTCACAATGGATTGTGCGAGGATGCCGATGCCCGTACCGGTCAGGATGCCGACGCACCCGAGGATTGGTGCGTAGAAGAGGAGCGCACTGCTTTCCATGACTGCGGCAGCGACGAGAAGCTGTGCGATGTTGTGGAAGAGTCCGCCGACAGCACTGATGCCGATGAGAGAAAGCTGCGTGTACCGCAGGAGGAGTACCATGGCGGCAAAGCTCGCCAGTCCGCCCGCGAGGCTGTAGAGGAGCGGTGCGACTCCGCCGCCGAGGAAGGCGGAGAGAAAGATGCGCAGGAGGAGTACGGCGGCGGCATCGCGGGTGCGCGGAAGGAGGCGGAGCGCGATGAGGGTGACGATGGCGGCAAGCCCAAGCTTTGCCCCCGGTACCGGCAGCGGCAGGGGAAGAAATCCCTCAAGGAGGAAGAGAATGAGGGAGAGGGATGTGAGGAAGGCGATGCGCGCCGTATGATGAAGCGGTCTCATATCATTTCACTTCGATCAGGAGTTTATGCGGGAGGCAGGCGATCACGTCCCCCTTTTTCTCCGCGCGTCCCGTCCGCACGCAGACCTGATCGGGGCAGTCCGCGTGGACGACAGAAATGCTCTCTCCCTCGATGCGGATCGTGTTCTCGCCGTGTGCGTCCGCAATCTGTATGTCCTCCGTCCCTTTGTGTCCCGTGAGCGGGATGTCATAGAGCTGTGTGCCGTCCTGCGTAATGACAGCGTGACGCACTGCATCGTCCGTGCGAAGCGCAAAAAATATTGCGCCGATCCCGCAGAGGAGAAGCAGCGCAGCGATGAGCGCGAGGTCATTTTTCTTCATAGTCGGTCCTGCCTTGACGAATGTTTTTTATCACAGTACAATAAATACCAGATGTCTTATCCTGGGGAAGCAGGGATAAATTCAGCACTGCCGTCTTCGTCCATCTTTTCCGCCCTGTCTGTGCCCTGGATCCTCCGCATAGCCTCCGCTATGGGTCCGGTTTGTCTCCTTGACAGGATGAAGAATCTACGCAGTCCGACGGACTTCATTTTTATCAGTGACTCCCTAAATTCCCTGACTGAGTTCGCGCTGCCAGTAGGCGAGATCGGGCTCGTTCAGCGGGAGGTCGATGGTTTTCCCGTTGTCGTAGTAGAAGCGCAGGCGGACACTCACTGCCTTGCGGATGGCGGGCAGGCAGGCGCGGGGGAACACCACGAACATTTTATTTTCATTCTTGTATGCGCTGTCTGACGCAGGGACAGGATGCGGTGTGTACTTCGTTGCCGCCTTCATTTCCCATGCTGTGCCGTCCGTATAGAGGATGACGTCAGGCAGGAGTTTTGCACTGTCATAGCGATAGTCGAGCAGGGACAGTGTCGCGCCCTCAAGCCGTCCCTCTTCCGTGTAGGATGCGCGAAAATCAATGGTCGCGTAGGCAGAGAGACTGCGTGCGCTGCGGTGGTCGATGCGGTACGTGTACGAGAGACCGAAGATGCCGACGAGAATGAGGAGCAGGGCGACGACGACGATCAGTTGGCGAAAGATGCTGAGCACAGAAACGCTCCTTTCACGGAAGCTTTCGATCATTATAGCATAGGGGAAATGATTTTGTCAGCAGTTTCCCGTGGGATGTGCAGGGGGACGCTTGAGAAATGGATACGGAGGGGAAGCCACAATGGCGGTAAAATTGTTTGTGTCGGATTTGGATGGTACGATGCTGCCAAGCGGCGATATCGTTTCATCAGAGAATATCGCGGCGGTGCAGTGTGCCGTACGCGCAGGGGTCACCGTGACGATCGCGACGGGGCGGATGTTCGAGGCGGCACTGCCCGTCGCTGAGGCGCTCGGCGTCGATGTGCCGATCATCGCCTACAATGGTGCGCTGATCAAGAGCCCGAGCGGACGCATCTATGAGGAGCATGCGATTGACCCGATGCTCGCACGGGACATTATCACCTTTGCGCAGGCACGGGGCTGGTATATCCAAAGCTACAGCGGCGGTGTGCTGCGCTATGCCATCGCCTGTGAGGAGTCGCGTTTTTACGAGAATTCACAGAAGATCACCGGCAAGGCCGTCGGGAGAAATGGAATGCTTGCGTACGTGACAGGCAACTGCAAGCTGCTCCTCGTGACGGAGGGGCGCGCCGTGAGTGAGGCGCGTGCACAGATGCTCATGGATGCGTTCGGCGCACACATCGGTGTGACGCGTTCGGCAGATCGGCTGGTCGAGATCGTTGTGAAGGGGGTCTCGAAGGCATCGGCACTCACGGCACTTGCGGCAAAGCTGGGCATCACTGCGGATGAAACAATGGCCATCGGCGATGCGTACAATGACCTGCCCATGCTGAAGGCGGCGGGAAAGAGCGTCGCCATGGGAAATGCCTTTCCCGAAGTCAAAGAGGAAGCGGATTACGAGACGCTGTCCTGCACGGAGAATGGCCTTGCGGCGGCAATCTACACGTATGTGCTCGGGATGGGGGCGAATGCACCTGTACCAATGCGGAGAGGATGAAGGCATGGCAATCAAACTTATCGCGCTCGATCTGGACGGCACGCTTCTGACCTCGGACAAGACCATTACGGCGCGGACGAAGGACATCCTGGCACGCGCCATGGCACGCGGCGTCACCGTCACCATTGCGACGGGGCGGATGCTGTGCTCCGCACTCTACTTTGTACGGCTGCTCGGCTCGCGTGCCCCCGTCATCTGCTGCAACGGCGGGTATGTCGGAACGGCGGAGGGCGATCCGCTCTTTGCCCGTTATTTTGATCCCGCGCTTGTGCGGGAGTTCCTTGCGTTTTGCTATGCACGGGACTGGTACGTGAACTGGTACAACGGCATCGAGATCTACGCGCCGGAATACCGTGCAGAATGCTTTGCCGCCTATCGAACGACGGCGAATTTCGTGGTGACGGAGGTGGGAAGCGACTATCTCGGCTGCACGGAGAACGTACCGCAGTTCGTCCTGCGCGAGATGAAAAGCGGGGTTGACTCCTACGTCAGCGAGGTGCGGGCGCACTTCGGCGGACGCCTCGTGCCGCAGCAGAATACGGGCACGAGCGTTGACATCAACCCGCCCGGCATCAACAAGGCGGTCGGCGTGCAGGCGCTTGCGGACGCGATGGGGCTGACACTCGATGAGGTCATGGTTGCAGGCGATGCAGATAACGATCTTGACATGCTCTCGATGGGCGCGTTCTCTGTCGTTCCTGCGAATGGTCTTCCCGCGGCAAAGGCGCGTGCATCCTATATCACGGCATCCAATGATGAAAACGGGATTGCCGCCGCTGTGGAAAAATTTGTGCTGTAAGGTGGGATTATGATGGAAATGAAACGTCCCGCGGAGAAGTTCCGCCCCGTGATCGTGACGGGGCTGTCAGGCGGCGGCAAGTCGCTTGCTGCCCGCTATATGGAGGATCTCGGCTACTTCTGTGTGGATAACCTCCCGCCGGTATTCATCCCAAAGTTTATTGATCTCTGCCGTGAGACGCACGGGCAGATCAACCGTGCCGCCATTGTCGTGGATACGCGCAGCCGTGAGTTCTTCGACGATTTTGTGCGTGTGCTCGGTGATCTGGATGCGGGCGGCGTCCCCTATGAACTGCTCTTTATTGAGGCGTCGGATGATGTCATCATCCGACGCTACAAGGAAACACGGCGGCCGCATCCGCTCGCCCCGGATGCGCGCATCTCCGAGGGCGTGACGCGCGAGCGGGAGCGCCTTGCTCCTGTGCGCGAACGCGCGACACAGATCGTCAACACGTCGAAGCTGCGCAAGGCGGAACTGCGGGACATCATCCGCCGTCATTACGATACGCCGGGCACGGATACGGAGATGAATGTGAACATCCTCTCGTTTGGATTCAAGTACGGCATTCCGCTCGATGCGGATCTTGTCTTTGACGTGCGTTTCCTGCCCAATCCATTTTATGTGGACTCCCTTCGCAGGAGAAGCGGAACCGTTCCGCAGGTCGCGTCCTATATCGAGTCGTGGGATGTGACGCAGAAGTTCGAGGAATACCTGGATGGGTTTGTGGACTTCCTCCTGCCGCAGTATGTGAAGGAGGGGAAGAGCCAGCTCGTAATCGCTGTCGGCTGTACGGGGGGGATGCACCGCAGTGTCTTTATCGCGAAGCATCTCTATGACCGCATCAAGAAACACTATGCGGCGCATCTGGAACATCGCGACCTCATGAAGAATGAGGTGCGGGAACACGTGAGCGAGGGATGACGGATCCATGCATCTGATGAAATGGCTCTATCCCGGCATGGGGTTCAAGCGCTGGCTGTTCGTCTTTGCGCTCGGAACGCTTCTCGTCGGACTCGGGGCTGCACTGATCTTTAACTACAAGTACATTGACTCCATCGAGGAGGCAATCTTCCGCTTTGTCTATACGTGGCAGGGCAGCTATGACTACGGTTTCACGGTTGTGGCAGGCGTACTTGCGTCTCTTGTCGGCAGTGTACTCATGCTCGTGGCGACGCGGCACGTCATTCGCTCCGTCATCACGGCACTCATGCCGGAGGGAACATCGGCGCGTCTCGTTGATCTGGTCTATGAAAAAACACGGCTCAGCCGCGGCCCGTCGGTGACGGTGATCGGCGGGGGGCATGGGCTCTCGGTGCTCCTGCGCGGCATCAAGGAGCTGACGAGCAATGTGACTGCTGTCGTGACGGTGGCGGATGACGGCGGCTCCTCGGGACGCCTGCGCGAGGAGCTCGGCATCATTCCGCCGGGAGATCTGCGGAACTGCCTCGTCGCACTCGCCGATACCGAGCCGCTGATGGAGAAGCTCTTTCAGCACCGCTTTGAAGGGGCGAGCAATCTCGCAGGGCATAGCTTCGGCAATCTCTTTCTCGCGGCGATGGCAGAGGTTACGGGAGACATGGAGACGGCGCTGCGCGAGTCCTCCAAAGTCCTTGCCGTCAAGGGGCGTGTCCTGCCTGCATCGAAGGAATCCGTACGGCTCGATGCCATTCTTGAAGACGGAACTGTCGTCGAGGGAGAGTCGCGGATTCCGGAGGTGCCGGGGCGCATCCGCCGCGTACGTCTTTTTCCGCAGGATGTTGCTCCCGTGCCCTCAGCGCTTGAGGCACTGCGTACGGCGGATGCAATCATCCTCGGTCCCGGCAGTCTCTATACGAGCATTATGCCGAATCTGCTTGTGCGCGGTGTCGCCGATGAACTGCGGAAAAGCCATGCACTCAAGATCTACATCTGCAATGTTATGACACAGCCCGGTGAAACCGATGGCTATACGGCGTCCATGCATGCGGAGGCAATTTTGAAGCATGCGGGGCGCGGAACAATCGATTTTATGCTGGTCAACAACACACCTATCTCCGAGGCACTGCGCGCACAGTATGCCGCGCAGGGGATCTATCCCGTTGCCGTGGACGAGGAGGCCATCAACGCACTCGGCATTGGCTTTGTTGCGGCGGATATTATCAGCCAAGCGGATGCCGTGCGGCATGATCCTGACAAGCTCAGCCGCAATATCATGCGCATGATTTATGATTTTCGGGTGACCTGAGATGCCGTCTTTTGCCTCAGATGTGAAAAATGCACTTTCGCGTACGGATGTTGACCGCGCCTGCTGTCAGACGGCAGAACTGGCCGCACTCCTGCGTATGGGGGCCTCTGCTGCGACGGATGGAGTGCGTGGGACGGGGCTGCGCTTTACGGCGGCGAGTGCCGCCGTAGCACGCCGCGTGATTCGTCTGCTGCGCGCCATGGACAGCTCTATCGAGACTTCTGTTGCGATGGAGCGTACGCCGCAGCTGCGGCGGCGTCTCTATATCGTCAACATTGCGGCGGGAGAGACTGCTACCCCCCTCCTGGCACGTCTCGGTTTTTCCGCTGACGGGGCTCTGCGCACAGGGAGCGATCTCGCCCTGCTGCGAAAGAAGTGCTGCCGCGCCGCTTACCTGCGCGGTGCATTCCTCGGCGGCGGCAGCGTCAACCGCCCCGAGGCGGCGTGTCACCTTGAGATCACGTCACGAAGCGAGGCCATGGGGCGTGCACTCCATACACTCCTTCGACGGCTGCATTTTCCTGTCGGGATCACCGATCGTCATGAGATGTATGTTGTCTATCTCAAAGAGGGAGATGCCGTGATGGACTTCCTCTCACTCGTCGGTGTGGAGGAGGCGGCAGAGGAGATTGAGGTTGCACGCAATCTGAAGGAGGTGCGTGCGCAGGTCAACCGTATCGTCAACGTTGAGACTGCAAACCTCCAGCGTGCTGTGGATGCTGCCGCGGATCAGACGGCGGCGATTGTGCGGCTGGAGGAGACGGGGCGGCTTGCTGCCCTGCCGGAGGAGCTGCGCGAAACAGCAGAGATGCGGCGTGCCCATCCGGAGATCAGCATGGCGGAGCTGGCGGAGCTTTGCCACATCAGCAAATCAGGAATGAGCCATCGTCTGCGGAAACTCCGCATGATGGCAGAGGAGGAAACAGATTGATTCGAGGTATTGCACGGCGGCTCACGCATGGACTGCCGCTGCCGCTGCTCATTGTTTTGGCAGCCTTTGCATGGGTACTGACAGCACAGCCGCCGGCGGGCTTTCCCATACTGGAATATCACATGGTGAAGGATGACGCGAAACCCGATGAGGTGCGCTACGCCGTTCCGCCCGAGGAGTTCGCCGCACAGCTGGACTATCTCACGCAGGAAGGATATACGACCATCACGCCGCAGGATTATGCGCGTGCACGCAAGGGAAAGCAGGAACTGCCTGAAAAGCCTGTCATCCTCTCCTTTGACGACGGCTATGAAGACAACTGGCGTGTTGTCCTGCCGATGCTTGAGGAGCGCGGAATGAAGGCCGTGTTCTACGTTGTGACGAATGACATCGGTCAGCCCGGCTATATGACGTGGGACAACCTGTTTGATCTGGAGCGGAGCGGCATGGAGATCGGCAGCCATACGGCAAATCACATTCCGCTCACGAAACTTTCCCCGGAGGAACGGTACGATGAGCTGCACCTCTCGAAACTGCTGCTCGAATGGCGTGGGCTGAAGACAATCTACAGCTTCTCCTATCCGAACGGGGCGTATGACGAGGCAATCGTTGCCATGCTCCCTGAGGAAGAGTATCTCACCGCTGTGACAGGTGAGGCGGGGCTGAACAACCTTCAGACGAATCCGTATCTCCTGCATCGCGTCAATATCCCCGCACCATATCTCGGGATGACGGAGTTCCGCCTGCGCTTGATGAAGGCGGATCTTGCAGCACGCACGGCGGTGCGGATGGCAGAGCTGCCTGACGGAGTGCGTGCACCGCTCGAAAGACTGCGGGATGCGCTGCGGAGTACACGATAACAATGAGAAAGGAAATGCAGGATAACGGGCATGAATAAGGGAATTAAGGGAATACAGGCGGCAGCATTGGCCACTGTCCTCTTTTGTGCGGGTCACGCTGCGGCAGCGCAGCACACCGAGGGCACAACCATCGTGCGTGAGCGCGGTACGGCAGAGGAAAACATACGGAAACGGGTGGCAGATATCATCGGAACACAGGCACAGCCGCAAAACCATGTATTCTCCCACGGAAGCACGTATGTGATGCGGCGTTGGGATATGACCACACAGGATACGGGGGGGACTCTGCTTTTTTCGGATAGTCCTGAGTATGTCAGGGAGAGCGGTATCCTTTACCGCGATACGGTGGAGGGGGATGCACGTGTCCTCTACTACCACCTGAACGATACGGCACAGCCGAAGAAGGTGGCCGTCATCCTCGAGACGGATGCAGATCTTGCCATCGTCTCTGTGACGCGCGGCGGTTCAAGTACACCGAGTACGGATTATCTGCGCGTCGGAAAGGCAACGCAGATCGCCTACTTCGATGCGCAGCAGCGTGAGGAGCGTATTCATGTGACGAAGGAGCGCCCGCGCCTGCTTTCTCCGGCGATGAATACCACAGTGCTCGCGCCGGGCGAACTGGTCTATGGGGTCTATGATTTTCACACGAATGCCCCTGTCCGTGTTTCCGTCGTGATGTATGGTGCTGATGTCGATCCGTTTGCCTTCCTGCGGACAGCGCGTATCCTCCCACGTGACGAGGTTGCCCTGCGCGGCACGTTTCATGGGATGGACCGCATCCTCAGCCTGCCGCGGGCGTATTATCCTGCGCGGGACGGAGCCGTCTATTTCCCCATTGCCGACAACGTCCATGATATCTATCGCCGCGGAATTGATGCGACAGACGGAACACCTGTCGTCAACTATGGCAACTACGGCATCCTCTACCAAATCCGCCTGCCCATGGCGGGACGCGGACGGATGAACTGTTTCCTCAGCCCTCTCGGCGGCGTTTATGCAGGGGCAGTCAGTGCAATGAGCGGCGGCGGCCGCCGTCTTGTGGAGACACCGGCAGCGCGTGCGTTCTTCGGCGATCAGACACAGCCGGAGTCGCCCCAGGCCGCACAGGCACGTGCGGAGGGCCTGTGCAGACTCACCCCGTACACGGAGCTTGCCGACCTTGGCACGTATGGGGCAGATGCACCGGTCACCTTTCTTTACTCGCCGCCGGGGGCGTCGAATTTGCCCGTAAATATCATCCTTATGCCGGAAAAATGAAAATTTTTCCATGAGGAAGGGATTTTTCCAACTTTGTGGAATAAATCAAAAAGAGCTCTTATGAGAGAATTTATTCCCGGGGTAGGATCAGGGAGGAAGAAGAATGGCAGAAGAAACGAAAGAGACGCAGATTGACCATGAGCGTCTGTTGACGACGATCGAACAGATTGCAGTGTCAACGCAGACGGTATTTCAGGCAATCGAACAGGTGGCAAAGAGTGCAACAGAACTCGCGAAGGCAGGGCAGGAGTCTGTCCAGCAGGCAAAGTTCCTTCAGGAGCGCAACGCCGACACGATGAAGGTGATCGACTTCATCACAAATATCGCGGGACAAACGAACCTGCTCGGACTCAATGCTGCCATTGAAGCGGCTCGTGCCGGTGAGCAGGGACGCGGCTTTGCTGTTGTGGCAGAGGAAGTGCGCAAACTCGCAGAGCAGTCACGTGAGGCAACGGAGCGCATCCATGCTACGCTGACAGAGATGAACCGCGCCGTTGAAGACATCTCGCGGTCCATCGAGACGACGGGCTCCATCAGTGAGCAGCAGGCAGCGTCCACGCAGGAGATCACGGCGAACCTTTCGCAGGTGACGCGGTCCACTGAACAGCTCAGGGACTACGTCAAGAGCCTCGCGTAATCCTTGTACACCAAAGGGCTGTATATGAAGCAGAACTTCATATACAGCCCTTTCTCTATGCCGTGTTACTTCTTCTTCTCTTTTCCCTTGGCACGCGTCTTTGCCGCCTGCTCCTTTGCTTTCGCCTTGTCGTTGGTCTTCTTCTGCTGCTGGTATTTTACGTAGTCCACGCCCATGCTTGCCAGCTTGTGCTTGATCGCCATGACCGGGTGGCGCAGGAACATTCCACGCTGTGTGGACTGCATGATCGTAAGGAAGTCCTGTGTTGCCTTCGCACCGAAGCACGGGCGGTCGCAGCGGTCGCAGATCGGCTTTGTGATACCGTAGGGACAGCGGTCAATCTTTGTGAAGACGGTGGCGAGAAGTGCCGTGCAGGAAGGACAGAGTTTGCCGTTTTTCGGCTTGTGGTGCTTTGCACAGTAGACGCTGAAGGTCTTGCGGATGTTCTCCTTCTCCTTCGGGATGTTGTTCTTCAGCTCGGGCGGCTTGCGTTTCGGCAGGAAGCGTGAAAAAATACTCATGGAGTTCACCTGTACTTTCGTTTTATTCCTTATCTATGGAATGTATTTTTCTCTCCGTTTTGTCATTTTACCGATTTTTAGAAGAAAATGCAAGGAGTAAGGGAACGTGACTTTTCATGATAAATGGGGTACAATAAAGCGCAAAGAGATAGGAGGATATGATGCGCACAACAGACAGACGGCGGATGAGCAGTGCACCCGCAGACGATCAGCCCGTGGAGGGGGTTGAAGAGGGACAGCTGCGCAAACTGCTGACCAATACGATCAACACGATCGAGGACAACAAGACCCAGATCTTTGACATCTATGAAAATACGCGCAAGGAAGTGGAGGGGGCACGGCGCCGTCTCCTGGAGCTGAAAGAACACGTCGCTGCGACCATTGAACGTGTGGATGCCCTTACCGCAGAGGAGCAGCAGGCCAAGCGGCGTCTCGCCGAGGTGAGCGAGAAGTTCACGGAATATACGGAGGATGAGATCCGTAAGACGTACGAGGCGGTTTCCATCATCCAGATCAACCTTGCGATTGAGCGCGAGAAAGAGCAGTCCATGCGTGTGGAACGTGACAAGCTTGAGATACGTCTGCGCTATCTTGGCAATGTGGTTGCCCGTGCGGAGCAGATGGCGCTCTCTATCGGCTCGGTACTCAGCTATCTCAGCACACAGGTGAGCGGGGTGATCTGGCAGATCGAGGCGGTACAGAAGGATAAGTTTGTCGGTGCGAGGATCATCAAGGCGACGGAGGAGGAACGTTACCGCATTTCGCGTGAGATCCACGACGGACCTGCGCAGGATCTCGCGAACTGCCTGTTTACGTCGACGATCATTGAGCGCGTGATGGATCAGGACGACATGGCGGAGGCAAAGAAAACGCTTGAGGAACTGCGCGGCGAGATCCGAAAGTGCCTGACGAGCGTGCGGCAGATCATCTTCGACATGCGGCCGATGGCGCTTGACGATCTTGGGCTTCCGCAGGCGGTGGAGCAGCTGATTGCCCTCTTCGGTGAGCGCGGAAAGCTGCGCGGGACGTTCAGCATCGAGGGGGAACACTATGATCTGCCGAAGCACGTGGAGATCGCCGTCTTCCGCATTGTGCAGGAGGCGCTTAACAACGTCGTTCAGCATGCGCGGACGGATCAGGTGCGCGTGCGGATGCACTATACAGCGCAGGCGCTTACCGTACTGATCGCAGATGAGGGAATCGGATTCTCTCCTGACCATGTGGATGAAACGGCAGACGATGAGGACGACGATGCGCTCGATATGGAGTCGCAGCGCAGGCGCCGCGGACGGCACTTCGGCATGATCGGCATGGAGGAGCGGGCAAAGCTCATCGGCGCCGAGATCCAGATTCTCTCCGAGCCGGGCAAGGGGACGAAGGTGCATCTGCGTGTGCGCAACCGTATGGTGGAGAACGCTTGAGCGCGCCGATTGCAGAGGCACTGCTCCGCTATGCGGGATGCGGCGTTGCTCCCTATCACACCCCGGGGCATAAGGGCGGACGCGGGGCGCATCCGCTGCTGCGGCGACTGCTTACCGACGAGGGACTTCGTGCCGATGTCTCGCTCTCAGCAGAACTGGATGACTTTCATGCTCCGACGGGCTGTATTCGTGCGGCAGAGGAGATGGCGGCGCGCGCGTACGGTGCGGACGCGGCATTCTTTATGGTCAATGGGACGACGGGCGCCGTCCACACGATGCTGATGGCGGCGGTCAACCCCGGGGATACTGTTTTGGTGCCGCGCAATGCGCACCGCTCCGTCGTCGGAGCAATGATTCTCATGGGTGTACGGCCCGTTTATCTCGCCCCCGAGATAGATCCTCGGCTTGGGATTGCGATGGGCGTATCTCTGCGAACGGTGGAACATGCCGTGCAGGAACACCCCGAGGCGCGTGCCGCGCTTCTCGTCCATCCGACTTACTACGGTGTCACATCGGAGCTTTCGGCGATAGCTGACGTTCTCCACGACCATGGGATACTCCTCCTCACGGATGGCGCACACGGGGCGCATTTTGCGTTCTCGGAGGAACTGCCGCCGTCGGCGATGGCGGCAGGGGCAGATCTGTCAGCAGAGAGCACGCACAAAATGCTCGGTTCGCTGACGCAGACCTCGATGCTTCTCATGCGCGGCGGGCGCGTGCCGCCGGAGCGGATTCGCGCGGCATCGGGCGTTCTCCAGACGACTAGTCCGAATGAGATCTTCCTTGCATCGCTCGATCTGGCACGTGCCCAGATGGAGGAGGAGGGAGCACCGCGCATCAGCGATCTCGTTCGCCGTGTCGATGACCTGCGGCGGCGCATCAATGCGCTCCCGGGACTGTGGGCGTTCGGCGCGGAACGTATGGGCGCACCCGGTATGGCGGCACTCGACCGTACGAAGATCACCGTGCAGGTGATGGGGCTCGGCATGACGGGCTTTGCGGCGGAGGAAGAACTGCGGCGGCGGAATATCGCCTGTGAGCTGGCGGATGCACGCAACGTCCTCTTCCTCCTTTCCTATGCGGATGGTGCATCGGAAACAGAGCGGCTCTATGCGGCACTCCGCAGCATGGCGGAGGAGTATGCGCCGCGCTGCACCTCACGCGGCGCAGGAGAGGCGGCACTCTGCGGCCTCCCCTCACTGCCGCAGACGCGGCTCACGCCGCGTGAGGCGTATTTTTCGCCCAAGGAGCACGTGCCCGCAGAGAATGCTGTGGGGCGTACGGCAGCAGAGACGATTGTGTTCTACCCGCCGGGGATTCCCGTCCTCGCGCCCGGTGACGTGATCGACGCAGAGACGCTCCGCTATCTGCAGATGATGCGGGCCATCGGAGCGCGTGTCGTGGGGGCGGAAGATGTGTCTCTCGATACGGTGACGGTGATTGCGAAAGGATAAGTATGGCACGCGGAAAGCTCTTTATCATCGAAGCGGGCGACGGCTCGGGCAAGGAAACGCAGACGCGCCTCCTCGCACAGCGTCTCATACGCGAGGGGCATCGCGTGCGGGCCGTTGCCTTTCCTGACTACGAGGCGGATGCGTCGATGCCGGTGCGGATGTATCTGCGCGGCGACTTCGGCATGCAGGCGGACGAGGTGAATCCATACGCCGCCTCGACCTTCTTTGCGGTTGATCGCTACGCCTCCTATCGGATGAAGTGGAGGCAGGACTATGAGGCTGGGACAATCATCCTTGCTGACCGCTATACCACATCGAACATGGTGCATCAGGCGGTGAAGATCAGGGATGCAGCCGAGCGCGATGCCTTTCTCGACTGGCTCGATGACTTCGAGTTCAACAAACTTGGACTGCCTGTGCCCGACGCCGTATTCTTCCTCGACATGGAGCCGTGCGCGGCAGAGCGCCTGCTCACCGCGCGCGCACAGGCGAAGGGAGAGACGCCCGACATTCACGAGCGCGACGCGGACTACCTGCGCCGCACTCACGATGCCTATGTCCTGCTCACCGCACGCTGCGGCTGGGTACGCATCCCATCGAGCGCAGACGGCGCACCTCTCCCCATCGAGGAGATTCATGAGCGGCTGTATGCGGAAGTGGGGAAGTTTTTGACGACGGGGAGAGAATCGCATGCCTGAAATCAGCCTGTTCTTTGGTATCCGTATCACGATTTACCACAACGATCATAACCCTCCGCATATCCATGCGGAATATGCAGGGAATAAAGCCACGATAGATATTCAGAATGCCAGTATTTTGAATGGGTACCTTCCCAATCGACAGCTAAAACTTGTCTTGGCATGGTGTGTTCTCTATCAGGATGAACTCATGCAGGACTGGGAATTGGTCAAGGCTGGCAGAGAGCCCAATCCGATACCGCCGATGATAAGGAGATGAGGAAGATGGATTCTCGTTTCTTCCCCGAAGTACTGCAGGTTGTCCCAGGGGATAACTACACCGTCTATGCGTATTTCAACGATGGCACGGTGCGTCGTTACGATGCATCGGAGCTTGTCATGCGTTCGGGCATCCTCGCACAGCTTCGTGACCGTAAGGTATTCGTGGATCGTCTGACGGTGATGAACGGCACAGTTGCATGGGATATCGCCGGCAATCGTGATGAAACGAAATGTATCGATATTGATCCGTTTACGGTCTACGCGTCACCCGTGGTGAAAGACCCGCTGGAAGAAGCTGTATGAAACCTCTCCGTATTACGATAGGAAAGTCAGTATCCTGTAAATGAAAAAGCCTCCCCCGTTTACGGGGGAGGGGGACCGCGTGAGCGGTGGAAGGGGCGAATACAGTGATGTGCCAGGATGAGGAGTGTAAGAGCCGATTGTGATCAAAGAAGTCATCATCGTCGAGGGCAAAATGGACGTTGCAGCGGTGCGGCGTGCCGTCGATGCGGACTGCATCATCACCGACGGATTTCGTCTGCGCAGTGCAGCAATCAAAAATATCCGTGCCGCCTATGAAAAGCGCGGCATCATCATCCTCACTGACCCCGATACGGTCGGTGAGCGCATTCGTGCGCGCCTGACCGAGATATTCCCGCGCGCCCGCCACGCCTTTATCCCCGTGGAGGACGCGACGAATGCGGGAGACGGCGACATCGGCGTGGAGCAGGCATCCCCCGCGGCTGTCCGTGCGGCACTCGAAAAGGTGCGCACGCCGGTGGAAGAACCGGAGGAGACTTTTTCCATGAGCGACATGATGCACGCGGGACTGACGGGAACGGATGACGCCGCTGTACGGCGCGCACAGGTCGCACGCCGCCTGGGCCTCGGCTTCGCGAATGCCAAGACCTTTCTGCGCCGTCTCAACACTTACGGCATTACACGCGCGGAGTTTACTGCCGCACTGGAGGATATGGAATGAATGCAGGTATCCCAGTGATCGCTGACCCCAAGGTCACGCGCCACATCCTGAATGCCTTTCACCTGCGCGCGAGCAAGCGGCTTGGGCAGAACTTTCTCGTGGATGCGGGCGTGGTGCGCGCCATCGTGGATGCGGCTGACCTCAGCCCTGCAGATACTGTCCTCGAGATCGGCCCCGGCATCGGTACGCTGACCCAGGGACTCGCTGAAAGCGGTGCCCGCGTTGTTGCTGTCGAGTTGGACAAGAAGCTCCCTGCCGTACTTGCCGAGACGCTGAAAGGCTATGACAATGTGGCCATTGTGCCGGGGGACATCCTGAAACTGGACATCCTCCGCATCCTGAACCTCGGTGCGGGAGAGCAGTTCAAAGTCGTTGCGAACCTTCCCTACTACATCACGACGCCGATCCTCATGGCACTCCTTGAACAGCATCTGCCCATCGCGCGTATGGTAACCATGGTGCAGAAGGAGGTCGCCGTCCGTATGACGGCGCGCCCCGGCTCGAAAGACTACGGGGCGCTCTCCATCGCTGTGCAGTACTATACGGATGCACATATCGTCATGGATGTACCGCCGCGCGCCTTTATGCCCGCACCCGAGGTCACGAGTGCCGTCATTGCCTGTCGTGTGCGGGAGACACCTTCTGTCTGTCCAACGGATGAAAAGCTGTTCTTCCGTCTCGTTCGCGCTGCCTTCGGACAGCGGCGCAAAACACTCCTTAATGCGCTCACGGGGGCGGGGCTGACAAAGGAGCTCTGTCGCGCGGGGCTTGCGGCAGCAGGACTTGCTGCGTCCATACGCGGGGAGCAGCTTTCCCTCGCGGACTTCGCTCGACTGTCGGATGCCGTGGGCGCGATTTTGCCGGAGGAGGAATGACCATGTTCTTTGACAGCCATATCCATACATCATTTTCTGCTGACTCTGAGATGTCTGCCCAGGAGGCTCTTGTCCGCGCGGCAGAGCAGGGGATTGGGCTCGTCTTTACCGATCATCTGGATTATGACGTCCCGGCAGCAGGTGAGGAGCAGTTCATCTTTGATCCCGAGGCGTATTGGACAGCATACGAACCGCTGCGCGGGGATGTGCTCTCTCTCGGTGTCGAGGTCGGTCTGATGGCGGGGACACATGAAAAAAACACCGCATTTCTGCGGCGTGTTCCGTTTGATTTTGTCCTTGGCTCCATTCACTCACTGGAGAGCAAAGATCTCTATCTGCCCGAGACTTATGCGGGGCGGGAAAAGCATGAGATGTACCACGAGTATTTCACCGCGATGCGCACAGAGATCTATGCTCAGCCCGAGATCAACGCACTTGCACACATCGACTACATCGCGCGCTGTGCCCCATTCGACAACCCTGAAATCAGCTATGGCGACTTCACCGACGACATCAACGCCGTCCTGCGTGCGCTCGTCGAGACGGACACCGTGATCGAGATCAATACGCGCCGCCTCGGCACGCCGCGCGGCATCAAGGAACTGGCGCCCATCTATCACCGCTACCGCGAACTCGGCGGACGCTATGTCACCATCGGATCGGATGCCCATGTTCCCGAGGCGGTCGGCGTGCGCTGTGACCGTGGGCGTGAGCTTGCCCATGCCTTTGACCTCACCGTCGTCACCTTCCACGAGCGGAAGATGCAGATCTGTGACGAGTGAAGCTGTTTATTGCCCTCTTTTTCTTTTCCTGCTATAATATAGGACAATGGACGGAGGAAAGTTCGTCGTGTTGAGCAATTTTTTTGTTGCACTTGGCGGCGTCGTCCCGCTATTCTGCTTGATGGCCGTCGGGCTTTTCGTTAAGCACGCACGCCTCCTTACCGAGGAAGAACTGAAGCACGTGAACCGTATGGTGTTCCGTGTGTTCTTCTTCTTCATGATGTTCTACAACATCTACGTCTCTGACCCGCAGAAGGCGTTTCAGCCGATGCTCATGGTCTTCGGTGCGGGCGGCGTTATCCTGACGGCGCTCGTCTTCGGTGCGATCGTCTGCATGATCGAGAAGGACAATGCACGGCGCGGCCCGATGATCCAGGCGAGCTTTCGCGGCAACTACGTCCTCATGGGCGTCCCGCTTGTCGGCAACATCTTTGGGGACGAGGCGATTGCCATCCCGACCATGATGATCGCCGTCATTGTCCCCCTCTACAACATTCTCAGCGTCTTTATTCTTGAGACATTTCGCGGCGGGCAATTCAACCTGCCGCATATCCTGCGCGGCGTTGCAATGAACCCGATGATTCTCGGCGCGATACTAGGGGCATTGTGCCGCGTCGCAGAACTGCCGATTCCTGCGCCCGTCCTGAAACCCGTCGCACAGATCGCGGCGGCGACCACGCCCGTCGCACTCATCATCCTCGGGGCGTCGTTCCATGGCGGCAGCTATCACGCGCATCTGCGTCAGCTCATCTTCTCGGTCGCTGCGCGGCTCATCCTCGTGCCTGCTGTCGTGCTTGCCTGTGCTGTCGCGATCGGCTTTCGCGGCGTCGAGCTTGTCACGCTCATCGCGATCTTCTCTACGCCCTGTGCTGTCGCGGGCTTTGCCATGGCACAGCAGATGCAGGCGGATGCCGAGCTCGCGGGCAACTGCGTTGTCTACAGCAGCGCACTTTCCTGCTTTACCATCTTCGGCTGGGTGTTTCTGTTTAAGACGTTGGGGCTTTTCTGAAGAATCATCGACAGCAGCGCGGTTGTATACCGCACCTATGGCATCGGATAGAGGAGTATTGCCGTGAATTACCGTGACATTTTGCTTCCTGCGGACAGCTTGTTTCTCATCACCGGCGGGGCAGGCTTTATTGGTTCGAATCTGTGTGAAGCAATTTTGTCATTGGGGCACAGGGTTCGTGTACTGGATAACTTGTCGACGGGGCATACAAGGAATATAGAGAACGTTTGCGGCAACTCGAAGTTCGAGTTTATTGAAGGGGACATTAGGGATCTTGCAGCATGTCATCATGCCTGCCAAGACGTTGACTATGTACTGCATCTGGCGGCAGAAGTCAGCGTCCCGGAGAGTATCGATAAGCCGATTGACTACACCATGACGAATATCATCGGTACGGTCAATATGATGGAAGCGGCGGCAAAACATGGTGTGAAGAAGTTCACCTATGCTTCGAGTGCGGCCGTCTACGGCGATGATGAGACCATGCCAAAGAGGGAGGAGATCGTCGGGCGGCGCCTCTCGACATACGCTGTGACGAAGTTTGCGGCGGAGGAATACGCGCATCAGTATACCATGCACTATGGGCTTGACTGCTACGGAATGCGGTACTTTAATGTCTATGGGCGCCGTCAGGATCCCAATGGGGCGTATGCAGCGGTCATCCCGACGTTCATCGAGTGCCTTCTGCGTGATGAGCCGCCGACCATCAACGGTGACGGAGAGCAGTCACGCGACTTCGTCTATGTGGACGACGTCGTACAGGCGAACCTTCTCGCATGTGCCGCACCGCATGAGGCGGCAGGCGAGGCATACAACGTCGCCGCAGGAAAGCAGCTGAGCCTCAATGAGATGTATGCTGTGCTCAGCAAACTTTTGAACAAAGATTTGCAGCCGGTCTTTGGTCCCGTGCGAAAGGGGGATATCCGCCGCAGCGGTGCGGATATCGCAAAGATACGAAAATACCTCGGCTATCACCCTGAATACGACTTTGCACGGGGAATCACAGAGGCAATCCAGTGGTATAAAGAAAATTTGAAAGCGTAAAGAAGGTGCAGGAGTGTTTCCCTAGATTGTGAGAGATACTCCTGTTTTGATTGATATGCTGATTTAATGCTATAAAATAGAGCATAATATAGATAGAAAGTTGTGGCTTGATATGGAAGAAAAGAAGTTTTCTGTCTTGCCGAAACTGATATTGCTCTTTGGTGATATAGGAATCGCCGTATCCGTGTACGCCTTTGTGACAACTGTTATCTTGGTGCGTGTTGACCTGATCGGCAACTTTGGCCTATATCAAGGCATACTCCCTGTGCAGATCATATTGATGGGACTCCTGTTTAATATCAATGGCCTCTATACAATTGAAAACAAGCGCTTTGCTGAGATCCTGTTCTCTTTGGTGGTCAGTATCGTGCAGATCCTCGTCCTGACAATGGCGTTGACCTTCTTCATTCGCGAGTTTGCTCTTTCGCGCGGTGTCTTGTTGTCGTGTGCGGGACTGGATCTGATCTTCCTTTCTGTATGGCGGCATTTGGTTTGGCGTTATATCAGGGCCAGACAGAAAATTCGCGGAGTCATGCTGATTGGCGGCGAGGAAGAGTGTCAGCACGTCTACCATCGTATGAAACAACAGCCGCAGCTTGCGATGGAACTGCGCTCCATCTGTACCGACCTGGCAGGCAGTGACTGGGAGACGGCGGCAGAGCAGGTGGATGTCCTCATTATCTGCCCGGACATACGTCTCAAGGACAAGGCACGGCTCGTTCACTACTGCAATCTTCATGAAAAACAGGCTCTTCTGATCCCCAATGCATACGAAGTGTTCTGCAGCAGTATGATACTTGACAAGATTGATGATGTTCCCGTTTTTCGTCCGCAGCGTCTCTGTCCCACGCTTGAGCAGCGCAGCCTGAAGCGCATCATGGATATCGCAGTGGCGTCGGCGGGATTCCTCATGGCACTTCCGCTTATGATTCTGACAGCCGCTGCTGTCAGGATTTTCGACTCTGGACCGATTTTCTATACGCAGGAACGGGTAGGCCGCTATGGACAGCCGTTCAAACTGTATAAGTTTCGTACCATGCGTGTCAATGCGGAAAAATTGAGCGGCCCTGTGCTCGCAAAGGAGAATGACCCCCGTATCACGCGTCTTGGGGCATTTCTGCGTGCTGTCCGACTGGATGAGCTTCCACAAATTTGGAATGTCCTTATGGGGAATATGAGCATCGTCGGCCCACGTCCTGAGCGTCCTTTTTTTGTCGAGCAATTCAAGCGGGAGATACCGGAGTACATCTATCGGATGAATGTCAAACCCGGCATTACAGGACTTGCTCAGGTTTACGGGAAATACAACACGACAGTGTATGACAAGCTCATCTATGATCTTGTCTATATACAGAATGCCAGCATTCGTACGGATCTTACCATCATCATCCAGACCGTACGTGTTCTTTTCCAAAAAAGTGCGGCGGAGGGAGTACATAGCGTGCGAACGAAGGAGAGCTTGAAAGAATTCGACATACAGAAGAACATGGATGGAGATTTTTAGCTGAAGCAATGTCTGTTTGACGGATTTGATGGGGAAATCCTTTTCAACGGCTGCCGATGCTGGTTTTATGGAGAGACTCATAAGGAGCTTGCAGGTGTCAAATTTCAAAATTTCGATTATCACAGTTGTCTATAATGCAGCCGATACGATTGAGCAGACCATTCGCAGTGTCGTAGAACAGGATTACCCGAATATTGAATATATCATCATTGACGGAGGCTCGACGGATGGCACCCTTGATGTCATCAAGAAATATGAAGACAGAATTGCGTATTGGGTGAGTGAGCCGGATAAGGGAATTTATGATGCAATGAATAAGGGCCTCAGCGCTGCGACGGGAGATTATATCTATTATCTTGGGGCGGATGACTGCCTCTATGACACAGCCGTTATTTCCAAGATCGTTTCGTGTTTGAGATCAGAAGCTGAACCGGATGTATTGTGTGGTGCTGTGATGATGGTGGATCCGGTTTATCGAATTGAGAAGGTGTACCGTAGTTTTTTTTCAGAAGAAGCAGTCCTGTCTGGTTACAATGCACCTCATCAAGGGATGTTTGTTCGTCGGGCAATATTAAACCAACACCCATTCGACACAAATTATCGTGTTGCAGCGGATTATAAAAATTTTCTGACATTCTATTTAGATAGTAATATTATACTGAGACAGACAGATCTGATTGTTGCATATTATGCCAATGACGGAGTAAGCGGCAGTGAGATAGAAGTGCAATGCATGGAGTATATTCGCGCCTTGCAGGAAAATGGGCTTGATCCAAGTGATTGTATCAAAAAACGGAGAGGGTATCTTGCAAGGATTAAGAACATCGCAAAAAAAAGATTAAGAAAAACAAGGGCATTGAAGTGCCTCTTACTCCACTATGGGTGGAAACGACATTCTTGTAGTTGGGAGTTTTGTCGGTGGTGCAAGTGATGGATGAGAGAAAGATACGTATTGACGGAAGATGATAACATGGCTGCTATGTTGGGGAATCGCGCAAAACATTTTTATGATACTACCTACGCCAGTGCGGAGAATGTAGATAGATGGCTGCGGATGTTTCAACATATGGGATAGTGCTGGGTGCTTGTATAATATGGGGAACTTACTATGACATTACAGCTGCTGTTGTCTGCAATGGACTTGAAAGACCTATCTTTTTGCAAGGACATGAATGTTCAAAGCAATGTGATTCTCGTGAATCAAAGTGATGTATATCGGTTTAATGAGGAGGTTTATGGTAAATACAAGATAGAAATATATACTTGTTCAGAGCGAGGCGTAGGATTAAGCCGTAATACAGCACTAATGCGGGCGGATGCGGATATTATTCTTTTTTCAGATGATGACTGCATCTATGTAGATGGATATCCGGAAATGGTTCAAAAGGCTTTCCAAGACCACCCGGAAGCCGATGTTATTTTTTTTAATATGCCATCGCTAAATAAGAGTCGAATTGAAGCTATAGAGAAAAACTTTCATCGTGTCAGGTGGTACAATTGTTTTAGATACGGTGCATTTCGCTTAGCTGCTCGACTGGACAGCCTTAGGAAAAAAAATCTTTGCTTTTCGCTTTTGTTTGGCGGGGGTGCAAGATATTCAGCTGGGGAAGATAGTATTTTTATTGTGGATTGCTTGCGCCGCGGGCTTAGACTGTATGCGTCGCCTTGCTGTATTGGGACCGTTCGGCAAGAGAGTTCGACATGGTTTCATGGATACACAGAGAAATATTATCGTGATCGTGGCGCACTTTTTTGTGCAATTTCACAACGCTTCGCGTATTTTCTGTGTGTACAATTTATATTGAGGTATCGCAGAAATACGCGTAATGTTGGCGGCATGTGGAAAGCGTGGAAACTCATGTATCAAGGTGTTAATGAGTATATTAATTATGGACGATGTCTATGAACAAAGTTTGTTATGTAGATAAACGTGTATCGGTGATTATGCCGGTCTATAATGATACAAAATATATTCGTGAAGCGATTCGCTCCGTCTCCTGTCAGACATATCAATTTTGGGAATTGATTGTTGTCGACGATGGCTCGCAACAAGATATAAAGATGGTACTTACGCCTTTGCTTCAGGACCACAGGATTCATCTTATTCGACTGGAACGCAATCGAGGTGTCGCAAATGCGAGAAATGCAGGGATTCAACAAGCAACAGGAAGATATGTTGCTTTTTTAGATAGTGATGATGTATGGCTTCCCGACAAGTTGGAAAGACAGCTCCAGTTCATGAGAAAGACAAAGGCTGCGATGTCGTATACCTCTTATCGCCGCTTTTGCCATGACATACAGGATGCGGGAAAACCTGTTCCAATTGTGTCGGATGTCACCTATGATAAGCTTCTCCGAGGAAACTGCATCGGATGTTTGACGGTGATGATCGATCGATCACAATGCGCATCGCTGAGTATGCCTATGGTTCATCATGAGGATTATGCTGCTTGGCTGAACTTGGCAAAGACAGGAGTCAGGATTTATGGCATGACAGATGATTTGGCAAGATATCGCGTACGAGGCGGTTCACTGTCTGCCAATAAATTGAAGAGCCTGCTGTGGACATGGAGAGTCTATCGAGACAGTCAGCAGCTCACCATGCTGAGATCTTTGATTTATATGGTCCATTATGTCATCAGGGGAATCAGAGCGCGTGTGTGATTATAGAATGTCAACTTTTCCTGTAGGGGATGATATAATGAAAAAAGCACTAATCACCGGAATCACCGGCCAGGATGGTTCTTATCTGACAGAGCTCTTGCTTGACAAAGGCTATGAGGTGCACGGCATTATCCGTCGGCACAGTACGCCATGCACGGAGCGGATCGATCATCTCCTGTCGGATGTTCAGTATGATGGGCGCCTCTTTCTCCACTATGGCGATCTGACGGATTCGAGCAATGCACATGCACTGATCCGTGAGATTCAGCCGGATGAGGTCTATAACCTCGCCGCGCAGTCCCATGTGGCGGTTTCGTTCGAGGTGCCGGAGTATACAGCAGAGGCGACGGGGGTTGGGACAATACGCCTTCTTGAAGCGGTACGTCAGAGCGGGCTTCCCATCCGCTTTTATCAGGCATCGACGTCGGAGCTCTTTGGCGGACTTCCGGATACTGCCCCCCAGAGCGAGACGACGCCATTTTATCCAAAATCGCCTTATGGTGCGGCAAAACTTTATAGTTATTGGATTACGAAGAACTATCGCGAGTCTTATGGGATGTTTGCCGTGAACGGCATCCTCTTCAACCATGAGTCGCCGCGTCGCGGAGAGACGTTCGTGACGCGCAAGATTACGATGGCAGTCGCCAAAATTCTTGCGGGAAAGCAGGAGAAGCTCTCCCTTGGCAATCTCGACGCAAAGCGGGACTGGGGCTTCGCGGGCGACTATGTCGATGGCATGTGGCGGATGCTCCAGCGGGACACCCCCGACGACTATGTGCTTGCGACGAACGAGACGCATACGGTGCGTGAGTTCGTGGAGACGGCATTTCATGAGACGGGCATTGTGCTTGAGTGGCGCGGCACTGGGGGCAAGGAGAAAGGATATGACGCAAGAACGGGCCGCCTGCTCGTCGATGTCGATCCGCGCTTCTTCCGTCCTGCTGAGGTGGAGCTTCTTTTGGGCGATGCGTCGAAGGCGGAGCGGGAACTTGGATGGACGCGTAAGGTGGAGTTCCCTGCACTGATTCGCATGATGGTGCAGGCAGATCGGGAGAAGTACGGGGACTGAGGATTCCGTCAAAGGAGCGTGTATATGCACATCGTTCTGCTTTCGGGCGGCTCGGGGAAGCGTCTGTGGCCGCTCTCGAATGACATTCGTTCCAAGCAGTTCATTCCATTCTTTCGGCAGAACGACGGTTCGCGCTGCTCGATGGCACAGCGGGTGTGCGGCCAGGTTCGCCGTATGATGCCGCTTGCTGATATTACAATTGCGACATCGAAAGCACAGGTTTCCGTGCTGCGGAATCAGTTGGGGGATGCAGTTGATATCTGCGTTGAGCCATGCCGCCGTGATACGTTTCCGGCAGCCGCACTGGTCAGTGCCTATCTGCATGATGTCAAGGGCATCAAAGAGAACGAAGCCGTTGCTGTATGCCCTGTTGACCCCTATGTGGAAGACCGCTATTTCGCCGCCGTGGGTCAGCTGACGCAGCTTGCGGAAACAGGGGCGGCGGAGCTGATGCTGATGGGGATTGAACCAACCTATCCAAGTGAGAAATACGGCTATATTTTGCCGCAGGATAAGGAGCGTGTGAGCCATGTCCTCTCCTTTCGCGAAAAGCCGGATGAAGCGGCAGCACAGCGGTACATCGACGAAGGGGCACTCTGGAACAGCGGGGTGTTCGCCTATCGTTTGGGGTATGTTCTGACACAGGCACGCCAGCTGCTCGGGTGCTCGGACTATGAGGGGCTCCTCTCCGCGTATGAGAGCTTTGAGAAGATCAGCTTTGACTATGCTGTTGCCGAACATGAAACAAATATCAGCGTGCTCCGCTATGGCGGCACATGGAAGGATCTCGGCACGTGGAACACACTGACTGAGATCATGGAAGAAACGGTGCTCGGGAATGTCGTATTGGATGATATGTGCCGCAATACGCATGTGGTCAATGAGATGGATGTTCCCGTGCTCGTCATGGGCGCACAGCATCTCATCGTCGCGGCAAGCCCCGAGGGGATCCTCGTAGCGGATAAGGCATCTTCCAGTCACATGAAGCCCTATGTCGAGCGTATCAGTCAGCCGGTCATGTTTGCGGAAAAGTCATGGGGGAGTTTTCGCATCATCGATGTGGAGGAGGAGAGCTTGACCATCAAGGTGACGCTGAATGCGGGGCACGCGATGAACTATCACAGTCACGCACATCGCCGTGAAATATGGAATGTGGTCAGCGGGTGCGGTACGGTGCTCCTCGATGGCGTGGCACATTCTGCTGCAGCAGGCGATGTGATCGATATTCCTGCAGGGATGAAGCATAAAATCAGTGCGCGGGAGCGCATGGTGGTGATCGAGGTTCAGATCGGTTCATCGATTTCTAAAGAGGATAAGATAAAGTGGACAGAAGAGCACCGAGGCTAGATAGTGCGATGATGGAAAAGAATGCAAAAATATATGTGGCGGGGCATCGCGGCATGGTCGGCTCTGCCATCTGCCGAGAGCTTGAGCGGCAGGGGTATATACATGTTATAACGCGCACTCACGCACAGCTTGATCTTTGCCGCCAGGATGCCGTTGAGGCATTCTTTGCCGAGGAGAAGCCGGAGTACGTATTCCTGGCGGCGGCAAAGGTCGGCGGGATTCAGGCGAATGCCGAGGCTCCGGCAGACTTTATGTATCAGAATATGATGCTCGAGATGAACGTCATCCATGCTGCATGGAGGAACGGATGCCGGAAACTCGAGTTCCTCGGCTCCTCCTGTATCTATCCGCGTCTCGCCCCCCAGCCGATGAAGGAGGACTGCCTCCTGACATCGGCGCTCGAGCAGACGAATGAGGCGTATGCGCTGGCGAAGATTGCGGGGCTGAAGTATTGTGCCTGCCTGAACAAACAGTATGGAGCGGACTATATCTCCGTGATGCCGACAAATCTCTATGGACCGAATGACAACTATCATCCGGAGCACAGCCATGTTATTCCGGCACTGATTCGACGCTTTCACGAGGCGAAGGAGACGCACGCCGCATCCGTGACCTGTTGGGGGGACGGCTCGCCGCTGCGCGAGTTCCTGTATGTGGATGATCTCGCGAATCTCTGTGTGTTCCTCATGAATCACTACAGCGGCGATGAGACGGTCAATGCGGGAACGGGAAAGGAACTCTCGATCCATGCTCTTGCGGAGATGGTCGCCCGTGTGGTCGGCTATCACGGCGAGATCCTGTGGGATAGGGCGAAGCCGAACGGCACGCCGCGCAAGCTCCTCGATGTCTCGAAGGCGGAGAGGCTCGGATGGCACTATAAGACAGAACTCGAGGAAGGAATTCGTCTCGCTTATCAGGACTTCTTGGCGCATCCGGTGCGGGCGGAGCGATAAAAGTGAGAATCCATGCCAATGATTTTGCCAATGTGTTGACAATGATATTTTAATGTTTATACTGTTTTTTATCATATCCTTTTTCTATTCTCTTGTTTTATAAGGGCTCCTATAGTTCTTCCTATCCATGGGGAGTATTTTCTCGATGAAATTATTCTTTCGGATTTTCTCAATTTTTACACCGCGTGAACTCAGGCATTGTGCCTTTCTCGTTGTTGTGATGATAGTCGGTGCTGTCCTCGAGGCAGTCGGCATCGGGGCGATCCTTCCACTCATTTCACTGATGGGGCAGCCGGACTTTCTGACGCGGCACGCAGACATCGCCGCGTACGCCGAGCGCGTTGGGGTTACGACACACACCGGTCTCATCATGGGACTTGCAGGGCTCCTCATCGTACTCTATATCCTAAAGAATCTCTATCTCGCATGGCAGCTTCGCCTGCAGATTGACTTCTCCCTGTCCAATCAGATTCACTTCTCGAAGGAATTGATGGCGAACTACCTCGCGAAGCCCTATCTCTTTCATCTCAATCATAACACCGCTGTGCTTCTGCGGAATGTTAACAGCAGCGGCATTGTCATTTTTTCCAACATATTAATTCCCACATTTCAGCTTCTCACCGAAATCGTTACGGCACTGACGATCTGGCTGGTGCTGATCGCCGCCGATCCATTCACGGCGATCATCGTCGCGGGGGTTATGGGCGGGATGATCTATGTGCTCCTGCGCTCCTTCCGCCGCAGTATGGAAAAGACGGGGCAGATACAGAATGCCTTTGCCGCACGGTATATCCGCTCCGTGAATCAGGGACTGGGCGCAATCAAAGAAACGAAAATCATGCGGAAGGAGGAGTATTTTCTTCGGGAGTTCGAGGAGAACTATGAACAATACGGCGCTGCCAATCGCCGCTATCTCTTTTTGAGTCAGCTTCCGCGCATGATCATCGAGACACTCGTCGTATGCGCGCTCCTCCTGCTCATCATTGGAAAACTTGCCGTTGGATACGCACCTTCGGAGATTGTGCCGCTCCTCGGCGTTTTGGCGTTGGCGGCATTTCGGCTGATGCCGAGTGCGAACCGTATTGTGAACCTGTCAAACGGCATCAAGTTTCAGCTGCCGCTGTTTGATGAGCTGTACCGCGAGCTGATTGCCATCAAATCCCGTAAGTATCACCACCGTAAACTCAAAATCGCTGATGTCCCTCCGCCGCTTTCCTTTACAAAGGAGATTCGCGTGGAGCATCTGGGATTTTCGTATCCTGCCGGGGAGGAAGTGCTGACAGATGTCAACTTTTCTGTACCCAAGGGGAGTTTTGTTGGCATCGTTGGACCATCAGGGGCGGGAAAGACCACCTTTGTGGACATCCTGCTGGGGCTGTTTTTACCCACGCGCGGCAAGATTACTGTCGATGGGGTAGATATTCGCCGCGAGCTGCGGGCGTGGCAGGCGAATATCGCCTATGTCCCGCAGTCCATCTATCTGATCGATGCGACCATTCGCGAGAATGTGGCATTAGGAGAAGCCCCCGATGAAATTGATGATGCGCGGGTTCATAAAGCACTTGCGATGGCGGAACTCGATGCATTTGTAAATGCCCAGCCAAGGGGAATCGAAACGATGGTCGGTGAGCGCGGCGTCAAACTCTCCGGCGGACAGCGGCAGCGTATCGGCATCGCGCGGGCTCTCTATCAGCGCCCCGCAGTCCTCGTCCTCGACGAAGCAACCTCCGCCCTCGACAACGAGACGGAACGGGGAATCACCGATACAATACTGAAGCTCAAAGGCCGGATTACCATCCTCTCCATCGCACACCGCGCCAGCACGCTGGCGGAGTGTGATTTCAAGGTGCGGTTTGAAGATGGTGTGATACACATGGTATAGGTGATAATTTGCGTTGATTGCAGTTGTTTAGAGGAAGAAATTTCCATGCTAATACAAGACTATGAAGTGCAGTACCGTACTGCATACGATGAAAAACTCTATACAGACCACGATGGTAATACGATTAGCGCACATATTGCTGAGGATTTGTCGCTCCTTATGCGCCAGGCGCGGGCAGAACGAAAGCAGCTGTTTTTCGTTGGCAATGGTGGGAGTGCCGGTATTGCCATGCATATGACGGCAGACTTCCTCAAGAATGGGAAGATGCGTGCGGTCGATCTGTATCAACCTGCGACGCTTACCTGCCTTGGGAACGACTATGGCTATGAATATGTTTTCAGCAAGCAGTTGGAAATCTTGGCGAACCCCGGGGATGTTCTGGTCGCGATTTCAAGCTCCGGCAACTCGCCCAATATCCTGCGCGCTGCCGAAGCCGTACAGGCGGTCGGCGGCACGATTGTCACGTTTACGGGGTTCAAGAGTGACAATCATCTTCGGGCAAAGGGACATCGTAATCTCTACGTTCCTTCGATGGAGTATGGGATTGTAGAGTCCATCCATAATCAGATGCTCCAGCAGGTTGTCGATGAAATCATGGCACTCGATGCGCGGGAGGGACGATGAAATGAAATCTATTGTTACGGGCGGCTGCGGATTCATCGGGTCGCATATCGTCGATCGTTTGCTTGCCGAGGGGCATGAACTCATCGTCATCGACAACTGCAGCACAGGGCGCATGGAGAATCTGGCGCATCATCAGGGGAACATTCATCTTACTATTGTGGAAGCGGATATCTGTGACTACGGCACGATTGCGCCGCTCTTTGAGGGAGCGGACTGGGTGTTCCACATGGCGGCACTTGCGGACATTGTTCCCTCGATTCAGAAGCCGCAGGAGTATTTTCACTCCAATGTGGATGGTACGTTCTCAGTGCTTCAGGCGGCAAAGGCGGCGAATGTCAAGCGTTTCCTGTATACGGCATCGTCCTCGTGCTATGGGATTCCGGATCATTTTCCGACCAATGAGCAGGCGGACATCCGTCCTGAGTATCCCTATGCGCTGACGAAGAGACTGGGCGAGGAACTTGCCCTACATTGGGCGAAGGTCTATCAGCTGCCGGTGGTCTCGCTTTGCCTTTTTAACGTCTATGGACCGCGCTCACGCACTTCGGGAACGTATGGCGCGGTGTTCGGTGTGTTCCTCGGACAGAAGCTGGCGGGAAAACCGTATACGATCGTCGGCACAGGCGAACAGACGCGGGACTTCACCTATGTCGCCGATATTGTTGACGCATTCCTTACGGCAGCGAAGTCGGATGTCATCGGCGAGCGATTCAATGTCGGCAGTGAGCATACATATTCGGTCAATCGCTTGGTAGAGCTCCTCGGCGGGGCGGATGCAGAAGTGGTGCACATCCCAAAGCGTCCCGGAGAGCCGGACTGCACATGGGCTGACACAACGAAGATCAACAAGATGCTTAACTGGCATCCGAAAGTGACACTCGAGGAAGGCGTACAGCATATATTGGAGCACATTGACTACTGGAAAAAAGCTCCCGTCTGGACACCGGACACGATTCAGGAAGCCACAGCGGATTGGTTCAAGTATCTCGGGAATTGAGGAAAGCGGGCATGACGGACAAAAAAATCATCAGCAAAGAAGATTTTTTGAAGCTGCGACAGACGTTTCGCGATGCGGGCAAGAAGGTTGTGCTTTGTCACGGTGTCTTTGATCTCCTGCACTATGGGCATATCGAGCATTTGGAAGAAGCAAAAAAACAGGGCGATATCCTTGTTGTCTCTGTGACTGCTGCAAAGTATGTCAACAAAGGTCCGGGACGCCCCTATTTCGATGATCGTCAGCGGATGGCTTTCTTGGCGAGTCTTGAGATGGTAGACTATGTTCTCTTGAGTGAGGCTGTCACCGTTCATGAGATTGTCGACTTCGTGCAGCCGGATATCTATGCGAAGGGGCAGGAGTATGCCCGCGCTGAGGATGATGTGACCGGCAATATCGGGGCGGAACAAAGCGTTGTAGAGAAATACGGCGGCAGGATCTTCTTCACGCAGGGAGAAGTTCACAGTTCGACAAAACTGCTCAATAACTTCTTTGCAGCACTGCCCGAGAACGTCAAGGAGATGGCGTTCTCCCTGCGAAAAAAACACGGAACAGATGCTTTTGCTCAGGTGCGAGGTACGGTGGAAAGATTTTCGGATACCAAGGTCTTGGTCGTGGGCGATGTGATCATCGACGCCTATGTCTTTTGCAACGTGCAGGGCGTCACGATGAAGGATGCGACACTCTCGGCATTTTGCGACAGCGAGGAGAACTATGCGGGTGGCTCTCTTGCCATCGCGCGTCACTTGGCAAATTTCTCGCAGGATGTCACACTGCTCTCGATGATGGGGACAGAGTACGGACTCGTGGACTTCATTGAGGACAAGATGGAGGGGGTTCATCTCGAACTGTTGCAAGACACAGATTTCGTGACACCGCTCAAGCGTCGCTATTTGAAACAGAACCTCGTCCGTCAGGAGTATACGAAGCTCTTTTCTGTGAACTATCTCCTCAAGAGAGGACAGCGTAAACGCTTTGACTACACTGTGTTTCATCAGAAGCTGCGCGATATGGTCGGCGAGTATGACCTTGTCGTCGTGTGCGACTATGGGCATGGGCTTCTCGATGATGAGGCACTCCGCATCCTTGAGGAGAAGGCAAAATTTCTCGCCGTAAACTGCCAGACAAACAGCTCGAACTATGGGACGAACCTTATTACGAAGTATCATCGAGCAGACTGCTTCGTCGTGGATGAACGCGAGCTGCGCCTTGCGTTCGGGCAGGCTCTGACCTCGCGTCATCGGCTGCTGCGGCAGCTCTCTGAAAAACTGCATGCCGATATGTCATGGGCGACCATCGGCGCAGACGGTGCCATCGGTAATGCTGAAGATGAGCAAGTGAGGAGCCCTGCACTTCTGCTGCGCGTGAAGGATACGATTGGCGCGGGAGATGCATTCTATGCACTTGCTGCACTTGCCGCACTGCATAAAATGCCGCTTGATCTGGCGACCCTGCTCGCTAATGCGGCAGGAGCACTCAAAACAAACGTCGTCGGAAACAAGGAAGCCGTGAAGAAGGTTGACTTGCTCAAGTTCCTCAGCACGGTTATGAATGTATAACTGGTGTGGAACTACGCTGAATCAGCTAAGGAGTTTAACATGGAAATACGAGACAGTATTAATGCTGTACCCGAGTGTCTGAAGAAGCTGAAAGCGGACGGCAACGATGTCATTCTTTACGGCGCAGGTTACTGTGGACATGAGGCGCTTTCCTTGATGACCCAGTATGGGATTCACGTGCGCGCTGTTTGTGATGATTTTCGTGCGGGAGAAGTGTTGGACGGTTATACAATCGTTCGATTGGATGATATTTGCCCTGATGAAAAGACGGTCATATTCATTACGAGTGGATTCAATGCGAAAATGAAGCAGTGTATCGAGAAACTCGGACTTCTTTCGTACTATCGTGAGATTGATTTTGGTCGTTACGATGCTGACAAGGAAAATCCGGCGTATTTCAAGGAGCATGAAGCAGAGTTAAATCGGGCATGGAGTCTCCTTGTAGATGAAAAGTCGCGTAACGTGCTGCAGAATTTGGTAAACTATCGAATCAGCCGAGATCTGAAGTTCCTTGCCGGAATGGAAGAGAAAAATCAATATTTTCCGCCTAAGGATGAGATTCCTGTTCTATGGAGTGGCGAAGATGTTTTCCTTGATCTGGGGGCATATGACGGAGATTCCCTGCGAGGCTTTATTGACTATACAGGCGATCAATACAAGAAAATTATTGCCGTCGAAGCGAGCCGCAAGAACTACGAGATGCTGGTGAAAAATACCGAAATGCTGCCACGTGTGCAGTGCGTGAATATCGGTATCCATAAGGAAAAGGGGCAAATTCGCTTTGAGGTAAGTGATGCCAAAAACAGCTTTGCAAGTGCAGACGGTGCAGACGTATTGGATGTCGATTCGGTCGATCATATCTTGAACGGTGAAGCCGTGACCACCATCAAGATGGACATTGAGGGGGCAGAGTACGATGCTATCTTGGGAATGGAGCAGACACTCCGAAATCATCCCGTTCTCATGGTATCCATCTATCATAAGGTGGAGGATCTCTTTCGTCTGCAGCTCCTGATTGAAAAAATGTGTCCAAATACCTATGATTACTATATTCGGCACTACTCGCCGACCATCATTGAAACGGTTTTGTATGCAGTACCTAAAACCATGAGTAAGCGAAGTGGAAGCAGAATTTGAGGGAGGATTAATATGGATACGCAAGATCGTTGGAATGAGGTCAAGCATCAATTGGAAGGAGAGCCGTTGACACTCAGCCCCAAAATGTCTGCGACACTCCAAAGTCCTGGGAATGGTTTTCTGTTTATTTTAGCACGCTATAAATTCGCCCTAAAAATGATGGCAAATCGAAAGAATCTTAAGGTCCTTGATTTGGGTTGCAATGATGGTCTTGGTGATCTGATGATTTTGCAAAACTGTCATTGTGAACAGGTAATTGGAGTCGATTTTGATAAAGATGCAATCCGATGGGCAAATGAAAATCTAAAGCAAGATAAATTGTCTTTTGTTCAAGGAAATTTTATGGGAATGGATATCTTTCCTCTGGGGGGGGACTGCGTTCTTTCTCTGGATGTTATTGAACATATTCCCGTGGAACAGGAAGATATGTACTTTCAGACGGTTTGCCGTAACCTGAAGGACGATGGGTTTGCTGTGATTGGAACGCCTAATGTGACGATGGTGCCATATTCAAGTTCGTGGAATAAGATTGCGCATATCAATAACTACGATCAAAAAAGGTTGTATGATGCGATGAGCCGTTACTTTGAGAATGTCTTTATTTTTGGGATGAATGACGAGGTTCTTCATACGGGCATGTATCCGATGACATGCTATATCATGGCATTAGGCTGTGGAAAGAAGAGGCGTATTGATGGGAAACCCGTATAGCTCACTGAAAATTTTTCATCATAAAGATGCACTGGATGCGTTGGAGCGGCACAAGCATATTGCTCCGTTCTACATACGCTTGAAGCCAACGAATTTCTGCAATCATCATTGTGCATACTGCACCTATGGATCCGGCGATACCTACCAGAAGACGGAGAACCGCGACAGCATAGAACACCGCGATATGATACCGTGGGATAAGCTCCAGGAGATTATTGCAGATATGGGAGCGATGGGGGTCAAGGCACTCACCTTTTCAGGTGGCGGAGAGCCGCTGACCTATCCGCACATCAGAGAAGCTGTGCAGCAAGTGAAGAGCCACGGGATCGATCTCTCGCTGATTACGAACGGTCAACTCCTGAAAGGAGAGATTGCAGAAGAATTTTATACGGCAAAATGGGTGCGCATCTCATTTGACGCTCCGTTGGCATCTGTGTATTCGTCTCTGCGCCGCATTCCGAAATCTTCCTTTCAAAGAGTCTGTGAGAATATCCGCAGCTTTGCACAGAATAAAGATAAGGATTGCGTGCTCGGTGTGAACTTCGTCATCAGCAAGGCGAACTGTGACTATGTATATGAAGCGGCGGCACTGCTGAAGGAGCTTGGGGCAGATAACGTCAAGTTTGCGGCTGTTGTGGAGAACCAGCCACACTATCATCTTGATATCAAGGATAAGGTGATCGAGCAGCTTCATCGTGCGCAAGAGGAGCTTTCCGTTCCTTCGGGGGAGCATGCGTTTCGCATAGTCAATAATTACGAATACGACTGGATGGATAAGAACTTTACTGCTCAGCCCTTTGAGACTTGCTACACGTGCCGTCTGGTTACGGTCATAGCGGCAGATCAGAGGGTCTATCTGTGTCATACGAGAGCATACGATTCTCAGGCGGTTGTTGGAGATCTTCAGGATCAATCATTCCGTGAGATGTGGTTTTCGGAGCAGACAAAAAAACGACTGAATGCTCTTCAGCCGAAACGAGATTGCCGTAATTTTTGTGTATATGAAGAACGAAACCTGTTGATTCAATCCTATTTTGATACAGATATGCGGCATGTCAACTTTATTTAGGTATATTTCTATCTTGTAGTCTTAAGGAATCGCTGATAAATTCAGCCCATCATCTTGGCGTATCCTTTTCGCCCTGCCTGTGTCAACAAATCCTCCACATAGCTTTGGCTATGCGTCCGGTTTGTTTCCTTGGCAGGACAAAAATTTTTCACCAATCTGACAGACTTCATTTTATCAGCGATTCCTTAACAGGTACGGAGGACATCAAAATGTTAGATTTCTTGGTAAAAGAACCGAACAAGATGGTATCTTTGGTTGAGAACTTGAAAAATCTCTCAGAGCCGTTGTACCTTTTTGGAGCAGGCAACTGCGGAGAGAATTACCTGAATGTGCTGGGAGAAAATGGGATATCGGTAGAAGCCTTTTTGGATGATGATATACAAAAACAGAAGAGTGGATTTTATGGAAAGCCAGTCCTCTCCCCGGAAGAAATGGTGGGGCGTGACGGCATAATTCTGATTTCTTCGTATGGACCAACCAGTCTTATGAAGCGCTTGGAGAACATTGACTCTAACTTACCAAAGCGTGTATTATGGTCGGAATTTTTCCTTTGGGAACACGGATTAGACTACTATTCCTATTATATGGAACATGGCTTAGAATTGGAGCAAGTCTATGGGCTACTTGAAGATGAGCGGTCCAGAGAAGTATTCCGAAATCTCTTAAACTATAAGGTCAGCAGAAATATTTCCTTAATTACAGATATCAATGATCTTGGTCATTGTGATCAGTACTTTGATGGGGCTATCGTTCGTTTTAGGGAAAATGAGGTGTTTGCTGATCTCGGGGCCTATATTGGTGATACGGTGGACTCCTTTGTCAAACATATCAAAGCAGCTGGTGTATCATATGCTCATATTTATGCCTTTGAACCGGATCCAAACAACTTTGTGGAGCTAAAGAGACGCACCTCACACTATCCAAATATGACTTATATTAATAAAGGGGCATATTCTGAGAATACGGTCTTGCGGTTTTCGTCGGAAGGGACATGGACCTCTTTTTTTGATGAGCAAGGGGATATTGAAGTGCCTGTTTGCAGTCTCGATGAGGAGATCGGGAATAAGATCTCCTTTATGAAGGCGGATATAGAAGGGGCTGAAATGCAGGCACTTCATGGAGCGGAAAATATCATTAGAGAATATAAACCGACCATTGCGTTTTCCGTCTATCATAAAAAAGATGATATATTCAATATTCCATTGTACCTATATGAATTAAGTACAGGATATAAATTTTACATGAGGCATTATGGAGATATTCCTATAGATTCTATCCTCTATGCTGTCGATTCTACTGAGAGTTAAGGGGGGCTTGACTTTTTATTTGTAGGCTTAAATAATGGGTATAAGTTCTACATGAGACATTATTCCGAGAATCCTGTTGAATCGGTGGTCTGCGCGATAGATAACAGCAGAGTTTGATCTCAAAAACGTATTCACGTGTACTGGCTTAGACAGAGGAGATGTGAAGATGGCAATGAACTTGGAAAAAACAGCGCATGAGTTGAGATTAGACATTCTGCGGATGTTTTACATCTCTGGTACCGGGCACATGGCCCCGGCACTTTCCTGTGTTGATATTTTCACGACACTTTATTTTGGGGGGGTCATCGCATGGGAAAACAGGTTTTCTGAGGAGCGTGACCGTATTGTCCTCAGCAAGGGGCACGCTTGTGCTGCTCTCTATGCTGTATTGGCTCGCGCCGGGTATTTTCCTCGTGAGGAGCTTTTGACGTTTTATCAACGAAATACGCGTCTTGGCGGGCATCCTGATATTGCACTGCCGGGCATTGAGACTGCAACAGGTGCGTTGGGGCATGGCATTTGCTTTGCCACAGGAACAGCACTCGCGGCGAAGGTGGATGGGCGATCATATCGCACCTATGTCGTTATGGGGGATGGTGAGTCTCAGGAGGGCTCAGTATGGGAAGCGGCGGCCTTTGCTGCGAATCAAGGACTCTCGAATATGACGGTTGTCATGGATTGCAATGGCTTACAAGCAAGTGCATATATTGAGGACATTTCATCGATAGAACCTCTGAAGGCAAAATGGGAGTCCTTTGGTTGGACTGTATTGGAATGCTCCGGTCATGATTTCTCAGAACTTATACAGTCCTTTGAACGTGCAAAGGCAACGGAGCGTCCAACCATGATTTTAGCGCGTACGATTAAGGGGAAAGGCGTTTCCCTTGCAGAGAATAATCCTGCATGGCATAGCCGCGCACCGAAAGGCGAAGAATGGGATAAGATATGTGAGGAGTATCGAATCCGGAAAGAGGAGCTGACGCGTCTATGAGAAATGCAAGTACGCAGATGGTCTATAATTTGGCTAAACGTGATCGAGATGTCATGGCATTGACCGCCGACAACAGCAATGAAATATACGATAAGATCAAGCGGGAGATGCCGGGACAGTATATCGATTATGGGATTGCCGAAGAAAATATGGTGGCAAGTGCTGCGGGGCTTGCCTCCTGCGGTAAGATTCCATTTTTGTATACGATTACAAATTTCATGTCAATGCATGCTTTCGAGTTTATTCGTAATGATGTCTGCGTTGCGAATCAGAATGTCAAATTTCTCGGACGGTCTTCCGGTTTGGTAAGCAGCAGCATGGGAGCAACACATCAGGGGACGGAAGAAGTTGCGCTTCTTAGAACTCTTCCCAATATGCTTGTCATCACTCCTGCTACACCGATTGAAGCACGGGAGGCTACGAGATTTGCCTATCATCATCGAGGTTCCGTATATATCCGTCTGGAGGGATTTAATGAGCCGGAACTGTATGGTGAGGACTATCAATTCTCTGTGGGACGGGGCTACGTTCTGAGAGATGGAGGAGACATCACTGTCATCTCTATGGGTTCTGTTGTCAATGAGGCTCTGAGTGCCGCAAAAAAACTGGAGTCTGATGGTATCCGTGTTCGCGTTATCAATATGCCCATGGTAAACCCGATTGATCGGGATTTGATTGTCGCAGCGGCAAAAGAGACAGGCCATATCATCACCCTGGAAGAACACAGTATCCATGGCGGACTTGGCAGTGCAGTCGCAGAGGTGCTGGCAGAGAGCGGTACTGCAGCATCTTTTCATCGAATGGGTCTCAACGGTTGTGCAAAAGGATGCGGAAACCGCGAGGCGATGCGGGAAATCAACGGACTTGCCTCGGGAAGCATCATGGAAAAAGTGCGGGAGAGCTTGCAGCGATGAGAGTTCTGGTAACAGGTGCAGGCGGCTTCGCAGGGCGGCGCACAGCGGAGCACCTGTATGCGAGCGGATTTGATGTTGTCGGAACAGTGCATTCCCGCCGCATCGAAGTACCGTTTGAAACGGTGCAGCTTAATCTTGAAGAGCCGTGGCCTGAGATGGGGCGCTTTGAGGCCATAATCCACACAGCCGGAAGTGTTCCGCATCGGGCAAAAGATTTCTGCGTATATGTGCGAAACAACATCGATACGATGAGGCAGATCATCGACTATGCGAAGCGCCATGAAGTCCGCAGAGTTATTTACTTTTCGACAATCGGCATCTATGGCGAGTTCCGTGACGAAAACATTGATGAGAATTCAGACCGCATCAATCCCGATGCGTATGGATTGACGAAATATGTGGCAGAGTGTCTGCTTCGTGAGGAAATGTCAATTCAAAGTATCAGTCTTCGTATGCCGGGGATCATCGGGCATGGTTCTTACGGTATCTGGCTGCCGAGTACCATTGAGAAGTTTCTACGAAATGATTCGGTACGCATCTACGCACCGGATTTTCCAACACGAAATTTTGTCTGGAATGATGATCTGGCAAAATTCGTTGCTCATCTGTTGCGCATGGATACGTGGAAGTACGATGTTGTATGTCTTGCCTCCCACGAAAAGACGACGGTACGCGAACTTGTTCACGAGATTAAGAGACTGACGGGATCTTCTTCCGAGATTATTGTGGACAACGATATGCGTGCGCCGTTCTGTCTGGATGATAGCTGTGCACTGGAGATGGGGTATGAGTCTATCTCGCCGATTGAGATGGTGCAGAGGCTTTTGGGGGGATCCAAATGAATGCATGGGATATCGTGAAAGGATTTCTAAAACCTTTCATCCCGGCAAAGGCATTGCGCTTGAAAAGAAGCGTTGGAATCGTCCGTTCTCTGTACAAGAAATTCGATCCTGCCGACTATGTGTCTACGCAAGAAGATATGAATCGAATGGCATTGATCAGACGGACGTATAAAAAGATCGCGGTGCTTCAGATGTCATGCCGCAATATAGGCGGCATGGGGCTTATGTATCAATGGCTATGTGAACATCGAGCCTCGGATACGCTGTATCTTTTTTATCGGGAGCATTTCGACCATAGCAAGAAAATCCCGAATGCATTTTTAGAGGAAATCATCTGTCGTGATCTTGTCGATATGGAAGAAAATCTTCCGTTCTGGCTGCGTGTTCTGAAGATGTGTTTCTGGAAGGTTGAATCGTTGGATTTCGGTGATGCGTATCGCAGCGGGATCGATATATCGCGTCAATTCTATGCAGGGAAGGGGGCGTACCGATACGATACAGACAGCCGTCAAACCGGACATTTTTCATTTACAGAACAGGAAATCCGTGAGGGAGACATAATTTTAGAGAAACTCAAGATTGAGTCCGGCGGTTATGTCTGTCTGTTTGCTCGTGATGCAGCATACTATAATCAGTTTTACGATGACCAATTTTTAGATAAAGCGAAATGGGCAAATGAACTCATGGTGCGCTATTGTGATTCAGATATTGAGAGTTTTCAATCTGCGGCTGCGTATTTGCACAGCAGTGGAATGCGATGCGTCCGTATGGGGGAGGCTGTATCCTCAAGGGGTACACTCGCACATATAGTAGACTATACTAATGAAAGACGGTCGGCTTTTGGTGATGTGTATGTGTTTTCACATGCGAAGTTCTTTTTGGGAGATCCATCGGGGATTTTTGTCTTTCCTTTGCTGGCAAAAAAACCTATGGCCTTTACGAATGTATCGTCTTTTTTTCTGCAGGGGACTCACAGACGGAAGGCACGTTGATGATTTGTAAGAAATTTTACCATCCGTTGGACGATACGTATTTAACCTTACGAGAAATTCTTGCGGTTCATCTCCAGTTGATTCAAGAACATCGAGGAGAAAATCTAACGCTCTGCTTTTGGAGATGGCTGTCAGATCATGGGTATATAGCCATCCCTAATTCCGAAACGGAAATCAAGGAACTTGCCGAGGAAATGATTCACATCCTTGATCGGAATGTAAGCTATACCGACGAAGAAATGGCACTGAAGCGCAAGTACAAAAGCATTATGTGTGAATATATTGTGAAGGATGATTTTTTGGCGGTTTGTGCTGAGATCGGAGCGAAATGGATTACAAAAAATGCATGGTTTTTGGAATCCTCATTGCCTGAGCCTTTCTATGGGGAGAGTGCCTCGACATGAAAAAAATGATACAATATTTGAAAACGGGGTTGAAGTATCTTCTTCCGAGCGCGGCACTCCAAGCGATACAAGCAAGACGACAAAAAAGCCGGGACGAACGCTTCTTCGAGCAGGAGGTTTTTCCGAAGATTCCCAAAGCGAGAGGATCAGAAGCGGAATATGAAGAGAAAAGTCAAGAAATCCTGAGGAAATACAGAAAAGTTGAGCTGTGCACCATCTTTGCGTACAGGATAGGGGAAATCATCGTTTCGTTAGGGCATCAGCAGGAGTTCCCGCCAAAGGAAGGAGAACTTGCGATTTTTTTTCCCGTGGGCTGGATTCCGCGAGAGGGCGGAGTGCAATGCGAATATCTCTATGAGGATCGATATATAGCGAACACTTATCTTTATCGGAAAGTGGCAGACATGCTTCCCCTCGTGACACGGGAAAATGCCGGATTTTGGAAATATTTCATACAACATTACAAACATAGAACATATATATCTCATCGTTTCGATCATCCGAGCCTCTTGGCTATGCAGAAAAAGATTATAAAGAAGAAAAATTTTCATCGTCAGTTTTTGCATTTCGAACTAGACGAGATGCAAGAGGGGGATAGAAAGCTCGAAGAGATGGGGATCTCGGGCGATTATGTTTGTTTTTTCGCGCGACAGGGACGGTATTTGAAAGAGCATTTGGGAATGAATCCTGATGATCTCGAGGTGACGCGTAATAGCCACATTGAAAATTTCAATCTCATGTCGGAACGCTTGTGGAGGCGTGGAATACAATCGGTGCGGATGGGCTGCTTGGTAGAAGGTTCGTTTGATGCTCCTGGAAGTGTGGATTATGCAAATCGCTATCGAAGTGAATTTATGGATTTCTATGTGCTGTCCAAAGCGAAATTTTTGATTTCCGATCCAAGCGCAATGGAGGTTATGGCGAATCTCTTTGACAAACCTCTTGTCATGATCAATATGCCTGTGATTACATTCAATGCAGACAGCCTTAATTATTGTGACCGAAAGCAGGATATCTTCCTGCCGAAGAAAATGTATGACACTCGTAAGAAACGATATCTTACCTTTCAGGAGATTTTTGCCATCGAACGCCAGGAGGACTCACGCTACAAGATAGCTGAGTATTACGAAACACATGGAATCATCCTTGAAGAAAATACGCCGGAAGAAATTGCGGATGCTGCTGACGAGATGATCGCACGTCTGGATGGCACGTTCTCGTATACGCCGGAAGACGAGATGCGGCAAAAACGATTTTCCGAACTTTTGGCATGGGCAGCGCAGGGGCGGGATTGTTTTGTTGTCGACCTGCCGGTAGGTCGTGAGTTTTTGCGACAGAACGAATGGCTTCTTGAGGCGTAATTCGTGCTTTAGCGTATCTGCATCTCTTTCATAGGTGTTGAATGAGTGGGAGCAATTTCATGAAAATAGCAATCGCGGGTACGGGCTATGTGGGACTGTCGAATGGAGTTCTGCTGGGGCAGCATCATGACGTATGCGCGTATGATATTAACACTGCCAAGGTGGATCTGCTCAATCAGAAGCGTTCTCCTATTGTCGATGCGGATATTGAGGCATATCTTCGTAAGGAAGCATTGTCCTTCTGCGCTACAACAGACCCTGCGGAGGCGTTTTGTGGGGCGGAATATGTCATTATAGCAACGCCGACGGATTATGACCCCAAGCGCAATTTTTTCAACACATCATCGGTGGAGAATGTGCTGAAGAAGATTCTTGCGATTAGCCCCAATGCGCATATTGTCATCAAGTCGACTGTGCCTGTCGGTTACACGAAGTCGCTCCAGCGACAGTATTCATGTAAAAATATCTTTTTTGTGCCGGAGTTTCTGCGAGAGGGGAAGGCCCTTCATGACAATCTCTATCCGTCGCGTATCATCATCGGTGCACAGACGGAGGCGGCAAAGCGATTTGCACAATTACTCGTTGAAGGCGCGATAAAAAAAGATGTGCCTGTGCTCTTTATGGAGTCAACCGAAGCAGAGGCGGTCAAGCTTTTTGCAAATACATATCTTGCGCTCCGCGTGGCGTACTTTAACGAGCTGGACAGCTATGCGGAGCTTCGCGGGCTGGACAGTGCGCAGATTATCAGAGGTGTCTGTCTTGACCCGCGTATAGGTCAGGATTACAACAATCCATCCTTTGGCTATGGAGGATATTGTCTGCCGAAGGATACAAAGCAGCTTTTGGCGAATTATAAAGATATTCCGCAAAATCTTATCACAGCGATTGTGCAGGTGAATCATACGCGCAAGGATCATATCACAGAGATGATCCTTGCGCGTGATCCACAAACAGTAGGGATTTTCCGTCTCACAAGTACGACCGCATTCTTATAACGGCTATCGTACGCCATTCGAAGCGAGGTATTCGACATAAGTTTATTGGACACTCGTGTTACAAAAACGCTTGACCACAACACATCAAGTCATATCAACCAGAGTGCCATGGCGATAGCTACGTTCAATGGAACAGTGGCGATTGAGGCAACGAAACTGAAAAAACCGATTTTGTTGTTTGGCGCTGATAATTCGTGGATGCGGTATTGCAGAGATGTGGTTTCCATACAATCGTATGCGGATTGTCAAAATGTTCTTCATAGGGTTGAGGAAGGGGGGAGTCCTCAGTACGATGATCTGGAACAGGTGGTTAATCAATAATATGGATATCCACTAACACCGGAAGGAAATGCCGCAGTTATCCATAAAATTGTAGCTCATGCACATTCTTTAGTTGAGAGAAAATAACTGCATTGGTCGTTTTAATTTTACGAGGAAAGGGAGCTCACATGAACATGAATAATGTTGCGCTGATTAAGGCGGCATTTAAGGACCTTGACGCGTTTTCGGTCACGATGGATGTGGATTGGGCGTCAGACTATGTAATCAAGGAAGCAGTAACCTTCTTTCAAGGGTGTCAGATACCGTTGACTCTTTTCTTTACACATACGAGTCCGTATATTCATCATTTGATTCGAACAGAGAGTGTGTCGTATGGTATCCATCCAAACTTTATTCAGCCAAGCAGTCAAGGGGAAGATAAGGAGGCAGTTATCCATTATTGTATGACACATTTTCCCCAAGCCGAGGCGTTTCGTGCACATCGGTGGTATGCCGATAATGATATTTACACGGAATTATACAATCGTGGAATCCGTTATGAGTCTAATCTATGTACGATGCTTGATGTAATACCTCCTTTTGTTCATCGTTCGGGGATGGTCTCATTTCCGGCTTTCTTTGAAGATGGGGCGTACCTATATCATGGATTAGATCTTAATTTTTCTTCTGTAAAGAGTTATTTCGAACAACCGGGGGTTAAAGTAATCAATATACATCCGATGCATTTGCTTATTAATACCCCTGATTTTCAGTATATGCGTGATATAAAGGATTCCGTGAGCAGAGACGTATGGAATTCAATATCAGACGAGATTATAGAACAGATACGAAATAAAGCGGCACGTGGTATTACAGATTTTATCACGGAACTTGCAGATTATCTTGTGCAGAAGAATGTACCACAGTATACACTTGCTCAATTGTACCATATGATATGAGGATGAATGAATATGATTAATGTTGTAGGGTTAGGATATATTGGTCTGCCGACTGCTTTGATGTTTGCTGCACATGGGGAGGCCGTTGTTGGTTCTGACCGGAATGCGAAACTCATTCATACTTTGAAGAATGACGCTTTGGATATCGGAGAAGTGGGAATAAGGGAGCTTTATCACCGAGCAGTTCCTAATATTAAATTCTCTGTAGAATTGGTGAAAGCAGACATATATATTGTTGCTGTCCCTACACCTTATAACAAAAACTCCAAAAAAATTAATCCCGATTATGTTATTAGTGCGGTTGAGGCGATTTTATGTATTTGCCCACATGATTCGATTATCGTCATAGAATCCACAATATCTCCAGGTACAATTGATGTATATATTCGGCCCTTGATTGATCGCCTGATGCGAGATGCAGGGAAGAAGGTTCATCTTGCTCATGCACCAGAGCGTATTATTCCTGGGAGTATGGTCCGAGAACTTCAAAATAACGCGAGAACCATTGGTGTAGATAATCCACGTATTGGTTCTATTATACGAAAAAAATATGCTATGTTTTGTAATGGGGATATTGTCATTACTGATATTAAAACTGCCGAAATGACCAAGGTCGTTGAGAATACATATCGAGATGTTAATATCGCATTTGCAAATGAATTAAGTAAAATTTGTCGCGTTGCTGGTATTGATGTGCATGAGGTCATTCGTATCGCCAATATGCATCCGCGTGTATCGATTCTTTCTCCTGGTCCTGGAGTGGGTGGTCATTGCATTGCCGTTGATCCATGGTTCCTAGTTGGAGATTACCCCCGGTTGACGTGCTTGATTCTTGCAGCTAGAACTGTGAATGAATCCATGCCTGATTTTGTTATGGAACGTATGGCTTTCATCATGCGGGAAAACCACATTAATGATTTGAGTCGCGTTGGGATATATGGATTAACATATAAGGAGAACATAGCGGATACTAGAGAAAGTCCATCACTTCAACTATTGGATAAAATGGAAAAACATATGGCTTTTGGTGTTAAAGTCTATGATCCCTACGTCGCAGAAGACATAGTAGAGCATCAATATCACGACTTTGCGAAATTCACCTCTGACGTAGATTTTATTGTTGTTATGGTAGCGCATGATCAGATAAGAGAAACAGAAAAAGATTTGGAAGGAAAAATCCTTTTGGATTGTAGGAATGTGCTCCATTCAGCGGGGTATCATCTCTAAAAGAGAGGTATATATTATCATGGATGTTCAAACAAGAGCCAATGGGATGCAAGACAAGTATGATATAGGACTCGCTTTTTTTGTATATAAAAGACCAGAACATACAAGACGTGTCGTGCAGTCGATTCTTGAGAATAGATTTGACAACATATATGTTTTTCAAGATGGCTTGCGGAGCGAGCATGATGAAGCAGAATGGAAAGAAGTACAACAGGTAATTCATCTATTACAGGATCGAGATGGATCGTCTGTTGAAATGCATATATCTGGTGTGAACAAAGGTTTGGCAAATTCCATCACCCAGGGGATCTCCTATGTTTTGGAAAAACATCAAGCGGTTATTGCCTTAGAGGACGATATTTTATTAGGTAAGGATTATCACCGATTTGCGTCACTCTGTTTCGAACGGTATGAAAATGTTCCTCAGGTTAAATCTATATGTGCTGCTGGAGCAAGTGATGCAGTAGATTCTGATGTGTCTTATAATCGGTGCTATCCATATGATGTTTACTTTACCTATCGCTTGTCCAGCATGGCTTTTGGGACATGGCGAGATCGTTGGAAGGACTATGATCGTGATCCGAAGATCGCACAACGTATTTGGGAAGATAAGGTTCAGAAAATAAGGCTTGGGCGTTTAGCCGGGTGTGATAACCTGAATTATCTTGAGATGGTTGTTAATCATCCGGAAAATATCAATACGTGGGCATTCTATTGGACTGCTTTGCAAGTGTTTTCCGGTGGTGTAACTGTTACGCCGCTACATGCCCTTGCAGAAGATATTGGACGAGATGGAACAGGGACGAATACAATATCTGCCACCGATCAATTTGTGCATACGATACACGAACTTCCCTTCGAAGTTCGTTTTCCTGAGGATCAGGATATTACCGTGGATCCATACTTTTTGACACGACAAAATATTGTTTGTGAGAATGGAAATTATATTCTTCGGAACATAAAACTTTTGAGGGCTAAATACAAACAAATTCTTGCGGGTTATCGCTCATGATTGCAGCTTGAGTGAGATAAGAGGTTCATTATTAGTTTTGTACGTGAAGCTCTGATGGTTGGTATGGAGGCATTTCGGATGATACATAAAATAAAAACGATGAAGACGAAGCTAAATCAGATTTCATATATCGCGCAGGAGGTAGAGGAACTACGATATGCAATTGGGTCGATGCGAGCGGATGCTATTCACGCAGGAGATCCAGTTCGTGAGTTTAAGGTTTTTTCACAAAGCGGTGAAGATGGCGTCATTCAGTGGCTGATCAAAAATATCCGAGTCTCCAGCGAGCGTTTCATAGAGTTTGGTGTACAAAATTATACAGAAGCGAATACACGATTCCTGCTCATGCATGATAATTGGTCCGGATTGATTATGGATGGGAGCAAGGAGAATATTGACTATGCGCGTCATGATAATGTCTGTTGGATGCATGATTTAACGCCTGTCCATGCGTTCATCACGGCAGAGAATATCAATGAGCTAATACGAGAAAATGGTTTCTCGGGAGACATCGGTATTCTTTCTGTTGATATTGATGGAATGGATTATTGGGTCTGGAGGGCGATAGATTGTATTATTCCGGATATTGTCATCTGTGAATATAACAGCAGGTTTGGTGCCGAGCGTGCCGTTACACTTCCTTATGATGCCTCTTTTTATCGTACAAAAGCGCATTATTCCAATTTGTACTTTGGTGCTAGTATTCGTGCTATGGTTCAATTGGGGGATGAAAAAGGCTATGCATTAGTGTATGGAAATAAGATAGGGAGCAATTTGTTTTTTGTCCGTCGAGAGCTGTTGAATGATGTAGTTCGTGAACGCAGTGTTGAAGAGTGCTATATCCGAGCAAAATATCGTCAGGCAAGGCGTCAAGACGGAGAATTGGCATTATTGACTGTAAAAGAAGAAGAGAAATTGTTGGAGAACGATAAACTACTGCTAGTAGAGGTGTAAGATACCATTGATACGTGCCTGGTTGAGGAGGGGGGGAAGGTTCGCCAGTGGGCATGTGAGTATAGAGGACTTGCTAATACCATTGTGCAGACGGAGTAGAGAACAGAACATGGAACAGTGTAGAATATGCGGTGCTGAGTCAACTTATTTTGATGAGGCTTTGATGCTAAAAAAATATAGGGCACAGTATTTTCGTTGCCAGAATTGTGGCTTTATACAAACAGAGAAGCCTTACTGGTTGGATGAAGCATATTCGGATGCAATCGTGGACTCTGATATTGGATTGATTGAGCGCAATATTATGCTTAGTAGACTGACCGCAGCCGTTATTTCTTTTTGCTTTCCCACAGCAACATCTTTTTTAGATTATGCTGGAGGGTATGGTATCTTAGTGCGACTTATGAGGGATAGAGGATTCCATTTTGAATGGTTTGATCGATATTGCGAGAATATGTTCGCGAAATCATTCAGAAAAAGTAAAGATCGTTATGATGTACTAACGGCATTTGAACTGTTTGAGCATTTACCGACACCAGTGGAAGAAGTTAATGTGCTCAGCAAGATTTCTGACAATATCCTGTTTACAACGACGATAGTTCCTCGTACCATACCCAAAGTAGACGATTGGTGGTATTATGCTCCGTATAATGGGCAGCATGTATCTTTTTATACAGTAGAATCTTTGCAACTGCTAGCAAAGAGCTTTGACTACCATTACGTCGGTTATCGTGATATACATCTCTTTTCGAAACAACCTGTAAGCCAATGGAAGTTTTCAGTGGCGGTTAGATTGTCCTCGTGGATCAATCGCTTTACATCAAGGAAGAGCTTGCTTGGAGAGGATTATAGAGCACTTACTGGTTCTGATATCTGACACAGATATCAGGTGGAGTATATTATTATGTGCTTATTGAAGTGGATATTGCGTAATGTCGATCATCTATTCCAGCGTATGATTATTTTAGGAGTCCAGACCATTGGAAAGGTCATTTATTCCTGTAGGCGAGGGAGACAGCAACCGAAAATTGCGACTTCTAGAATTCTTGTCATTCGCCTTGACGAGATTGGCGATATGGTGATGATGTCCCCTTTTTTACGAGAGCTTAGGCGCGGCTATCCAAAGGCGCATATTACCTTAGTCGCCAAGCCTGCTGTTTATAATCTGGTGGAATTATGTCCGTATGTCGATGAGATCCTCACGTTTTCAAAAGTCAATGGGCGTGGTGCATTTTACTTTCGCCTGTTTCAATCGCTGTATTTTTCTTTCTGTCACTTTTATAAACAAAAATATGGCATGGCGCTTGTACCGCGCTTTGATGCAGATGCAGGCTATGGGGCAGGGCCGCTTGCTTTTCTTTCGGGGGCAGCACAGCGCATTGGTTATAGTGAGGTGGTTCTTCGCAGCAAGAGCCTGTCAGACAAAGGATATGATGGCTTCTATACGAAGGTATTGACATCCGAACAGGGCAAGAGTAGACATGAGGTGGAGCGCAGTATAGATGTGCTGCATTCGCTTGGCATTCGCGTGGGGAATACTGACTTGGAAGTGTGGACATCGGAGCAAGATAATACCCATGCCCTATCCTTGCTTGGGAAAAAATCATCACAGTTACGCGTGGCACTTTTTTTAGGTGCGGGAAGTCCTCGGCGTGAGTGGCCAGTTCATTCATTTATGGAAACGGCACAAGCTCTTTCGAAGCAGATTGATATAGAATGGGTTATTTTGGGAAGTGGAAAGAATGAGATTGGGAAGGCTGCTGCTTTTTCGGAGAGCGGAGTTCCTTGCCGTAATTTAGTCAATCGACTTACTTTGCGCGAGACAATATCTGCGCTTTGCTTGTGCGATATATATTTAGGCGGTGATACGGGGCCTATGCACATGGCGGCTGCACTTAGAAAACCAGGCATTGTATTATCATGTCATCCCATTGGAGGTGACGAGAATCATTGTAACTCTCCAAGTCGTTTTGGTCCGTATAAGCGTGATATGACGATTCTGCGTCCTACACCGTTTCCAGGGTGCGAGCATGGATGTCAGCACAATGAGCCGCATTGCATCATGCGGATTTCCGCAGGTGTGGTGGTACAAGCAGTCTTGCACATGAATGAACGCCTAATCAGGAAGGATACGGATGATGATGGACGAAGTGAATAACAGAGAGGCATATGCGACATATTACTCAAGCCGTGGTGTAGATCCTGCCATGTACGATGATGTAAAACTGCCGTCGTATCTTATGCATGTGATCGCTCCGGCGGAGACCATACTGGAGCTTGGCTGCGGTTTTGGACAGAACCTGCGCGCGTTCATGAATGCCGGATACAAAAAAGTTAGCGGATTAGATATTTCTGAGCAGGCGGTAGCGTATTGTCAGTCGCAGGGTCTACCCGTTGTAATGGGCGACGTTATGCAGTATGCGGGTAAGAAGTATGATTGTGTGCTGATGAGCCATGTATTGGAACATCTTCCTAAAGATCATGTGATACCAATGCTCCGCAAGATACGGAGCGACGTCCTCAAAGAGCATGGAAAGCTTGTCTTGATGGTACCAAATGCGCAATCCAATACAGATTGTTATTGGGCGTATGAAGATTTTACACATTACACACTATTTACGGCAGGCAGTGTCCTTTTCGTCTTGCGCGAGGCAGGATTTCACGACATCCAATTTTTGGATGTTGATGGACTGGGGGACGCAAAAGGTTGGAAAAGGGGTGTGCGCAAAGTACTTTTGTGGGCGTATATCAAAAACAAGCTGTTTTGGAATAAGGTTACCGGGAGTGCTTATCACGCACCAAGTCCGAGAATCTTTACTTATGAGATCAAGTGTGTGGCGAGAAGATAATATTGTGAGATAGTGTATTCTTTAAAGACGAATCACGAAACGGCATTGAGAAGGCAGGGCTTTCTTGATGCCGTTATTTATTTGATAAATCAAAGAAGAAAGAAAAAATTTTGACAATAAGAAGGATAATTGATAGTTTTTGATGAATATAAGAATTGGATATATAAACATTGAGGCAAGCTGGAAAGATTAACGTATAATACGTCTCTGAATGAAAGTGGAGATAGTGTCAAGTTTTTTGTGTAAACGTTTCTGCAAGTGTAGCAACCCTAAATTGCAATATCAAATCGGTTAAGGAAACATATCCAGCAGCAGAGGCGTAGCTTCCTGAAAACCTTTTTGGACGCGGTCGCCACTTTTGCGGTTGTATTCGCTATAATAGGCGCAGACAAAACGTTCTAGGGAATCCTCGTTTGGAAACTGCTCTTTTTTCTTGGTCAGATGTTTTAGGCCTTTGTTGTTGTTTTCCAACGGATTCGATGTGTAGATGCTCGCCCATATGGAGGGCGGAAATTCATAAAAGGTGTACAGACTGTCACATTCTGAGAAGATCCTCTTCAGCTTGGGATATTTGCTGCCATAACACACGAGAAATTCCTCCAAGGCGCACGCTGCATCGCCGGCATTCTGCTGCTTGTAGACGGCTGACAGGGCGCTTAATACATCCTTGCGCTCCGTCTTTCGGACATATCTTGCTACGAGACGGGAAAGATGTACCCAGCAGGATTGATGGCGTACTGCGGGGAATTCTTCCCGCAAGGCGGCACAAAGCCCGTTCAGCCCGTCCGATACGAAAAGCAGAACCTCCTCCAATCCGCGCTCTTTCAATCCCTGTAGCATCTCCCTATAGTTGGCGGCTGTCTCGGTTGGATAGAGCGCAAAATCCAGCACCTCCTTGTATCCTTCCGGGGTAATGCCGAGTAGGACATGCAGAGCTTCCTTTGCGACAGAATCGCGACGTACGTTCAGGTAAGTGGCATCTGCATAAATAACGGCGTATCGCTTGGCAACGGGGCGGGAATGGAACTGGCGTACTTGCTCATCAGCCGCTTTGGCGATATTCGACACGGTGGACGGTGTGTAGTGATGTCCATACATCTGTTCGATGAGGCTGCTGATTTCGCGTGTTGTCACACCGTGACGGTAGAGCTGGATGACGGTGGTTTCAAGGGCATCGGTGTGCTGTGTGTGTCGTGGGATGGTTTTTTTGGGCAAACAAACCATTCCGATCGCGCGGGACGAGGAGCCGCAGATCTCCATAGGAAGTTGTGAGTGTACGCACATAGGAACCGTTCCGACTGTTCCCGGAGTTCCAGCCGTCCGAGGAGTGTTTCTCGTATCCGAGGAAGGCCGTGATCTCGCTCTGGAGCAGACCATTGACAGCGGATTCAAGCTGCTGACGGAAAAATTCGTTCAGCGGGAAATCCTTTTGTAGCGCATTCATAAGTTCTGTGGTAAAATCTGACATGAGGGAAGCTCCTTTTCTTGTGTTTGGTTTTGTCGCTTAACACATTACAGAAAAAGGGCTTCTTTTTCAATCTCTATTTTACCCCATGTAGTTTACACATTTTATTTTACACTATCTTAAAGAGCAATATATTACTCTACTAGAGGCTTTAGATCAAAGAGTGAATATGTGGTTGATGGATATGGAATAGTTCAAGATGCTGCTGGCGTTTACTCTGTAAGGATGTGAGAAGATTGGCTGAATTTTTAAAGAATGAACCGATTGGAGAAGATTTGTTTTCAGGACGTGCCCAAGAGCATGTTGCAGAGACAATATGTGATAATATAGAGCGCCTCCATGTGATTGGTTTGGAGGGGGAGTGGGGCTCTGGAAAGAGCAATCTAGTAAAAATTCTACAGCAGAAATTGAGTAATAAAGACAAAAAATATTTCTTCTTTATTTACGATGCTTGGGCACATCAGATGGATTTCCAACGTCGTGCGATTATAGAGGAAATTGTAGAATTTATTGATAGGGAGGATGGTCTCTTAGTAACAAAAGATAAATTGAATTACGTTAAAATAAAAGCATTAGGTACAGTCGTTGAAACAGAAACAGAGCTTCAGTCATCCTTTACATGGGCAAGTTTTTTCTTGGTTTGCAGTATTATCCTTACACCAGCAGCAATACAACTGAGTACGACGTTGAAGTTTGAATGGATAAACTATGTGATATCTTTGATGCCAATAGGATGTATTTTATTTGCTGTTTTCATTTCAATGAGAAAACAACGTAAAGATTTTTTTAGTATGGGTCATTTGGAACACATCAAAAACCAGCTGATAGGTGCGTATAAACAAGGTAATACAAAGTCCACCAAACGAGAATATACGGATACAAAGAGACCTTCTACAGTAGTATTTCGACAATTTTTTCATGATGTTGATGAGAGTATACCTGAGAAACATGTGTTAATCATTGTTCTTGATAATCTAGATAGGCTGCCGCGAGCTAATGTTCAAGAAGTGTGGACAATAATACAATCATGTTTCAGTGATGGTGTTGTAGAGTTCCCAAAAATAAAAATTGTTATACCCTTTGATCGAACACATTTGTGTGTGAATGATGAACAAGATAGTGCAGGGAATAATATACATGATTATACAGATAAAACTTTTGATGCCGTTTTCCGAGTTGCCTTACCTGTCTTGAATGATTGGGAAGAATATTTTGATCGTCAGTGGGAAAAGGCTTTCGGTCAAGATGAGGTGAATGGGGATAGGCAAGAATTAGACTATGTAAAACGCATTTATGATTGCTATACAGAAACGATTACACCAAGAAAAATTCATGCTTTTATTAATCAATGCCTTATACTTTCTTTATTGCATAAAGGTCATGGTATAAAATATCGCTACTATGCTGTGTTTATCTCCCATAAAGAGCACATTCTAAAGAATATTATTGAGGCGTTAAGTGATTTAGCGTACTTAAAGGGATTGAAGCGAGTGTTTGAGCAAGACGAAGAGTTCTTTCAAACAATTCCGGCACTTTCACATCAGGTGACATTAGAGCGAGGTCAGGAGATTGCAATTCATAGAGTGTTGCGATTGGCTCTTGAGAATGGTGATGCTGATAAAGTAAAAGAAATTTCAAAAATACGGACTTTCCCATCGATTCTAGAGACTTTGCTAAGAGAGTTCAACACAGTGGATAGTCTTCAAATGCCTATTTGTGCCTTGGATGGTTTATCTCCAGAAGACTATGGTGGGGAGGAAATCTATGCTAATCGTTGGAATATGATATTTCAGGGGGTTTTGGATATAGACCTTGAACTGGATACATCTAAAGACGGGTATTTATTCCAATATCAAAAAGTCCTGATAAAACATGGAAGCAAGGAACAAATTGAAGCTATACTAGCAAAACTAATTCCACAATTTAATCAACTAGAAGGAATTAATGCAGCTAGGTATATTGATTGCATCAAGGAAGTTGAAGAGATTGTCGCTCCCAAAGACATTCAAGTTCTTGATCTCCTTGGGGAAATTGTTGTTCCATGGGAACAACTGGAAAAGATAATTACTGATTCTAAAGGAACTCCTAGCCAGTATAGGCTTCGGAGTAAAGAAGAGGAGGTTGATAAATTTCTGACAGATTTAACTGTTGAACAGTTAGCAAAGGTTAGCTATATTGGCGAGCTGCATAAAAGTGGATATAAATTGGAACAATTTAAAGAGAGGGCGAAAGAAGGTGCGGAACAAACTAATTCATATAATGAGTTTTGCACTTTATGGCGTAATTATCGGGAAGTTATTTCGGATAAAATCGAAATTAACTTGGACATAGAATATCTTGATCAGTATATTCGTGAAGCGAAAGAGCACCAGCATTCCGATATTGAGTCGGATTTATTATGCTACATATTTTCAAAATTTGATTTCAATACAGTCGAAAATTACTCAGAAATTACGTCTTATCTCAACCAAGAAGATAAGGCTGAGGAGATTTCAGATAAAATTTCTTTATATATGAGTTATTCTGATCTTATGTTCCGATCAACACAGTACAAAACTTCTTCGTTGTATTGTGCAATATGTAAGATTGTTACTGGCGATATAGAAAGACCATTAAGGGCAAATCCTAAGGAGTTGTTATTGCAATTTGAAATGGTTATAGTGTGTTCAAAGGTTTCTAAGGAAGACCTTTCTGCTCAACTATCACGGTGGAAGTTTGTAAAAATCTCCGACAATGAAGTGGAAAAATACTTGCCGGTAGATTTTCTATCGCTTATTGATGAGGTGGAGGATGATTTTTCGGAAAATTGTCGTACTCGCGTGAAAGACTATCTTGATACACGATCTGAGGAGCAATGGGCTCACTATATTGAGCAGGGAATTGATTCATATGGAATTTCTGCGGGGCGGATTATTGCCTATGATTGGCCAGATCTCGTTTGGACTAAAATAAAGGACTATCTACAGGGGTTGGTTAATGATAGAAGTCTTCCTGAGGATATTGATACATGGAAAAAATATATAGAAGAATTTCTAAAAAAACGAAAGCAAATAGGGCGTATTTTAGGAGTCTTCTATGATAGTCTCAAAACAGAAGCAATCTCTGTAGAAGAATTTAAATTTTGGGGAGAATGGCTTTTTAAATACAATAAGGTGGAGCTTGATGACAAGACAATGAGGCGGCTCATCCCACCAGAATTGCTAGATGATGAAGAATGCGTCAAGATTCTTCTTCATAATTTCACGAAGGTTGTTAAAATATACAGACAAGCGAGTGCTGATGAGCATGAGGATTTTGATGATAAAATTCAGAAACTCAGTGGTGTAGATGAAAACATAAAAGAGCTAGCCAATAGAATAGGAGGTTTTGACGTGAATAGTGCGTCTAGGCAAGATCATAAAGAGAATTAAGGCTTATGAAAAATTTGCTCCTAAGTTTGAGTTAGAGAATTGAAACTTTAAGAGGCGGGAAATCTCTTCATTTCCTTGGCAAATTTAGAAGGGCAAAGGTATATTTATGGCTCTTCATGAAGCTTTGTGAAATCGCTAAAGATTCCCTCCTCCGTCACAATCGCCGTAATGAGTTCGTGATTCGTGACATCGAATGCGGGATTGTACACGTTTATGCCTTTTGGTGCCATGCGTTCTTTGTACCACATGTCGGTGACTTCCTCGGGGGGGCGCTGTTCGATGTGGATGTCGGCACCTGTTGGGGTATTCTTGTCAATGGTGGAGGTGGGGGCGCAGACGTAGAAGGGGATGCTGTAGTGTTTGGCGAGGATGGCGACGCCGGAGGTGCCGATTTTGTTCGCCACGTCTCCATTGGCGGCAACGCGGTCGCAGCCGACGAAGACGGCGTCGATCCAGCCGTTTTTCATGACGGTGGCTGCCATGTTGTCGCAGATGAGGGTGATGTCCATGCCGGCGGCACTGAGTTCATACGCGGTGAGGCGTGCACCCTGGAGCAGGGGGCGTGTCTCGTCGGCAAAGATGCGGAAGTTGTAGCCTTTTTCGTGTCCAAGGTACATGACAGCGGTGGCGGTACCGTATTTGGCGGTGGCGAGCTGTCCGGCGTTGCAGTGGGTGAGGAGTCCGTCGCCGGGCTTTACGAGGGTGAGCGCGTGCTCGCCTATTTTTTTGCAGATGTCGATGTCCTCTTGCTTGATGCGGAGGGCTTCGTCACGCAGGAGTGCGCGGATTTCGGGGATGGATTTGCCCTCAGCGTTTTTGACGACAGCTTTCATACGGTTCAGCGCCCATGAGAGGTTGACGGCGGTGGGGCGGGAGGAGTTGAGGTAGTCGGCAGCTTCGTGAAAACGGCGTGCAAATTCACCGTAGTCATCGGTGTCAATTTCGAGCGCGGCGAGGTAAATGCCGATGGCGGCGGCATCGCCGATGGCAGGCGCACCGCGCACCTGCAGCTCGCGGATTGCCGTCCAGATTTCGCCTTGCGTTTTGAGATGGAGATATTCGGCACGCCTGGGGAGCTGTGTTTGGTCGATGATGACGAGGGCGCATTCGCTGTCGTCGAGGGCGACGGTTTCCATATCGAGGATGTTAGTGCTCATTGTATGCCTCCTAAACTGTCGGATACTTCCATTGGGTGAGTTCGTCCGCCGGGATGGTCTCCGGCTCGTGCCCGAGGACGGTGAGGGTGCGGTAGTAGATGTCGGCGAGTTCTTCGACGTAGTTTGCACGCAGGAGAGCTTCCTTGAGATCGGCGGCGACGGCGACGACACCATGTGCCTGCATGAGGGCAACGTCTGCGATGGAGAGGGGGGCGAGGACGTTCTCTGCCGCGGCCTTCGTTCCCGGTCGCCCGTAGGGCGCGACAGGCACGTAACCCTTGCGGCAGCCAAGGAGGGAGAGTTCGTAGACGATGGCAGGGATGGGCTTATTCATGACGGCAAAGGCAGTTGCTGTGCGCGAGTGTGTATGTGCGACAGCGTGCACGTCGCTGCGGTTCCGATAGATGGCGCAGTGCATCATCAGTTCGCTGGTTGGACGCTTTCCGCTGCGCGCTTCGACCGTATGCCCTGCACCGTCGATGACGACGATGTCGTCTGTCTGCATCTCCATGCGGTCCATGCCTGTCGGTGTGATGCAGATATAGCCGCTTTCTGCGTCGCGAATGCTGAAATTGCCCGCACGGTGCCGGCACAGTCCGTCGTGCTCTGCCTGCTGTGCGCAGCGGAGTACCGTTTCTTTGATCGTTTCCAACATGGTGTTCTCCCCCTTTACGTACAGTCTATATTTTAGCGAAAATTCACGGGATTTTGCAAGTATTTTCCCGCAGAAAATAGTGAAAATGAGTGCCAATCAAAGGATAAATGGTTTGACTTTTATTGGGAATGGTTTATAATATAAAACGTAATGAGCGCGCGGCAGGAAAGCCCTGCGGCGCATGTTGTATAGGGACACACAGGGGGTATTTCAATGGCAGTAAAAGTTGCTATCAATGGATTCGGTCGTATCGGTCGTCTCGCCTTCCGTCAGATGTTCGATGCACCCGGCTATGAAGTCGTCGCAATCAACGATCTGACGAGCCCGAAGATGCTCGCCCATCTCCTGAAGTATGACTCCACGCAGGGGCGTTATAAGTATGCAGATTCCGTTGAGGCCGGTGAGGACTCCATCACGGTCAACGGCAAGAAGATCAATATCTATGCACAGGCGGATGCTTCGCAGATCCCCTGGGGCAAGCATGACGTCGATGTCGTGCTCGAGTGCACGGGCTTCTATACGGCAAAGGCAAAGGCTGAGGCACATCTCAAGGCCGGCGCAAAGAAGGTCGTCATCTCTGCTCCTGCGGGCAGCGATCTCCCGACGATTGTCTTCAACGTCAACCACAAAACGCTGACGAAGGCGGACAAGGTTATCTCGGCAGCATCCTGCACGACGAACTGCCTTGCGCCGATGGCAAAGGCACTGAATGATCTCGCTCCGATCAAGAGCGGCATCATGACGACGATCCACGCCTACACGGGCGACCAGATGCCGCTTGACGGCCCGCAGCGTAAGGGTGACCTGCGCCGCAGCCGTGCAGCAGCAGTCAACATCGTTCCGAACTCGACGGGTGCGGCAAAGGCGATCGGCCTTGTCATCCCCGAGCTCAACGGCAAGCTCATCGGCTCGGCACAGCGTGTTCCGACCCCGACGGGTTCGACGACGCTCCTCTACGCGGTGGTCGAGGGCAAGGTCACAGTTGATCAGATCAACGCACAGATGAAGAAAGAGGCGACGGAGTCGTTCGGCTACAACACGGACGAGATCGTCTCCAGCGACATCATCGGCACGACCTATGGCTCGATCTTCGATGCGACGCAGACGATGGTCAGCGATACGGGCGACGGCAATACGCTCGTCCAGGTTGTCTCCTGGTATGACAACGAGAACAGCTACACGAGCCAGATGGTTCGCACGATCAAGTACTTTGCTGAACTCGGCTGATAAGTAAACATTGTTTTCTTGGGTGGGCAGAGGTCTTTTCTGCACCCCCTCAGCATACGATCTTTCGAGGTCCGGCCGATGTTTGGGCCGGACCTCGTTTCTTTTAGGGAGCACTGATCCATTCAGCGATTCCTTTATGGAGGAGACAGCATGAACAAAAAGACAATCAAGGATATCGACGTCAAGGGGAAGAAAGTGTTTGTCCGCGTGGACTACAACGTCCCGTTCGATGCCGAGATGAACATCACGAACGATACGCGCATGGTGCGCACACTGCCGACGCTGAACTATCTGCTCGACGGCGGTGCGGCACTCATCATCGCCTGCCACATCGGCCGCCCGACCGAGGCACGCGAGGAGAAGTTCAGCACGAAGCATCTCGTGAAGCATCTCGCGGAGCTCCTCGGCCGCGAGGTCAAGTGGGCATCTGACTGCGTCGGCCCCGAGGCGGAAAAGCTCGCGGCGGCACTGAAGCCGGGGGAGGTGCTGCTTCTCGAGAACCTGCGCTATCACAAGGAAGAGAAGAAGAACGACCCTGCCTTCGCAAAGCAGCTCGCGTCACTCGCCGATGTCGCTGTGGACGATGCGTTCGGTGTCGCGCATCGTGCGCATGCATCGAATGCGGGCGTGCCGAAGTACATTGAAACAGTTGCGGGCTTTCTGATGGAGAAGGAGATCAACTACATCGGCAAGACGCTTGAGACGCCGCAGCGTCCGTTCGTTGCGATCATCGGCGGGGCGAAGGTCTCCGACAAGATCGGCGTCATCAGCAATATGATCGAGAAGGTCGACACGATCATTATCGGCGGCGGCATGGCACACACCTTTGATGCGGCGAAGGGGCTGCCGATCGGCGACTCCCTCTGCGAGCCGGATAAGATGGATCTCGCACGTGACCTCCTCAAGAAGGCGGAGGCAAAGGGGGTCAAGGTTGTCCTTCCGCTCGACGTTGCCGCCGCGAATATGTTCCCGCTCGCCGACGAGGCGAAGTGGAAGGCCGAGGGCAAGGTCAAGATCGTCGATGTCGACAAGGTCGAAAATGGCTGGCAGGCACTCGACAGCGGCCCGAAGACCTCTGAGGAGTACGTCAATGCGTTGAAGGGCGCCAAGACGATCATCTGGAACGGACCAATGGGCGTCTTTGAGTGCGACGAGTTTGCAAAGGGCACACTGGCAGTGGCAAAGGCGGTTGCGGATGCGACCGAGGCCGGTGCGACGAGCATCGTCGGCGGCGGCGACTCCATCGCGGCGCTCAAGAAGACGGGGCTGACGGACAAGATCTCCCACGTCTCGACGGGCGGCGGCGCGACGCTTGAGTTCCTTGAGGGCAAGGAGATGCCGGGCATCGCGGCCATCGCAGACAAGTAAGAACATCTACGTTTGATACAGAAGGAGAAAACTATGGCACGGACTCCGATTATCGCCGGAAACTGGAAAATGAACAACACGATCGCAGCGGGTGTTTCGCTCGTCAAGGAGCTCATCCCGCTCGTTAAGGATGCAAAGGCCACGGTCGTCGCCTGCCCGACAGCAACGGCACTCGCCGCTGTCGCCGATGCGGTCAAGGGAACGAACATCCACATTGGTGCGCAGAATGTGCACTGGGAGAAGAGCGGCGCCTATACGGGCGAGATCTCGACAGATATGCTGAAGGAGATCGGCGCAGACTACGTCATCCTCGGACACAGCGAGCGCCGCGACTACTTCGGTGAGACGGATGAGGGCGTCAACAAGCGTGCCCGTGCTGCATACGCGGCAGGCATCACGCCGATCATCTGCTGCGGCGAGTCGCTTGCGGTCCGTGAGGCAGGCAAGTACATTGAGCACGTCGTTGCGCAGATCAACGCCGCGCTCGAGGGCTTTACGGCAGATGAGGCGGGCAAGCTTGTCATCGCCTACGAGCCAATCTGGGCGATCGGCACGGGCAAGACGGCGAGCTTCGAGCAGGCTGAGGAGGTCTGCAAGGCGATCCGCGAGGCAGTCGCGAAGAAGTTCAATGCGCAGGCAGCCGACGCGATCCGCATTCAGTACGGCGGCAGTGTCAAGCCGGCGACGATCAAGGATCTCATGAAGCAGCCGAATGTCGACGGTGCACTTGTCGGCGGCGCTTCGCTGAAGGCACAGGATTTCGCGGCAATCGTGAATTTCTGATGATCGTACCCTCATTTTGTATGGCGTGGATTTTCCGCTCGGCGGAAATGAAGCGCCATACGAGTTTTGAGCAAAAGCTCTTAGAAAGATGTCAATATTATGGCAAAACTAAAGAACGCACCTGTTGCGCTCATCATCATGGACGGATTCGGCGATGGCGATCCAAACGATCTGAAGTACAATGCCATTGCGATAGCAAAGACGCCTGTGCTCGATGGCCTGATGAAGGAGTTCCGTCATACGGAAATCCAGGCATCTGGTGAGTACGTCGGTCTGCCGGACGGTCAGATGGGCAACTCTGAGGTCGGCCACACGAATATCGGCGCAGGGCGCATCGTCTATCAGCAGCTCACGCGCATCACGCGTGACATCAAGAACGGTGACTTTTTCAAGAACAAGGCGCTGCTCACCATCGTGCGCGGGGTCAAGGAGCACGGTGGTGCGCTGCATGTCATGGGACTGGTTTCTCCGGGCGGCGTGCACAGCCACGATGATCATCTTTTTGCCGTGCTCGAACTCGCTAAGCGCGAGGGACTGACCGAGGTCTGGATTCATGCCTTCCTCGACGGGCGCGACGTGCCGCCCAAGAGCGCACAGGAGTATCTCGAGGCGGTCGAGAAAAAGGCGGCAGAGATCGGCGTCGGCAAGATCGCTACGGTCAGCGGGCGTTACTACGCTATGGATCGCGACAAGCGCTGGGAGCGTGAACAGCTCGCCTATGAGGCGATTGCCCACGCCAAGGCAAAGACGGTGGCGAAAACCGCTGTGGCAGGACTGCTCGCATCGTACGCGGATACGAGCGCGAAGCCCGAGGGCGTGACGGATGAGTTCGTCGTGCCGTTCGTGGTCGAGGGCTATCACGGCATGAAGAACGGCGACGGCGCGATTTTCTACAATTTCCGTCCCGACCGTGCACGTCAGCTGACGCATGCCTTTGTCGATGCAGAGTTCGACGGCTTTGCGCGCGACGAATCGCTGAAAATTCCCTTTGCGACGTTCTCGGAGTACGAGGCAGGGATGAACGCACTCGTGGCGTTCCCGCCCGAGGAGATCGACAACACCTTTGGCCAGTATGTGCAGGATCTCGGTTATACCCAGCTGCGCATCGCGGAGACGGAGAAGTACGCGCACGTTACATTCTTCTTCAACGGCGGCGTCGAGCAGCCGTACAAGGGCGAGGACCGCATTCTCGTGCATTCCCCGAAGGTGGCGACCTACGATCTGCAGCCTGAGATGAGCGCGATCGAGGTCACGGACAAGGTCGTCGAGGCGATCAAGTCCCGCAAGTATGACTTCATCATCCTCAACTATGCCAACTGCGACATGGTCGGACATACGGGGGTTGTCCCGGCAGTTGTCAAGGCGGTCGAGACGGTGGATACCTGCGTTGGGCGTTTCGTTGATGCCATCCGCGAGGTCGGCGGTGAGGTCTGTATTACCGCGGATCATGGCAATGCAGACAAGATGTGGGATTACGACAACAATCAGCCGTTCACCAAGCACACGACGAACCCCGTACCGTTCATCGTCGTTTCTGACCGCGTGAAGGACATCCACAAGGGCGCGCTCTGTGATATTGCACCGACTCTCCTCACACTTGCAGGTCTTGCGATTCCGAAGGAGATGACGGGCAAACCGCTCATAACGCTGAAGTAAGATCGTTTTGTTTGAAAGGACGGGTGCGTATGCACCTGTCTTTTTCGTTTGAAAGAGAGCGGGCGGAATGGTATACTAAATCTATTCATTTCATGATCGGAGGTCTTTATGCTGCGATTTTTGGTGCTTCTGCGTGCCATGCGGCGCAATATTGCCCTGCTGCTCTACGCGATGCTGCAGCGCGATACACCGCGCGCCGTGAAGGTTCTCTTTCCGCTTTCACTGCTTTATCTCATCAGCCCGATTGATATTATCCCGGATACGATTCCTCTATTCGGTGCGGTGGATGATATGGTGATTCTCCCTGCGGCGACGTCGCTGCTGATCCGCATGCTGCCCGCACATACGCGCATGGAGGGGGAACGCCGTGTGGAGCGCTACGGCACGTGGCTGCTTGTAGGGGCCTCTGTGCTCATGCTCCTGTGGATTGTCATCTTTGTTTGGGCACTCGTGAAGGTGCTTTCGTGAGGCTCTATATTGCGGAGAAGCCGAGCGTCGGCCGCGCGCTTGCCACATGTCTTCCTGCGCCGCACCGCAAAGGCTCCGGATGGATTGAGACGGGCGGCGGCGTGGTGACGTGGCTCTTTGGTCATGTGCTGCGTCAGGCGGAGCCGGAGGAGTACGATCCTGCGCTGAAACGCTGGCGCGCGGAGGATCTGCCGATCCTGCCGAAGGAGTGGCATCTCGTCGTCAATGAGAGCGCGGCGCAGCAGTTCGCGGTGGTGAAAGGGCTGATCGCGCGTGCCGATGAGATCGTGCATGCCGGCGACCCTGATCGAGAGGGCCAGCTCTTGGTGGATGAGGTGCTGGACTTCCTCGGCAATACAAAGCCCGTGCGCCGTATTCTCATCAATGCACTTGACGATAAGAGCATTCACGATGCGCTGAATGACCTGCGCGACAACGGGGATTTCCTTCCGCTGAAGCTCTCGGCACTCGCACGGGCGCGTGCGGACTGGCTCATCGGGATGAATCTCTCACGCGCCTATACGCTCGCGGCGCGGCGGGCGGGGCATGCGCGGCTCGTCCTGCCCATCGGGAGGGTCAAGACGCCGACGCTGGCACTCGTGGTGCGGCGGGAGCGCGAGATCGAGCACTTTACGCCTGCGACCTACTATCTTGTCGATGCACTGTTCCGCACAGAGGCAGGGGAGCCCTTTCGTGCGCGGTGGAAACCGTCGGAGGAGCGCACGCCGCTCGATCCTGAGGGGCGTCTCGTGGATCGGGCAGCAGCAGATGCTGCTGCGGCGTCATTCGGCGAGCCGCCCGCAGACGGCGTGGTGACAAAGTATGAGCGCAAGAAAAAGGAGGAGCCGCCGCCGCTGCCCTTTTCGCTCTCGGCACTGCAGGTGCTCGCAGGCAAACGCTACGGCTATGAACCGCAGCAGGTGCTCGATACGGCACAGAAGCTGTACGAGGAAAAACTGACCAGCTATCCGCGCTCGGATGCAGAGTATCTGCCCGTGAGTCAGCACAAGGATGCGGCAAAGATTCTCGGCAATCTCGCCGCCCTCTCGGATACGCCGCTTGCGGCGTGGGCACAGGCGGCAGATTCTGCGAAGAAGTCGCGTGCGTGGAACGACGCAAAGATTTCGGCACATCATGCGATCATCCCGACAACCGTGCCCGTGAACCTCGCGCGGCTCACGGCGGTGGAGCGCAATATCTACGAGCTGATCGCGCGTGCCTACATTGCGCAGTTCTGTCCGAACTATGTCTACGATCAGACGAAGGCGGAGGTGACGCATCACGGTGAGACGTTCACGGCGCGCGGCCGTACGGAACGCACGGCGGGATGGCGCACGATGTACCGTGCGGGGAAGAATGAGTCCGAGGATGCGGAGAAGGAGGACGAGGAGAGTACGGTACTCCCGCCGATGAAAAAGGGCGACGCGGCGGCGTTCGTCTCGGCAGAGACGAAGGAGCGGCAGACAAAGCCGCCCGCACGGTTTACGCCCGCGACGCTCCTCCAGGGGATGAAGGAGATTCACAAGTACGTCAAGGACGAGGCGGCGAAAAAGATGCTGCGCGATGTGTCCGGCATTGGGACGGAGGCGACGCGTGCGAGCATCATCGAGGATCTCATCCGCCGTAAATTCCTCCATGCTGCGGGAAAGAAGAAGGTGCTGACGCCGACGGCGGAGGCATATCTCCTTATCGACGCGCTGCCCGATACGATGACGTATCCCGATGCGACGGCGATCTGGGAGGATCAGCTGCACGCGATGGCGGACGGCGTGGGGACGCCCGAGGAATTCCTCGCGGGGCAGGCGGCATTCGCACGTGATCTCTGCGACGCGGCACGGACGGCGCAGATCACGGGAGGCGAGGGGATACCATGTCCTGCCTGCGGGCGCGGCGTCATGCTGAAACGCAAGGGAAAGCACGGCGATTTCTGGGGCTGCTCGGCGTTCCCGCAGTGCCGCATGACGGCGGATGATGCGGGCGGCAAGCCGAACTTTGCGGGACGGCGTGTGCCGCGCGGTTCTGCGGACGGGATGGGGGCACATCCCACTGCCGCCGCGATGACGGCGCGCCGCAGCTACACACCGACGGCAGATGAGCAGGCGGAGATGGATGCGCTGTTTTTTGACCAGTAAGGTGAGCCTCCTGTATCGTCCATGGCGCCCCACCACCGCAAAGATCCCCCTCTAAGGCATTGGGGAACGAGGACTGCCGTGCGAATGCGCGGCGATGGAGGCGTTTGAAGGATACGTCTGCTGAAGCTTAGGAGGATACGATGGACTTTACATCACTTGGCGTGCCCGAGCCGCTCGCGGCGGCACTGGCTGCGCACGGCATCACGGAGCCGACGGAGATCCAGCGGGAGGTGATTCCTGCCGCGTGCACAGGCGAGAACCTGATCGGCGAGGCTCCGACGGGGACGGGCAAGACGCTCGCCTACCTCCTGCCCGCACTCATGCGCATTGACCCCGCCGTGCGCGCGGCACAGGTACTCGTTCTCGCACCGACGCATGAGCTCGCGATGCAGATCGCGGGCGCCGCGCGGGATCTTATTCAGGCGGCAGGGCTCTCTGTCGGCGTGCAGGCCCTCATCGGCGGGGCGAATGTACAGCGGCAGATCGACGCGCTGAAGAAAAAGCCGGCGCTCATCGTCGGCTCTGCGCCGCGCATCGTGGAGCTGCACCGCCTCCGCAAACTGAAACTGCAGGAGGTGCGCCTCTGTGTACTCGATGAGTTCGACCGCCTCCTCGACAAGCAGCACAGTGCGGAGGTGCGTGCCGTCCTGCACCTCCTGCCCCGTGAGCGGCAGATGCTCCTCCTCTCGGCGACAGCGGCTGCGGCGGCTGTGCATGCGGCGGAGGAACTCTGCGCACTGCGCATCATCCGTGCGGCAGTGCAGGAGACGACGTGTGAAAACTACTATCATATTGTGCCGTTTCGTGATAAAATAAAGGCTGTGCAGAAATTGACGCGCCGCCTGCCGATTCGGCGGGGACTGGTCTTTGTCGGGCGCAGCTTTGACGCAGAAAAAGCGTCAGAGAAGCTGCAGTACGAAGGCATTCGTGTTGCCGCCCTGCTCGGCAGCGAGCGGCGCGATCAGCGGCGCGCCGCTCTCAATGCAATCCGCACGGGGCGTGTACAGCTTCTCATCTCCACCGATCTTGCTGCGCGCGGCCTGGATATCGAGGATGTGGACTATGTCGTTCAGGTCGATTTGCCCGAGGACGTGCGCACCTATCGTCACCGCGCAGGACGGACGGCACGCGCGGGCAAGGAGGGCACAGTCATCTCGCTTGTCGATGCGAAGGAAGTGGAGCGGCTGAAAGCCCTCGCTGTCCGCATGAAACTTGATTTGAAAAAGATCAATTGATGTTCCTTCCCAAAGGAGGCCTTGATTCGTGGACATATTGCCCACACTACTCGATTTACTGCTCGTTGTTTTTCTGATTTTCATGAATGGGTTCTTCGTCGCGGCAGAGTTCTGCTGTGTCAAAATCCGTCCGTCACGTCTGGAGACCCTGATCGCCGAGGGCGTCAGCCGTGCAAAGTACGCGAAGCAGCTGACCGATCATCTCGATTCCTCGCTGTCTGTGACACAGCTTGGCATCACGCTTGCTTCACTTGGCCTCGGCTGGGTGGGTGAGCCGGCGATTGCCGTGCTGATCCTGCCTGTCACGCAGAGTGTCGGACTCCCTGATGAGGTCGGGCACACGGCTGCGCTTGCCATCGCCTTTACGCTCATCACCTCGCTCCATATCGTGCTCGGCGAGCTGACGCCGAAGTCCATGGCCATCGCCAACGTGGAGCGCATTCTTCTCGCAATTTCCTTTCCCATGGTACTTTTTGGCCGCGTGATGCGCCCCTTTGTCTGGGTGCTCAACACGGTGGCCAATCATATCAGCCGCAAGCTCGGCTACGAGGCCAAAGGCGAAAACGAGGATGCCCATACGGAGGAGGAGATTCGCCTCCTGATGAAGGAGAGTTATCGTCAGGGACTCATCAACAGCACGGAGGCGGACTTTGTTGACAAGGTGTTCTCCTTTACGGAACTGAATGCACGTGAAATCATGGTGCCGCGCACGGATATGATCTGTCTCTATCTGGATGACTCGCCCGCAGAGCGCATCAAGACCATCCTCGAGGAGCAGCAGACACGCTACCCGGTCTGCTATGAGGATAAAGATCATATCATCGGATTTATTCATGTCAAGGATCTCTTGGCACCGCTCATGCGCGGTGAGCAGCTGAACCTGCGCCGCTATATTCGCAAGGCGCTCATCGTGCCCGAGAGCATGGACGGGAGTATCCTTCTGCGCACGATGCAGGAGCAGGGATATCAGCTTGCCATCGTGGTCGATGAGTATGGCGGGACGGCGGGTATGGTGACCGTCGAGGATATCATCGAGCAGATTGTCGGCGACATCCGTGATGAATTCGATGTCGAGCGTGAGAGTGTCGAGTGGCGTGATCTCGATATCTGCTCCATCGATGCGAAGCTGCTCCTTGAGGAGGTCAACGATCTTCTCGGCATACGCATCGAGGACGAGGATGTGGACAGCATCGGCGGCTGGCTGTATGACCAGCTCGGTGAGGCACCGCGCGTCGGGCAGATGGCGGCACACGAGGGTGCACTGCTCTATGTGGAGGAGGTAGACGGCATCCGCATCACGCGCGTACTCGTTCGCCTTTCCCATACGATGCTTGTGGTGCAGGAGCTGCCGGCCGCACATGGAGGAAAATGACAGTGGCGTTTGACCGTGCACACTATGATGCGATTGTCAATGCCTTTACGATTGACGCAGAGGAACTGCGTGAAGTGGCGGCAGATTTTCGGCAGGATATGCGGCTCGGGCTCATGGGCTCCCCTGACTCCTCCCTGCGGATGCTGCCGTCCTATCTTGGACTGCCGACAGGAGAGGAGCGCGGCGACTATCTCGCACTGGACTTCGGCGGGACCAATGTGCACGTTGTGCTCTACCGTCTCCTGGGAAATGGGAAGTACGACGTCCTTTCCCAGACGGCAAAACCCCTGAAGGTGGACGGCATCTATGACTTCATCGGTCCAGAGGCGACGGGGAAGGAGATGTTCGATTTCATCGCGGCACTCGTTGATGAGACGGTCGGCGGTGATCACGAGACGCCGTATTTGCTTGGGCATACCTTCTCCTTTCCGTCGCGGCAGACGAACATCAACGATGCACGCCTCGTCATCTGGACAAAGGGGTTCGCGGCGCGCGGCGTGGAGGGCGAGGCGGTCAACGATCTTCTGTGGGAGGCACTCGTGCGGCAGGGGCTGACGAACGTCACGCCGATCGCCGTCATCAACGATACGGTCGCTGTCCTGCTCGCCGCCGCCTACGTAAAGGGTGATACCGCCATCGGCGCAGTCTATGCGGCGGGGTACAACACGTGCTATTTGGAACCATATACAGGGACGGCACAGCCGCCGATGATCCTCAATATGGAGTCGGGAGGCTTCCGCAAGCTTGTGCCGAACCGCTTTGACGCAGCACTTGATGCGGCATCGGAAAAGCCCGGCGAGCAGCGCCTTGAGAAGATGGCTGCCGGACGCTGCATGGGCGTGCTTTTTGCCATGGCTCTCGCGGAGCTTTTGGGCGAGAAGGGATGCACGTATGGCTTTACCAGCATCGACCTCAGTCGGATGCTGGCAGATACGGGCGGGGAGACTGCCGCTGCCCTTGTTCGTACGCGGACGGGAGTGGAGCTCTCCGTGCAGGATGCCGTATGCGTGCGTGACCTTGCACATGCCGTCGTTGCCCGTTCTGTGCGGCTCATCGCAGCGACATTCGTCGGAACGCTGTGGCAGATCACGGGAAGCGGAGAAATGCGTCCGCAGCACATTGCCGTGGATGGCTCGATATATGAGAAGATGCCGCTCGTGCAGCAGAACATGATGCGCGCCTTCTCCGAGCTTCTCGGTGAGGACGCAGCAAAGGCAGACACCTTCCTCTCGTGCGGCGGCTCGGGACTAGGTGCAGCACTCGCAGCGGCAATGGCGGCACGCGGATAGGAAAGCCTTTCACTATTTTTGTGTAGCAGAAGTAAAAATTTCTTCTTGCGTATTTTTTCGAGATGTGATAAGATTGAGATAATTAAAGAAGGAGAAAACCTTCATACAACAAAATAGCGGACTACTGAAGTATGTAGATGAATTCGGTATTATGAGATATGACGAGAGTCTGTCTCCTAATACCGTTTTTTATTTGTAGGATAGCGCTTTATGATATGAAAGGAGGGGACGAGATGAAGGTTACGCTTACGGTGGAGAATGCTTCCGGTCTTCACGCACGCCCAGCAGCGATGATTGCAGAAGAGGCGGGACAGTTTCAAGCAGATGTGAAACTTCATGCGAATGGAAGAACGGCGGCTGCTACGGATGTCTTGCAGATCATGGGGCTTGGCATTACCTGTGGAACTGAGGTCACGGTAGAGGCATCTGGTGAAGAAGAGACAGCAGCGGTTTACACATTGGCCGGAATGCTGGCAGCAAAGAAGATTTATCGGTGAGGGCCGATCAGTTAAGCAAGATATTCTGATTGTGAGGTGACCATCATGGAATTTTTGAATGAAATCTTAGCATTGGGACCAACGGTCATGATGCCCGTGATTTTCTTTATCTTGGGTATTTGTTTCCGATTGTCCGTGGGCAGAGCTTTTGAAGCGGGAATGCTGGTCGGCGTTGGATTTACCGGGATTAACCTGATTGTATCCATGCTTCTAAATAGTCTGGGGCCTGCATCGGAGGATATGGTTGAGCGCTTTGGTGCGAGCCTGACGGTTATTGATGCCGGTTGGGCAACAAGCGCCGCAATCGGATGGTCGTCCCCCCTCATCCCACTGGTTGTGCCGGGGGCAATCATTTTGAATATTGTGCTGTTGGCGTTAAAGCGAACGCAGATCTTGAATATCGATATATTCAATTACTGGCTAATTCTCCTGCCGGGCTCGATGGTTTACTATGAGACGGGGAGTCTGATGCTCGGCACAGCCGCGGCACTTATCCTGTATTTGATCGCGTTTATCATTGGAGATAAAACAGCGCCGGCGATTCAGAAGATGTACAACATCAAAGGGGTCGCGTTTGTTCATGCCACATGCGGTGTCTATGTCCCGATCGGTATAGCGGTTAATGCCATTATTGAACGGATTCCGGGACTCAACAGGATCAACCTCAGTCCAGAGGGAGTCATACAGAAACTTGGCGTCCTTGGAAAACCGATTACACTCGCAACCATTCTTGGTGCAGGAATGGGCATCCTTGCCGGTTGGGGCGTTGGTCAATGTGCCTTCCTGGCGGTTCAAGTGGCTGCCGTTATGATCCTGCTGCCGAAGATGGTGGAGATCACCGTCGAGGGAGTTATGATTGTTCGCGATCAGGCAGAGACGGTACTCAAGAGAATTTTTCCGGGACGGGAGTTCAATATCGGCATGGATACCGCTCTTCTGATCGGAGAGCCGTGCATTATTGCGACAGGCCTCCTTCTTATTCCTGCCACGCTTTTCATCTCGATCATTTTGCCGGGGAACCGCATGCTTCCGTTTGTCGACCTCGCGTCGATCGTGTTTGTCATTTCTATGGTTGCGCCATTCTGTAAGCGCAATATGTTCCGTATCTTTATTACAGGGCTTTTTATCGTGACCATTGCACTTTATGCGGGCAGTAATCTGTCGGGCATTTACGGCGTAGCAGCCGATCAGGCGAATGTGCGCCTGCCGAGCAATGTAACCTCGACGGAACTGGGGAATTTGGTGTCGGCATATAATACACCTGTTGGCTGGGCGCTGGTTAAAGTGGGTGAACTGATCGGAAAGTAAAAGGGGTGGATGTAGATGAAACTCATTGGGATTGGTGATCTCCTGATACCGTCACGGTATATAGAAGAGGGGTTTTCCCGCTATCGTGCCAAGGGGGTCGATGTTGAGGTCGTTGACTGGCCGCTGAAAGACTATGAGGAGCTGCAGAGCATCAATCTGCAGGTCGAGACACAGGGAAGCGAAGTCTATGCGGTGCCGGACGCGCTCATCGCGAAACTGCGTGATGCGGAGATCCTTATTACACAGTTTTGTCCGATCACAAAGAAGGTGATCGACGCCTGCACAAAACTGCGGTTCATCGGTGTTCTGCGCGGCGGCTACGAAAATGTGAATGTGCCCTATGCGATGCAGAAAGGGATCACAGTCTATCATACGCCGGGACGCAATGCGACAGCTGTTGCTGACTTTACTGTTGGGATGATTCTGGGCGAGTGCCGCAATATTGCCCGTGCCCATGCGAACCTTAAGGAGGGACGCTGGGTTCGCGACTATGCAAATGCTGCATCGGTACCCGATCTGGAGGATAAGACGGTCGGCATTATCGGACTGGGGCAGGTCGGACAGAAGGTTGCCAAGCGCCTGCGTGGCTTTGATGTACGGCTGATCGGCTACGATCCCTATGTGGATGTGTTGCCGAATGATGTCACGCGTGTTTCTTTTGACGACCTGCTCGTACAGGCGGACTTCGTGACGATTCATGGACGCCTAACAGAGGAGACGAAGGGGCTGATGAATGCGCGTGCATTCTCCTTGATGAAACCAACGGCGTATTTTATCAACACGGCGCGCGCCGGGCTTGTTGATGAAGCTGCTCTGTACGCGGCACTGAAGGAAAAGCGCATTCAAGGGGCGGCACTTGATGTTTTTGAGCATGAACCGCTTACTGGAGATGATCCGTTGGTCGGTCTCGATAATGTTACCATCACGCCGCATTTGGCAGGTGGGACAGTCGATGCATTCCTGCATTCTCCTGTCTTGCTTTCCCGTGAGATGGAGGGGAGTCTTTCCGGTGATCTGACATCGCGCTGTATTGTACGGCAGAAATGAGGTGCACAATGGAGTTCGGTTTACAGGGAAAAAATGCACTCGTGATCGGTGGTACAAAGGGCCTTGGCCGAGCGGTATGTGAGCTCTTTGCACAGGAGGGAGCGAATGTTATTGCCGTCAGCCGACATGGAGATGAATGCACTGCACTTGCCGCGGATCTGCAGAACAGGTACGGCATACGTTCTGCGGGAATCGCATGTGATCTGAGCAGCAGCCACCGCAATGATGTCGTGCGCAGAGCACTTTCCGCATTCGGTACGCTGGACATTCTCGTCAATGCTGCCGGAATATGGCCGCAGTCCTATGTCCTTGATATGGAGGAAGAGGATTTTCGGCATACCTTGGAGGTCAATCTGATCAGTCCGTTTGTCTTATGTCGTGATTTTGCACGCTGTTTGGTCGATCAAAAAAAGCCGGGAAAGATTGTGAATGTCGTGTCGCAGGCTGCATTTTCCGGATCTACGACGGGACACGCACATTATGCGGCTTCCAAAGGCGGATTGGTGTCCTTTACGATTTCACTTGCACGGGAACTTGCATCACATCGTATCAACGTCAATGCAGTTGCGCCCGGCCTTATGGAGACTCCTATGGTTCATGAGGCACTGAAGACGCGCAGGGATTATTACTGTCAGCGGATTCCCTTAGGCAGAGTCGCCGAGCCGGAGGAAGTCGCATACAGTATTCTCTTTCTGTGTTCGAACAAAGCAGACTACCTGACAGGAATTACACTCGATGCCACAGGCGGTATGCTGATGCGGTAAATGATTGAAAGGAGGGACTGTCATGGCAAAGTTTTTGATTGGCATTGATGCCGGAAACACGTCGAGTAAGGCGGTTGTTTTTGATGAAGGGGGGAAGATGGTCGCATCATCTTCCACGAAGAGCTCTGAGCGTATGCATCTTGCACCGCGCGGCAGGGGCTTTGAAGAATTTGATGTCGATGAGCTCTGGAGCATGGTTTCCCAATGCATCAAGCGTGCGATCGGGAAGGCTGGGGTTTCTGCAGAGGATATTGCCGGGGTTGGTGTGACGTCGTTCGGCAATGGTGTCGTGTTTCTCGATGAGAGCGGCTGGTCCATTGCCCCTGGATGTTTTTCACAGGATTACCGCGCCAATGACATCATTTCTTTGTATCAGAAGGAAGGCACATACGATAAGATCAACCGTATGGTACATGGAACACTGTTCGCGGGCGAGCCGGGGCCGATTCTGCGCTGGTACAAAGAGCATGAGCGTCCTGTCTATGACAGAATCGGCAGCGTGTTGATGTTCAAAGACTACTTGATGTATCGGCTGTCCGGTCGGTTTGCTACAGATCTCAATGTCTTCGGCGGTTCCTTCATGGTTGACATGGACACGATGGAGTACTCGCGAGAGCTGATGGATCTCTATGGTATTCCCGAGATGTTTGACAAGTTGCCAGCGCTCTATTCGAGTCCGGAACAGATCGTCGGTACAGTGACGCAGGAAGCAGCAGAGATGACCGGCCTCAAAGAGGGCACTCCGATCGCCGCGGGTATGATGGATATTCTGGCAAGTCTTGTCGGAGCCGGAGCAACGGGCGATGGGGTGATCACATCAATCGCCGGATCATGGTGCATCAATGAGACGCATTCGGATCGTGTGATACCAAATGCATCGAGCAATATGCCCTACATTCACAAGAATGAGTATCTCAACTGTTCCTATACGGGAGCCTCCGCGACCAACTACGAATGGTTTCATCATGTCCTCGGAGATAAGGCGAGGCTGGCGGCTGTCTATGAACAACGCGACTATTATGATGTGCTGAACGAGTGGATTCTGAAGGCAGATCCGAATATGGACACACCGTATTTTCAACCGTTTGTTGCATCACCCAGTATCCATGTGAACGCACGCGCGGGCTTCAGCAACCTCAATATGCATACAAGCTACGGAGAACTGTGTTATGCTGTTGTCGAGGGAATCGCGTTTATTCATAAACATCACATCGATTTCCTGATCTCTGCCGGGTTGCCGGCAAAGCTCATTCGCCTGACCGGCGGCATGGCAAAGAGTTCTGTGTGGACGCAGATCTTTGCCGATACTATGGGACTTCCCGTAGAGGTCGTCGAATGTGACGAAACAGGAGCGCATGGTGTTGCCATTGTTGCCGGTATTGGAGCAGGCATATACAAGAACTATGAAGAGGCGTTTGCGCGTTCGGTCAAGCTGAAGCCTCGCGTTCTCCCCAATGCGGAAAAGGCCGCATTCTATCAAAAAAGATATGCGGAATGGCAGCGCCTGAATCAACATTTGCTGCGGTACTGGGAGGGAGGACAGGATGGATAGAACCTTCACGGTCATTCCGTCGGTACGGGATATACGGCATCTGGACCGAGCACTGAAATCATCCCAGGGCGAGATTTTGCTGAGTACGGTATCGCATATCGGAAATCTTGCCGAACTCACGACGCAATGCCACAAAAATGGACAGGAGGTCATTGTCAATCATGAGTTGATCGGAGGGCTCGGAACGGATGCGATTGCCTTTGAAATGCTGAAAAAAGCCTATAAGGTAGACACGGTCATTGGTTCGAACGCATATCACATCAGCAGGGCGAGGTCTGCCGGGTTAAAGACCATTTGGAAAGTCGCTCTTTTGGATTCCCTGTCGTTGGAAATGGCATTCCGCTCCATTGAAGTAACGAAGCCCGATGCCATTGAACTGAGGCCTGCGGTTTGTGCCTATGACTTCCTTGGTCAATTTCACAAGGTGTTTTCCGGCAGAATTTTTGCGAGTGGTTTTATCGATCGGAGTGAGTTTGCTGAGCGGCTCTGTCAGCGCGGGTTTGATGGGGTCATGACGAGCACGCAGTCCATGTGGGGTTGGTGTTCGCCCGACTGAGTCGGTGCATGAGGAGGGGTATCTATGGCTTTAGTAAATATGAACAAGATGCTGACGGATGCGCGCGCAGGAAAGTATGCTGTCGGCGCGTTTGATGTCAGCAATCTCGATATGGCTATGGCAGTGACTGAGGCTGCAGAGGAAAAAAAGTCGCCGGTCATTCTGATGGGGTTGGCTGTCGATCTTGTCGGTGATCGGCTTTCCTATTGGCTCGGATATTTGCGTAGAATTGCAGAAGCTGCATCTGTTCCCGTGGCTGTTCATCTGGATCATGCAGTGGATATTCCGTTCATCAAGCGGTGCATCGATGGAGGCTTTTCTTCGGTGATGTTTGATGGCTCTATGCTTCCTCTGGAAGAGAATCTGCGAAAGACAAGCGAGGTCGTCTCGTATGCACATCGGTTTGATGTCAGTGTAGAAGCGGAGCTCGGACATGTGGGGGACGGCATTGTCGGAAACAGCGAAATTGGGGCTGTGAAGAAGGATACCTTTGATAACCCTGATGATTTCCTTACACAGCCGAGTGAGCTGGCGGAGTTCGTTGCACGTTCCCAGGTTGATTGCATCGCTGTTGCTGTGGGAACGGCGCATGGACTTTACGTGCATAAACCGCACATTCATTTTGACCGGCTGCAGGAACTGAATGCAATATCGCCTGTTCCTATGGTGATGCATGGAGGATCCGGGACACCGGATGGGCTGATTCGTAAGTCTGTTGCCAACGGTATATGTAAGCTGAATATCTTCTCTGAGATGCTGACGGCATTTAACGGCACACTCAAGGAGGAGCTGCAGCATGCAGAGCATTTGGCCATATGGCCGCATCAGCTGTATCAGAAGCCGCTTGCTGCCCTGCAGGAGGTCGTGCGTCAGAAGATCGACCTGGTCGGCTCGGCAGGGAAGGCGTAAGGTCCTCATCTTTGAGGGTGTCCCTTCCCATCATACGGGAAGAGGGTGGTAAAGCTGTTGGAGGGAATCATTCATGGGAAAAACAAAGATTCTTTGTGTTGCAGATGGTGGTATCACTGTGAAGATGATGGAAGAACTGAGTGCATTGGAGAAGTTTGGCGCTGAAATTACCATTGTCGAAGATAAGGATATGTATGCGATGGGACCGATTACAGATCGTATGACCTTGATCGAACATGAGGGCATTGATGCTGCACCGACCTGCCAGGCACTCCTCGACAACTGTGCGGATAAAGATATTCTTGTCGTTCATGTGGCATCCATCAACAAAGAGGTCATTGAGAAGGCAAAGAATCTCAAGGTAGCAGCAGTTTTGCGCGGCGGCTATGAGAATGCGGATGTTCCCCGTCTTACTGAGAAAGGGGTAAAGCTCATTAACGCGCCATGGCGCAGCGCGAATGCAGTCGCCGATTTCGCTGTTGGCATGATGATCGCAGAGAACAAGAATATTGCACGCAGTCACCATTTGATTATGGAAGGGAAATGGTGCAAGAAATACGATAACCAGAGCTATATCCACGATATGCGCAAGATGACGGTCGGCATTATTGGTTATGGCTACATCGGTCAGCGCGTGAGAATGCGTCTGCAGGGTTTTGAGTCAAAGGTGATTGTTCATGATCCGTATGCTGATCCGAAAAAGTGTGCCGATCAGAATGTCGAATTTGTATCGCTGGAGGAGCTGCTGGAGCAGTCGGATATAGTGACGCTTCATCTGCGTCTGTCAGAGAAAACAGAACACTTTATCGGCAAGGCGGAGCTGTCCAAAATGAAGCAGACCGCGTATCTCATCAATACAGCACGTGCCGGACTGGTCGATACGAAGGCTCTGGCAGAGGCTCTGCGTGATCATGCCATCGGCGGTGCCGCGATCGATGTCTATGACGAGGAACCGCTGCCGATGGATCATCCGTATTTGAAGCTTTCCAATATTACCTTGACCAGTCATCTTGCCGGAACTTCCTGTGATACGATGATGACCTCCGTGGAAATTGGGATGGAGGATTTAAAGCGGTATCTTACTGGGGAAACAATGGTCAACGTTCGTAACTAAAAATATTGTCGTACTGCCGATCGCTGTCTGCGTATCGGCAGTATTTTCGTGTGCGGCAGGTTTACATAAAATCTTGTGGGAGAATATTCATGTTGAGACATTTCACTTGCCACTTTTGCGTAGTATGTGCTATCATAACTAAATGTAGTTGCGTATATTCGTTCAGGAAGGGGCTTTTTCTTGCTCACACTTTTAATGGTACTTGATGCAATTGTTGCGATCATTCTCATTGCGTCTGTGCTCGGACAGGAGGCAAAGTCTGCCGGTATGGGCGGACTGGACGGCGGCGAGGATACGGTGTTTTCGGGCAAGGCGCGCGGCATGGATGCGCTGCTCGCACGCGTGACGGTCGTGTTTGCCATTCTGTTCGGGGTAATTACGATCATCATTGCGCGGATGTCGAGTTAGGGAATCACTGATCAAATGAAGTCCGCCAGGTTGGCGTAGATTTTCCGTCGGCGTACGGGAAAAAGATGCATCAAGATGGCGGTGCTGAATTTATCGTGGTTCTCTGACCGTATCAGTGAATGAACCCTGCTGCCGCTATGCGGGGCAGGGCTTTATTTTGAGGAGGAGAGATCGCCGTGCATTTACTGGGCGCAGAGCCTTTTTTTCTGCCGGGCGGACGGCATGGTGTCCTCCTCATTCATGGATTTACGGGGCTTCCTGCTGAGCTGCGTCTCATGGGAGAGTACCTTCATGCACGCGGCTTTACGGTGCTCGCCATACGCCTCGCGGGACACGGAACGACGGCGGAGGATCTCAGCCGCACGGATCATGAGGACTGGATGGACTCCGTGCGCGACGGCTATGCGATTCTGCGCGGTGCGTGTGACGACATCGCCGTCGTGGGACACTCGATGGGGGCGATCTTTGCTCTTCTGCTCTCAGTCGAGGCGGAGGTCACGTGTGTCGTGAGCCTCGGCGCACCGCTCATTATCGCACAGGAGCAGGGGATCGAGCACCTGCCGACGCGCGCGGCGAGCGTCGGACGCTATGTGCCGAAGGCGCGCCGCAAACTGGAGAACGTTCCGCAGGGGGCGAACAACACTTATCGGCGCATGCCGCTCGTCTCTGTCCATGAGATGATGGATGTGATTGCCGCCGCCCGAAGCGAGCTGGGCAAGGTATGTGCGCCGCTCCTGATCGTCCATGGATCGCGTGACCATACGGCGGACCCGAAGAGTGCGGAGGAGCTGCGTGCACATGTGGCAAGCGCGGACTGCGAGACCGTGATTCTCCCTGACGCAGGGCATCTGCTCCCACTCGACGAGGGGATCAGGGAGCGCGTATTTGAGCGCACGGCAGATTTTTTGGAGAAGGCTGTGCAGGGAAGAAGATCGTAGAAACGAAAAAAGAGGAAAATATGGAACAGGAACAACTGGATACGCTCAAGGAGAGGATCTATGCCTTTATGCGGGAGGACGCCTATCGCCCGCTGCCTGAGGCGGAGCTGCGTACGGGGCTGGGGCTCCCGGAGAGCGAAGGGAAGGAGCTCTCCGCTGCCCTTGCGGCGCTTGAGACCGATGGTGCGGTCATCCGCAACCGCAGCGGCCTTTACGGCCTGCCGAGCCGCATGAATCTCGTGGTGGGGCGGCTCTCCATGTCGCCGAAGGGGTTCGGCTTTATCATCCCCGACGTGCGTGAGACGGAGGAGGAGACGGATGTCTTTGTCCCCGGCAGCGCGATGGGGACGGCGATGCACGGCGACCGCGTGGTCGCACGCGTCACGCCGTCCGAGCAGCCGGGACGCGCGCGCGAGGGGGAGATCATCCGCATCCTCGAGCGCGTCAATACGCATATCGTCGGCACATTCGAGCGCAGCAAGGCGTTCGGGTTCGTCACGCCCGACAGCACGAAGATCGGGCGCGATGTCTTTGTGCTGAAAAAGGACTTCGGCGGGGCAAAGACGGGCAGCAAGGTCGTGGTCGAGATCACGAAGTGGCCGGAGCAGCGAAGAAGCGCCGAAGGGCGCGTCGTCGAGGTGCTCGGCAAGACGGGCGACCCCGGCGTGGACGTACTCGCCGTCATGCGCGCCTACGATCTCGATGAGAAGTTCCCGCCCGATGTTGCAGAGGCGGCGGCGCGCTGCCCGAAGGATCCGCTTCCCGAGGAGTATGCAGGGCGGCGTGATCGGCGTGATTTCCCCATCGTCACGATTGACGGCGAGGATACGAAGGACATTGACGACGGTGTCTACGCCTATGAGAAGGACGGCGTTTTCTTTCTCGGTGTCTATATCGCCGATGTCAGCCACTACGTCCGGGCGGGCGAGCCGCTTGATCGTGAGGCGGCTCGGCGCGGGACGAGCGTCTATCTCGTCGACCGCGTGATTCCGATGCTCCCGAAGGAGCTGTCGAACGGGATCTGCAGCCTGAACGAGGGCGTGGATCGTCTCTCGATGGCGTGCGAGATGGAGATCGGCATGGACGGCGAGGTCAGGAACTATGAGATCGTGCCGTGCGTGATCCATGTTGCGCGCCGCCTTACCTATACGCTTGTCAATAAGGTGCTCGCCGGTGAGGAACCGTTTGTCTCGGACAACGGCGACATCCGCCCAATGCTCGAGACACTGCGCCGTCTGCGCGAGGTACTGCGTGCCAAGCGCCATCGGCGCGGCTCGATTGACTTTGAGCTGCCCGAGGTCAAGGTAAAGCTCGATGCCGATGGACATCCCGTCGCGCTCGAAAAACGTACGGGTTCGATCGGCGAGTCCATCATTGAGGAGTGCATGCTCGCGGCAAATGAGACCGTGGCGCGTCACATGGAGCTGAAGGAAGAGCCGTTCGTCTACCGCGTGCATGAGACGCCCGCCGCCGAGAAGATAGAGCGCCTGCAGAGTCTTCTCGCCGCACTCGGTCTGCGCCTCCATGTCGATGAGGACGGCAAGGTGCGCCCCTCCGACATCCAGCAGGTGCTCGACCGCGTTAAGGGACAGCCTGAGGAGCGCATCATTGGGGCGGTTGCCCTGCGGTCGATGCAGCAGGCGCGCTATTCGACGGCGAGCCTTGGGCACTTTGGCCTTGCGGCGCGCTACTATACGCATTTCACCTCGCCGATCCGACGTTACCCTGACCTCCTGGTGCATCGCCTCCTGCGCGAGACGTTTGCCACGGGGCATATTGCGGCGGAGAAACGCGAGCGTCTGCGTGCGCTCCTCCCCGAGGCAGCGGAACACTCCTCGGCGCGTGAACGCATCGCCATCGAGGCGGAGCGCGAGACGACCGATATGAAAAAAATCGAGTACATGGCGCAGTTTGTGGGCGAGACCTACGAGGGCGTCATCAGCGGTGTGACGGCGTTCGGCATCTTCGTCGAGCTGGAGAACGGCGTCGAGGGACTGGTCCACGTCTCGACCATGGTCAACGACTACTACAGCTATATTGAGGATCAGTATGCGATGGTGGGAGAGCGTACGGGCACGCGTTACCGCCTCGGTGATACAGTGACCATCATCATCACGCGCGCTGATGTACAGGCGCGAACGCTCGACTTCGTGCTGAAGGACAATGGTGTCTATGAACCGGGGGCGGCTGCTCCCGCCAAGAAGAATACTTCACCGAGGCCTGTGAAGGAATCGGCGGGGGCAGAGCAGCAACACTCTTCCCGTCGAAAAAAGAACGAACGCCGCCCTGGACCGACATCCACTGCGGCAGGCGCGGGATATGGTGAGCGCCGCAAAAAGACACGAGGGGCCCATGGCTCAAGCGGCAGCCGCGCCCAGAAGGGGGATCGCGCCGCCCATGCAGCGGCGGAGAGTGTGCCGCGCAAGGGCCGTATGGATGGAAAACCGGCATCGCAGCGCAGTGAACGTGATACAAGGCGTCATACTGACCGACTGCAGCGCGGCGAGCGCAGTGACAGCCGCCGTGATGATGAACGCAGCGGGCGTGACTACCACCGCGTTAAGGTGACAGGGCTCAACAGCGCGGTCTGGCCCGATCCTCCGGGCTACCGCAGCCGGAGTGAGGAGACGGAGCGGACGGAGAAGCCGCGCCGCGCCCCGCGCCCGTCACGCCGTATGAACCGCAGGACGGAGGGCGGCACGCGCAACGCCGAATGAGGAACATCAATGGGAAAGAAAAACGAAGGCGTCAAGACCGCCTGTGAAAACCGCAAGGCGCGGCATGACTACTTCATCCACGAGACCTATGAGGCGGGGATGGAGCTGGTCGGTACGGAGGTCAAATCCCTGCGCGCCGGCAAGGCAAATCTGCGCGACAGTTACGCCTACATCAAGAACGGGGAAGTGTTCCTCGATCACATGCATATCAGCCCCTACGATCAGGGCAATCAGTTCAATCACGACCCGCTGCGCGTACGCCGTTTACTCATGCACAAGGCAGAGATTCTGAAACTCTTCGGCAAAACGCGGGAAAAGGGGATGACGCTCATCCCCCTGAAGGTCTATTTTAAGCGCGGAAAAGCAAAGCTTGAGCTGGCACTTGCGAGCGGCAAGCACAACTACGATAAGCGCCAGTCGCTGAAGGAAAAAGCGGCGAAGCGTGATGTGGAGCAGGCGCTCAAGGCACGTCAGCGCGGGTAGAATGATTCAATCGGAGGATATATGCAGGAAAAGTCAGCATCGCCCGCACTTCGACGCGGACTGAAGAACCGGCATTTACAGATGATTGCTCTCGGCGGGGCAATCGGGACCGGGCTGTTCTACGGCTCGGTCTCGACGATTGCCCTCGCGGGACCTGCCGTCATGCTCGCCTATCTGCTTGGCGGCATCATGATTTTTTTCATCATGCGGATGCTCGGCGAGATGGCGGTGGATGAGCCGGTCTCGGGCTCCTTCAGTCACTATGCGGGAAAGTACTGGGGCGACTTTCCAGGGTTTCTTTCCGGCTGGAACTATTGGTTCAACTACATCATTGTCTCGATGGCGGAACTGGCGGCGGTCGGCATCTACATGAATTTTTGGCTGCCCGATCTGCCGCAGTGGCTTTCTGCGCTCGTCTGTCTCACGGTCATCACCATCCTCAATCTCACGAATGTGCGTGCCTATGGGGAGATGGAGTTCTGGATGGCACTTGTCAAAATCACGGCGATTGTGCTCATGATTGGGCTCGGCGGCTGGCTGCTCGTGACGGGGGCACCGTTCCCCGAGAACGTCAGCAACCTCTGGGCGCACGGAGGCTTCCTGCCGAACGGCTGGTGGGGCTTCCTCCTTGCAACGGCGGTCGTCATGTTCTCGTTCGGCGGCATCGAGCTCATTGGCATCACGGCGGGGGAGGCGGAGGATCCCGACCGCACCATCCCGCAGGCGATCAACCAGGTGATCTGGCGTATCCTCATCTTCTACGTCGGTACCATGGCGATCCTCATGGCACTCTGGCCGTGGAACGAGGTCGGCGCGGATGCGAGCCCCTTCGTCCAGATTTTCCGCAACGTCGGCATCCCTGCGGCGGCGCATATCCTGAACTTCGTCGTGCTCACGGCGGCGGTCTCGGTCTACAACTCCGCGATCTACAGCAACAGTCGCATGCTCTACGGTCTCGCGCAGCGCGGCGATGCACCGCAGGCACTCTGCCGTCTCTCGCACCGCGGGGTGCCCGTGCGCGGCATTCTCATCTCCTCGGGGATGACGCTCATTGTCGTCTTTCTCAATTACTTTTTCCCGGGCGATGCATTTCTCTATCTGATCGCGATCGCAACCTGCGCGGCTGTCATCAGCTGGACGACCATCGTCGTTACGCATCTGAAGTTTCGTGAGCAATGTGCACGTGAGGGAAAGCCGATCAAATTCCGCACGCCGTTCTATCCGTGGATCAACTACCTCTGCCTCATCTTCCTCGCGGGGGTTGTCATCATGATGGCACAGATCCCCGGGATGCAGATTGCCGTGCCGATCCTGCCTATATGGCTGATCGTGCTCTGGCTCGGCTATCGCTCGAAGCGCGGGAAAAACTGACGGAACATATATGCAAAGGGATGTTGCCTTCGGGGACGCATCTTTTTGCATAGAGCAATAAAATCTGTCTATTAGACAGAAATAATAATCTGTGGTAGAATATGATCTAAATTTTTGAAAGGAAAGGAGGAGACGGATGATCTGCAAAGAATGCGGCGCGAAGATCGAGAATCTGACACGCATTTGTCCGCACTGCGGAGGGCGCGCCCTCGTCGATGACGAGCTTGAGACATGGAGTTTTCTCGCCGATACGGCGGCCCGAAAACGCCATGAGATGCCGGCAGCGATCGCGCCGAATGAACCAACTGTGCCGCCGGCAGATACGGCGGAACAGCTGGCAGAACTCGAACGCCTGCGGGACTATTTTGTGAAGTACAGTAATCTCTATCAGGTTGTCGACGACCTGCGCAGCATTGAGTGCGGGGTGTCGCACCCATCCTTTCCGTTCTGGCTGCTCGTCGGCGGACTTGCCGCTGCACTTGTCTATTTCCCTCTCTCTCCTTTTTTGCCGCATTTCGTCTGGACATATTACTTTGTCCTGTGGGCGGCGGTCAGCGCGATTGGCTACCTGCGTGCAGGCCGGCGATACGAGCATCGTGCGGCGGAGTATGCCATGCTGTGCCGACAGGCGGAGAATGATCTGCACGAGATGTATAACTGTTGTGAGAATTGCTTTCTCCCGCTTGCATGGACGCCGCCGCCGCGCATTAACCGCATGATTGCGGCACTGCGGATGGGTGAGGTTCGCTCGATTCAGGAGTATATGGTACGGGAGGCGTCGTAACGATGGCAGAAATTCGCATTAAACGGGTTTATGAAACACCGACAGAAAACGATGGATTCCGCGTTCTTGTGGATCGTCTCTGGCCGCGCGGCATCTCGAAGGAGCATGCCGCCCTTGCGGACTGGTGGAAGGATATCGCACCGAGCCCCGAACTGCGCAAGTGGTTTGGACACAAGGCGGAAAACTTTGCGGAGTTTACCGAAAAGTATCGGACGGAACTCTCGACAGGCAGTGCCGCACCTGCGCACATGAAAACGGCCGCTGAGCACCTTGCAAAAGGGGAGAACGTCACACTTCTCTACGGAGCGAAGGATCCGAAGCTCAATCAGGCAGTTGTTCTGCGCGACTGGATGAACGGAATGATGGATAAGTGATACATTGTCACTTTTGATATAGTGATATCACCTATGTGACGATGTTTGATCAATCATCGGGAAAAGACTGTGATTATTTCAAATCACGGTCTTTTTTTCTTGCGATAAAGAATAAAACACGCTATATTCTATCTATAACAGAAACATATGAGCCAGTTCGTCACATATGTGAAAACTGATAGGAAAGGGGGATGATGATGCAGGCCGTTGATAAACGGATCCTTATCAAGGCGGCAAATCTATACTATACAGAAGGCTTGAAGCAGAGCGAGATTGCACAGCGGCTTGGCGTTGACCGCACGACGGTCAGTAAGTACCTGCGGCGTGCGCTTGTGTCGGGGATCGTTCGCATCACCGTTGAGATGGACAGCAACGAGGAACTCGAAAGTGCCTTGGAGCGCCGTTTCGGCCTGCGTGAGGCGTGCGTCGTCGCACACAGCATTGACCTCGAGCAGGTCAAGAAACGCATGGGACAGGCGGGGCTCAGCCTGCTGCGCCGAATTGCGGCCGATGGACAGACCATCGGTCTGGCGTGGGGGACGAGCATCCGCGAGCTGACGCGCTGCGCGGCCGAGGAGCAAATTCGTGCGGTGCGTGCGGATTTTGTTCCGCTTGATGGAGGGCCTGAGAGCCTCGACAGCGAACTTCATGTGAATACGCTCTGCTATGAACTCGCAAACGCCTTTGGCGGGCGCAGTCATTATATCTATGCCCCTGCTATTGCGCGCACGGGCGAGATCGCAGAGGCGATTCGACAGGATATCAATTTCGAGCAGATTTCAAAGCTCTGGGAAAAGCTCGATATTGGGATTGTCGGCATCGGCGCCCCCGTCAAATCCTCCAACTTGGTTTGGATGGGGAGCTTTGGTCGAGAGGGAATCGAGAGCCTCTTGCGCAGCGGTGCTGTGGGGGAGATCTGTTCCGTGTTTTACGATGCGGACGGCCGCCCCGTGACGAACGAGTTCCATGACCGCATCATCGCGGTACAGCTTGAGCGCCTCCGCAGCCTGCCGTACTGCATCGGCATGGCGGCATCGCGTGAGAAGGTGCCTGCCATTCTCGGCGCACTGCGCGGCCGCTATATCAATGTTCTCATCACGGATGAGGAGACAGCAAAGATTTTACTCAATGAATAATTCGGGGGTGAGAACAATGTTTTGGCTGATCGTTATCGCGGTGAGTATGTGGGTCCTTCAGCTCGTGCTGAGTATCCTCCAGTTTCGTCGCTTTGCCGCACATGTGCGTGAACTGCGCCATGAGGGGCGCGTCGCCATCGGCAAGGCAAAGGGGCGTTTTGCCGCAGGGGCGATTGTGCTCTTTGTGATCGATGGGGACTGCAATATCCTGCGTGGGGAGATCATGAAGGGCGTCACCGTCTTCGCGGGGTTCCGACCATTTGACGACTTCAACGGGGTGAATCTCCTCGATCTCGATGAGGAGCATGTCGCCCGCTATGATCGCCAAACGCGCCGCGCCGTGCTTGGCGCGCGTGAGGAATATATGATCTATCAGGAGCAGGGCACGGCATTCGCCGGTTCAGCATAAGACTAATTTTTTCCATGTGAAAGGAGACAAACGCATGGACACACTCATTCTTTTCGCACAGGGATTCATCGGGATGTTCAACAAGGGCGGTGAGACACTCATCAGCTGGGTGACGGGCATTATCCCGACGCTGCTTTGCCTGCTCGTCGCGATGAACGCAATCGTTCTCTTCGTCGGAAATGAGCGCGTGGAGCGATTTGCACATTTCTGTGCAGGCAATCCATTTTCCCGCTATGTCATTCTTCCGTTTATCGGGGTGTTCTTCCTCTGCAACCCGATGGCACTCTCGCTGGGAAAATTCCTCCCGGAATTTTACAAGCCCTCGTATTATGCAGCATCGTCTTCGGCATGCCATACGATGAACGGTATGTTCCCGCATGTCAATCCCGGTGAGATGTTCGTGTTCCTCGGCGTTGCCAACGGCATTACGACGCTCGGACTGCCCTATACGGATCTTGCCGTCCGCTATCTGCTCGTCGGTCTCGTGGTCAACTTCCTGCGCGGCTGGCTGACGGACTTCACGACGGCGTATGTGCAGCGTCAGCAGGGCGTTGAGCTCAGCAAAGAGCCCACTGTGATGAAGTAAGGAAGAAGGGAGCAATACCATGGCAGAGTATAAAAGTGTTGTCGTCTCAGCAGGTTCGGGCGGCTTTGGCGGCCCGCTCACGCTGACGCCGGACGAGAAGAGAAATAAAATCGTCAATATCACGGGCGGGGTCATCTCGGATGTTGCCCTTCGTCTCGGCGAAATGACGGGCGCAGAGGTTGTGGATGGCTTCAAGACCAGTGTTCCGGAGGAGGAAATCCTCGCCGTGGTCATTGACTGCGGCGGCACGCTGCGCTGCGGCATCTACCCGCAGAAGCGCATCTTTACGGTGAACGTTAAGCAGACGGGACCCTCTGGTCCGCTTGCCCAGTACATCAAGGAGGATATCTACGTCTCGGCGGTCAAGCCGAACAATATCGCATTCAGCGACGGCTCGGCAGCGCCTGCTGCGCCGGCTGCATCCGATGCAGCTGCGGCGGCACCCGCTCCGAAGTACGATACGACGAAGAAAATCACGGAGCAGTCCGGCGGCCTTATGGCAAAGATCGGGCAGATGATGGGCGGCATCGTCGCTACGTTCTATCAGGCGGGACGCGAGTCCGTCAATACCATGATTACGACGATCCTTCCATTCATGGCTTTTGTCTCCATGCTGATTGGCGTTATCCTCGGTTCGGGATTTGGCGACTTCGTGGCGCATTTTATCTCGCCGCTTGCATCCTCTCCGATTGGACTGGTTATCTTAGCTCTTATCTGCTCGTTTCCGCTTCTTTCTCCGTTTCTTGGGCCGGGGGCAGTCATCGCACAGGTGGTCGGTGTGCTGATTGGTGTGGAGATCGGGCTTGGGCACATCCCGCCGAATCTTGCTCTCCCTGCTGTGTTTGCGATCAACGTGCAGTGCGCCTGCGACTTTATTCCGGTCGGCCTCGGTCTTGCCGAGGCAGATGCCAAGACGGTGGAGATCGGTGTGCCCGCTGTCCTTTACTCTCGCTTCATGACAGGCCCGCTCGCCGTTATCATTGCGTGGATCGCCAGTGCGGGGCTGTATGAGAACTGAGATATTTTGCTTTCTTTCGTAAGGGAAAAGGAGAATACGATATGAGTTGGTTGAATCTCGAGGGAAAGACGGCGATTGTTACGGGCGGCGCGTCGGGGATCGGCAAGGCGGTCGCCGAGGAGTTTTTGGCGCAGGGTGCGAATGTTGTCGTCTGCGATATGAACCCGCAGGCACCTGCCTTTGATGAGAAGAATGGAAAGGTGCTTTACGTCGTTACTGATGTGACGAAGCGTGCCAGTGTTGCAGCGATGGTTGCTGCGGCGAAGGAGAAGTTTGGACATATCGATATCCTCGTCAACAATGCAGGCATCAATATTCCGCGCCTCCTGGTTGATCCGAAGGATCCGCACGGTAAGTATGAACTGGACGATGCTGTCTTTGATAAGGTAACGGCAGTTAACTTCAAGGGCGTCTATCTCTGTGCACAGGAAGTTGGGCGAGAGCTCGCCGCACAGGGACACGGCGTTATCATCAACATGAGCTCGGAGAGCGGCATCGAGGGCTCTGAGGGGCAGAGCATCTATGCGGCAACGAAGAATGCGGTCAATTCCTTTACGCGTTCGTGGGCGAAGGAGTTCGGCAAGCTGGGCGTGCGCGTTGTTGCCGTTGCGCCCGGTATCCTTGAGGCGACGGGGCTGCGTACTCTGGCCTATGAGGAGGCTCTCGCCTACACGCGCGGCATCACCGTCGATGACCTGCGCAAGGGATATGCGAGTACCAAGACCACGCCTCTTGGGCGCAGCGGCAAGCTCTCCGAGGTCGCCGACCTCGTCGCCTATCTCGCCTCCGACCGCGCATCCTATATCCACGGCGTCACATATAATGTGGCGGGAGGAAAGACGCGGGGCTGACAAGAAAACAGCACGTGACAAAACGCCGCCAACGGGCTCTATGCTTCGTTGGCGGCGTTTTCATATATGTATGTTTGTTCATCGCTCTGCCGATGTGATGCGTGAGGAGAGCACGACCATGAATATGGCGAGGGCTGCGATGCCCACGGCGAGTCCAATATAGCCGTTTTCGGTCAGTCCGTCGGTGATGTAGCCGATGAGGGAGCAGGAAGCGACGACGGCAACGTAGGGCAGCTGGGTCGATACGTGGTCGAGATGGTGACACTGTGCCCCTGCCGAGGCGAGGATGGTGGTGTCGGAGATGGGTGAGGCGTGGTCGCCGCAGACCGCGCCCGAGAGGATAGCGGCGACAGAGACGACGAGAATGTCGGGCGCCGTCTGTCCGAGGACGGCGATGGCGATTGGGATGAGGATGCCGAATGTGCCCCAGCTCGTGCCCGTCGCAAAGGCAAGCCCTGCTGCAACGAGGAAGAAGAGCGGCGGCAGGAACATGACAACGCCCGCATTGGCGGCGACAATCGTGCCGACGAAGCCGCCGAGGTTAAGGTACTCCTTGCTGCAGATCCCCGAGAGCGTCCATGCAAGGCAGAGGATGAAGATGGCAGGGGTCATTGCCTTGAATCCCCAGCCGAAGCTGTCGCAGAACACGTTGAACGAGACGACGCGGCGCGGCAGGTAGAGCAGCCCCGTAAAGACGAAGGCGATGAACGACCCAAGCACGAGGGATTTTGACGAGTCGCAGTCGGCGAACGACTGTGCAATGCTCTTGCCCTCGTGAATGCCGCCCGTATACAGCATCCCGTAAATGCAGGCGGCGATGAGGACGAGCAGGGGGAGCACAAGATCGATCATTTTGCCGCGTCCCTCGCTCGCTGCACTTGCCGATGCCTCCGCCGTGTCCTGATACTCCTTCGGAATCTCGAACTCCACATTGGACTTCTCGACACTCCTGCGCATCGCTCCGAAGTCACGCCCCGTCCATATAATGTAGAGCATGAAGAGAATTGTCAGCCATGCGTAGAGGTTGAATGGGATCGTCTGCAAAAAGAGCATAAAGCCGTCGATGGGCGAGTCCTCCGGGAGCGATGAGCCGACTGCTGCAGCCCAGCTTGAGACGGGAGCGATGATGCAGATCGGTGCCGCCGTCGCATCAATGATGTAGGCGAGTTTTGTCCGCGCAATCTGGAACTTGTCCGTAACGGGGCGCATGACCGTGCCGACGGTGAGGCAGTTGAAATAGTCATCGATGAAGATGACGATGCCGAGGAGCACCGTGACGAGCGACGCGCTTCGCTTGCCGTGGATCGCCCGTGTCGCCCATTCGCCGTAAGCATTCATCGCACCCGAGCGTGTGATGGCGGCAACGAGAATGCCAAGGATGACGAGAAAGACAAGAATGTTGACGTTGCCGCCCACCTTGTCTGCCATGACCTGAAACATCGTGAGTGTCGCCTGCAGGAAATTCCCTCCTGCAAAGAGCATTGCCCCCGAGAAGATGCCAATGATGAGCGACATATAGACTTCTTTCGTCCAGAGTGCAAGGACGATGGTGATGATTGGCGGCAGAATCGACCATGCGGTTGCTGTCATAAGTTAGATACACTCCCTAAGATAGTATTTAAGAAAGTACGGATAAATTCAGCACCGCCGTCTTATCGCATCTTTTTGCCCGTATTTTGTCAGCAAATCCCGCATAGCTTTGGCTATGCGTCTGGTTTGCCGCCCTAACCGGATGAAATAATCTGCGCCAATCTGACAGACTTTATTTTATCAGCGACTCCTTTACGAAACCGCTTACCATTATAGCAAAAAATCGGAATTTGGCAAAAGGTTCGGATGAAAAATTGCGGGGCTAAATTTCTTTTGCCGGGAGCACATGCATAAATATATTTTGCCAAGGCAGGAATATATATATATGCGGCGAATTAGACAGAATTAGAGAACCGTAACGAAAGTTATTTTTAATGGTAGCGGATGTTGCTGTTTTTGCGCGCGGTTATGGCAGAGGGCGCCTCGTTCTGCGTTAGAATGGCCGGGCGCGGAGAAAGGAGAGAATATTTTGCAGGAACAAGGGCTAAAGAAGGGAAGGGGTATCGGCTTCCAGCTGAACGCGATCACGCTCATCGGGATTGTCGTGATGGTGACGATCCTTGTCTCGTTCGTTGGCTACAGAGCTTATGATGAGCTGCTCAGGATGGGGACGGTGGCGCAGTACAACGAATTGGGCGAGCGTTCAAAGGCGGTCATCAGCCGCTATGAGTCTGTCCAACAGTCGGGAGAGGATGTGCGCCAGCGCATCTATACGTACATGCAGCAGCATCCGCCCGCAGCACGCAGCCGCGAGGCGCTGAACGAGATGCTTGCCGATGCGGCTGCTTCGAATGACAATCTCGCGGGAATTGGTGTTGTGTTTGAGCCGAACGCCTTCGACGGGCAGGATGCGGCGCATGTTGGAGATCCGCTTTCGGATGAGTCCGGGCGTGTGATGCCGTATGCGAACCGTGAGGGGAACGCGATAGAGTTTGAGGGCCGTACGGGCTATGAGACGGAGACGTGGTATCAGAAGCCGAAGTCTACATCGAAGTTGGTTCTCTCGGAGGCGTACTATGACGAAGTGGCCGGGAAAAAAGCACTGCTCGTCTCCATTGGCATGCCGATCATCGTGGACGGGCATTTCGTCGGTGCGCTCTCACTCGACTTTGATGTCAGCCAGCTTCAGGAGGCTCTTGCCAAGGTCAGTACGCCGGACAACATCTATTTGCTGATGGACAACGAGGGCGATCTCGTCGCGCATGGGACGAGCCCGGAGTCGATCATGAAGAACGCCTTCACGATCATGCAGTCTCCGGAGTCGGAGAAGAAGGATGTATTCGCAGAGTCTCCGTACAGCAAGTCGCAGGTCTCACCGAGCACGGGCAAGGACTCCGTCTACATTTTCCACCCTGTTAATTTTGCAGGGGTGGATGCGAAGTGGTCGATCTTCTCCATTACGGACAAGGATAAGTTTACCGGCGCAGCACGCGATATGGTCATTTTCTCCGTTGTGCTGGCGGTGATCTGTACCGTGGTGCTCGTCATTGCACTCGCCATGTTTATCCAGCGCCGCCTCATTGTTCCAATTGGCGTTGTGACGGAGATTTTGACGCGTTTTTCCGATCTCGATTTGGATCGTGAGAAGGGCAAGCATGCCGCGATCTATCTGGAGCGTTCCGATGAGATTGGTGCGATGATTCATTCGCTCTCCCGTATGGCGAACAGTCTGCGTGATATCATCAGCAAGATCAACGGCGCCTCCCAGTCCGTTGCAGCGACGAGTGAGGAGCTGACGGCGACGGCGCAGAACACGGCACACTCTGCCGAGACGGTGCGCAAGGGGATCCATGACATCGCCGAGAGTGCCCGCGTACAGGCCAATGACACGCAGGACGCCGTGAATCATACAGATGAAATTCTTGAACTGCTCGATGACAACCGCAAGGTTATGACGGAGATGAACGCGGCGACGGAGAATATCCAGAAGCGCCAGACCGAGGGCGCGGAGATCCTCGCCGACCTCATGAAGAAATCCGCCGAGACTGCCGATGCTACGCAGGAGGTCTCGCGCGTGGTCGAGGAGACGAATCAGCGTGCCGAGCGCATCGAAGAGGCAAGCGCGATGATTCAATCCATCTCCGAGCAGACGAACCTTCTCGCGCTCAATGCTGCCATTGAGGCAGCTCGTGCGGGTGAGGCGGGGCGCGGATTCGCCGTTGTCGCCGAGGAGATCCGCAAGCTCGCCGAGCAGTCGCGCGGCTTTACGGATGAGATCAGCGGCATCATCGGTGAGCTCAAGACGAAGTCGCAGCAGGCGGTCGATACGATGGAAGTCTCCAAAAAGCTCGTCGAGGAGAGCAACGTCAATCTCGGACGCACACAGCGCCGCTTTGAGATGATTGCCGAGGCGGTCGAAGGCGCGAACAGTGTCGTTACGAAACTGAACGAATCTGCCGAGAAGCTGACGGAGAAGAATAAGGCAATCGCTGCCGTCAGCAACAAGCTCATGGATATGGCGAAAGAAAATGACGTGACGACGGATGAGGCAGAAGCCGCCGTCGACACGCAGACGCAGGCACTTGCGGATATTGCCGAGGCGAGTGAGAGCCTTGCCCAGATCGCAACGGATCTGCAGAACGAGGTCTCGCGCTTCAGCGTCTGATCGTCGGTTACCTGTATATTGACATTGAAAAGCCCTGCCGCAGGATTGCGGCAGGGCTTTTGCATACGTGCGGTTTTACCGCAGCAGGAAGAACAGTGCGGGATAGACGAGGAAGAAGAAGGCGATGCTCGTGGTGAGAAAGCCTGAGATGGTATAGTCCACGTTGAGACGGTAGAGTTTTGCCGCCGTGACGGAGTTGATCGCGCCGGGGGTGACGGAGAAGACGAGAATTGCACCGAGAAGGATGGGATCGCTGACAAAGGGATAGGTGATCGCCATCATAAACACGGGCAGGATGAGGAAGCGCAAGGCGAAGAGGTCGAGGGTGTATGGGGCATAGCGGCGTGCACGGTGCAGGTTGACAAGTGCACCGACGGGCAGCATGCCGAACCATGCGCCGAAGTGGATCAGCCCCTCAAACGCAGTACCGACGGCGGGCGGGCGTTCGATGCCCGCCGCGTTAAGCATGAGCCCCGCGGCCATACCGAGGATGCTGAGCTGGTTCCACGAGAGGAAGATATCGAGAAAGCGCATGTGGATCTTGCCGCCGTGTCCGTGATTTTTGTGCTGCAGATAGTAGTACTGCGCCATTGGAAATACGGCGAGCACGAGCATAAGTGTCTGAAAGATGCCCATGATCTGCGCGTAGGCAAAGCCCTGCTCGCCGTAGAGGATGTAGGCGCAGACACCGCCGAGGGTGGTAATGTTGGACATCATCGCATTCGCGAGGTATGCGCCGCGGTCGAGGGGATTATGATATTTACGGATGAAGAATGCCCAGCCGACAAGCCCCGGAACAAGGACGATGAGGATGCCGTAGACCGGGATGAGGGCAAGATCCCACGAGATCGGCAGTGTCCAGCAGCTCATGAGGGCGAGCACGGTGTAGATGATGATGACGTTCAGGCGCAGGATACGGCTGATGAGTGCGTCGGAGATCTTCCCGTGCCGATAGAGGAGATAGCCGACGATGAGCGGCGCGAGGAGGTCGGTGAAGAGGTAGATGATGCGGAAATCGGAATTGTCCATGGGAAAACTTCTTTCTATCGCAATGATTGTTGTGTGCCTTCGTGTGATGTTCCGCGCAAACCATGATTCACATCATCGGAACAGGAAAAAGGTGATGGGGAAGATGACGCAGAGGTAAAGTACGGTGGTCACAAGAAAGACGGCGATGGTGTAGTCAACATTCAGATGGTAAAGGCGGGCAGTGAGGGTGGCGTTGATCGCGGCGGGAACACCTGCGAAGAGGACAAGGGCGTTCTGGATGATCGGATCGCTGATGATGAGCCGCGCCACGATGAAGGTGGCGGCAGGGACGAGGAGGAAGCGCAGGAAGATCATGTCAAGAGTTAGATAGATGAAGCGGCGTGCACGATGAAAATTGATGAGGGAGCCGATCGGCAGCATTGCGATCCATGCAGAAACATGGATGATATAGGAAAATGCCTCCGCAAGGATGGGCGGACGTGCGGCCCCGCCTGCGTTGAGAGCGAGACCTGCTGCCATGCCGAGAATACTGAGTTGGTTCCACGAGATGAGGAGTCTCAGAAATCCGTGTGCGTTGAGGCGTGCACTGCGTCCATGGTTTTTCTGCAGCAGATAGTAGTACTGAGCAATGGGGAAAGCAAGGAGAACGAGCACGAGATTCTGGCATGCGCCGCCGATCTGTGCGTAGGCGAAGCCGCGTTCACCATAGATAATGTAGGCGCAGACGCCGCCTAAGGTGCCAATGTTTGAGAGTAATGCGGAGATCAGATGCGTACCGCGGTCGATGGGGCTGTGAAACCGCCGGCCGAGGAAACGCCAGCTGACAAAACCGGGAAAGAGGATGATGAACGCGAAGAACAAGGGCAGGATAAGAACATCGCGCGTCAGCGGCAGGGCCCAGAAGCTGAACAGCGAGAGCAGGGTGAAGAATACGACGATATTGATGCGGATGAGGCGGTTGATCACCGTGTCGGAGAGCAGCTGCCGCTGATAGAGCACATAGCCGACGATGAGCGGCAGGATCAGATCGGTGACGAGAAAAATCAGACGGGACATCACTTCGTCCATGGGAACACCAGACTTTCATGCTATGGGTGGGAGCGGATACATCGTGCCGTTCTATGATTTTTTATCCTAGCACAAGTACAGATCGATGTAAACTTTGTGAAACGTTCTCAAAATTTTGAGAGACAAAAAGGAAATGTAAAAAAGGCGGCGAATTACAATTATATACAATGTTTTTAAATGACTTTTCGGCATTGCTGTGCCGAAGGGGAATACATGGTGCATCTCATAAGGAGGGGACGTTACATGACGGTAACAGACAGCGGATTTGGTGCGTATGATGTGCGCGGTGTCTATCCGGATCAGGTCAATGAGCAGCTCGCCTATCGTATCGGGCGCAGTTTTCCGACGCTTTTTCACGCGGAAACGGTCGCTGTCGGACACGATATACGTCTGTCGGGGCCGGCGCTGCGCGATGCACTTGTGAAGGGGCTGACGGAAGCCGGCTGCAACGTCGTGGACATCGGTCAGTGCGGTACGGAGATGATCTACTTCACGACGGCACATCTGGGACTTGACGGCGGCATCATGATTACGGCGAGCCACAATCCAAAGCAGTACAACGGGATGAAGTTCGTCCGCGCGGAGTCGCGCCCAATCTCCAGCGATACGGGGCTCAAGGATATCGCGGCGATGGCGGTCGGAGAGACCTATCCTGCGCCCGCACGTTCGGCGGGCCACGTTGAAAAAAAGGATATTCTGGATGAATATGTGAAGCATATTCTCTCCTATGTTGACGTGAGCAAACTGAAGCCCTATAAGATCGTCGTCAACACGGGCAATGGAGCGGCGGGCCCCATCATCAACGCCATGGAGAAGTTCCTGCCGTTCGAGCTGGTCAAAGTTTACAATGAGCCGGACGGCAACTTTCCAAACGGTGTGCCGAACCCTATTCTGCAGGAGAACCGTGAGGCGACGGCAAAGGTCGTGCGCGAGACAGGCGCAGACTTTGGTGTGGCGTGGGACGGTGACTTTGACCGCTGTTTCCTCTTTGATGAAAAGGGCGGCTTCATCGAGGGATACTACATGGTCGGCTTCCTCGCTGAGGCATTTTTGAAAAAGAACAAGGGTGCGAGCATCATCTACGATCCGCGTCTGACATGGAATACGCTTGAAATCGCGGAGCAGCTGGGCGGCAAGGCAGTCATGTGCAAGAGCGGTCACGCATTCATCAAGGACAAGATGCGCGCGGTCAATGCAATTTATGGCGGCGAGATGAGTGCACACCACTACTTCCGTGAGTTCTCCTACTGCGACAGCGGACAGATTCCGTGGCTGCTCGTTGCAGAGCTGATGAGTGCGGCGGGCGGCAAGACGCTGTCGGCGCTCATGCAGGCACGCATGGATCGCTATCCGACCTCGGGGGAGATCAACAGCAAGGTTGCCGATGCCAAGGCGGTCATGGATCGCATCGAGGCAAAGTACGGTGCGGGCGGCACGGTGACGAAGGTGGATGGTCTTTCGATCGAGTTCCCGCAGTGGCGGTTCAACCTGCGCATGTCAAACACAGAGCCTGTGATCCGTCTCAATGTTGAGACGCGCCAGGACAAAGCCCTGCTGAAGGAGAAGACGGATGAACTGCTCGCGGAGATCCGCGCGTAAAGAAAGGGGATTTTTGGGATGAGTCTTGTACTGAAGTCGGGGTTTACGTTTGACTATGACAACCTCTACGGCGAGGGGAAAGTGACGGATGCCGATCTTGCCTTCTATGCAGAAGATCTGAAGAAGGCACATGCCGCAATGAAGGTTATGCGCGAGACGGGCTTTATCCGCGCACATCTCTCGAAGGATGGGGAGCCGGAGAAGGTACTGTTCTCGCAGACACCATACATCAAGGAAGGCAATATCAACTCTCCTGCGTCCCTTGCACGGCTGAAAGAGCTTGGAAAGCACGCACAGGAGAATACGGATGTCGTGATTTCCCTTGGCATCGGCGGCTCGTACCTCGGGAACAAGGTGCTGTTTGATGTGCACTGCGGCGAGCTCTGGAATTCGCTCTCGAATGAGCAGCGCGGCAACTATCCGCGGATCTACTTCAGCGGCAACAACATCGATCCGCGCCGCACGGGTGACATCATCAATCACATGAAGGATGTCGCGCAGATCAAGAAAACACATGGCGGACAGCCGCTGCGCATCATGCTCCTCGTCATCTCGAAGTCGGGCGGCACGCTCGATACGATGTCGAACTTCATGGTGATGTATGATGCCTTCACGAAGGCGGACAACATTGAGGTCGAGGTGGTCGCGGTCACCGATCCGAACGAGGAGAAGCCAACTCTGCTGAAGAAACTCGCCATTGAGAAGGGGTGGCAGCAGTTCGCCGTGCCGGATGGCGTAGGCGGACGATTCACTGTCTTTACCGAGGTCGGGCTGACGCTTGCCGCGTGCATTGGCTTTGACATCGAGAGTTTCCTTGCGGGTGCACGCGATATGGACAAGGCGTGTCAGAATGATGATCTCTGGCAGAACCCCGCGATGCTCAATGCGGCACTGAAGTTTGCGGCATCCGAAAAGCACGGCCGCGATATCGAGGTCATGATGCCGTACGGCGACTATCTGAAGTCCGTCTCCGAGTGGTACATTCAGCTGCTTGCCGAGTCGCTCGGCAAGCAGTTCAACAAGGAGGGCAAGGAAGTCTGCTACGGTCGTACCCCTGTCGTTGCGGTCGGCACGACGGATATGCACGCGCAGACGCAGCAGCATCAGCAGGGCAAGCTCAATAAAGTCGTGCAGTTTATCCGCATCGACAAGTGGGCGGATGATCTTGTCATTCCGAACGTATTCCCTGAGGTCAAAAAGCTCGCTGATATTGCGGGGGTAACAATGGGGGAGGCCCTCGAGGTCGCACGTCAGTCAAATGCAGATGCACTCGCCTCAAACAAGCGCTACAGCGCAGTGTTTGGACTGCCGGAACTGACGCCGTATCATCTCGGTGAGCTGCTCTATATGCTCGCGATGTCCATTGCCTACGAGGGGGAACTGGCGGATGTCGATGCATTTGATCAGCCGGGTGTCGAGGCGTACAAACGTATCATGGGGCCGAAGCTGCAGGCTCTCAAGGGCTGAGCGGCTGCTCTGCTGCGCGGCGTGGGAACTGCACGGCAGAATGTATGAATATGCTTCGGGGGGGGGACTGCTGCGGCAGTCCCCTTTTTGCAGGAGGTGCACCGTGCAGCACGAGTGGAAGAAATACTTTAGCGCGGCGTATCGACGGCAGCAGATAGCACTCGGCGGCGGTCTTATCCTTCTCATTTCCGTTTGTGCGATCCTCATGGAGGATCCGGCACCGCCGCCTGCACTGCCTCCTGTCAGCCATGCGGAGACATCCGTGACGGAGGTGCGGGGACTTTCTGCAGCAGCACGCCGCAGTGCGCTGCGTGATCCGTTCACGGCGGCACATGAGACGGAGAGGGCAGTGAATGCCGCACCGCGCGCTGTGACGTCCCGCGAGAGGAATGTGCCGCCGCAGACCGTTCCCGCTGCCCCTCCGGTACAGCTGCAGGAAGTGTCTGCAGAAGCAAAAACCACGCTCGTCCTGCGCGGTGTTGTGACAGGAGCAGACGGTCGGCGCATCGCCATTGTCGCCGCGGGGAAGGACAGCGCGGCACTTGCCGCAGGCGACACATGGCATGGATATACGCTTGACGCACTAACCGACAGAGCAGCAACGCTGCGCACAGCACATGGTGTCGTCACGCTCACAAGGGAGTAATAGGATGAAGCGATGGATCATAACGGCGGCACTCCTAGGTCTGCTGCTCTCTGCTGCGCCGGTTTCTGCTGCGTCCGTGACCGTCGATGTGACGGGCGGCGATGTGCGGTCTGTGCTCCTCGCAGCGGCGCGCATGGGGAATCTGCCGCTTATCGTAGACGATAGTGTCACGGGAACGGTAACGGCACATCTTACGGGGGAAGCGGAGGAGGTGCTGCACCTCATTGCCGCTGCACGCGGGATTCATCTCGAGCGGCACGGAGATGTCTGGCTGGCACTTGGCACGGAAGTACACGACGCTCAGCGGCGCGTGCATACTTATACTGTCCGCTACGCAGACCCCGAGGAACTTGCTCATGCGGCAAATTTATCCTTGACGGGTGAAGGAAAACGAGCGATCGTGTCGAAACCTAATAAGGATATAGGTGAAAGTGGGGACCAAAGTTCTGATGTGCAGCGGCGTGTTCTTGTCGATACCGCGACGAATACACTCCTTTTTTACGGGACGGAATCAGAGGCATTTGCTGTGCGCGAGATCGTCTCTGCGCTTGACACTGCACCGCGTCAGGTGTCGCTCGAGGCGCGTGTCGTTGCCGTATCAAAGCGGGCGGCAAAGGAGCTCGGCGTCGATTGGTCGTGGTCATCTCTGCCGCAGTATCCGAACGTGACGCGTGACTCTGCGGGCAATTGGCACGTCAGTGGCCGCAATGCGGGAACGGCGGGCAGGAGCGCACCGGGAGTCATCCGATTTGGACGAGGTCCTGAAGGGCTGCCGTATGAGTTCTACTACTCGGCGGCAATTCGTGCGCTTATCACGGAGGGAAAGGCGAAGATGCTTGCCCGCCCGAATGTGACGACCGTGCAGGGGCGCGAGGCTCTCATCAACATCGGTGCGGAGGTGCCCGTGCCGGTTGTGACGACGTCCAATAACGTGACGACGACCGGCATCGAGTATCGTGAGGCGGGGATTATCCTGCGCTATACGCCGCGTGTTACGGCAGATGGAAATATTGTCGCACATGTCCACACAGAGGTCAGTACACCTGTATTTGTCGATGATTTGAAGGCATACCGCTTTCAAAAGAGAAGTGCAGACACGACCGTCCGTTTGAAGAATGGAGAAACCATGGTGATCGGCGGGCTCATCGACAGCGATGAGTCGCGTACGCTTGCGAAGATTCCGTTTCTCGGTGATCTGCCGCTCTTGGGGGCATTCTTCCGTACCGTACGAACAAGCAAAAACGAGAGCGAATTGATGATCTTTCTCACAGCACATGTGCTGGATGAGTGATGAGGCAGAAAATGCGGAAAGAGGGGGTACCGGGTGGCAATCAGAATACTTTTGGCTGACGATCATGCCCTGCTGCGGCAGGGGATCAAGCGTGTACTGAATTTTGAAGACGATCTCGAGGTCGTCGGTGAAGCAGAGGACGGACAGGAGGCGCTGGCGCGAACACTCATGCTCAAACCGGACATCCTTCTGCTTGACATTAATATGCCGGGGCTGACGGGACTGGATGTAGCGAAACAACTGAAGCAGGCACGTTCGCGTGTCAAGATCATCGCACTCACGATTCATGACAGCGATAATTACGTTCTTGAACTCTTGAAGAACGGTGCACTCGGCTACCTGCTGAAGGATGTTGAGCCAAATGTGCTCATTAAGGCGATCCACATGGTCAATGAGGGGAATCCTTTCGTCTATCCGAAGCTCGCCGAGCGCCTCTTTGGCACGTCTTCCATCTCGGGCGACGTCGGGCGCATGGCGAAGGAAATCTGGGACGAGAGCCGCGGGGAACGCCTCACCCCGCGCGAGATGGACGTGCTCGGCTGCATCGCAAAGGGGCTGTCGAATCAGGACATTGGCAAGGCACTAGGGCTCTCCGAAAAGACGGTCAAGAACCATCTCACCAGCGTCTTCCACAAATTGAAGGTGAATGACCGCACGCAGGCACTCGTCTACGTACTGAAGAATAAAATCGTTTCGTTGGAGTAAAGGAAACGGCACGCACGCACAGGAGCAGCGTGCCGTTTTTTGCCTGTTCGATGGAGAGTAAGGAACTATGTATATCAGACTCAGTGCGCGGAGAACCAAGGCATATTATCAGGAGATCATGGCACAGGCGATGGCAGAAACAGATCAGCTGCGGAGGATGTCTCCTGACGTTGCCATGTATGAGGTGATTTATGCGCAGCTGATGGATCTAAAAGAACAGGTGATTGACCGCGGCATGGTGATTCCCAGATCTGTTCTCTACAAACGATATTCCTTGGGCACAATCGCCGTAAAAAATTTCGACGAGGAACATGATCCATACGCGCAGAAACTCTGCGATTGCTATGGCGGGGCCATAGACTATCATAAGATGCCGTAATAAATGAGAAGAATTATCATTGATATTAACCTAATCATCTGATATACTTTTCATAAAGAGGTGATGCTATGTCAGATGTTTTTGAGGGACTGATGATCCCCTTCATTGGTACGGCGCTCGGTGCCGGCTGTGTCTTCTTTCTGAAGGATACGCTCAACCGCAGTGTGCAGCGCGGTCTGACAGGCTTTGCCGCAGGCGTTATGGTGGCGGCATCGGTCTGGAGCCTTCTCATCCCTGCGATGGAGGGCTCTGGCGATCTCGGGCAGTTCGCCTTTGTTCCTGCTGTCGTCGGCTTCTGGGCGGGGACGCTCTTTCTCCTCATCCTCGATCACATCATCCCGCATCTGCACATGAATGCGCAGCAGGCGGAGGGGCCGCACAGCCGCCTTTCGCGGACGACGATGCTCGTCCTTGCTGTGACCCTGCACAACATCCCGGAGGGGATGGCAGTCGGTGCGATCTATGCGGGCTGGCTGAGCGGCAGCGAGGGCATTACGCTCGGTGCGGCTCTTGCGCTCTCACTCGGCATTGCCATCCAGAACTTTCCCGAGGGGGCGATCATCTCGATGCCGCTGCGCGCGGCGGGGATGGGAAAGTGGCGTGCTTTTGCGGGCGGCGTCCTCTCAGGTGCGGTCGAACCGATCGGCGGCGTACTGACGGTGCTTGCAACGGCACTCATCGTGCCCGTTCTGCCCTATGCACTTTCCTTCGCGGCGGGCGCGATGATCTACGTCGTGGTGGAGGAATTGATCCCGGAGATGAGCGAGGGAGAGCACTCGAACATCGGCGTGCTCTCGTTTGCGGTTGGCTTTACGCTCATGATGATGCTCGATGTCGCGCTCGGATAAATGCGTACAGAAAAAGAGCCGACATGGGTGTCGGCTCTTTTTCATGGAAAGGGATGCTCGCAGGCTGGGAATACCTGCGGCTTGAGAAATGGGATGTAAGGATTTGCCTTACCATCAGGAACGCAGGGAGACGTTCCTATAGAGGGATGATCAACGGGGGGGAAAGATGTCGGGGAGGACGTTTCGTGTTCCCCGTTGACACTTCGTATTTTATCATGTTTTGTTTGAAAATTTTGTAACCTAGGTCACACAATAAAAAAAAATATGTATTAATAATGGCAAATATTGAACTTCTATTTTTGTGGCTTAATCTTTTTCGACTGTTTTCGTGCTTTGCGCAAAAGTTCTGAGGAAGTCTCGCCAGATCGGGATGGAACATTGATTTTTGGTTGGAAAGAACGTATAATATCACCGAGACAGCGCATCCGAGAATTGATGCGTCTAAAGGGGATGCCCTTTCGTTATGGTGATGAGGAGGAATTTTCATGCGTGATTATTTAAGAATCGCTCAGGTCATCGGTCGTGAGATTATCGATTCGCGCGGTAATCCGACGGTTGAGGCAGAGGTCGTTCTCGAGGACGGCACGATTGGCCGCGGTGCTTCTCCCTCGGGTGCATCCACGGGTGAGTTCGAGGCACTTGAGCTGCGTGACGGAGACAAGAAGAAGTTCGGCGGCAAGGGCGTCTCGAAGGCGGTTGACAACGTCAACAAGAAGATCGCCCCTGCGCTCCTCGGCCTTGAGGCGAGTGACATCTATGCTGTCGATCAGGCGATGTTCGATGTGGACGGCACGAAGGATAAGTCAAAACTCGGTGCAAACGCGATTCTTGCTGTTTCAATTGCAGCATCGGATGCGGCGGCAAAGTCCGAGGATATTCCGCTCTACCGCTTCTTCGGCGGTCTGCAGGCGAACGTCCTGCCCGTTCCGATGATGAACATTCTGAACGGCGGTGCACATGCGACGAACTCCGTCGATACGCAGGAGTTCATGATTATGCCGGCAGGCGCACCAACGTTCCGCGAGGCACTGCGCTGGTCGACTGAGGTGTTCCATGCACTGCAGGCACTCCTCAAGAAGGAAGGCAAGACGACGGCAGTCGGCGACGAGGGCGGCTTTGCGCCGGATCTCGACTCCGATGAGGACACGATCGAGCACATCCTGAAGGCGATTGAGAATGCCGGCTACAAGCCTGGACAGGATTTCGTCCTCGCGATGGATGCAGCTTCCTCCGAGTGGAAGGACAAGGAGAAGGGCAAGGGTTTCTATCATCAGCCAAAGTCCGGCAAGAAGTTCACATCCGATGATCTCATCAAGCATTGGGAGTCGCTCATCGCCCAGTTCCCGATCTACTCGATCGAGGACGGCCTTGACGAGGAGGACTGGGACGGCTGGAAGGCGATGACGAAGGCACTCGGACACAAGGTTCAGCTCGTCGGCGATGATCTCTTCGTCACGAACACGGAGCGCCTGAAGAAGGGCATCGAGCTCGGTGCGGCGAACTCCATCCTCATCAAGCTGAACCAGATTGGCTCGGTTTCCGAGACGCTTGAGGCGGTCAAGATGGCGCATAAGGCGGGCTATACAGCGGTCACGTCGCATCGCTCGGGTGAGACCGAGGACACGACGATTGCCGATCTTGCCGTTGCGCTCAATACAGCGCAGATCAAGACGGGTGCACCGTCCCGTTCCGAGCGCGTTGCGAAGTACAACCAGCTCCTGCGCATCGAGGAGCAGCTCGGCGCAAGTGCGGTCTATCCGGGCAAGCGCGCGTTTGGCTTCACGAAGTAAGCATCAATCACGTATGGGAGGAATCCACTGCACTGCGGTGGGTTCCTTTTGTATTCTTTGATGAAAAGAAAGTGTCTGCACATGAAAAAAGTCGAAATCCCTAGCGATATAATGAAAATGGCGATCTCGCTGAAATCGTTTGGTATTGATGGGTGTGCGTGGCGCGCACGGGATGCACTTGTGGTGATTTCATATCTGTCGGAACAGAACGCCGTTATATTAGGTGGTGATGTTTATAAAATAATGGGCAATCAGATCGAGACAGCCTACGCTGGCTGGCATTATGATCCAATCATAACGAAAAATGCACGGGAGAACATACAAGTGGGTGAAGAAAAAGCCGTTGCGTACATTCGACATTTTTTAGAGCAAAATGGCGATAATTTTATTTATGCAATTGTATATCAAGTGTTCATCAGTGATTTTTGTTTGGAAACAGGGTACTGATGATACAAATAATATGAGCAATGAAGTTACATGAGTGCTGCATGTTGTGTATAGAAAGGGGACTGTTGCACGGATAGCTTCGTGCAACAGTCCCTTGTTTCCGTCAGTCACTTACTTACAATACCTGCACGATGTCTACGGCACTCTTGCGCTCCTTGTGGCGTGGGGAGGGGACACCCTTTTCGGTCGGATAGCCGACGGGGAAGATGGCGATGAGATCATAGTCTGCCATTGCGGGGAATGCTTTCTTCAGCTTCGGTGCGTCGAAGTGTCCGACCCATGTCGAGCGGAGGCCTTCGTTGTGGATGGCAAGCATGATGTGCGTCGCGACGATGGAGGCGTCGACATCGGCGAAGTTGCGTTCATCATAGGAGCGCACCCATGCTTCATTTGCTTTTCCACCAACGACGAGAAAGACGCCGGCACCGAAGGTATAGTTCGTTGCCTCCGCGAGTTTTGCACGGGCGGAGGGGCTCTGGATCGCCCAGACCTTAAACGGCTGTTTGTTGACTGCCGTAGGAGCGAGACGTGCCGCCTCAAAGATACGGTTCATGGATTCGTGCGGGATTTCCTTGTCGGAAAGGGCACGGCAGGAAAACCGTTCACGGATGAGTTCGTTAAATTCCATCATGTTCCTCCTTTTCTCCAATACGTTTATTATATCATAGCTGTGCAACCAATACCCGTTCAGCAGAAAACAAAAAACGAATGGGATAATCCGCTATAGTTAAGGGGGTGGAGCCTTCTTCTAGATGAGATCCTGCCGCCCGCAATGGATGCACTCTCAAAGGGGATGAAACAGGGCGTTGACATTCTGTCGCTTGGTGAAGATGGGCGCGGGATACGTGTGTCCAATAATGCGCCGTGGTATCAGGAGTACTACAAGCAGCACGGGAAAGCCCCGAATCAGGCACAGCTGCGTGACCTTGCCTATCTCCTGACGGTGGGGGATGCGTCTGCTCCAAATGTGGAGGGATGGATACCGACAACGCGTGAAGCGGCGGAGGCAATGGACGCGGCACGCGGCGAACTGGATGAACTGGACGGGCACATCAAGACGCTGGAGAATATCAAAGAGCGCATGATGAAGGTCGATTCGTTCGAGGTCAAGGGCTCTGCTGGACTGTCGCCCGAAGGGTATAAGCTCTACCGTCAAATCATTGAGATGCTGGAGAAGATCGGCGGCAAGCAGAAGGAGGACAAACAGACAAAAGTCGCGCGTATGAACGCCATGCTGTTTGCACATCACGCGGATATTTTCGCGGCGGCAATGCGCACGCAGGAGGGGAAAGAGAAATACACGGCACTGGACTATTTCGAGCAGAAATTCGGATTGCGTGATGGCGGGCGGTATGCGCCTGACGCGGCGACGCTTCATCAGGCGATGAACGCAGATGTAAATCTGGATGAACAAGTGCCTATTGTTGATATTACTGCCGCTCTGCCGCAGAAGAAAATGTCGAACAAGGACGTGCTGAACTTTATTCGCGGGCTCGTGCAGAAAAACGATACGATTACATCTGCGGATGGGAAAGCTGTATTCAGCATTCTCCCCAAAGATGTACGCCATATCACGTTTTCCAGCAACAAAAAGGCAAACGCGGCGGAGTTCAGAACAAGAAAAGCAAGCGTTGTTTCGATTGAGAACCTTTTGGAAAACGCAGTGCTTATCGAAAGTACCCCGAACCGTAAAACATCAAAAAAACCAAATGTGCGCGCGTATCATCGTTTCTACGTTCCCGTACAGATGAATGGAAAACTGTATACGATTCGTATTGTTGCAGAGGAACAAAATGGTGCGATTACCATTGAACCGACAGATGTCAACCTCTATGATGTGATTGTAGAAAAAAAGACTTCCCGCACCCCGGCAGGAATTTCACCTGTGATGGGGTCGGCGGGAAACCTTACTACAATCAGTATACGCGATATGCTCTCCGGTGTCAAGGATGCAGATGGAAATGTGTATGCACAAAGCGCATGGCACGGTACGCCGCATGACTTCGACGGCTTTGACCTCGGCGGAATCGGTACGGATGCGAATATCTATCATCAGATAAATTCGCTTGACAACGGGAACGCAGACGGCGATAATGAGAGCAGGATAAGTGATGCGGTTTTTCAGAAGTACCTGAACGACGGTATCATGGAGATGGTACGCGACAGGGTATCTGCTGAAATTGGCGAATACGTTGATCTGTCGGTGATGCATGATCCTGTGGAACGGGATTCGGCACGCGACCGTCTTCCGTACATTCGTAAGATGTTGGCAGACTACAATACGAATACCATTCAGAATAAGCCCGCCTATCGGGATCGTTTGGCGGTAAAGATTGAGTACGCAAGGAGGTGCTTCGATAATGACCCAAGAGTACAACATGGAACTCTTCGACAAATGGACGGACACGAACGACCGCAAGACATACATCGAACTGGGCAAGCAGCTCTTCCCGGGCGAAATGACGGACGAGGAGTGGGAGAAGCAGGCAGACATGGCACTCGCGGGGTATCTCGTGCAGTAAGCGGCGAACGCTCGGGCGCACGGGCACATTTTGACAAACTCTATAATGATATGCAAAAGCACCTTGAAGATCAGGGTGCTTTTTCTATGCTTAAACAGATGCTCCGTCAAGAAGTGCATGGTGAAATCTCCAAAGAGGACGGAAAGCGCATCATCACGCTTTTTGAGAGTGCGGATGAATCGACGTTCATGCACGAGATGGGTCACATGTTTCTGATTTCACGCTCCTTGTCATATTTTATCAATTTATTATAGCAGAAGATAAGAAAGTTGTGCTATCATCTGTAAAAGGAATGGAGGATATGATGCGGAAGAAAAATCTTACGGTGTTCGCCGCTTTCATCACGGGGCTTGGGCTGCTTGTTTCTCCTCTGCGCGCCGAGGCAATCGACGCATGGGGTATTGCGGCACAGGCACTCGGCGTGCTCGGTGCATACCATTCAACGCTCGGTGCGGTGCTCGCGCTCGGCAACGATGTTCACGCGCAGCATGAGAGCGAGCGGCAGGATATTGAGGAAAACGGACGCGCACGAAATGCACGCGATATTGCTCTTATCGATCATGTGATGCAGCGGCTCGTGCAGGACGGAGACTATGTGCTCCGCGTGAACTCGCTTCCCTTTGTCTGGGCGGTGAACGACAGCTCTGTCTTTAACGCTGCATGCTATCCGACGGACTACGTGAGCATCAATCGCGGGCTGATTCGCGGACTGAACGGAAACGTGGATGAGATTGCGGCGGTGCTCGGTCACGAGATGACGCACGGTATCCGTCAGCACAGCGCACATAACTATGCGAAGGCGGCAGCGCAGTACTATGGGATGAGCTTTCTCAACATGGATGCGGGGCTGATGGACTGGAACAAGCTCAATGCACTGGCGGGCTATTCCATTGCAAAAAACATCACTCTGCCCACAGAGTACGAGGCGGACGAGGGCGGCTTCCATATCATGACGAGCGCCGGCTTCAACCCCGGCGGCGGTGCGGCGGCAATGGCACGGATGGGTTACTATCTAACCTATGTCACGCAGGATTTGCAGGAGTACCAGAATCCAAAGGACAAGGATCTTCCGCAGGACGATTACTCCGACCACCCTGCGACGGAGCGGCGCGAGGCAAAGCTCGCGGAGATGCTTGCGGCATACAGTGCGGGGCACGTGACGGTGGCGGATCGGCGGACGGTCTGCATCGACGGCACGCCGCTCCTCACGGCGACGCAGACGGATGAGGACTATGACAACAGCCCCGAGAATGCCTATCTCGCGGCAGGTGCGCTTGCTCGTGCTTTTCATGACTATGACAGTGCAGCGGATTGGGGACTCTCTGTAACGCGCGGCGGGGGCGTATCGCTGCGCGGTGATGCCCGTATCAATGCGGCACTGCTGCCCCTTGTGGAGAAGTCTAAGGCCGGGGCGCAGCTCATCGCCCTCGTTGGGGATGCGTATGCCGGGGAGACGGCGAGCGGCGCGCGGGAGAAGCTGCGCAGCGAGGAGCAGACGCGTGCCGCGGAACGAGAGGCGGAGCGTGCGGCGGTTGAGGCCGCCGATGCGAAGGCAGTGGATAAAATACGCGAGAACAGCGACGCCTACAGTGACTATGGCGACGGGATGCGTGCCCTCATGCTGATGGCGCGTGTCTTTGGTGCGGCGCACGACGACAAGCCTGCCCTCAGCTATGTCATTCGTGCGCGTGCCTATGCCGTGCTGGGCGACGCTGACCGTGCCCGCGCCGACGCCGACCGCGGTGTCGCCGATGCCCCGTCAGATGTCCTCACGTGGGTCAACCGCGCGGATGTGCGGCGCATGCTCGGCGAGCGCGACGGCGCACTCACTGATGCACTGAAGGCAATCGAGGTGGACGCAAAGAGCCCCTATGGGTATCTGATCGCCGCAGAGATCTACGATGAGCTGGGCGACGGTGATGCGGCAAAGGACTACTACAAAAAACTCTATGCGGTCGAGCCGAAGGCGGCTGCACGCATCCCCGACAGCTATCTGGAGCAGATCGATGGACGTGCCTATCAGGCGCGCAAGAAGGCAGAGAAGAAGGCGCGGGAAGCAGAGGAGGAGCAGAAAAAGGAGAGCGGAATGTAAAAATCGGCTGCTGTACGTATGATTTCTTCGTACAGCAGCCGCTTTGACGATCCCTATTCCTTTTTCCCCATGCGCCGCCAGATGGTGTAGCAGAGTGCGGCGGCGGCGATGACGGCGACATCTACGATGCGGTAGGTGAATGCATAGCCGTATGTGACAGCGACGATGCCGAGCCCTGCAGCAGCAAGCCCAACGCTGATGTCGAGTGACCAGAAGTAGGTCGCTGTGGCGACGCCGGCACGTGACGCGGGGACACTGCGCACGGCAAGCGTCTGAAGCGCAGGCGTGACTGCGCCGAACCCTGTGCCGAGGAGCAGGGCGGCGCCGATCAGTCCCGTGAGTCCCATGATGCTGCCGAGGAGCGCCATGCCAACGGCAAAGAGAAGTACCCCCGGGTAGACCGTATAGTCCGGCCCCATGCGGTCAAAGATGCGTCCGACAAAGGGACGTGTCACGAGAATCGCTCCCGCATAGCAGGCGTAGAAGAGACTCGTCTCTGCCGACAGCCCGAGACTGCGCGTATAGAGCGGGATAAAGGTGAGCACACTGCCGTAGGCGAAGAAGAGAATCCCCGCGATGAGGGCGGGCGCGAGCGCGCGCCGCTCGATAAATGTCTGAATGGAGAGACGGTGCCGTGCACCCTGCGGCAGGATGACGGCATCGGGCAGACGCATCGTGCTCATCACGATGGAGAGTGCGGCAAGTACACTGAGTGCAGCGAAGAGCACTGTGCTCGAGAGATGCTCCATGATGAGCAGTCCGACCATGGGCCCGACGACCATCGCGAGATTGGTGGAGAGGGCAAAGTAGCCGATGCCCTCTCCCTTGCGCGAGGGCGGAAGAATCAGTGCTGCGAGCGCTGCTGCCGTCGTTGTCGCCACGGCGAAAATGACGCCGTGGAGGAGGCGCAGGCCGTAGAGCATGGAGATCGCAGAGGCGACGAGGAAGAGCGCCATAACGATGAAAAACAGGATGCTGATGACGATCATGAGGCGCCGCTTGTTGACGGCGTCGATGAGAATGCCCGCACAGGGGCGCGCAGCAACCGTGCCGATCTGGAAGAAGGTCATGGCGAGACCTGCTTCGACGTCGCCGCCTCCGTACTCCTGCATCATGACGATGGGGAGTGCCGCGATCATCGCGTATTGCGTCAGATAGATGAGGAAGCTGACGAGACTCATGCCGAGAAATTCGCGCGTCCAGAGCACTCCCTTTGTTGCCGGTTCGTTCATGTTATCATCCTCTTTATCAATGATACCTCATATCTGTCAAGAAGCATGGTTTACTTTTTCTATTTCCATGGTAGAATGGCGTGAGTTTTGGACGGTACGGCGAAATGGGGCGAATCATGGGAGATACAGGGAAAAAAGAAATTGGGATGCGTGAGGTGCACGCGACGCGTGCCTTCTTCTTTATCGGTGGATTTGGCACGGCGACGTGGGCGCCGCTCGTCCCTCTCCTGCGCGAGCGGCTGATGGTGGGGGACGACGTGCTCGGGATGCTGCTGCTCTGCATCGGTGTCGGCTCGCTCCTGACGATGCCGCTCTCGGGCGCACTCGCCATGCGGCTCGGGTGCCGTCGCGTCGTCATGACGGCAGCGATTCTCTTTGCCGTGATTCTTCTGCTCGTCTCATGCGTGGATGCACTTGTCCTGGCCGTGCCGGCGGTGCTCATCTTCGGTGCGGTGATGGGCTGTATCGACGTTGTGGTCAACATCGTCGCCGTACTGGTGGAGAAGGGCATCGGGCGGCGCATCATGAGCGGGATGCACGCCTTCTGGAGCCTTGGCGGCTTCGTCGGCGCCGGCCTCTACGGTGTCTGGGTCGGGCTGCTCGGACTCTCGCCATTTCAGTCGACGGCGATTGCGGCAGGGCTCATCTTTCTCCTGACGGCGGTGTTCGGACGCCATCTGATTCCGTACGGCGGGGGCAGCAGAACGCTGCTTGCACTGCCGCGCGGCATCATTGTCTTTGTCGGCATGACGGCGTTCATTGCGTTCCTCAGTGAGGGGGCGGTCATGGACTGGGGCGGCGTCTATCTGACCACGGTGCGCGGAATGGATCTCGCACTTGCGGGCACAGGCTATTCCGTCTTCTCCGCCGCAATGCTTACGATGCGCTTTCTCGGCGACCGCGTTGTGCAGCGCATCGGCGCACTCCCCGTTGCCGTCGGCGGTGCGCTGCTCGCATTTGGCGGGATTTTGCTCGTCATGTTTGCGCCCGTGGATACGCTGCTCTATGTCGGATTCTTTGCCATCGGCATCGGGAGCGCGAACATCGTGCCCGTCTTCTTCTCTCTGATGGGGCGGCAGAACGTCATGCCGGTCAGTGCGGCGGTCTCCGCTGTCAGCACCATGGGCTACCTCGGCATTCTGGCAGGGCCGGCCGCCATCGGATTCGTCTCGTCGCTCACAACGCTGCAGACGGCATTTGCAATGCTCGCTGTGCTCAGCATCCTGCAGGCGGCGATCGGGTTCTGTGTCTTCAAACGCATCAAATAAATGGATACAAAAAAACGCCATTTCGCACGGAATGGCGTTTTTCTATCCTTACTGTGCCAGCGCGTTGACCTTCTTGGCAAGGCGCGACTTCTTGCGTGCCGCAGCGTTCTTGTGGTAGACGTTGTTTGCAGCAGCCTGGTCGATGGACTTATATGCTGCGACGAGGAGGGTTTTCGCCTCATCTGCGTTGCCGGCAGCAACAGCATCATTGACACTGCGGATGGCACGGCGGACGCGCGTCTTTTCCGCAACATTGCGTGCATGGCGCTTGGCGTCAGATTTTACACTCAGAATGGATGCCTTAATGTTTGGCAAATCGTTCACCTCCTCAATGAAAAATGTACTGCGTAATTCTATCACAAGCCAAACGAGAATGCAATATTTTTTTCGTAGAGCTCATGTGAAAATTGTATGCAAATTATTATTACTTTCGCGCTTGCTATTAAAGTAATCATATACTATAATAATGATATGATAAGTGCTTGAAACCTTGAAATACAGGGGCTTTGCGAAAAAAATATTTTTTAAGAATTGAAAGAAAAATGCAGGAAATTTCTTTCGTACATCGAATAAATATCCTATAAATAATAGGCAGAGGGAGAAAACACGAAAGAGAATGCTGGGGACAAGCAGCAGAAATATGGATCACATTGGCAGAAATATGGCGTGTCAAACAAGCGTACGATAAACCTCGTTGCGCGGCCATTGCATACATGGTTGGGATACCGCTCGGTATCCGAGAGGGGAGAATGTCCTATGAGAAAGATTGAATGCTTGGCAATGATTTTGGCGGGCGGACAAGGCAGCCGCCTCGGTGCCCTGACAAAGCGTGTTGCAAAGCCCGCCGTCCCGTTTGGCGGAAAGTACCGCATCATTGATTTTCCGCTCAGCAACTGCGTGAACTCCGGCATTGAGCGTGTCGGTGTGCTGACGCAGTACCGTCCGCTTGAGCTGAACCAGTACCTCGGCTCGGGCAGTGCATGGGATCTCGACAAGCGCGACGGGGGGCTCTTCGTCCTTCCGCCATATGCACGTGAGAAGGGCGCAGAGTGGTACCGCGGCACGGCGGATGCCATCTACCAGAACCTCAACTTCATTGATATGTCGGATCCCGACTATGTGCTCATCCTCTCGGGCGACCATATCTATACGATGGACTATGCGTGGATGCTCGAGCAGCACAAGAAGACGAAGGCAGAAGCCACCATCGGCGTCTTTGAGGTGCCGTGGGAAGAGGCGTCGCGCTTCGGCATCATGAATACGGATGAGAGCGGACGCATTGTTGAGTTCGAGGAGAAACCCGCGAAGCCCAAGAGCAATCTCGCGTCGATGGGCATCTATATCTTCAGCCGCGACTATTTGGAGAAATACCTTACAGCAGATGCAAAGAGCGAGACATCCAGCCACGATTTCGGCAAGGACATCATTCCGCAGATGCTGTCGGATGGCGGACGACTCTATTCCTACGCATTCAATGGCTATTGGAAAGATGTCGGCACGATTGAGAGCCTTTGGCAGGCGAATATGGATCTCCTGCAGGATGAGCCGCCGTTCGAGCTGTCAGGCAAGTGGCGCATCTACTCGTTCAATCCGTCGATGCCGCCGCAGTTCGTCGGCAAGGATGCCCATATTGTACGCGCCATGATCAGTGAGGGGACCATGATCTTCGGCACGGTCGAGAACTCTGTGATCTTTCCGGGCGTACGCGTCGCAAAGGGCGCAGTGGTACGCAACTCCGTTCTTCTGCCGTCGGCGCGCGTCGCTGAAGGCGCAGTGGTGGACTACGCCATCCTTGCACAGAATGTTACGGTTGAAGCTGGCGCACAGGTCATCGGTGAGCAGTCACAGATCGCCGTCATTCCGGAGGGGGAGACGGTGACTGCCGCGGCAGGTGAGCAGCAAGTCGGCTGAGCTGTGGGAATGGAGAGGTATGACGATGAACACGATAATGGGACTGATCAATCTGCAGGAGGACAGTTCGCTGATCCGTGAGCTTGCCGACCGCCGTGCGGTGGAATCCATTCCCTTTGCCGGACGCTATCGCCTGATCGATTTCGCTCTGTCGAGTATGGTCAATTCCGGTGTGCACAAGGTGGGCGTGATGCTCCCCGACGAGCCGCGCTCTGTCCTCGATCATCTGCGTTCCGGCAAGGATTGGGATCTGGCACGCCGCCATGACGGTCTCTTCTACCTCCCCGCCGCTCCCGATGAGGCGCAGCGGCGCAAGGGTGATCTTAAGAATTTCTATCACAATCTTGACTTTATCGAGCACGCATCGACAGACTATATTCTGCTCGCGAACGGCAGCTTCGTCTACAACGTGGACTTTGACGAGGTGCTGCGCTTTCATCAGAATACGGGGGCAGACATCACGCTCGTATCGCATACGACCGAAGATGAAAACATGGGCAGCAACGTGGTCATTGAGACGGCGGAGAACGGGCTTGTTCTTGATATTGCAGAAAAGCCGGTCGCCTATGAGGGGATGAAGGTCTCCATGGGGGTCTACCTGATGGAGAAGGCCGTCTTCGTCGAATGTGTCCGCTATGCCTACGAGCATGGCGGGCAGATGTTCCTCCTCGACGGCATCATCCGCCGTGCCGGGAACTACACGATATTTGCCTATGCGCATGACGGCTATATGGCACACGTGGATTCAATGTCCACATACTACCGTGCGAACATGGAGATCCTTGACCCCGTCGTCTGGGAGAAGCTTTTCATGGGCGATCGCCCGATCTATACGAAGATCAAGGACGGTGTTCCGGTCCAGTACAAGGAAACGGCGAAGGTGGAGAACTCCCTCATCGCGAACGGCTGCATCGTGCGCGGCGAGGTGGAGAACAGCATCCTGTTTCGCGGCGTGACGGTCGGGCGCGGGGCGAAGATCCGCAACTCGATTATTATGCAGAAATGCGAGATCCAGAATGGCGCACTCGTCGAGAACGTCATCTGTGATAAGAATGTTGTCATCACGGCGGACAAGTGGTTGAAGGGAGCCGCAGAATATCCGCTTGTGATACGCAAGAACACGACGATATAGGGGTTGTCAGAAGCCGCAAGCGGCTTCTGGTTTGCTTTTGGGGATGCCTGCCGTCGGCAGAAAACGGAGTGAGGGAACTTTCGGGGCTTTGGAAAAGGAGTGGACGTTTTGGCACATGAGGAAAAGGATGTAAGACCTACAGGGAAAAGCTACGAGACGATGAAGAAAATTCTGAAGAGCCGCTTTGTCACAACGGCACATGTGCTCTTCGGACGAGATGTTGACGAGCTGACTGAGGCTGAAATCTACAAGACGGTTGCGGCAACGGCGAAGCAGTCCATCTCAGACAACTGGATCAAAACGAACCGACAGTATGCACAAAAGCGCGTCAAGCAGATTTACTATTTTTCCATTGAGTTCCTGCTCGGCCGCCTCCTGCGCGCCAATCTCATCAATCTCGGCCTTGAGGAGGCGATGAAGGAAGTCCTGCAGGAGTTTGATCTGAAGCTCTCGGATGCCTACGAGGAGGAGCCGG
>NZ_GG694008.1:91433-118624 GCF_000160695.1 Centipeda flueggei ATCC 43531 | reverse complement strand
AACGGCGGACTCGGACGCCTCGCTGCGTGCTTTATCGACTCACTCGCCGCACACCGTCTGCCGGGGCATGGATGCACCATCCGTTATCAGTACGGGCTCTTTGAGCAGAAGATTGTCGGCGGCAATCAGGTCGAACTGCCCGACAACTGGCTGCGCGACGGCTTTGCATGGGAGTACCGCAAACCCGACAAGTCCGTCGATGTGAAGTTCTACGGGAACGCTTACATGCGTGAGGTGGACGGCAAGCTGGAGCTTGTCCATGAGGATCCGACCATTGTCATGGCGGTGCCGTATGATCTGCCGATCGTCGGCTATCACGATGCGACAGTAAATACGCTGCGCATGTGGAATGCCGAGGTCAACCGCGATTTCTCTGACTATGGGACACTGACACAGGAGCAGATCCACCAGCGCAGACAGTATCGGGATTTCGTCGAGTCAATCACGCGCTACCTCTATCCCGATGACAGTACGTTTGAGGGGCGGCGGATGCGTCTTATTCAGGAGTACTTCTTTGTCTCGGCAGGTGTGCAGAGCATCGTCCGTCACTACAAGAAGACGGGCATGAACATCTACGATTTCGGCAGAAAGATCGGCATCCACATCAATGATACGCATCCGGCACTCTGCGTGGCGGAGCTGATGCGCGTGCTGGTTGACGAAGAACAGCTGACATGGGAGGATGCATGGGCGATCACGCGCGATACCATCGCCTATACGAATCATACGATCATGCCGGAGGCTCTTGAAACGTGGAACGTCGATATGTTCCGCCCGCTGCTCCCGCGCATCTACATGATCATTGACGAGATCAACCGCCGTCACCTTGAGGAGGTGCGCCGCCGCTACCCCGGCAATGAGGAGAAGGTTCGCGCGCTCTCCATCATCGAGGATGGCGTCGTGCACATGGCACGGCTCTCCGTCGTCGGCGGGCACAGCGTCAACGGTGTGGCGAAGATCCATACGGAGATTCTCAAGTCGACGACACTGCATGACTTCTACGAGTACACACCGCGCAAGTTCAACAACAAGACAAACGGCATCACACACCGACGCTGGCTCATGGGGGCGAACCCGGAGCTGACTGCGCTGATCGACGAGTCACTCGGCTCACGTGCATGGCACCGCTTCCCGGAGCAGATGGACGGGCTGCATCCCTTCGTCGAGGATGCGCATTTCCGCAAGCGTTTGATGGAGATCAAACGCCTGCGCCGCGAGGGGCTGGCACGCTATATTGAGGGGCACAACGGCGTGCGCCTGGACCCGGACTCCATGTTTGATATTCAGGTGAAACGCATCCATTCCTACAAGCGGCAGCTGATGAACATTCTGCACATCATGTACCGTTATCAGCGTGCACGGCAGGACAAGAACTATCTCACGCAGCCCGTGACTTACTTCTTTGGGGGAAAGGCGGCACCGGGCTACTACATCGCGAAGGAGACGATCCGCCTCATCAATGCCGTTGCTGACCGCATCAATAAAGATCGTTCGGTCAATGACATGATGAAGGTGATCTTCATCGAGAACTTTGGCGTCTCCATCGGAGAACTGGTCTATCCTGCGGCGGATGTCAGCGAGCAGATCTCGACCGCCTCGAAGGAGGCATCGGGCACGGGCAACATGAAGTTCATGATGAATGGTGCCATTACGCTCGGCACGCTGGACGGTGCGAATGTCGAGATCCGTGAAGCGGTCGGCGATGAGCACTGCGTCATCTTCGGCCTTCGTGCAGAGGAAGTCATGGCTTACTACGAGACCGGGACCTACTCGGCGTGGGATGAGTACAATACCAATGAAAAGGTGCGCACGGTGCTGAATCAGCTCATCGACGGTACCTATGGGGATTTCCGCTCGCTGTATGATTATCTTCTGCAGGCGAACGACGAGTTCTTTATCTTGAAGGACTTCAATGCGTACGATGCAGCGCGCAGCGAGGTGATGAAGCGGTTTCACGACAAGAAGGGCTGGGCACGCACAGCGGCGATGAACGTCGCATATTCCGGCCGGTTCTCGTCCGACCGCACAATTGATGAATACGCACGGGATATCTGGGACATCAAGCCTCTGATTATCTCGTAAACGTGTCATTCGGTGGTTCATAGGAGGGGTTTTATGAAGACGTCGGCACTCAGTGAGTTCGATCTTTATCTCTTTCATCAGGGGACGAATTATCACGCACAAGAAATGCTGGGAGCACACTTCATCGAACGGGACGGCAGACGCGGCGTCCGTTTTGCCGTGTGGGCGCCGAATGCAAAGTCCGTCAGTGTTGTCGGCGGATTCAACAACTGGGACGCCAATGCGCAGCCCATGCAGCGGATCAGGGACGGCGAGATCTGGGAGACCTTCGTTGAGGGACTCGGCGAGGGCGAGATCTACAAGTATGCCATTGAGCCGCAGTGGGGCGGGCCGCGCATTATGAAGGCAGATCCCTATGGGTTCTATGCAGAGAAAAAACCGCAGACCGCATCCCGCACCTATGATCTGAACCACTACGAGTGGAAGGACGCGGCATGGCAGGAAAGAAAGACGCGCGAGTCCTCCTATGAGCGTCCCATGCTCACGTATGAAGTGCATGCCGGATCATGGCGGCGTACCCTCGAGGGAGAGTATCTCTCTTACCGCGATATGGCGGATCAGCTCATCGGCTACGTCAAGGAGATGCACTATACCCACATCGAGTTCATGCCGCTTTGCGAGCACCCCTATGACGGGTCGTGGGGGTATCAGGCGACGGGCTACTTTGCCGTGACGAGCCGTTACGGCACGCCCGACGATTTCCGCTATCTCGTCGACACGGCTCATGCGAACGGCATCGGCATCATCATGGACTGGGTACCGGGGCACTTCTGCAAGGACGAGCAGGGGCTGCGTCACTTCGACGGCAGGAATCTCTACGAGTCCGACAACGAGCAGCGTGCGGAGAACTGGGAGTGGGGCACAACCAACTTCGACTACGGCCGCACAGAGGTGCAGAGTTTCCTCATCTCAAATGCCCTGTTCTGGTTCGAGGAGTTCCACATCGACGGTCTGCGCATCGATGCCGTCGCAAATATGCTCTATCTCAACTACGGACGCAAGGACGGCGAGTGGCAGCCGAACAAGTACGGCGACACGGGCAACCTTGAGGCGATGGAGTTCCTGAAGAAGCTCAACGAGACGATCTTTAAGTATCATCCGCAGGCACTCATGATCGCGGAGGAGTCCACCTCGTGGCCGCTCATCTCCAAGCCCGTCTACATGGGCGGCATGGGCTTTAACTACAAGTGGAACATGGGCTGGATGAACGATATGCTCGACTACGTAAGTCTCGACCCGATCTACCGCAAGTGGAACCAGGACAAACTCACATTCTCGCTCATGTATGCGTTCTCTGAGAACTTCGTCCTGCCGCTTTCGCACGACGAGGTCGTACACGGCAAGTGCTCGCTCATCAGCAAGATGCCGGGCGACTACTGGCAGAAGTTCGCAGGACTGCGCGGCTTCTTCGGCTATTGGCTGGCGCATCCTGGGAAGAAGCTGCTCTTTATGGGCGGCGAATTTGGGCAGTTCATCGAGTGGAACTTTGATGACAGCCTCGACTGGCATCTCGTCGAGCAGTATCCGATGCACACGAAGATGCTCGCATACTCCAAGGCACTGAACAAGTTCTACGTCGAGAACAAGGCACTCTGGCAGGTCGATTTCGACTGGAACGGCTTCCAATGGATCGACTGCAACGACAATGAGAACAGCATCGTTGCGCTCGTGCGGCGTGCCGATGAGCGCAGCGACTTCATCGTCTGCGTGCATAATTTCACTCCCGAAGTGCGCCGCGGCTACCGCATCGGTGTTCCGACGAAGGGAACCTATGTTGAGGTGTTTAATTCCGATCTGGAGGAGTACGGCGGAAGCGGTGTCATGAATGCGGGTGACATTGTCAGCGAGGACTATGCGTTTCACGGACGCGATCAGTCCATCGTGATCACTGTGCCGCCGCTTGCGGCGACGTTCTATCGTTTGAAGGGGCAGAGTGGTGCGGGGACGCCGATCAGTGAAACCATCAAGACGGATGTTGTCGCAGAGCGCCGCCGCGCCGGCGGACGTGGTACGGCGGCGACGGAGAAGAAAAAGGTGGCGATGAAAAAGACCGCCCCAAAGAAGAAAGCTCCTGTCAAGAAGGACCTCCTCGATGAACCGAAAGCTGCGCCGAAGCGCCGCACGGCGACGGCAAAGACCGCTGAAGGGACGGCAGCACCGAGGAAGCGTGCGGCCGTGAAGAAAGTTTCTGCGAACACGGCATCAGAGACACAGGAGAGGCGTGTATCCGCCGCCCAGACTGCATCTGAGACAGCAGCGCCCGCACCGAAGAAGCGGGCGGCAGCGAGACGCACGTCGGCAGCAAAGAAGGATGCCGACGCGGCGCAGACCGTGAAGAAGACGGAATCCTCGCACGGCGCAAAAACAGTGGTAAAGGATACCGAAACGAGCAAGAAGAAAGCGGGGATGACGGCAGCGAAAAAGACCGTGCGCAAGGCGGTGCAGGATACGGAGAGTGCGCCGAAGAAAGCACGTGCCGTCAAGGTGTAATAAACTGTACGCCTCCCAATGGATGAATGACGGACATAGAAGAAACGAACGTATGATTACGGCATAGTTCGCGTGAGAAGGAGGATATTGGGATGAAGGTACTATATGCAGCGTCGGAAGCAGTTCCCTTTGTAAAGACCGGCGGTCTCGCCGATGTGGCAGGGTCACTTCCTGGTGCCCTTGTCAAGGCGGGCGTGGACTGCCGCGTCATCCTGCCGAAGTATGGATCGATTGACCCGAAGATACGAAGCAAAATGAAGCATCTCTATGACGGAACACTTCCTGTCGCATGGCGCAGGAAGTTCGTCGGCATAGATTCCTGCGAGTACGAAGGCGTGACCTACTACTTCGTGGACAATGAGGAGTACTTTAACCGTGAGGGGTATTACGGCTACCCTGATGATGCAGAACGCTTTTCCTTCTTCAGCCGAGCTGTGCTGAACTGCCTTCCTGCATTGGGCTTTCAGCCCGATATCATCCATGCCAACGACTGGCATACAGCCCTCATCCCCGTCTTCCTAAAACTGGAGCACGTAGATGATCCGCGCTATGCGGCGATCAAGACACTCTTTACCATTCACAATCTGCGGTATCAGGGGGTCTTTCCGAAAAGCGTCATGGCGGACGTGCTCGGCCTTGACTGGAAGTACTTCAATAACGGGGATTTTGAATTCTACGATGCCGTGAACTTTATGAAGGCAGGACTCATCTACACGGACTATATCTCAACCGTCAGCAAGACCTATGCCGAGGAGATCCAGTACGAATATTACGGCGAGCATCTTGACGGACTCCTGCGCAAGCGGAAGAAAGACCTTTTTGGGATTGTCAATGGGATCAATAATACGATCTACAATCCGCAAACGGACAAGGAGATCTACGTCAACTACGACGTGAAAACGGCAGCGGAAGGCAAGGTTGACAACAAGGTGCGCCTGCAGCGTGAACTGGGGCTTGCCGAGGCACGGCGCACGCCGCTCGTAGCGATGATTACACGCCTTGTGCCGAACAAGGGCATTGATCTTGTTACGCGTGTCATTGACGAGATGCTTGAGCACGAGAACATGCAGTTCGTCCTTCTTGGGACGGGCGAGCATGATTATGAGGAGTGGTTCAAGGAGCTTGCGTGGCGTCATCCGACAAAGGCATCGGTCAATATCCGCTTCTCGAATCAGCTGGCACAGCGCATCTACGCGGGATCGAATCTTTTCCTCATGCCCTCGACATTCGAGCCGTGCGGGCTGGGACAGCTCATCGCTATGCGCTACGGCTCGATCCCCGTTGTGCGTGAGACGGGTGGACTGAAAGACACCGTCGTTCAGTTCGATCGCGCTGAGCCCGACAAGGGCAACGGTTTCCTCTTTTACGAGTACAATGCGCATGAGATGATGTATGCGGTAAAACGTGCGCTTGCCGCGTACGAGAATCTGCGTGAATGGCGGCAGCTCGTCTATGCGGCGATGAGCAGCGACTTCAGCTGGACACGGGCAGCAGGAGAGTACAAGCAGCTCTACGAACGCCTTCAGAAAAAGAAATAATATGTTTTCGCTGATGAGCAAGAGCTTTTCCACAAAACCGCTGGCGAATTTGTTTAAACGATAATAAACGATTCGCCGGTGGTTTCTGTGTGTAAAGGAACTCTAAAGTAGGGAAGGAGAGGCGCTATGCTGGAATCCTATCAAGTGGAACATAACTCGCAGAACATTTACTTCCGCTCCATCGTCGGCGCAGCGGAGGCGGGGAGTCGGATGCGTCTAGGCGTTCAGCTTCGCACGGCTGAGCCGGTGCAGCGCGTGCTCCTGCGTCTTTGGCAGGATCAGACGGGAGAACAGCTTATCCCCCTCGTGCCGCACGATACGAATGCTGCACAGCGATTCTATACCGCGTGGATCGAGCTGCCGGATCATGGCTGCCTGCTCTGGTACTACTTCATTATCACGATGGAGAGCGGTACGTATTTCTATGGGAACAATGCAGAGATGCTCGGTGGTGTCGGCGCACTCTATCGTGAGCAGCCTCCTTCCTATCAGGTGACGATCTACAATCACGGGGCACATACGCCGGATTGGTTCAAGAACAGCGTCATGTATCAGATCTTCCCCGACCGATTCGCACGATCCGGTGATGCCATTGTGCGAAAGAAGGGCGCGGTCATCCGCACGGACTGGACAGATGACCCGATGTATCTCAAGGATCCCGACACGAAGGAGATCATCGCCTATGATTTCTTCGGCGGGAATCTGCGCGGGGTCATGGAAAAACTCGACTACTTGGAAAAACTCGGCATCTCATGCATCTACTTCAATCCCGTCTTTGAGTCTGAGAGCAACCATCACTACGATACCGGTGACTATCACCGCATCGACCCCATGCTCGGCGACATAGAGGACTTCCGCAGCCTTGTTGCGGCGGCGCGCGAGCGTGGTATCCGCATCATTCTCGACGGTGTATTCAGCCATACGGGGAGCAATAGCATCTACTTTAACCGACGGCAGCAGTACAACTCCCTCGGCGCATATCAGTCCGAAGAATCGCCCTACTACTCATGGTACCATTTTCGTAATTTTCCGAACGAGTATGACTGTTGGTGGAACTTTGACACACTGCCGAACGTCAACGAGACCGATCCGTCTTATATGGATTTCATCATTACGGGTGAAAACAGCGTCCTCCATCACTGGATGAATGAGGGCATCGCAGGCTGGCGCCTGGATGTTATCGATGAGCTGCCGCCGACCTTCTCCAAGACTTTCTTTGCCGAACTCAAAAAGCGCAGCCCCGATGCGGTAATGATTGGCGAGGTTTGGGAGGATGCGTCGAACAAGGTCGCCTATGGGACACCGCGTGAGTATCTCTCGGGCAATGAGATGGACTCGGCGATGAACTATCCGCTGCGCAGCACGATGCTGGACTTCCTTACGGAGGAGGCGGATGGTCAGATGACGGTGCGCCGTCTCGAAAGCCAGATCGAGAACTATCCGAAGGAAAATCTCTACGCCATGATGAATCTCATCAGCAGCCATGACGTACAGCGCGCCATTACGATCCTGGGCGGCGTCCCCTATTATGAGGGGATGCCTGCCATTGAGCAGTCGCGCGTACGCATGACACTGGATCAGGCGATGCTCGGCATCCGCCGTCTTATCATGGCGACGCTCTGGCAGATGACCTATCCCGGTGTGCCGAGTGTCTACTACGGCGACGAGATTGGAATGCAGGGGTTCAAGGATCCATTTAACCGCCGCCCCTATGACTGGGAGCACGGCAATCTGGAGATCCGCGACTGGGTGACGCGGTTCATTGCCGTACGCAACGAGAATGACGCGCTGCGTACGGGGGACATCCTGCCGCTCTATGGCGCGGGCGATGTTATTGCCTATGCACGTACCATCCGCTCAGGCTACGATGTGTTCAATTACGAGAAGGAAGATGGCGTTTTTGTTGCGGCGTTCAACCGAAACCAGACGGAGGCGCTGACCATCGAGGTGGATGTGGGTGACTTTGCCTGCGGTGTGTTTGAGGATGTTTTTAAGCCGTCGCGCACCTACGAGGTCGAGCGCGGGCATCTGCGCATACGGATTCCGCCGCTCTTTGGACTCCTCCTTCGTGAACGCCGCGAAAAGCAGCACTATGAGCGCAAGGCCGGCATCCTCCTGCATCCGACCTCACTGCCGTCGAAATACGGCGTGGGCGACTTCGGCAAGGAAGCGTACCGTTTCGTGGACTTTCTTGCGGATGCAGGACAGAAGATCTGGCAGATCCTCCCACTCAGTCCTGTAGGATGCAGTTATTCGCCGTATCAGTCCATCTCTGCCTTTGCGGGCAACTTCATGCTCATTGATCCCGAACCGCTTGCGGAGCGCGGTTGGCTGACGGAGAAAGACCTTTTCCTGCCCTACGAGGCAAATTCGGGGTTTATCAATTTCGATCGTGTCCGTCCGTTTAAGAAGGATATCCTGGAAAAGGCATTCCATGCCTTCCGCACGCAGAGCGCGGATGATGCGGACTATCGTACATTCTGTGAGAAAGAGGCATACTGGCTCAAGGACTATGCGCTCTTCCATGCAGCAAAGAAGGAGCACGGCGGAGCGGCATGGATGGAGTGGCCTGAAGAGATCAAGCACCGCGCACCCGACGCCTTGAACGCACTCGCTGAACGGCAGCGGGATGCCGTGGAACTCGATTATTTCAAGCAGTACGTGTTTCATACACAGTGGAACCGTCTGCACGCGTATGCCCGCACGAAGGGAATCGAGATCCTAGGCGATATGCCGATCTTCATTGCGCAGGACAGCGCGGACGTGTGGGCGCATCAGCAGCTCTTTGACCTGAACGAGGACGGTTCGCCGCACACTGTAGCGGGGGTACCGCCCGACTACTTCGCCGTCAACGGACAGCTGTGGGGAAATCCGCAGTACAACTGGACGGCAATGGCGGAAGAGCACTACGCATGGTGGAAGCGGCGTTTCCGTAAACTGCGTGAGCAGGTGGACATCATTCGCATCGACCACTTCCGTGGTTTTGAGTCCTACTGGTCGGTGGATGGAAAGGCAGATACGGCACTCAACGGCACATGGCTTAAGGGACCGGGCAAGGCATTCTTCGACGAGGTGGAACGTGAGCTCGGCCCCCTCAATATCGTTGCGGAAGATCTTGGGATCATCACGCCCGATGTGGAGCGCCTGCGCGATGACTGCGGCTTTCCTGGCATGAAAATTGTCCAGTTCCTCATTGCTGGAAACAGCTCGGGGCGTATCGGATTCACTGCGCCGGAGAACAGCATTGTCTATACGGGCACCCATGACAACAACACCACCGTCGGCTGGTATGACCGCGACATCGATGAGGTGCTGCGCGAGTCGCTCGCGAACCTCGTCGGAACGACCTCCGATCGTCCGCGTACCATCTGCTGGCGCCTCATCAAGGCCGCGTATGCCTCGCGTGCGCGCATGGCGATCATCCCTATGCAGGACATTATGGGACTTGATGAGCGCGCCCGCATGAACACGCCGGGTACGGTTGGCCTCAACTGGCGCTGGAGTCTCAAGAAAGACTACCTCCTTGAGATCGACCCGAAGAAGATACAGGCACTCTGCGTGCGCTATCGGCGTTGAACATACAAACTTTGTCAAATTGTACGCAATCAGAACGAACCACACGTCCTCTTTGACACTGAACGGTTACTGCTCCAATATGGATGGCGAAATCTCCGAACAGCTCTGGGAATGCTGCGGCAGACCTTGATCTGCGCTATGAGCCGGTACAGGACATGGGGGTATTCCTGCGCATCAATAATATCTTTAACACGGAATATCAGGATAAACTCTGCCATCCGGCAGAGGGAACGAACTTCCTCCTCGGCATGGACATGACATTCTAACCGCATCCAATAAAACAGAGTTGCCGTACGCTGCTGATGTACGGCAACTCTGTTGTGCTGTCTTTATTTTACGTTTGGCAGAACATCTGCCATTTTCCCGCAGCTGGCAATATCGGTCTCATAGCCGAAGTGGACGAGGTCAGCGGCGCGTGCGGCGTCCGTCACAGTGAACCCGGAGAGCCCGTTTGCCCCGTAGTCAAAGAGACATGGATGCATCGGTACGGAAGGACCGACGATGACCGTGACTGCGTTCTTGGAGAGCTCCAACAGGCGCGGCATGGTCTTGTTTGCGAAGGTTGCTCCCGTCATAAAGACGTAGTCCTGCTGAGGCAGCAGGAACTCTGCCGCCTCAGCAGGATAGTCGCCCCATTCGGGCTGCATTTCGAGGATAGAGAGATCACAGATGGACGCCCATTTCTTTTGAAAATTGGGGAAATGTCCGACGACGGCGACCTTTTTCCCGCGAATCTGCTCCGTGTAGATGGCGAAGGCTTCCAGCTTTTTTCGTTCATCCAGCGTCGCGGCGGAGGCATCCTCTCCGTGGAAGCCACGCATCCCCGCAACGCGGGATGGCTGATTGCAGTAGGCGTTGATGGCGGCAGCGGCGATGGATGCCTCCTGTCCCTGCCACGAGCGCACATATTCGCCTGCCTCACGCAGGGAACAGCCGAGGAAGCTTTTTTTGCGCAGGCGGGGACGGCTGTAGGCGGGAATTGTCATGCAGATCCCAACCAGATCGCCGGCACGTACGAACGTCCACGGGCGGCTGACGGCATAGTCGTCGATGCAGATGTCCTGCGGAAGCTCATCGATGATCGTGTCGTAGAGATTCCAATAGTTCAAGAGAATACCTCCATTCGATGGTTCTGTTGTTATAGGATAACATAGGGGCGTGGCGGTTTCAACGAAGAGAGATACTTATGAAGGGAAAAAGAATTCTGTTCATGGTGCTGCTCCTGGCGGCTGAATCTGAGCCAAACTTCGCCGCACTTCCGTGGCGAAAACTGGATGCTGTCCAGTCCGAGCGTGTGCTGCGTGTTCCGGCAGAGGCATACGACTGAATGGGACGTCCGCCTTCTGTCAACCGCTTCATGGGGATGGGGCAGCTGTATGGCGCCACGGCAAAAATCGTTGACTATGCAGGTATTCCTGCGACACGCCCCTGTGTCCCGCTCCTGCCTGCGACATCGACAGAGGAGTGATACACTCGAAATGGGATGCCCCGAGAGCTGATGAAGGCGTCCATTTCTTCCCTTTTTCCGGAATTTATGGTATCCTATGGAAGAAGCAATTGTGTTGTTTTCAGGGAGGAAGAGATTATGGCGGAGTATACGTATACCGTGGAGAAGACGTGTCCAATCTGTGGGGAAAAGACGCACGTGACGAAGATGAAGGCACGTCTCATCACGCTCAGCACGGACGAGGACTTCTGTGTGCATTACAAGGATGTCAATCCATATCTCTATCGTGTCTGGCTGTGCGAGCACTGCGGCTTTGCGGCGGATGAAAAGCAGTTCGCCGAGGGTGCGATTAACCCACATGATAAGGCAAAGATCAAGGATCTGCTCGCGGGACGAAAGATCAACCTTCCATATACGGAGGAGCGCACGGCGGATGAGGCGATCCGCGCCTATAAGCTTGGACTTTACTTTGCTGAACAGCTGGGCTGGCCGCTGCAGAAGCAGGCAGGCTACCGCATGGGTATGGCATGGGTCTACCGCGATACGGAGGAGCACGAGAAGGAGGAGGAGTCCCTGCGCCGTGCCGCCGAGCTCTATGAGAAGTCCGTCATGAAAGAGCACTATCCCATCAACGGCATGACCGACAACATGGCGATGTATATTGCGGGGGCGGCGTACTACCGCATCGGCGACTTTGAGAAGGCAACACAGATGCTCTCGCGCCTCATGGGCGATCAGGAACTGAGAAAATCCGATGCGAAGCTCTTTGAGCGTGCGCAGAATCTCTGGCTGGATCTGCGCGAGAAGAAAGCAGAAGCGGAGAAGGAAAACTAATGGCGATTGATCTTCCGGCGCAGTGGGTGGAACAGGCACAGCGCATCGACTGGGACAGTGTGTGTGCGGCAGTGGCAGACTACGGTCCTGCTCTCACGGTACTGCGCGATACGTGGGATCGTGAGACGATCCGTGAGATTGCGGACGGGCACCTCTTTGTCCGCGATGCCGTACTGAATGATGCAATTGCGCAGAGTCTCGGGACAGATGGTACAATCCGTTCCGTGCAGCTCACCTCACATGAAAACGGGCGCCTGGATATCGTCTGCACGACAGGGAAAAAATACAAAAGGATTGAGCTTTCGGGAATCATTAAGGAGTTTGTCCATACAGGGGACAAGTCTTACGCCGTCTACCATGTGGAGAAGAAAAAACTTCCTGATCACGGTTTTGTCTCGTGGCTCTTCTCACGATTGTCGCTCTCGATGGTTGAGCGCATGGTCGGACGGCTCGATGTATCGGATCGTATCCCTGTGGATATCAAGGGAAACAATATAACGGTGGACTTTCACGATGTTCTTGCCGCGTCGCGTCTCGGCATGACGGAGTTCCGCGGACACCGCCTGCTGGATATGGTGGAGATCGAAGGGGCAGCCGTGAGGGACGGCGGCATTATGTTCGACACGCGGCTGAATGTACCTGATGATGTAAAGGATGCACTGCGTGCGATCTTGAAGGAAAAGACCACAGCACCGCAGGATAGTGCAGCAGAAGGAGACAAAAATTGATGAGGCAATTGGTAAAGCTCTTGTGTATGGCCATGCTTGCCGCATTCATCCAGCCGCAGGCGGCGGATGCGGCGAAGGCGGAGCCGGTGACAGAGAAGATCATCTTCATCCCTCATGACAGCCGCCCCATCTCGAGTACACAGACGGCAGACGTAGTGACAAAGGCGGGCTATGATGTTGTTGTTCCGCCGACGGAGCTGCTCGGCAGCCGTGAGGATCTGGGACATCCCGATCAGCTCTGGACGTGGCTGCATGAGAATATTGCACAGCCGGGCGTAAAGGCGGCGGTCATTTCCTCAGATGCGATGATCTACGGCAGCCTCGTTGGCTCGCGCAAGCACGTCGAGCCGCGTGCACAGGTACTTGCACGGGCATCGCGCTTTGAGGATCTCCGGCGTGAGAGCCCGAAGGTTCCGCTTTATGTCTTTGGCTCAATCATGCGCACGCCGCGTTCGGGCGAGGCGTCCGGGCATGAGGAGCCGGAGTACTACCGCCGCTACGGTGCGGATATTTTTCGCTATACCGTCCTGCGTGACAAGGAGGAAGTCGAGGGACTTTCCCGCCGTGAGCGCAAGGAGTATGCCTTCCTTACGCGCCTCATTCCCAAAGAAGCTCTGGCGGACTGGATGGGACGCCGTGAGAAGAACTACGCTGTCAATGAGTTTCTGATCAATCTTATGCGCAAGAAGGGGACGTTCCGCTATCTTGCGCTCGGACGTGATGATAATGCGCCGTTTTCCCAGACGCACCTTGAGAGCCGTCATCTTTCTGCGGCGGGGGCCGACCTCGGCAAGACACGGTTCCAGACCATGGCAGGCATCGACGAGATCGCCCTCCTTATGCTGACGCGCGCCGTGAATGAGCAGCGGCATGAGGTGCCGTTCGTATTTGTTCAGTACAACTGGGGACGCGGAGCGGACACAGTTCCTGCGTACTCCGATGAAAAGATTGCCACGTCGATCGGCGATGCGGTGGCTGCGGCAGGCGGGCTGAGTGTGCGTGCACCGGAAAAGGCAGATGTCGTTCTCGCAGTGAATACGAACCCTGACGGGCACACCTACGAGGCAAATATGCCGAGCAATGACGGAACGCCGCGCGAGGGCACGGCATACTTCGCCGATCTTGTATCCGATTACGTGGCGAAAGGCTATCCTGTTGCGATTGCTGACATCGCCTTTGCCAACGGCTCGGATAATGCGCTCATGGCAGAACTCCAGCGGCGCAGTCTGCTCTATAAGATCCGCGCCTATGCAGGATGGAACACGCCGACGAACAGCTCGGGATTCGCCCTCGGTGAGGGGATGCTCGTCCGCCATATGGACGCGGATGCCGTTGACCATCTGCTGACGACGCGTTATCTCGACGACTGGGCGTATCAGGCAAACGTGCGCAACGTTATTGCACGCCAACTCACATGGCTGCGCGGCGATGGATTCTATGGCAGCCTTGGGACGAAGAAGGATGCCGTTTCCGTACGCTCCTCGCGTATGATGAATCGGTTCATTGAAGCAAATCTGCCGCCTGTCATGGAAAACGATACCGTGGAGGTAACCTTTCCATGGAACCGTATGTTCGAGGCAGACATCCGGCCCGAGCAGCGTGGTTTTGCCTATTCGTTCCTGGAGGGAAAAAAATGATGCACTGAGATGGTGCTGAATTTATCAGAACCTCCGTATATAGAAAACACGACTGCCGTTTTTGTGGATGGCAATCGTGTTTTTGTTTTCTTTGAATGGCCCTGAATCGGGGCGTCGGCTCAAAAGATCGAGGCCTGTACTGCTTACATCGGCAAGATCGGATTAGATGCCGCCCCACATAAAAACTTTTCATGTCGCCTTCCGTGTGCAGACCGACCTCACTGCTTTCTGTAGGATTTCCACGCACATATGAATCGAGAAGACAGGTTGGTTCTTTCTCTGTTTTTCACGCCATGTCAAAAAATTCCTTTAGTCAGCATGGGGCTTTGTGCGATAGAATATAGTAGAGCAATCTGAACAGCTTGTTCACCAGCAATGAAGGAGATAGATAAAAAAGTGATTTCATCCAAGATTCGATTCCCTGTCATCGTCGTGGGGGTCTTTGTCGCCGCGATTCTCGCGGCACTCTACTTTGCAACGTTCGGACGTATGGCAAAGGCGGATCCAGCCGAGAGCATTCAGCTCTACTGTGATGCTTTCGTGCGGCAGGATGAGGAGGCGCAGAAGCAGCTCGCATCCTATGGTGCGTCGACGGACGCATTTAATATGAAGGCAGCGTTTGCAAATGCCCTCCAGACGGCGGGGGCGAACCTATCGCCTGAGGAGGCGGCGGAGATCGGTGATGCCTATATGGAGTCTCTGCAGAATGCAGCGATCGAGACGGCGGTCTCCAATCAGGGCGAGAATCGGGCGACAGTCGAGGTAACGGTGACGCGGTTCAACATAATGGGGGCACGCGAGAAGGCGACTTCGCTCATGCGTTCCCGTATGAAGCTGGACGCGACCCCCGAGGAGCTGCGGAGGACAGCCGTCGATGCGACGGCTGACGCCTATCGGGAACTTCAGCCGATGGGGACGGCAACATTCTACGTTCCTGTGCGCTACAACGAAAAGACCCGCATCTGGGACCCCGCCGACCCCGTGCAGTTTGGCTTTGATCTGTCGAAGCAGACCATGGGCGTAGAATAGGTGCCCCGCCAGCTGCGAAAAAAGCCTCCCCCGCTTGCGGGAGAGGGGGATCGCGAAGCGGTGAAAGGGGGAAGCCGTAAACTATCGAGGATATACACAATAGAGAGGAGCATCGATATGGCAAAGGCAGACTGGCAGCATACCGATCAGACAACGGCAGAGGGGAACCCGCGCCGTCCCGAGGGGGCTGCGGGGCGTGCGATGCTTGCACGGATGAATGAGAGCCATGCGCGTCTCGTGGACTGGGGACTTGGGCATCTCACGCTGCGCCCCACGGATACCGTTCTCGACATCGGCTGTGGGGGCGGCAGCACTCTCGCACGAATAGCAGAGCGTGTGCCGGCGGGACATCTCGTCGGCATCGACTATGCCGAGACCTCAGTGGAGGCATCGAGAGCCTTCAATGCCGCGTTGATTGAGAGCGGACGGATGGAGATCCTGCACGGTTCGGTCGAGGCACTGCCGTTTGGCGACGGGGATTTTGATGCAGCTGTGACGGTGGAGAGCTTTTACTTCTGGCCGTCCCCCGAGGATAGCCTGCGGGAGGTCGCACGGGTTATGCGCAGGAGCGGCAGCTTCCTCCTGCTCGCAGAGATCTGCGGGCGGGACGACCTGCCGGAGGGCACGCGTGCCAAGGTGGCGGAGTATGGGCTGACGAATCCGACGCCGGCAGAATTCGAGCGACTCTTTTGCACAGCGGGATTTCACGAGGTACAGATTTACTTCAAAGAGGGGGAATACTGGATCGCAGTGCTGGGGGTGCGGTAAAATCTTCCTTGTCAAAAAAAGACTGCCTAGGCAGTCTTTTTTATGTCGCTATTTTATCTGTTCCTGCACGAAGCGGATGAACGCATTCGTCTCTTCCTGATCGTGCAGCTTTGCCATGTACATCTGATTTCCCATCTGCGGCCACATGACCTCGGGCAGACGCTCGCACATAACTATGCTGCCCGCATAGCGGCAGATGATCTCCTCGTGTGTGTGTACATAGCGGTGAAAGTCGCGCCGCCCCGCGTAGGCACAGCAGCAATGCTCACCCAGGTCGGGGAGGAGGCGGCGGTTCGCCGTAATCATATCCGCCCAGATCTCATAGACGTCAGTGGAATGTGCAAAGTTGGTCATATCCATGGTGTAGCCGCCCGCTGGGCGCATATTAACCTCGAGTCCAACGTAGTCGCCGACGGCACCGAGCCCTGGCTTTTCCTCGGTCAGACGGAAGAACTCGAAGTGGACGAAGCGGCTGTGCACACGAAATGCCTTCAGCGCGGCACGCCCCATCCGCCGTACGGTATTGGGGACGCTGGCAGCCGTATAGTAGGAGAGATCAAGCTGATAGAGAACGATGTCCATGACGGTCGGCGGCCAGATGGTCATGGATTCAAAGATCGGGTTGGCATCCGCATCGACGATGGCGTCGTAGGAACATATATCACCTGCGACAAATTCCTCGATGACGTAAGGCACCTCGGGTTTTGATGCGAAGAAATGGCGCAGCTCGTCATGCGTATCAATGCGATAGGTACCCATTGCACCGGCACCGACATCGGGTTTGACGATGACGGGCCAACCGACGGCATCCAGGAATTCCTCGGCGGCATAGAGAGTGGTCGCACGGACGAGGCGTGCGGTCGGGATACCCGCCTTCTGGTAGAATGCCTTCATGCCGGCCTTGCTCTTGATGTGCTCCATGTCCGCACTGTGCCATCCTGTGCGGATGTTGAAGTCCGTCCGCAGACGAGCATCGCTCTCGAGCCAGTGTTCGTTGTTGGACTCGATCCAGTCGATGCGTCCATATTTGAATGTAAAGAATCCCACGGCGCGCAGCATCTGGTCATAGTCGTCAAGTGCAGGGACAAAGTAGTACTCAGTCAGTGCTTCGCGCACTTCACGCCCTAGATGGTCATAGGGCGTGTCGCCGATACCCAGGACGTTGACTCCCTTTTTCTTCAGACGATCACAGAAATTCCAGTAGACGTGCGGGAACTGTGGAGATATAAAGATAAAGTTCATGCCGTACCCCACGATCAAGTCTCTGCAAGTATTTTGTTTATTGTTTGATAATTACAGATTATCGAATTTTTAACTTTTTGTCAAGACGGCTGTATTGTCTGCTCCTTAGGGCGTAAAAAAGAGCACACAACGTTTTGTGGTTTCTTCAATTTGTGTTATAATGGAGACTGATTTTTTAATTGTACTGTGCGGACGAGGTTCGCACCGGAGAGGAATGAGACAAACAGCATGATTCGGATGAAAAATGTCTCAAAAATATATGAAAATGGGGCGGTGGCACTCGACCATGTGAATATTGAAATCACCAAGGGAGAGTTTGTCTTTGTTGTCGGGGTAAGCGGTGCAGGCAAGTCCACGTTCATCAAGATGCTTTTTCGTGAGGAACTGCCGACGGAGGGAGAACTTTTCGTCAACGGACACGATGTTGTGCACATGGATATGAAGGATGTGCCATATCTGCGGCGCGGCCTGGGCGTTATCTTCCAGGATTACCGTCTTCTCTCGGATAAGACCGTCTATGAGAATGTGGCGTTCGCGATGCGCGTCATTGAGGCACCGCGCCAAATGATTCAGCGACGTGTCAATGCTGTGCTCGACGTAGTCGGACTGCGCGACAAATATCGTGATTTTCCCTCGCAGCTCTCAGGCGGTGAGCAGCAGCGCGTGGCCATAGCCCGCGCCATCGTCAACGACCCTGCCATCCTCATCGCTGACGAGCCAACGGGGAATCTCGACCCGGAGACAAGTTGGGATATTATGGATATTTTCAAGCGAATTAATGCGGCAGGGACGACGATTGTCATGGCGACGCATGACAAGAACATTGTTGATACAATGCAGCGCCGTGTTGTCGCCATTGAGGACGGCAAGATCGTGCGCGATGAGCAGCGCGGGGGGTACGGATATGAAGATTAGGACGGCGGAGTACTATGTGCAGGAAGTTTTGCGCTCTCTGCGCCGCAACAACTGGATGACATTTGCGGCGGTCGGTACGGTCGCTGTCTCTCTTTTTATCCTCGGCGTGTTCCTTATCCTTGCCCTCAATATGAACCGTGCGGCATCGATGCTTGAGTCGCAGGTGCAGATCAGCGTCTATATGAAGGATAGTTTGAGCGAGGATGCGGAGCAGGAACTCGGTGCAAAGATCAAGGCCCTCCAAGGCATCGAGTCGGTAAAATACGTCAGCCGAGAGGAAGCGAAGGAGCGCCTGTCGGAGCGCCTGGGCGAGCAGAAGTATTTGCTCGATGCGCTCGGGGACAAGAATCCACTGCCAAACGCATATGAGGTGACGGTACGTCAGCCGGACATGGTAGAGACGGCAGCAAAGCAGATCGAGCGCATGGACGGTGTGGAATCCGCCAAGTACGGGCAGGATGTGGTGGAGCATCTCTTTGACATCACGCGTCTTGTGCGCCTGTTCGGGGTACTTTTGATTCTTCTGCTCGGCGGTGCAACGATCTTTATTATTGCAAATACGATTCGCCTGACGGTCTTTGCGCGGCGGCGCGAGATCGCCATTATGAAGTATGTCGGTGCGACAGATGAGTTCATCCGCTGGCCATTCGTTCTTGAAGGCGTTGTGCTTGGCTGTATCGGCGGTGTGATCTCCTCCTTTGTCCTGCGCAGTTTCTATGCAGGTGTTGTGAATAAGGTCTATGATACATTGGCGTTCTTCCCGCTCATTCCGCAGTCACCGTTTATGATGTATGTGGGCATCGTGATTGTCCTGCTCGGCATGGCGATTGGTGCAGCAGGTGCGTGGGTATCGCTGAAGCGTTTCCTGAAGGTGTAAGCAATGAATGCAGTGACAAAACGAATCCTCTGTACGCTGCTTGCCGGGTCTGTCCTCACGGCAGGACAGGGATGGGCGGCAAGTCTTGAGGAGGAACGCGACAGCTACGATGCACAGGCAGAGGAACTGGGCCGTCAGAGCGACGCGCTGGCGGGGAAGATTGACTCACTCTCGGAGCAGAAGCGGATTCTGGATGAGGAGGCAAATGCGGCGATCGCAGCGCATAAAGAGCGCCGCGCAGAGCTGAACAAAACGCTCGAACGCCTCGAGGAAAACGAGGAAAAGCTTGCGACGACAGAGCGTGAGTATGACCGCAAGAGTACGGCACTTGGGAAGCGTGTGCGTGACATCTACATCAACGGGCAGATTTCCTATGTTGATGTGCTCTTTGGCGCGAAGGACTTCTCCGATTTTCTCACGCGCATGGATCTCCTCAAACGTGTCATCAAGCAGGATTATGATCTCGTTCATGCCGTGCTTGCCGACCGCGACGCAATGCGTGCCATCAAGAAGGAACTGGAGGAGGATCGAGCGGCGCAGGAACCGCTCGAGAAGGAAGCGCGCGAGGCTCGTCTTGCAATGGAGGAGAAGGTCGAGAAGCAGCGTGCAATCATTGAGCAGATGAAATACGACAAGGCGACCATCGAGCGCAAGCAGGATGAAGCACGTGCGGCATCGGAGCGCATTACGCGGATGCTGCAGCGCAGTGGACTGCGCAACCTTCCCGTGCAGGGATCAGGGGCGATGATTTGGCCGCTCGGAGGACCGATCACGTCGGACTTTGGTTGGCGCATTCATCCGATCACAGGCGCACAACGGTTTCACAGCGGCATCGATATTGGCGGTGATTACGGTGATGCAATCTGTGCGGCACAAGCGGGGACGGTGGAGTACGCGGGCTGGATTTCGGGGTATGGCAACGCCGTCATCATCAACCACGGCGGCGGCATCTCGACGTTGTATGGACACTGTCAGTCACTGAACGTCAGTGTCGGCGAGAGCGTTTCGCAGGGCGATGTGATCGCCTACTGCGGGTCTACGGGAAATTCGACGGGGCCGCATTGCCACTTTGAGGTGCGCGAAAACGGAGAGCCGGTCAATCCACTGTCATATTTATAAGTGCGATAGCTTTCTGTTCATCAATGAATTGAAGAGGATATGAGCAAAAAAAAGATTGTTTTGACTGTCATTGCCTCTGCCCTATGCGGCAGTATGCTGACGGTGCTTGCAGCGGGGGTGTTTCTGCGGTCGGCGGGCATCTACGGCGACGATGTCCTGCGCCTTTTCGGCGTAATGAAGTTCATCCAGTCGCGCTATGTGGACGCGCCCGATACAAGTGTTCTCGTGGACGGCGCAATCGATGGAATGGTTGCTTCTCTCGGCGATCCTCACTCCGTCTATATGCCGCCCGAGGTATTTCGTACACTGCGCCAGCAGACCGAGGGATCATTTGGCGGGATCGGTGTCACGATGGGGTTTAAGGACGGAACGGTAAAGATCATCTCCGTCCTTGACGGGACGCCCGGTGCAGCGGCGGGATTGCGTGCGGGGGATGAGATCCTTGCCGTGGACGGTATACCGACGAATGAACTGCCGAGTGAAGAGGTTGCCCTTCGCATCCGCGGCGAGGTCGGGACGCAGGTTACACTGCACATTTTGCATGACGGCGCGGAGCAGGATGTGACGATCACGCGCGATGTGATACAAGTACACTCTGTGCGAGGTGTGATGGTCGACGGAACGACGATCGGCTATATCCGCATTGCCTCATTCGCCGAGCATACGGGGGATGAGTTTGCTGCAGAGATGGCGCGTCTTGGCGAGGCGGGCATGACTTCCCTCATTCTTGATCTGCGCGAGAATCCGGGCGGGCTGATTACGAGCTGTGTTGCCGTTGCCGAGCAGATCGTGCCGGCAGGGCCGATCGTCTCCGTTATCAATCGTGATGGGGACACAGAGGTCTATCGGTCACATCTCAGTGCGCGGAAGTATCCTATTGCTGTGCTCATCGATGAGAACAGCGCGAGCGCGTCGGAAATTTTGGCGGGGGCGCTGCAGGACACGGGCGCGGCGACCATTGTCGGTACGACTTCCTACGGAAAGGGATCAGTGCAGGCGGTGATGCCGCTTTTCCATGATGATGGGCTGAAGCTGACGATCGCGAAGTACATTACGCCAAACGGCCGTTCCATTGACGGTACGGGCATAACGCCCGATATTGCTGTTGACCGCACGCCTGCGGATACGACGGATGTGCAGTTCGAGGCGGCGAAGAAGTATTTGGAGGAGCATCCAAATCTCTGAGAAATGAATTCTAAGGGAAGAATAACAGTGCTTTAAGAGAAATGTAGCGCCCTTGCCGTAGCATGGGCGCATTCTTATCAGCAAGTGAAAACTGAGGTGGTCATAATGAAAAGAAGGCGGCATGGACGGCGTGCCCTTGCCGCGCTCCTGCTGGGGGCGGCGCTGACATTCCCACTGCCTGCGGACGCGATGCAGCTTAGCCTCGAAGATGCGATTGATACAGCACTTTCGGCGAATACAGGGCTGCGCATCACGCGCGAGGGAGAGCGCTCTGCCGATGCTGCTCTGCGTCAGGCGCGCGGGAAGAACAGCATTTCGATTGGAGCGAGCGATAGTCTGCGTACGTCAAAGGCGAGTGATGCGAGTGAGCAGGTGAGCAACGGGATCAGCCTCTCGGCAAGTCTGCCGCTCTACAGCGGCGGAGCGAATGAGGCACGGATTCGTTCGGGTGAGATTGGCGCACATGCGGCACAACTGACGACCGAGCGTGCGCGCGAGGAGCTGAAGTATGAGGTCATTGCCGCCTACTGGAACGCAGCGGAAGCGGCGAAGAAGATCGAGGTTCAGCGCGACAGTGTGGAAAAATACGATGCACATCTTAAAAATGTCAATGCGCTCTATGAGGCAGGCGCACAGGCAAAAATCGATGTCATTCGTTCCTCGGTGGAGCTGTCGAACGCCCGGCAGGAACTCATTCGTGCTGAAAGCAATTATGAGGTGAGCCTCGCGACACTGCGCAATCTGCTGAACATTGACCGCGCAGAACCGCTGCAGCTGACAACAGAGGTTGCCTATGAGCCGTTCGGTACAGCGCTGCCGGACTGTATCTCCTACGCACGGCGTATGCGGCTTGACCTTGCGGCACAGCGAGAGACTCTGCAGCAGCGCGAGCTGGCTGTGGATATCGCACGTGCAGGGAAGAAACCAACGGTGAATCTGACACTCGGCACAGGGCTGACGAGTCAGTTCCGTCCGCGCAGCAAGACGTCCTCCGATGTGTCTGCTGCCGTCGGTGTCAACTGGAATATCTTTGACAGCGGTGTGACGCGCGGTGCCATTGAGGCGGCAGAGGCGGAACGCGATATCGCTCTGCTGAACGTAAAGAAAACAGAGGAGACGATTGATCTGGACCTGCGGAAGGCGTACCTCAATATGCGCGAGGCAGAGCAGCGTTTTACCTCAACAGGAGATGCCGTACGTCAGGCGGAGGAGGACTACCGCATTGCATCGGAGCGTTACCGTGCGGGCGAGGGCATCCTTCTTGATATTCTTGACGCACAGACGGCCCTCACAACAGCACGGCAGAATGCGCTTAGTGCGCGATATGACTATGTACGCTATCGTGCGCAGGTGGAGAACCTGATGGGGAAGGAGCTCACAGCAGAGGAGCACAAAGCGGCAGAGGGACTGCCTGCCGTAACGCCGGAGGAACGTACGGCTGCACAGGCGGCTTACGCTGAAGGGACAGATGCGGCAGCGAGGGGGGCACAGCCATGAGGAGAAGAACGATCATCGGCATCGGTGCTTTGACAGTGGCGTTGATTGCCGGCGGCAGTTACTGGTATTACACGCAGAGTGCGGCACAGGAAGCGGCGAAGGCGGTCTCGACCGTCGATGCCGCACGCATGAATATCAAGTCCACGGTTGAGGCAACGGGTACAATACGCCCCGTGGACTCCGTTGAGGTCAGCTCGAAAATCACGGCGCGCATCAGCTCCGTTCTCGTCAAGGAGAATGATACCGTAACAGCGGGACAGGTCGTCGCGACACTCGACGGAAAAGACTATGAGGCAAAGCGTGACCAGGCGCAGTATCGCGTGACGAATACGCGTGCGAAGTACAACCGTATGAGCTATCTCGAGAGCATTGGAGCAAAGTCAAAATCCGATCTGGAGGATGCGGCATATAACTACGATACGGCGCAGTCCACGCTCGAAGAGGCGAATTCTGATGCAAATGAGACGATCATCACCGCACCGATCTCGGGGGTGGTCGTCGGCGAGCCCAAGAATGCGGGGACGATGGCAGTGCAGGGCTCGGACAATCCGACGGTCATCATGCGCATCGCGGATCTCTCCAAGAAGCAGATCAAGGCGAAGGTGGATGAGACGGACATCGGCAGCATCCGCATTGGACAGTCTGCAACATTCAGTGTGGATGCTTTTACGGATAAGACCTTTACGGCACGCGTCTCCAAAATCTCTCAGACGGATGTGACGAACAGCTGGGATACCAGCTCGTCAAGTTCTTCCTCCGCATCATCGAGTGCGAGCGTCATCTACTACTATGTCACGCTCGATGTGGATGATCCGGACAACCTGCTCCTCCCGGCGATGACGGCGCGTGTCGTCATTGACACGGCGGACAAAGATGATGCCCTTGTCGTGCCGCTCTCTGCGCTTAAGACGGACACGGCAGGTGCGTATGTGTTCGTGCTGAACGACGATGGGACACAGGAACAGCGCTATGTCGAAACCGGAATTTACAGCGATGAATACGTTGAGATCCTGTCGGGGCTGAGCGAGGGCGAGCACGTCGTGAACAGTTATACGGCGAAGAAGTCGACGGGCGGCAGCCAAGATCACGGCGGACCTCCGCCGATGTGATCGGAGGTCATGATGCAGAGCAAAGAGACAAGTACGATTCGTCTGCGCGGCATCCGCAAGGTCTACCGTATCGGCGGTGAGATGCTGGCCGCACTGGACGGCATCGACCTCGATATCCGACGCGGGGAGTTCGCTGCGCTCATGGGACCCTCCGGCTCGGGCAAATCCACGCTCATGAACATTCTCGGCTGCCTTGACCGTCCCTCGGAGGGGTCGTATCGGCTCGACGGCGATGAGGTAGCGGGCCTCGACGACGATGCACTTGCCATGACGCGCAACAAGAAGATCGGTTTTGTCTTTCAGAATTTCAATCTTCTTCCGCGCATCTCGGCGCTCGACAATGTCGCTCTGCCGCTCGTCTATGCGGGGTGGGGGCGGCATGAGCGGACGGAGCGCGCACAGGAGATGCTCGCCGCCGTGGGGCTTGGCGACCGCGGACAGCATCTGCCGAATGAGCTCTCGGGCGGACAGCGCCAGCGTGTCGCCATTGCGCGTGCCCTCGTCAACGATCCGCATATCATCATGGCGGATGAGCCGACGGGCAACCTCGATACGAAGTCCACGACAGAGATCATGGACATCTTTGAGCGGATGCACGAAAAGGGACACACGATCATCCTCGTCACCCATGAGCCGGAGATCGCCCTGCGCGCGAGCCGTCAGCTTCTCGTGCGTGACGGGAAGATCACGCGTGATGAGGGGAAGGGGGTCGTGATGGATGTTGTTTAAGGAATGCTTCGGCATGGCGGTGAATGCACTGCTCGCCAACAAGCTGCGCTCCCTCCTCACGATGCTCGGCATCATCATCGGCGTAGGCGCGGTCATCGCGATGGTCTCTATCGGCATGGGCGTGCGCACGAGTGTCTCGGACTCCTTCGCGAGTCTCGGGTCGAATATGCTCATCGTCATGCCGGGCTCGTCCAATCAGGGCGGTGTGCGCGGCAAGGCGGGCACGCGAAAGTCCCTGAAATACGACGATGCGAAGGCGATTCGGAGCAAGATCAAAGGCATTGACTATGTATCGCCCACCGTCTCGAGCTCCTATCAGGTCGTGAACGGCAACCTCAACTGGAATACGCAGGTGGAGGGAGTTACCCCGGAACTGATGCAGATTCGCTCGCTGAAGGTGGAGAATGGGACATTCATCACGACGAGTGATATGCAGAAACGCAGCCGCGTTGCTGTGATTGGCCCGACGGTCGCATCCAATCTCTTTGGCACAGAGAATCCTGTCGGAAAGAATATCCGCATCAACAATCAGCCGTTCAAGGTCATTGGCATCACGGCGAGCAAGGGGCAGTCCATCGGACAGGATCAGGACGATGTGATCTATATCCCCCTGACGACGGCGCAGGAGCGCATGCTTGCCATTACGTATGTGCACTCCATCAACATACAGGTTTCCTCGCCTGAGAAAATGGATGAGGTGCAAGCAGAGATCGAAACCCTTCTGCGTCAGCGGCATCACATCCGCACGGGCGCGGAGGACGACTTCAACGTCCGCAACATGACCAGCCTCATGGAGAGCTTTACCGAAAACACGAATATGCTGACGCTCCTCCTCGGCTCGATTGCGGGCATCTCGCTCCTCGTCGGCGGCATCGGCATCATGAACATCATGATGGTCTCCGTCACGGAGCGCACACGCGAGATCGGCATCCGCAAGGCACTCGGCGCTACCTCGTCAAACGTTCTCATGCAGTTCATGATTGAGTCCATGGTCATCGGAATCGTCGGCGGCGTAATCGGCATTACGCTCGGCATTTCTCTCTCGAAGCTCATTGGCAGCTTTGGTGAACTCAAGACCTCCATTGAGATACTGCCGATCCTCGTCTCCTTTTCCTTTGCTGTCGGGATCGGTCTCTTCTTCGGCATCTATCCTGCCCGCAAAGCTGCCCGCCTTGACCCGATCGATGCACTGCGGTATGAGTGAAAACAAATAAGAAGAATCCCCTCACGGAAAAGCAGCCATGAGGGGATTCTTCTTGTTTTTGGGAAATTGCTGATAAAACAGTAAGATATTCGTGTCGAATTTATCAGGGCTTCCCTAGATAACCGAAGCGTATTTTTCATATTCCGACGATGGAATTTTGAGTGCATCCATTGCCTGTGGCAGCGTAAGACGCATACTGTCCATCAGGTTTCTGAGTGCACTGACGCGTTCCTCTTCCCGTCCTTGAATGTATAGAGCCTTTCGCGAGCCACCGCGCGTTCCCTTATGGGAAAGTACGAGGTTCATAATCTTCAGCTGTTCATCCGTTAGTTCAGGACCGTCGTTATCTGGCAGTGTTTTAGAGAATTCCGCGTTCATAGGCCCTCCTTTCTTTTTCCGTGGCTTTTCGAGCCGAAATAAGACGTAAAATATCGTTTTCGCGTTCTGTATAGACAACGGATAATAAACCGTCAACCATACCGATGGTTACAAAGCGATCTTCGCCTGTACTATGCATTATATCATAGTACTCAATTCGGTTCGCATCGAGGAAAATGCGTCCTGCCGTTTCAAAAGATATGCCGTGTTTCCTTCGATTGATTTTTTCTTTTTCCGTATCCCATTCAAGAAGGAATGCACCGATCTTTATCTTTGCATCAGCCAACGCAGCACCTCCTCACAGTCAATGGAGAAAGTTGAGCAAGACGGTTTACTTATTGATAATCAGCGCCATAAAGACGAGATCCTCGGTCTCGGAGGCATTGGCAATCGCGTGCACTTCGCCGTCCGCGCAGAATGTTGTCGTACCTGCTCCAATCTCGATCTCCTTGCCATTATCGTTGTAGCGGGCACGCCCCGAGAGAATGTGATACGTCTCCGTATTGCCCTCGTGCTTGTGTGCGCCCATCGACGCATGGGGCGGGATCGTCACACGCGCGAACATGGCGCACTTGCCGTCCAGTTCCTTCGGCGTGAGGAGCTTCTGAATGTGGATCGTACCGTTGCCGCCAAAGCGCTTCTCGGCATCAATGTGCTCTGATTCGATGATTGCCATGAGTGAATCTCTCCTTTGTCCATACACATAAGATTCGATACAATGAACGATGAAGCACGCAGAAGAACGTGCTATATTCTAAATATTCGCGGTGGAGTCCTATTTTCCTTTTTATGATTTATAAATTGAGT
>NZ_GG694008.1:26079-91261 GCF_000160695.1 Centipeda flueggei ATCC 43531 | reverse complement strand
TATACGACTACATGGATTCTTGCCGTGTAATTGTTATCGCGGCTCTTTGTCCGCCACCTGTCTGCAATGTCACCGTGGGGCGATACCATCCGTTTGTTCCCATCAGCATACCATCGCCGCTCCGCTTCCTGCGCCCGTGACCGATCGAGCTGTTCCTGCTGGGCAGGTGCGTCGATAGCTGGGATGGCAGAGAAGGAGAGGAGGGGGATGAGGAGTAGTGGAGAGGGGAGCGTGAGTATTTTCAAGTGGGGGCACCATATACGTTCAAAAACTCAGTTGTCATATCCTCGAACATCTGAAATGCTGTTGTGAGAATTCCATGGAGATCCTCGTAGTTGCGGAATTTTGGCAGATGATTTCTGTTTTCCAAATTCAGCAGTTCATATTCTAAATTGGGGAAAGTATCTCCTTCATAATATTTATTATCCTTCATAGCATACCACATCAACTCAGCAATACCAGACTTAATAAATATATGGTATCTAAACTCGTATATGTTGCTTTTCTTTTTTGCTTGAAAAAAATTCTCTCTTTTCCTATATTTTGCAGCCGTATAACCTATCTCTTGAAGCATCTCCAAGACATACTGATTATCATAGTTTTTAAAGCTCTCTTTTAGATCAAAAGAATACTGTATGCGGAGAGCTTGATATCTCTCTGCAAAACGAATACTGTTTAATACTTCCACCATCTGTTTGTCCATGCGTTATTCCTCCCCGAAACGAATTTCAATTCCCTTTCTTAGGCAAGAGTAGATTAGGTTGTGCCGTAAAAACATCTTCATCTTCATCGATAGAATCAAGCAGTAACTCTAGATCATTGAAGTATGCCTTTCGATAGGGGAATTTTGACCATGATAAAGAAACGCTTGTTGCAAATTTGGGCAGATGCCTTATATTTCGTGTATACCTATCATAAATAAATGGTCTATAAAACTCAGGGCTTTCCTCTCGCACCAGATCCATAATAGACGAATCATTTTCCCAGAAATGAACCCCTCCACTCCCTCTTGGGATCATCGACATTAAAACTCCTCTTCCTAAATATCCCTCTGATATCCATATATGATCAGAAATTCTCATTGTCGCCAAAGTGTCTAATGTGATTAATTCTCCCCTCTCTTCAGCTAAGATTAACTCGTCATCTGACATCGCTCCATGCATATACTGATTCTTTTTCAATGTTAAAAGGTGTTCTGCGCTATTGGCCGTTAAATATAATACCTCTCCGGAGTCGGTTTGTATTATTACACCATGTTTATATGGTCTCATAAAAAAATCTTTCCGCGGATAGTGATATCTATTCGTCTCTTGTCCCTTTTTATCAAAAAAAAGGATGTTTTGCTTTGTGCCAAGAACAATATGTTCTTCGGTAACAATCATGGATATATCAAATTGTATTGTCAAAGTTATCGGAAGAATAACAAGCCCGTCGGTATTTAATTTCACAATGCGAATTTCTTGTTTATTGGTTACTTGTTTATTTGTTATTAGCAGAAAAACTTCTCCTTCTTGATCCATGGCGGCATCTAAGAGCCTGCAATCTTGGAATAAACGTATATTATCTAAAGAAATACATGTATATTCATCTACATGATTCGGATTAAAAAAACAAATACTTTTCTCTTCTCCTACAGAGCGTGAACCAACAATCACCCCGTCGTAGGTTGCACGCGCGCATATCTCATGGTAGATGCATCGTGAAGTAAAAATCAGCAAGACTGTGAACAATACAATGCATATTGATTTTTTCATCGGATCACCTCACCAGTAAGTAAGATGTTTCTATCCGCACGAATCTCTGTGCCGAGTTCCGTACGTGCTTTGTACGGAGATAGTTCTCCGCGATTACCGTCATATCCTTCTCGTTTGGGCGTTTCATGGTATCAAGCGAGATATTTTCACCCACAGCGGAAAATACAAAAGCAACGACATGAGCCGCTGCCAATGATGCAATTATGATTTGCCGACAAACACATCTTCAAATTCGTTGTACGTACCTTATGAACTAAACAATATATTTAGAATACAGGGGAAGGAATACCCTGTCAACAGGAAAAACGTTTGCGCTTGTCGTTGTGCTCAGAGCCTCCATCGATAGCAGTATTGCGGCGGATTTATTTGCCTCCCGTGCTACAAAAATCCCCTAAAATATCCTATAATAGGGGCACCGTAGTTGCGCTATATATTTGTGAGACACCTTGCAGTTGCTGCGGTTGTTGATTTTTCTAAGGAATCACTGATAAATGAGGTCTGCCAGGTTGGCGTAGATTTTTTCGTCCGAACGAGGTGGAAAACCGGACGCAGAGTGGTGCTCTGTGGAGGATTTTCCGCCGAAGTGCGGGCAAAAAAGATACGTCAAGATGGTTGTACCGAATTTATCAGTGCTTTCCTAGCATATCGAAATAAATCGCGATTGGACGTATGAGATGATGATTTACATTTTAAAATTTGGGGCAGCATGGATTCTGCCGCCGGGGATTTTTGTTCTTGCTATGCTTGGGCTTGCTGTCTATCTATGGAAGAGGCGGCATCAATCCCGTGCGGCTATGCTGCTCTGTGCGCTTGCCGCCATGCTCTATCTCCTCTCCATCGGAGCCGTCTCGGATCGCCTGATGGGGGAGCTTGAGCGGACGTATCCCGTGCCCGAGGTGCCGCAGGGCGATGTCATCATCATGCTTGGCGGCGGAGCAATCGCAGATGTGCAGGATGTGGACGGCATGGGGATGCTCGCGCAGAGCCCGTCCTCACGTCTCCTGGCGGCGTATCGTCTCCATCTGCGCACACATCTGCCGATTCTTCTCTCGGGCGGACAGGTGTTCAGTGATACAGGGTCTGAGGCGGAGATTGCGCGTCGTGTTTTGCGCTCGCTTGGTGTCCCCGACGAGATGATTCGTGTGGAGACGCGCAGCCTTACGACGGGACAGAATGCACACTACACGGCAGAGATTCTGCGCCGTGAAGGTCTGATGCATCCCATCCTCGTGACCTCGGCATTCCATCTGCCGCGTGCCGTGCTCAACTTTGAGAAACAGGGCATCACGGTGACGCCATACCCAACAGACTTTTTGGTCAGCGGAGATTCGCAGCTCTATCTATTGAAATTTGCGCCGAATGCAGGGGCACTCCTCACGAATACCGTATACCTTCAAGAAAAACTGCGTATCGCTGTGACGAGGTATCTCGAATGATGAAGAATCTGACGTCGGGCAGCCCCGCACGGCTGATCTTTTTCTTTGCTCTTCCGCTGATTGCAGGAAATATGATGCAGCAGCTCTATTCCTTTGTCGATACGCTCATCGTTGGGCGATTCCTTGGGGTGAATGCACTTGCCTCCGTCGGCTGTACAGGCAGTCTCATGTTCCTTGCCCTCGGCTTCGTTATGGGATTCTGCACAGGTATTACGATTTATACGGGACAGCGGTTCGGTGCGATGGATGCAGACGGCGTACGCCGCAGTGCGGCGGCATGCGTCCTGCTCGGCGTCCTGACGGCGCTTCTTTTGACCGCGATACTCCTGCCCTTGACGCGTACGCTCCTCGTTCTCATGGAGACACCGCCCGAGATTCTGGATGGGGCAGAGGACTTTATATTCATCATCTTTGCGGGACTGGTTATCTTTCTTCTGCTTTATCTGCAAAACTGTCTCGTCCGTGCCCTTGGAGACAGCATGACGCCGACGATTCTTCTGGGGATCACACTTGCTGTCAATGTCGCCCTTGAGCCAATCGCCATTCTTGTGCTTGACCTCGGCATTCCGGGAGCGGCAGGTGCGACTGTTCTTTCACAGGCGATCGGGGCGCTTCTTTTTTATATCTACATACGGCAGCGCATTCCGACCCTCTGCCCCGCATGGCAGGACTGGAAACTCGACGCTGCACTTCTTGCCGCACACCTGCGAATGGGGCTGCCGATGGGGCTGCAGTCCTCCGTTATTGCCCTCGGAGCCATCATCCTCCAAGTTGCCCTCAACAACCTCGGCGCACTTCCCGTGGCAGCATACGCAGCGACGCAGAAGATTGATGCCGTCGCCGTCATGCCCATGCTCTCCTTTGGCTATGCGATGGCGGCATATACGGCGCAGAATTATGGTGCACAGCAGTATGCACGTATTCGTGCAGGGGTACATGCATGTCTCAAAATGTCCGTGGCATTTGCCGTCGCGATCGGTATCCTGCTCATCGCCTTCGGGACATATCTGCTGGCACTTTTTGTCGGTGCAGATGCACAGGGCGCGGATGAGGTCATTGCCTATGGGCAGACCTTCCTCCTCGTCAATGGCTCGGCGTATATCATCCTCGCCGTTCTGCTCGTCTACCGCAACGTCCTGCAGGGGCTCGGGCAGAGCGTTGTCCCGACGATCGCGGGGGCGATGGAGCTCATGATGCGCGCGGGGGCGGCGATCTTCCTCTGCGCGCATCTTGGATTTTTGGGTGCATGTCTTGCCAATCCTCTCGCATGGATCGGTGCTGCCGTTCCCGTCGCTGTCGCCTACTTCTGGACAGAAAAGACACTGCGGACGGACTAGTTTTTGCAGGAATATGATAAAGGGGACAGATACAGAAAGTGATTTCTCTGTATCTGTCCCCTTTATCGTCTGACAGGCATCGCTTTATCAGCATACGCTCAAAGCATATTCCGCAGAAACTCCCGTGTCCGTTCCTCTTTTGGTGTACTGAAAAATGTCTGCGGCGCGCCCTGCTCGACGATGACGCCGTTCTCCATAAAGACGACATTGGCAGCTGCCTCACGGGCAAATGCCATTTCGTGCGTGACGACGATCATGGTCATGTGCTCGGCGGCGAGCTCGCGCATGGTGTGCAGCACCTCGCCTGTCAGTTCAGGGTCAAGGGCGGAAGTCGGTTCGTCGAAGAGCATGATGTCGGGCTTCATGGCGAGTGCACGCGCGATGGCGACGCGCTGCTGCTGTCCGCCCGAGAGCTGGCTCGGGTAGTAGTTCTCGCGGTCGAAGAGTCCAACTTTTTTGAGGAGGTCACGGGCGTAGGGGAGGATTTCGTCACGTTTCATCCCCTTGACGTGAATTGGTGCCTCGATGAGGTTCTCGATCACGGTCATGTGCGGGAAAAGGTTGAACTGCTGAAAGACCATGCCCGTTGCCATGAGGATGCGCCGTATATCGGCGGCGTCAGCATAAGCCGCCGATGATGTATCATCCGCCGTATGACAGAGCACCTCGCCGCCGATGGTAATGTCGCCGCGGTCGATTGTTTCGAGTTTGTTGATGCAGCGCAGGAGCGTTGATTTTCCCGAGCCGGAGGAGCCGATGATGGCGAGCACCTCCCCGCGTGCGAGGGTGAGGTCGATGCCGTTTAAAACGCTGAGGTCACCGAAGGATTTGTAGATGCCGCGCATCGTGAGCATCGTGTCTTTAGTTTCCATATCTGCCATAGTGCGCCTCCAATTTCTTGAACCCATAAGTGAGTACGGCAGTCATGGTGAGGTAGAAGATGCCTGCGATGAGAAAGGGAGTCATGTCGAATTCGCGCTGGACGATGGTGCGCGCGACGCGCAGCAGGTCGTTCATGGCGAGGATGTAGACGAGTGAGGTATCCTTGACAAGGTTGATGGTCTCATTGCTGACGGGGGGGAGTGTAATGCGCAGTACCTGCGGCAGGATGATGCGGCGCATGGTGAGCGGCGCACTCATGCCGAGCACACGCGCCGCCTCGAACTGTCCGCGCGGTACCGCCTGTATGCCCGCACGGAAGATTTCGGCGAAGTAGGCGGCATAGTTGAGAATAAAGGCGAGCAGTGCTGCTGCAATGTCGGGGAGCAGGATACCGACCATCGGCAGGGCAAAGTAGACGAAGAGGAGCTGCAGCATGAGCGGCGTACCGCGCATGATCCAGATGTAGATCTCGAGCATGCGGCTCAGCGGGCGAAAATGTGAAAGCCGTCCAAGTGCGGCAAAGAGTCCAAGCGGCAGGGCAAGTGCGAGGGTGACACAGAAAATCTCGAGGGTGATCGTTGAGCCCTCGAGCATGAGACGTATGGTATCCAGTGTTTTATCCATGAAGACGTTCCTTACAGAAAAAAGGCTGCCGCACGATACGGCAGCCTTTCTCTTCCTTTTATTTCGTGATATCCTTGGTGAACCACTTCGTTGAGATCTTGGCGATTGTACCGTCCGCCTTCATCTCGTCGAGCACCTTCTGCACCTCGTCGCGCAGCTTCGTGTTGTCCTTTGCAAAGGCAATGCCGAACTCGCTCACTGGTCCGACGACCACGTCAAGCGCATCCAGCGTGTCGGGGTGTTTGCTCATATAATAGCGGCCGACGATCTCATCACCGATGACGGCATCGAGGCGGCCGTTCTCGAGATCCATGAATGCCGCAACGTAGTCAGGGTACTTCTTGACCTCCTTGACCTCCTTTTTATAGAAATCCGAGGCGTCCATGTACTCCTCCGCCGTGCCCGCGCTCTGCGTGCCGACGGTCTTGCCCGCGAGGCTCTTCTCGTCCGTGACTGCGGTATTGCCCTTCTTCACGAAGATGATCTGGTGGTTGTCCATGTAGGGATTCGAGAAGAGCATGTTCTCCTTGCGCTTCTCTGTGATGTCGAGACCGTTCCAGAGCACCTGTACGCGGCCGCTTTTGAGTTCGGCTTCCTTGCTGGACCAGTCGATAGCCTTGAACTCCACTTCACGGCCGAGGCGTTTGGCTGCCTCTTTTGCGAGGTCAACATCGAAGCCGACGATCTCGTTGTTCTCGTCCTTAAAGCCCATCGGCGGGAAATTATCATCAAGTCCGACAATGATTTTTCCCATCTCTGCTGCGTTGTCTGTCGAGGGGGCTTTTTCGGTACTTCCGCAGCCCGTCAGGATCGCCGCTGAGCAGGCGAGTACCGCCGCTCCTGTCAGAACCGTTTTCCAGTCCATCTTCACCTCTCCTTATCTTACTGCTACTTTAATACAATAAAGTGCTGATGTAGGTGTATTATACGATAAACGCAGAAAATATGTCAAGATTTTTTTAATCAAGCAGGTTTTTTTCGCCTGAGGTCGAATTATTTATAGACGTGATAAATTCGTGCGAAGAAACTGTGTAAATCGAGGGAGGGACTTGTCTTGCGTGCTATATCCGTAGACGATCTTAAGGATGGAATGATTCTGGCGCGGACGATCGTCAACGCTAAGCGGGTTGTGGTTGTATCTGAGAATACGGAACTGACGCAGGCGCATATCACACGCCTGAAATTTTTGAAGATTCCTGTTGTCTACATCAAGGATGAGACGGAACTGGCGGAAGAGAATTCACCGATCTTTTCCCGCAGCAATCTCTTCATCAAGCAGTACGAGAATGTCATCGGAACAGCGAAGTCGATCTTTGAGGAGACGAAGAAGACGGGCGCTGTTCCTGTGGAAGAGACCAACGAAATGGTGCAGGGCGACTTGCTGCCGCTCTCGCGCCGCAGCGGTGCAATCGACTATCTCAATGAGGTCAACCATCTTGCGAGTGACATCTATAATCATTCATTGCGTGTTTCTATCCTCGCGGGTGTCATTGCCAAGTGGATGAAACTTGACCGTGAGACCGCGAAGGATGTTGTCCTTGCGGGGTTTCTGCATGATATAGGAAAATCGAAGTTTGATCGGCGCCTGCTCGAAAAGAACATTACAACACTTGAAGGCGAGGATTACGAGAAGTACATTCAGCATACGGTGGATGGTGCCCATATTCTTAATAACGTCCCCGGGCTGACGGAAGGGGTGCGCCTGGCGGCAATGCAGCATCATGAGCGTATGGACGGCAGCGGATTTCCATTCAACAGCAAGGGGGAGGATATTCACCTCTATGCACGGATTATCGCCGTGGCGGATCTCTATGACAATATTACGGTCGAGCGTGAAGGGTACCCACGCCGCACGCCGTTCGATGCGGTGACGGAAATCGCTCGGCAGATGTATACGGCGCTCGATCCGCAGGTCTGTTTGCCGGTGCTGATGAATATCAAGAATGCATTTCTGGGCTCGCGGGTTCTCCTCAGCAATCATCGTGAGGGAACGATCACGGCATATCCGCATGGCGTTGTGCCGCTCCCGATCGTAACGATTTCGGAGGATGAGGTCATCGATCTCAACGAGGAGACGAAAGTCAAAATTCTCGAATATAATCCGAAATAACAATGTACACAAATAACAATGTACACATAAAACACCCATCGCTGCGGGCGATGGGTGTTTTATGTGCGGTCCGTCAGCCGACGGACCGCACTATGTTGTACCATTCGAGTACGTCATTATACAGGGGGACGAGAGCTTCAAACGGGAACTTTTCACGCATGCAGCAGCCGGCAACCGTTTCCCAATCGCCTTTCTCGTAGGAAATGACAAGGTCAAGCAGACGCCGCAGTTCATTGTCCTCGCCGATCAGTGCTGCGTTGAGTTCATCGGAGAGAGTGATTTCTTTGAGCACCTCGGACATCGGCTGGTTGAGGAGAACATCGATCAGGGAAAACATACCGAGCAGAAATCCCGTATCCGGAGTGATGGTCGGACGGTTTAGCTTCAGCGCAATCAATTCACAGAACTTCGCCCGTATAAGCGAGAGGGTAAATAACTCCGACGGTTTATCCGCAGAAAAGGTCTGGAGGCTGATGAGCGTCACCCAGTTGCGGATGCCGTTTGCTCCGAGCAGCACCGTCGCCTGGCGCAGATTGGAGATGTGATGGTTGAGACCGATACCGACTGAGTTGATGTAGGTGAGCAGCTTGTGTACGAGACCGGTATCTGCACAAATAACGTCGATGATCGCAGAAAAGTTAAAGTCAGGGCGGTTGACTTCCTTCAGCAGTCGAATGCGGGAGAGGTCGTTGTTTGTGATCCTTTTTTTGTGCAATACGACAGGCTTGCAGAAGAAATAACCCTGGAAGAGAACGTAGCCGGCGTCAATCGCTTGGCGAAATTCATCCTCCGTCTCGACCTTTTCGGCGAGCAGATGAACGTGTGGAGGCAATACCTCGTGCAGGCGGGCACGTTCCCCAGGATCCGCTGTGATGCGGAAGTCTACCTTGATGATATCTGCCAAGTCAATCAGCGGTTCATAACCGGGCTGAAGGATGAAGTCGTCGAGAGCAATTTTGTAGCCCTCGTTTTTCAGTTCCTGTACAGCCTCAATGATCTCCGGCGTGGGCTGGACCGTTTCGAGGATCTCGACCACAATGCTGTCGGGCGGGAGAAGTTTTGGCGCACGGGTTAGAAGATTTTTTTCGGTGAAGTTGATGAATGCTTTGTGGTCGGAGACGAGTTTTTTCATCCCAAAGTCAAGCATGGCATTGACCATGACGCTCTGTGTGGCCACGTTTCCGTCCAGTGTCGGATCAAAAGCATTTTTCAAACCACTGCGAAAGAGCATCTCGTATGCATAGACTTTTTTTTGCTGATCGAGAATAGCCTGCCGTCCGATGAATGCGTCTTCCATGGAGAACCCTTTCTTTTTCATCTTCATCAATAACAAGAACGAATCGAGGATGAATATATAATTGATTATTTTAAACAGTATAGCATATATTCTTCTAAAAACAAATGAAAAATACCATCATTGATGATATAATGAAAAAAAGAAAATGGACGTGGTAATTTTGTTAAATGACATACAAATCGGACGCTATCTCCCAGGGAATTCCTTTCTGCATCGCATGGACCCACGGGTTAAGATTGTCCTGCTCTTTTTCTTTCTGCTGTTGATTTTTTTTGTCGATCGTGTGGAGGGCTTTACGGCACTTGGCATTAGTGTCGTGCTTCTCATGATTTTCTCGGGTGTACCGCTCGGGATGCAGCTGCGGTCGATTCGCCCCATCCTCTGGATTGTGCTCTTTACGTTCGGCGTTCATCTCTTTATGACGCCCGGGGCGGAGCTTTTTTCTGCCGGTCCGTTTACGGCGACGCAGGAGGGGCTGGTTCGCGGTGCATATATCGGTCTGCGGCTCATCCTGCTTATCCTGCTGAGCACCCTCTTGACACTGACAACGAGTCCCCTGCGCCTGACGGACGGGCTGGAAGCACTCCTCTCGCCGCTGCGTCGTGTAGGCGTTCCCGTGCATGAGCTTTCGATGATGATGACCATTGCGCTGCGCTTCATCCCCACGCTGCTGGAGGAACTGGATCGTATCATGAAGGCACAGAAGGCACGCGGTGCGGACTTCGAGCACGGCAGTATTGTGCAGCGGATGCGTGCTATTGTGCCCGTTCTCGTGCCGCTCTTTCTCTCTGCTTTTCGTCGGGCGGATGAACTGGCTCTTGCGATGGAATCTCGCTGCTATCGCGGCGGCGAGGGGCGCACGCAGATGAAAGAGCTGCATACAGGACGTGTGGACTATGTGTCGATCTTCGTGTTCGTCGTCGGTGCGGCCGGAATCTGCGCCGTAAGTATGGGAGGGCTGACTTTTGCGCCCTGAGCATGTGGAGATGATGAAGCAGCGTGCACGAAATATTGCACTGACAATCGCCTATGACGGGACGAATTATCACGGTTTCCAACGGCAGACCCCGCCTGTTTTGGCGGTGCAGAATGTCCTCGAGGGAGCACTTGCAAAGATCTGCGGTGAGATGGTGGAACTGGCAGCAGCTGGGCGTACGGATGCAGGAGTTCATGCCTATGGACAGGTGGTGAACTTCTTTACGGATGGACGAATTCCGACAGAGCATCTGCCGCGTGCAGTGAACGGGCTCCTGCCGCCGGATATCGTTGTGTCACAGGCGTGGGAGGCGCCGCGGGAGTTCAGTGCACGTCACAGCGCAACGGGCAAAGCGTACGTCTATCGTATAGAAGAATGCCGTGTGCCGAATCCATTTACGAGAAACTATGCGTGGCAGGTCTTTCAGCCGCTCGATCATGAGGCGATGCACGCCGTGCTGCTCCTGCTCAAGGGGACACATGACTATTCTTCGTTCCGTGCGGCGGGCGGTGCACCAATGTCGCCTGTGCGCACGCTCGATGAGATACGGCTGACAGAGGAGGAGGGGCGGCTCTCAATCTATGTGCACGGCACAGGCTTTCTTTACCACATGGTGCGGAACATTGTCAGCACGGCAGCGGCAGTCGGTATGGGGCGTATTTCTCCCTCACGTTTTGCCGAGATTTTTGCGGCGCGTGACCGCCGTCTCGCCCCTCCTACGGCACCGGCTTGTGGATTGTATCTCCTCGCGGTAGACTACGGGCAGCGGAAGATGCTGTGATGGAAAGGGGGCAATCGGCATGGAGGCGGAAGCTATGCAGCGCCTGGTGCTGTATGCTGCACGTGAGGTGCGGCATGGCGCTCCCGATGGGGAAAGCCGCAGCAGTCACGTCCTGACCCTTGTCAATGTTATCCTGGATACAGCCCTTGATGAGGAAGCGACGGACATTCACCTTGAGCCGGTGGACGGCGGACTTCGCATCCGCGTTCGTATTGATGGAATCCTGCGGGAGCATCCCGTCCTGCTTCCTGCAGCGCTTGCGCCTGTCGTTATTGCACGGCTGAAGGTGATGGCAGGAATTGATACGGCAAAGCGGAATCGTCCGCAGGACGGCCAGATTCGCTATCTGCGCGGCCGGCGTGCCGTCGATATGCGCGCAGCTGTGCTTCCCGTCGTGGGCGGCGAGCGGATGGTGGTGCGCATCATGGATGCGGCAGATCATTTTCTTAGCTGTGCAGAGCTTGGATTCACACAGGAGAATGAGGAAATCTTTTCACGACTCATCCATCGGCCCACAGGGCTCCTTCTCGTCTGTGGGCCGATGAACTCCGGCAAGACGACGACGCTTTATGCGGCTCTCGCAGAACTGAACGATCCCGCCTGTCATATTATGACCCTTGAGGATCCCGTGGAGCGGCGCATTGACGGAATCAGTCAGTTTGAAGTATGTCCGGAGGCAGGACTGACCTTTGTCACTGGGCTGCGTGCAGCACTGCGGCAGGATGTACAGAAGATCCTGCTTGGTGAAATCCGTGACCGTGAGACGGCGGAGATGGGGGTGCGGATTGCTCTTACAGGACATGCACTCTTCTCGACGCTGCACACGGAGGATGCCGTGTCGGCTGTTTTCCGCATGATCGAGATGGGGGTGCCGCCCTATCTGCTTGCAGCGACGCTTTCGGGCGTGATCGCTCAACGCCTCGTTCGCCGTGTCTGTGATCGCTGCTGCGAGACTTATGAGATTGCGGCGGACTCCGATGAGGCACTGCAGCTTGGTGGTCTGTACCATGTCGGCATGACGCTCTCACGCGGGCGCGGCTGCCCGCATTGCCATGGAAGCGGTTATCGTGGGCGGATGGCAATACATGAATTGCTTCCTGTCTCCGCACGGATCCGCACGGCAATCCTTGAGATGGAATCACGGGATGTCCTGCGGCAAACGGCAGAGCAGGAAGGCATGCACTCACTGTGGCAGGACGGCATAGCCAAAGCAATTGCCGGACAGACGACGATGGAGGAGGTGGAACGTGCGCTCTATGGATGAAATGGAAGTATGGCAGGCTCTCCTGCGAAATATGACGGTGTGGAATGCGTCTGACCTCCATGCAGCTCCATGTCAGCATGTCCAGATACGCCGTGATGGGAACCTCATGGCAGAGAACTTTGTGCCGAGCGGCGCATTCATGGAGCAGTGTGCGGAGTGCATGCTTTCTGCCGAGCAGCGTGCATTGCTCAGAGCAGGGGATGTGGATTTTGCATGGGTCTGGGAGAAACGCCGCTTCCGTGGGAACTTCTATCGGACGCACGACGGACTTTCTCTTGCTCTGCGTCTCCTGCCGGAGCGTATTATGACACCGGATGAAATCGGTATGCCGTCCGCACTGCGCACATCGCTTGATGCGCACGATGGACTGGTGCTGCTCTGCGGAGCGACGGGCGCGGGCAAAACGACGACGCTCGCCGCACTGATTGATGCCATCAATCATGTGCGCAGTGCTCATATCATCACATTGGAGGATCCGGTTGAGTATATCTTTGCGCCGGATCGTTCTTTTTTCAGTCAGCGCGAGCTGGGACACGATTTCGCGTCATTTCCCAATGCGGTGCGCAGTGCCCTGCGCGAAGATCCGGATCTCCTTCTCGTCGGAGAGATACGCGACCGCGCGACGATGGAGGCGGCACTTCTTGCGGCAACGACGGGAATACTCGTCGTGGGGACACTTCATGCGTCATCAGCGGCACAGGCAGCGCGGCGTGTGGAGAGCCTGTTCCCGGCTGATGTGCGCGATGCGGTGCGCGCCCAGTTTGCTGATGCCATGCAGCGCGGGATATTCGTCCAGCGGCTCCTGCCGCGGCGGGGCGGCGGGCGCGTTGCTGCATTTGAGGTGCTTTCGGCAACGCCTGCTGTACGCAACATCCTGCGGCAGGGGCGCTATGAGCAGCTCACGGCACTCATGATGAGCGGCAGTGCACAGGGGATGCAGACGATGGAGGCGGCTGAGGAACTGCTCAGGAGGCGGGGGATCCTCGCATGACGGTGTATTCTTATACAGCGCGCGCAGCAGATGGACAGAAGGTGCACGGAAGTATCGAGGCAGAAAGCCCGCCTGCAGCGGCGCGGATGATCATGGAGCGCGGCGCGTCGGTTCTCTCGATCGAGGAGCGGCGTGTTTTTCATTTCCCACGCATTCTGCGCCTGCGTTCGGGGATAACAGCGGAGGAATGCATTGCTTTCCTTCAAGAGCTTTCCGTACTTCTTGCCGTGGGGATTCCCGTGCATTGTGCGTTGGAACGACTCCTTGCGGGGGAGCACGGCACATCGATGGGACGTGTCATCCGTACGCTTCATCGCGCCGTGATGCATGGTATGTCTCTATCCCAGGCGATGAGCATGCAGAGACAGGTGTTTTCGTCCGTCCTGGTCGGCATGGTGCGTGCTGGTGAGGAAAGCGGCGCACTCGATGTTGTTCTGCGGGCAGCTGCTTCCTTCCTCACGGAAGTACATCGGACGCGCGAGGCGGTTCGCAGTGCGCTTCTCTATCCGTGTTTTCTGTTGGCAGCGACATTGCTCGTTCTTGCTCTCATGACGGTGTTCGTCCTGCCGATCTTCGCCGTACTGTTGGCGGATCTGCACACTGCACTCCCCTTGCCGACGCGCCTTCTTCTCGCCGTATCCGCACAGATGTCTGCTGCACCTGCTCAGACAATACTCGTGGGGGGGACGATCCTCACCGCCGTCGGGCTCGTCCTGCGTGTGCCGTCTGTGCGCTTCCTGTGGGATCGGTTTCTTCTGCATCTGCCCATTTTGGGAGATCTTGTGTCATTTGGCACATGGCAGATGATCCTGCGAATTTTGGCTATTCTGCTGCACAGTGGAATTCGCCTGGATCGGGCTGTTGCGCTTGCCTGCACCGTGACGGGGAATCGCGTGCTTGAGCGACGCCTGCAGCATGTTGAACGCTGCCTGATTGAGGGACACAGCCTTACACAAATACTGTCAGATGAGCCATATTTGCCGCCGCTCCTGCGGGGAATGCTGGCCGCTGGGGAGGAGGCAGGGGAACTCGAGCATATTCTCCCACAGGCGGCGGACTACTGCGGCCGCAGGGCGGAGGCCATTGGACAGCGTGCGGCGGCACTTGCCGAACCGATCATGATTGTCTTTGTCGCGGGGGTGATCTTCTTTGCCGTACTCTCTTTTCTCCTGCCGATTTTTGATGCGATGGACGCGATGATGTAGACAATGGAAAAAGACGCTCTTCACGTTATTGGTGAAAAGCGTCTTTCTTTTACAGCTTGGGATTTCCGCTTCCATGCCGCGCATCGCATTGCCGGATCCTGTGCAGAATGGAGTGATGATCTTTCCGGAAAAATCATGGCTTTCGAGGAAGGTGCAGATTGACATTGGCATGTCCTGATACCAGATCGGACAGCCAAGATAGATGATGTCATGCTGCGCCGCATTTTCTATCTTTGTGTATGAACCAGAAAAGAGCCAGCGAGCATGGCTGACTCTTTTGACGGTGTCTTATTTCCCGCAGAACGTGAATTTTACCCCCACAGAAAGAGGCGGAACCGCGCTGCCCTCCAGTTCGATCTGACCGGGCATCGATCCTGTCGTATTGAAGAGCAGGGTACAGTGTCCATTTTCACGTATGGTTTCGTTCACGTTTTCGCCAACCCGCGTAATCTTGTACTTCTGTTTTCCCAGGATAAGAGTATCTCCCACGGTGATGGTTCCTTTGAGCTCGCTTGAGGTGTGCTCGATGACCATTTCTGCGAGATTCGGGTGCGTTTCCTCATCCAGCAGGATGATGCTGTTGTTCGTCTCGAGGAATTTGCTCGCCAGTTTCCCGATGGCGGTCACGCTGACCTCATACTTTACAGACATCTGTAGTGCCTCCCCCAACTGTGATATGTATGAACCTTTCCATCATTATTGTACCATATAGGTTTTGGGTTGTAAAATGATTTTGCGGATTTATGCGGGATGCGCAGTTCCCATTGACAATGAAAAAATAAATTAGTAAACTTTTCATTAGAATATGCGCTGAGGGGCGCATCGATGTGATTTCACGGGGAGAATCCATATGCAGGATATTCGTTTGGACAGTCCGCTGCACGGACGCCTGATTCCATTGTCCGAGGTGACGGATCCGGCATTCGCCAGCGGGGCAATGGGGCGCGGCGCTGCTGTCGCCGATCCGGAGGGGCGTGTTGTTTCACCGGTCGATGGAGAGGTGACCGTGCTCTTTGCGACGAAACATGCCATCGGCATTCATTCCGCAGATGGTGTGGACTTGCTTATCCATGTCGGAGTAGATACGGTGAAACTTGAGGGAAAGCACTTTACCTCGCATGTGGCACAGGGCGATACGGTGCAAAAGGGGCAGCTCCTGCTTGAATTTGACCCCGATGCCATCCGCGCGGAAGGGTATGAGACGACAACACCCGTGCTTGTCACGAATGCAGCGGACTATGGGAAAATCACCTTTACACTGGACGGCGCGGAGATCTCCTCGGGCGATGATGCGGAGGAGGACGGTGCACCGCAGGAGGAACACAGCACTGCCGCAGGTGCGGAGATCGATCCGAATCTGCCGAAGGAGGAGCGCGTCGCCAAACTGATCTGGAAGTACGTCGGCGGGGCGGGAAACGTCCGCAGCGCCGAGCACTGTGCAACACGGCTGCGGCTGATCGTCAACGACAAGACGCTCATTGATGAGAAGGCGATTGAGAACATTGACGGCGTGAAGGGGCAGTTCTTTGCTGCCGCACAGTATCAGATCATCCTCGGTACGGGCTTTGTTGACAAGGTTTATGATGCCTTTATTGCGGGGACGAATCTCGCGGCCGCTGCTGCCAGCGGAAAGCAGGAGGCGTACGAACAGATGACGCCGCTGCAGAAGGTATCACGTACGCTCGGGGATGTCTTTGTCCCCGTCATTCCCGTGCTCGTCGCGACAGGACTCTTTATGGGGCTGCGCGGGATGGCGCAGAGTCTTGGGATTGGGATGAATGAGAACCTAATACGCATGAGTCAGATTCTCACAGATACCGCCTTTGCCTTTCTGCCGGCACTCGTCTGCTGGTCAACCATGAACCGTTTCGGTGGGACGCCTGTCATTGGCATCGTGCTCGGGCTGATGCTCGTCGCACCACAGCTGCCGAACGCCTACGCCATCGCAGCAGGCGATGCTGTTCCGCTCTCCATGGAGATCTTCGGGATTCCAATTCCCGTGGTTGGCTATCAGGGCTCGGTTCTTCCCGCGCTCGTGCTCGGCATCTTTGCCGCGCGTCTGCAGAAATGGTTCAAGACCTTTGTGCCGGACATCGTTGACCTCATTGTCACACCTTTCCTCACGCTGCTCGTTTCGATGCTGCTCGGCCTGCTCGTTATCGGTCCGATCATGCACACACTGGAGATCGTTATCTTCGGTGCGGTACGTACCTTTCTGGAGCTGCCGTACGGCATCGGCGGATTTGTTGTCGGCGGTTTGCATCAGGTGATTGTCGTGTTCGGTGTGCATCATGTGTTCAATGCACTTGAGGTACAGCTCCTCGCATCGACGGGCGTTGATCCGTTCAATGCCATCATCACGGGCGCAATCGTTGCACAGGGCGGCGCTGCCGTCGCTGTTGCGGCACGTACGCACAATGCGAAAAAGCGTGCACTTTATATCTCCTCTGCCGTGCCCGCCTTCCTCGGCATCACGGAGCCGGCGATTTTCGGCATCAATCTGCGCTTCATGCGGCCCTTTATCTGCGGACTTGCCGGGGGGGCCTGTGCGGGTGCCGCCGCGGGGTTCCTGCACCTTGCGGGAACGGGCATGGGCATTACGGTGCTGCCGGGCACATTGCTCTACCTTGACCATCTTCCCGCCTACATCCTTGTCAATATTGTCGGCTTTGCTGTCGCATTCGGTCTGACCTTCGTTACCTTTCGCCCCGAGGAGTGAGTGTTGTGGAGAATTTTGACAAGCGGAAGATCGATGCGCGTCTTGCCGCGGGATTTCCCTTTACCGAGCGCCTGCATAATCGATTTCATCTGGAAATGCCGTTCGGTCTCATCAACGATCCGAATGGGCTTTCCTATCACAATGGCTGGCATATCTTCTATCAATGGAACCCCTTCGGCTGCACGCACAAAAACAAGACATGGGCGCATACGAAGACGCGCGATTTCTGTACCTACACTGTTCCACAGATTGCTCTGTGGCCGAGCGATGCACATGATAAGGACGGCTGCTACTCGGGCTGCGGAACAGAGGAGGACGGACGGCTGCGCATTCTTTATACCTGCAATGCAAAAGATGCGGCGGGAAACCGCAGCTCTGCACAGCGTTTTGGTACGTATACGAAGGCGGCGGGTGCGGTAAAAAAGGAGAACATCATCATTGATGGACCACCGCCCGGATTTACGGCACATTTTCGTGATCCATACCTTTTCACCCGTGATGGGGTACGCTATCTCATCATTGGGGCGCAGACCGTCGAGGAGCGCGGCTGCGTTCTCGTCTACCGTGAGACGGAGGACGGCTGGGAGTGCCGCGGTGAACTGAAAACACAGCTGAAGGATTTCGGCTATATGTGGGAATGTCCAAATCTCCTCTCGTTCGGCGACTATGATGTGCTGCTGTTCTGTCCGCAGGGGGTTCCCGCGCGTGCCTATGACCGGCAAAATCTCTATCAGTCGGGCTACATCGCGGGACATGCCTCGATGGATGCGATGGAGATGTTGATGCATGGAAGGTTCAAGGAACTCGATCACGGGTTTGACTTCTATGCGCCGCAGGTCATGACGCATGAGGGTCGGCATATCCTCATTGGCTGGATGGGGATGCCCGATCGTGAGGACGACTATCCGACGCGTGCGGATGGGTGGATGCACAGCCTGACGCTGCCGCGTGTACTGACGCTGCGCCAGGGACATATTTTCTCTGAGCCGGTGCGCGAGCTGAAGGCTCTGCGCCACCGCGAGACAGAGCGAGCCCTTGAGATGGCGAGGAAGAGTGCCTATGAAACGGAGCTCTTTGACCTCACAGAGCTGCTGCTCGACATCGAGATGGGAGATGTCTACACCGTTGCCGTCGAGCTGGTCTATGGAGCAGAGAAACTGGTATTCCGCTATCACCGGCTGGAGCAGGTGATGACCATCGACCGCAAGGGGATGCGCTCCGGCGGACGCGGCACGCGTTCCTTCAAACTCTACGTCGATCATACGCTCTCTCTGCGGCTTTATATCGATCACAGTGCCGTTGAGGCGTTCTTCCAGTATGGGGAGGAGGCGGCGACGATTGCTCTCTTCCCGCAGGAGGATGTGCATCCGACACTTCGCGTGTTCACCGATGTCGATGTCATACGTCTGACAGGTGCTATGTGGGAGCTTGAACCGTTCCGCTATGAGAGTACCTGAGCAGCATAAAGGGCGGCCCCATAATTTCAAAGGAAAAAAATAAGGCTTTGTCATACACACCGTTCTGTATGGCAAAGCCTTTGTGTTTTTTACATTTTTAGTTGTGATGGCTTTCTTTAAGAATGCCGATGACTGCCTTTTGAACGACATCGAGCACATCGTGGAGCAGTGCGTTGTACATCTCGCCGCCGTCGACAACACCGCGTCCGTTCTCCGTGAGGAAGAATTTCTTCGGATGCTCCGTCGCCGCATAAGCCTCGTCAAACTTCGCTTTCACCAGTGCTTCAAAATCCATGAAAAGCCCTCCTTAAACACAATAACCAATACGGGCATTATAGCATATTTTTTGCGTCCTGTCCCAATCTTTTACAGTTTATTCACAAAAATATTGTGTTTGTCTACAATTTGCCTGCAGCATTTATTTGTCTGCAAGCCTGCAAAGCGGCATACTTGGGGCGCCGCCTCCTTCATGCCGGCTCGGGGGGGATGTGTGTCGGTTATGTTAATCTCGTTTATGTCTCCGTCCTGGCGTGGATAGTTGCTGCCATCATAGGGGCTGGTTGTAAGTTTAAGCCTTAAATGAAATGAACATGAACAATGGCCTGAGACACGCGTATCATCGATGACCACGTGGCGCATGCGATGCAGACAGTGTTGAAGAAGCGAATCTTAGGGGATCGGGAGATAATTGGCGATTAGGGAGAGCCCCCATGCACGCAAATCCAGACGTAAATCTTCGAATGGTGCGATGAGCGGAGCGAATGCCACCCGCAGCTTAAAGCGCGTCATTGTATGCGTATTGCAGCCGAAGATGGGGATGCGGTCCATTTGGTATGCGCCCTCTGTAGGTGTAGAAAGACCATAGTGAACGGTGAAGCCGCCGCGGTATCCGGCTGCGCGTGTGATCTCCTCGACGTCATTGGTGACGCGTCCGCCCGGGTAGGCAATGTAGCTGATCTCTCTGCCCAGCTTCTCTGAGAGAGCGACGCGGGAGTCGGCGATCTCATGGCGCAGCTCGTCGCGCGAGGTTAGCTCCGATAGATTCGCGTGCGTCATCGTGTGACTCTCAAAGTTGATCAGCCCGGAGTCCTGCATCTCATGGATCTGTTCCCACGTCAGATAGTTTGGATAGACGCCCGTGAAATCGTTGATGAGGAAGATCGTTGCCTTGAATCCATATTTTTTTAGGATTGGATAGGCATACTCGTAGTTGTCAACGTACCCGTCATCGAGGGTAATGACGACAGGCTTTGCGGGGAGCGGCGCACCGCTTTCCGCCGCGTCCATCATCTCGTCCAGCGTGATCGTATGGTAGCCCTCTTCTGCAAGGTATGCCATCTGCTGGTCAAACTGGTCGCAGTACAGTGTGAGTGGGTTGCCGTCCTTGTCCTCGACCTGATGGTAGTTGAGCACGGGCACGCCGGGGGATGTGCACATGAGCAGCACCGCAGCAGCGAAACACAGGAGAATCAGAACGATCGGAATGAGCAGCCAACGTGGGAATTTCACTAAAATACCTTCTTTTTAATAGAAATTAACAACGTGTTAAGTGTAGCTTATCCCTTCTGTCATGTCAAGGCAGACGCTGTACAGTACGGAAAACCTTTGATAAAAACTCTTTTTCGGTCTATAATACGAGGAGAGAAATGTCAGGATGATAAGGAGTGCAGGAATGAATCGAAATGACCTATGCTGGTGCGGCAGCGGCAAGAAATATAAAAAATGTCACGAGGACTTTGACGAGCGCATCGCCTCCATTCGCTATGATGTAATCAAGGGACAGGTGCGTCCGCCGCACAAGATCATCAATAACGAGGCGGATATCGCGGGCATCCGCCGTGCCGCTGTCATCAACGATGCAGTGCTCGATCTCATGGGGACGCTCGTCGCGCCGGGCGTTGACACGGAGACGCTGGATCGTGCGGCGCACGAGTACATTGTCTCGCACGGCGGCATTCCCGCCTGCCTCGGCTTCGAGGGTTTCCCCAAGAGCATCTGTACGTCGATCAACAATGTGGTCTGTCATGGGATTCCGTCGACCAAGGATGTGCTCAAAGAGGGCGATATCATCAACGTCGACTCGACCGTCATCGTGGACGGCTACTATGCGGATGCTTCGCGGATGTATCTCATCGGCAAGGTGCCGGCGGCAGCGGAGCGGCTCGTCAAGGTGACGAAGGAGTGCATGGAGCGCGGCATCGCTGCGGCGCGCCCGTGGCATTTCCTCGGCGACGTGAGTGCGGCGTGCGGCGACTGGGCGCATGCCAACGGGTACTCGGTCGTCACGGCACTCGGCGGTCATGGCGTCGGCAAGGACTTTCACATGGAGCCGTATGTCCCGCATGAGGGTGAGCCGGGAACGGGAATGCTCATGGTGCCGGGCATGGTGTTCACGGTCGAGCCGATGATCAATGCGGGCGATTACGATGTCACTGTAGACCGCACGGACGGATGGACGGTGCGGACGAAGGACGGGACGCTCTCTGCGCAGTGGGAAAAGACCATTCTCATCACAGAGACAGGCGCAGAGGTACTTTCATCATGACGCATTTCGATCAGCTCGGCATCTCGGAGACGCTGACCGCACTCCTCCAAAAACAGGGCATCACGCAGCCGACCCCCGTGCAGGAGCAGGCGATCCCGCCCATGCGCGCGGGGCGTGACGTGATCGCACAGGCGCAGACGGGGACGGGCAAGACACTCGCCTATCTCCTGCCGCTCCTTGCGCGCATCAAGCCGCAGGGTGCGGCAGCGCAGGCACTCGTTATTGCACCGACGCGCGAGCTCGCCATCCAGATCGAACACGTCGCTGCATCGCTCGCGGAGCCTCTTGGCATCGGAACGACTGTGATCTATGGCGGGGCGGACATCGAGCGGCAGAAGGAAAAGCTGCGCCGCAGTCCGCAGCTCGTCATCGGTACGCCGGGACGTCTGCTCGATCACGTACGGCGCGGAACGCTTGCGCTCGGCCGTGTGAACAAGGTCGTCCTCGACGAGGCGGACGAGATGCTGAAGATGGGCTTCATCGAGGATGTGGAGACCCTGCTCGGTGCTGCGGCACAGGACTATCAGCTCGCACTCTTCTCGGCAACGATGCCCGAGCGCATTGTGCGCCTGACCAAGCGGTTCATGACTAACCCCGCGCACATTCGTCTCGCGGGCGAGACCGTGACACTCGCCGCCATCGAACAGGTCGTCATACCCGTCAGTGCAGGGGACAAGCTCGACCGCCTCTGTGCCTCCATCAACGAGGAGGCACCGTATCTTGCCATGGTGTTCTGCGCCACGAAGGAGCGCACCCGTGCGCTCATGATGGAGCTCGCACAGCGTGGCTATCTCGTCGATGCGCTCAGCGGCGACCTCACGCAGACGCAGCGCAGTTTCGTCCTGCGCCAGTTCCGCAGTGCAAAACTGCAGATCCTCTGCGCGACGGACATTGCGGCGCGCGGACTCGACATCGAGGGCGTGACCCACGTCTATAACTACGACCTGCCGCCGACGGTGACCGACTACATCCACCGCATCGGCCGCACGGGGCGCGCAGGGACACAGGGCAAGGCGATCACACTCGTTGCGCCGCATCAGCACGAAAAACTCCGCAAGATGGAGGCGGCGCTGAAGGCATGCCTGCGCCGTGACGTAGTCAAGAAAAAAAAGCGTCCCGCACCGCCCGCAGGGGAGGGGGACGCACAGAAAAAAGCACATCCGCCGCGCGATGCAAAACGCCGAGCGCTGCCCAAGCGCACGAAGTCGAAGCCGCGCAGCAAAAAGGCGGGCAAGACCGTCACGAACATCGGGCGGCGCAGCCGCAGGAAGCGGTGACGCACGCAGATATCATCGTTGAGAAAGGTTGTTTTATATGGCGGTACTGCATGCACGGGAATCCTCCTTTGCCCATGAGAAACAGCGGAATCTTCTTCTCGCGGGTGTTTTTGGCGCTTCCTGCTTACTGATTTGGCTGTGGTGGATGCGCAACATCCTATCCGGACACCTGCTTCACATGGGCGTTGCCATTCCCGTGCTGCTCACCTTTGCGGCTACGGGGGCTGTCGGCAAGCACTTCTGGCACGCCTATCGAAAGTCTGCCTCGGGCGACAAGGGGGTGGAGCGGGCGTTGGATGTCCTGCGGCAGCTGCCGGACAGCTATCACGTCCTGAGCAATGTGCAGGTGCCCGGCGCCTACTGCAGCATCGTCGTCATTGGATGCAACGGCGCCTTTATCGTGAATACGAAGCACCACAGCGGGACGATCACTCCGCACGCAGGCGATTGGGAACAGGAGAAGACGGGACGGCGGGGCACGGATTACACCGTTGCCATGCGGAACCCCGTCAAGCAGCTCAAGCATCAGATTCATGCCTTGGCGGAGTATCTGAAGCCTGTAGGCACACGCGTCTGGGTGGATGGCATAGTCTTCTTTACACATCCAAATGTGATTCTGGAGGATTGTTCGGATCGTTTTACGGATCGCGGCGATGTCGTACGGTCATATATTCTGAATCACAGGGCGCGTTTTCAGCTGAGCGATGCCGATGTGTACCGTCTTGTGCAGCGGCTTATGTCATAACTCGTATGAAAATACGAGCTGTGACGAATCGTTGACAAAGAGAGCAGGAAAACAATTCATTTTGTCGAATCTATACGGAGTACAGACAATTCTAAAGAGGAGGCATGTTCATGATTGGCATCAAGAATGTGATTGCGATTATCTGCGGCGGGGGGCCTGCGCCCGGCATCAACAGCGTCATCTCTGCCGTGGTCAGCGAGGCAACGCGGCACGGCTGGGATGTGCTCGGCATCTACGACGGCTTTTCGCGGATTGCACGCGGCGAGAAGAACTACGTACGCCTTGAGCCTGCGAACATCAGCCGCATTCACCTGACGGGCGGCTGCATTCTGAAGATGTCGCGCTTCAACCCAACAAAGAAGGAATCCGACCTCCGCACCGTGGTCGAGACACTGACCGAGCTTGGCGTGACGCATCTTGTGACCATCGGCGGCGACGATACGGCGTTCAGTTCTATGGCGGTCTCCGAGTATGCACGCAAGATGGGGCGCACGATCAACGTCGTCCACGTCCCGAAGACCATCGACAACGACCTGCCGCTTCCCGAGGGCGTGCCGACATTTGGCTTTGAGACGGCGCGTGCCTTCGGCACGATGGAGATCGAGAACCTCATGGAGGATGCGAGCACGACGAACAACCGCTGGTACTTCACCATTGCCATGGGCCGTACGGCGGGGCATCTTGCCCTCGGGATGGGGCGGAGCGCAGGCGCGGCGATCACCATCATCCCCGAGGAGTTTGCACAGGACAAGATCCCGCTGCAGCAGGTCGTTGACGTGATTGTCGGCTCGATCGTGAAGCGTTACCTCACGGGACGCAACTACGGCGTTGCCGTCATTGCTGAGGGCGTGATCGAGAAGATCGCCGAGGAGGACTTTGCGAAACTCGGCAATGTTGTTACCGACGAGCACGGTCATATCCGCTACAGCGAGCTCGACTTCGGCGAGATCATCAAGCAGGCGGTGCTCGCCGAGACGAAGAAGCTCGGCATCACCATCAGCGTCATCGACAAGGAGATCGGCTATGAGCTGCGCTGCACGGCGCCGATCGCCTATGATATTGACTACTGCCGCTCGCTCGGCTACTCCGCTGTCAAGTTCCTCATGCAGGGGGATACGGGGGCGATCATCACGATTCAGGACAATCAGGCGGTGCCAATGCGCTTCGATGAGATCCGTGACCCAGAGACGGGCAAGACGAAGGTGCGCAAGGTCAACATCGCTTCCGTCCACTACCGCATTGCACGCGGGTTCATGATGCGTCTCGAAAAGGGCGACCTCGACGATCCGGGACTTGCGAACGCCTATCGCATGACACAGGAGGCGTTCAAGGAGCGTTATGCCTATCTCTTTGATGGTGATGCTGCAGAATGAATTCCTCTCGTCCCGCCGTTTTGGGAGGAGAGCGTATCGGAGGACGGCGATGCGAAACGGAAAACTTTCGCATCATCGTCCTTTTTTCTATTTTAGGTATTGACGCGCCTGTTCCTTTGCCGTATAATACCGTATTGTCAGTGCAATACACGACAGAATATCGCGGGGTGGAGCAGTCGGTAGCTCGTCGGGCTCATAACCCGAAGGTCACAGGTTCAAGTCCTGTCCCCGCAACCAATTGCATAGTATCATGGGTAGGTGGCCGAGTGGTTAAAGGCAACAGACTGTAAATCTGTCATCTTCGGATTACGATGGTTCGAATCCATCCCTGCCCACCACTTTTATCGCGGGGTGGAGCAGTCGGTAGCTCGTCGGGCTCATAACCCGAAGGTCACAGGTTCAAGTCCTGTCCCCGCAACCAAGTCTGTGCGCTGGTGTAGCTCAGTCGGCAGAGCGTATCCTTGGTAAGGATAAGGTCACCAGTTCAATCCTGGTCATCAGCTCCATATAACGGCGGCATAGCTCAGTTGGCTAGAGCATGCGGTTCATACCCGCAGTGTCCGGAGTTCAAATCTCTGTGCCGCCACCATTTTGATTGATGCCCCCGCAACGGGGGTTCTTTTATGCTTTCAGGGAGCACTTCGGTGTCTCCTGATGGAAAATGCGCGGCACACGTTGACAGCATTTTCCAAGTATGATAAATTAGCAAGAGCGATTTCACGATAACAAATGAGGAGAGTAGATATTCATGCGCAACAACATCACGCTTGAGTGCACGGAGTGCCATAGCCGCAACTATCGCACGAACAAGAACAAGAAGAACAACCCGGATCGTCTGGAGTTCAGCAAGTACTGCAAGTTCTGCCGCAAGCACACGCCGCATAAAGAGACGAAGTAAAGCCCGTATCATGGGAAAGATAGTGAAGTTCCTGCGGGAAGTTGTCGCCGAGATGAAGAAAGTCTCGTGGTCGACGCGGCGTGAGTTGGCGACCTATACCGGTGTCGTCGGCATCGCGATCATTGTCGTCTGCGCGCTCATCTGGATCTGCGACACTATTTTTGCGCGCATTTTTCAGGTTATCCTGCATTACTAGACGGGGTGAGGGATATGGCAGAGAAGGAAGAACTCAATCTCCGGCAGGCGAATCCGCATCGCGCATGGTATGTCATCCACACTTACTCGGGGTATGAGAACAAGGTCAAGGCGAACCTTGAACGCCTCATGCACTCGGCGAGCATGAGCGAGATGATCTTTGACGTCGTCGTGCCTGTGGAGAACGAGATCGAGGTCAAGGACGGCAAGGAAAAGGTTGTCCCGCGCAAGGTGTTCCCGGGGTATGTCCTCGTCGATATGATCGTCGATGAACACTCATGGTACGTCGTGCGCAATACGACGGGCGTCACAGGTTTCGTCGGCTCGGAGAAGCATCCCATCCCGCTGACGGCGGAGGAGGCGGAGCGCATTCTCTCGGGCTCGGTCGGCGCAGAGCCGAAACGCCGTACGAAGGTGAACGTCGGGGATACCGTGCGCATCACCTCGGGCGCATTCGAGGACTATGCGGGCAAGATCACATCGATCGATATGTCAAGCATGGGCGTAAAGGTCGATGTGGATGGGAAGTCGCTCGATGTCGAAATCGATCAGGTCGAACTGATTTGAACATAATACGCACCGAAAGGAGGTGATGTGTCGATGGCAAAGAAGGTTGCGCGTGTCGTGAAGCTGCAGGTTCCTGCGGGCAAGGCGACACCAGCTCCTCCGGTCGGACCTGCGCTTGGTCAGGCGGGCGTCAATATCATGGCATTCGTCAAGGACTTCAACGAGCGTACGGCGAAGCAGGCGGGGCTCATCATTCCGGTTGAGATCACAGTCTTTGAGGATCGTTCCTTTACCTTTATCACGAAGACCCCTCCGGCAGCAGTTCTGCTGAAGAAGGCGGCGGGCATTGAGAAGGCGTCAGGCGAGCCGAACAAGACGAAGGTCGCAAAGCTTCCGCGTGCGAAGGCACGTGAGATTGCTGAGTCCAAGATGCCGGATTTGAACGCCGCATCGATCGAGGCGGCGACGTCTATGATCGAGGGCACCGCCCGCAGCATGGGCATTGAGATCACAGACTGATCGTCTGGGATAAAGTGGAAGGGCGTATGCCCGTTATGACCACGAAGGGAGTTTATTCATGGCAAAAGCTGGTAAGAAGTACCAAGACGCTGCGAAGCTGATCGAGGCCGGCAAGCTCTATGCTTCGCAGGAAGCGATGGAACTCGTCAAGAAGACGGCGACCGCCAAATTCGACGAGACCATTGAGCTGCATGTGCGCCTCGGCGTCGATCCGAAGTATGCGGATCAACAGGTGCGCGGTGCACTCGTCCTGCCGCACGGCACGGGCAAGACACAGCGCGTGCTTGTCTTTGCCAAGGGCGAGAAGGTCGCTGAGGCTGAGGCAGCAGGGGCTGACTTCGTCGGCTCGGATGAGATCGTGCAGAAGATTCAGGGCGGTTGGCTCGATTTTGACGTTGCTGTCGCTACGCCCGACATGATGGGCACGGTCGGCCGCCTCGGCAAGGTGCTCGGCCCGCGCGGACTCATGCCGAACCCGAAGCTCGGCACGGTCACGATGGATCTGAAGAAAGCCATCGGCGAAATCAAGGCAGGTCAGGTGGAGTACCGCACGGACAAGGCGGGCAATGTCCACGTTCCCATCGGGAAGGCCTCCTTTGATGCGGAGAAACTCCGCGAAAACTATCAGGCGATCATCGACACGCTGATCCGCGTGAAGCCGGCAGCGGCAAAGGGGCAGTACATCCGCTCCATCACCGTTGTGGCGACGATGGGACCCGCCGTCCCCGTTGCGCTCAGCTAATTCTTTTAACAGCGCACGGAATTTCCCCGGGCTGTAGACAGCAGGTTTGCGCAAGCATCTAACGACATGGTCGCCTGCCGAGGCCGGACGTGAATTTGAACATTCATCTCCGGCAGGATAGCAGCCGGAGATTTTTCATTCAAAAGAATAAGAGCCGTCCAGATTGGTGCGGATTTTTGTTCGAGCAAGGAGGAACACCAGACGCGCAGTTAAGGCCTGCGTGGAGGATGTTCCGACGCAGCGAGAACGGAAGGACGTGCCAAGATGAACGGCGACAAGAAGGGAGGGAAATGATTACATGGCAGATCACAAGAAAGAAGTCATCGTCGAGAAGCTGAAAGAACAGCTTAGCTCGGCGAAAGGAGCCGTATTTACCACGTACACCGGTCTTACTGTGGCACAGGATACAGAGCTGCGCCGTGAACTGCGCGCTGCGGGTGTTTCCTATCACGTTGTAAAGAACACGATGCTGCGCCGTGCGGCGGATGCACTTGGCCTTGAGGGGCTGGATCCGCATCTCGAAGGTACGACTGCATTTGCATTCTCGGCAGATGATGCTGTTGCACCAGCAAAGGTCATTTGCGGCTATATCAAGAAGAACAAGCTCGACGAAAAGGGCATCTTGTCCGTCAAGGTCGGTACCGTTGAGGGCAAGGTCATCGATACAGCTGAGGTGCAGGCACTTGCATCGCTCCCGTCGCGCGAGGAGCTGGTTGCAAAACTCATGGGCAGCATGAATGCGCCGATCTCGAACACGGTAAACGTGCTTCAGGGGGTTATCCGCAATGCCGTCTATGTGCTTGAGGCTGTGCGTGCGCAGAAGGCGTCCGCATAAACAGCAGATTGAGAGAGAATTTACATATTTTTGGAGGTATACAGCATGAATAAGGATCAGATTCTGGAAGCCATTGAGAACATGACCGTTCTCGAACTCTCCGAGCTTGTTAAGGCTATGGAAGAGAAGTTTGGTGTCAGCGCAGCTGCACCGGTTGCTGTTGCTGCTGCCGGCGGTGCTGCACCCGCAGCAGGCGGCGAGGAGAAGTCGGAGTTTACTGTCGTTCTTGCAGCTGCAGGCGATAAGAAGATCAACGTCATCAAGGCTGTCCGTGAGGCAACGGGCCTTGGTCTGAAGGAAGCGAAGGAGCTCGTTGACGGAGCACCGAAGCCGGTCAAGGAGAACGTCGGCAAGGCTGAGGCTGAGGAGCTCAAGAAGAAGCTCGAAGAGGCCGGCGCAACGGTCGAGCTGAAGTAATTCCGTCTGATGTAAATTTCCTCAGCCGTCCCCGCTTGACGGGGAGCGGTCAATGTCATCCGCACGTCTGCGCTGTCTCTCTTGGATTTGACTGGTGGGATGTTTTCCCGTGCAGCCTATTATCCAGGCAGCAGCGTCCTGTGATCTGTTTTTTGAATAGGGGACGCAAAGGGCAGTACAAAGCGGTGTAAGAGGTACAAATAGGGACTGTGCACGAGGTGAAAACCATCGTGCGGCAGTCCTTTTTTGTCTCTTGACGGGACTTTTACAATAGAGTTATAATAAATCTAGGACATTTGTAGTGTGGGGCGGAACTGTACCGTCCGCCTCGCGAGGGATTTTCTGGGAGAGACGGTGCATCGTATGATTTTTTACGGCGATAAGCAGACGCCCTTGTTGGATGATGAACAAGCCGTGCCCGAGGAGCTGGATCCGGGAGAATCTGACACCGAAAAAGATGCGTTCGCAGACGATGCTGTGGAAAGCAGCGTCTTCGATGGTTGTTCGGACGAGGATCTGTTGAATCGCATTCGAGGCTGTGACGGCGATGAGGCACTCGACTATCTTATCAACAAGTACCGTAACTTCGTGCGCTCCAAAGCACGCTCCTACTTTCTCATCGGGGCAGACCGCGAGGACATTGTGCAGGAGGGGATGATCGGATTCTTCAAGGCGATCCGTGATTATCGTCCGGACAAACTTTCGTCCTTTCGTGCCTTTGCGGAGCTCTGCGTGACACGCCAGATCATCACAGCAATCAAGACGGCGACACGGCAGAAGCATATCCCGCTTAACTCCTATGTCTCACTGAACAAGCCAATCTATGATGAGGACTCTGACCGCACGCTGCTCGATGTGCTGTCCGGTGCGCGTATCAGCGATCCTGAGGAACTGGTCATCAGTCACGAGGAGTTCATCGATATCGAGCAGAAGATGGAGGAGATTCTCAGCGATCTTGAGTGGCGTGTTCTAATGAGCTATCTCGACGGCAAGTCCTACCAGGAGATTGCCGTTGACCTGCATCGTCAGGTTAAATCCATCGATAACGCACTGCAGCGTGTCAAACGGAAACTGGAAAAATACATGGAGTCGCGCGGGGACGATCTCGATATCGGGACCGTTTATCGCGGTCTGACGACCATCAACCGCGTGGGACGGGAGTAGGAATAAAGATAGAGGGAATGCCGGGCGACCGGCTTTTTTGCTTTTCTAATGTGAATGTTATTCAACATTGCTATAATCCAAGGAAGTACTGATAAATTCAGCACAGTCGTATTTGTACATCTTTTTCGTCCTGCCTGTACCCCAGGATCCTCCACATGGCCTCTGCTGTTGTGCGTCCAGCTTGTCTCCTGGACAGGACAAAACATCTGTACCAATCCGACGGACTTCATTTTATCAGTGATTCCCTAGAGAAGACTTGAGAGATAGGAGGGTTACCATGCGGAAAAAGTTTTTGTCCATCCTGCTGACGGCACTGTTCTGTCTCATGTGTGCCGCAGCGGCGTCGGCGCATGCGGCAGAAGAGAGTGTGCGGAAAGCGCCTGCACTGGAGGAAACACCAAGCAGCATCGAACTTGTGATGGTTCTCGACAAGAGCGGATCGATGCACGGACTTGAGGCGGACACCATCGGCGGGTTTAATTCGATGATTGAGAAGGAGAAAAAACTCAATGTCGATGTGCAGGTAACGACGGTGCTCTTTAATGACAAGACGGATCTCCTCTATGAGCGCAGAAATATCCTCCATGTTCATCCACTGACCGAGCGCGACTATGAGACGGGCGGTACGACGGCACTGCTCGATGCAGTCGGCGGGACGATTCTTCGCATGGAACGGACAGGGGTCACGGCGAAGAAGGGGACAAAGGTCATCTTTGTCATCATCACGGATGGAATGGAGAACGCGAGCACCGAGTTCACTAAGGAAAAGGTAAAGAAACTCATCTCGGACAAGCAGGAGAAGGAAGGCTGGGACTTCATCTACCTCGGCGCGAACATCGATGCCGCGGAGGAAGCGGGGGCGATTGGTGTATCAAAGGCAAACGCCGTGACGTACAAGAACACATCGAGCGGCGTCCGTGCGAACTACGATGCTGTCGGTGCCTACGTCGCAGAGCGTGCGAGCGGCAGCAAGAAATCGGATGCATGGAAGGATCATGTCGAGCAGGATACGGGAAAATAAGTCGTCGATGTATGTTGACAATTTCCTGTTGACGATGTATCCTATAAACGTAATCTATATATAATAGAACTGAATTGATGGGGGAGTCATTTGGCTTTCTTGTTATGGGGGAAGCCTCTGTTTTAGGAGGAGTCGGAATGAAAAACTGGAAGAAAATGCTGGTCACTTCACTTGCGTGCTCGGCGGTTTTGGGACTCTCATCGTACAGCCCGGCGGAGGCTGCGTATGAGCTGAACCCCGCGGTCAAGACGGTGACACCGGCGCTTATGGAGGCTTCGGAGATCGGTGTTCTGAAGTATGAGAACCCGCAGATGGCAAACTACACGAACAAGGATGCCATCGTTGTCGCCAGCTTCGGCACAACGTTCAAAGATACGCGTGAGAAGACGATTGAGGCGACCGTGCGTGATATTCAGGACGCAAACCCCGGCGTGAAGGTCGTTACGGCATTTACCTCCCATATCATCATCGACCGTATCGCGGCGAAGGAAGGCAAGCACTACCCCACACCCGAGGAGGCACTGATGCAGCTCAAAGCGGAGGGATACTCCCGCGTTGCACTGGTGTCGCTCGATGTTATCCCGGGCATGGAGTATTCCTATGTCAAGGCCGTGTACAACGAGTATAAGGATCAGTTCAAGACGATGACCTGCGGTACGTCACTCATGTACTGGCAGGGGCAGGAAGATCAGTCAGACGACGTGACAGAGTTCATCAAGGCGGTCTCAAGCCAGTTCCCGGCGCTGGGGAAGGATGAGGCGCTCCTTCTCATGGCACACGGTACGCCGCATGTCTCCAACGCTTACTATTCCGTGATTCAGGCAAAGCTCAACGAGCTCGGCTATAAGAACGTCTATGTCTACACGGTTGAGGGCTGGCCGAGCCTTGAAACGATCCTGCCGAAACTCAAGCAGAACCACATCAAGATGGTTACGCTCATGCCGATCATGATGGTTGCGGGCGATCATGCACACAACGACATGGCCGGCAAGGATTCAGACTCGCACAAGAGTATTCTTGAGAGCCAGGGCTTTAAGGTAAACACTTACCTCCATGGTCTCGGTGAGAACCCGGCGATTCGTGCTGCTTTTGTGGAGCGTGCCAACGATGCATGGGATGCGCTGCAGGGACGTAAGGGTGCAGATGCAGATCACATCAAAATGATGAAGTAACACAGCGTATAGGATTGGAGTCTGTCACAGGAGCATCTGCTCCTGTGGCGGGCTCTTTTCTTTGTAGGAAGACCCTGTTATAATGAATGGCACGATCGAAAATGTAAAGGAATGGATAGGAGTATTGCATGAAAATCGCAGTCGTTGGAACGGGGATGATCGCACGGGAGGCCCTCTGCGCGCTGTGCACGGTGGAGGGAATCGAAGTTCCCGTGATATGCGCGCGTCCGCACAGCAGAGAGAAAGCTGAGGCATTGGCGCGCGAGTTCTGTATTCCACGTGTCGTGACCGACTATGAGGCAATGCTTGCATCCCATGCGGCAGACTTCGTCTACCTCGGCATCGTGAACAGCGCACATTTTGATTATGCGTGTCAGGCCGTTGCTGCAGGCTGGCATGTGATCGTAGAGAAGCCCTTTACTTCCACGCTGGCGGAGGCGGAGAAGCTGATTTCGTGCGCCCGTGCGGCACAGCGTTATGTGTTCGAAGCAATGACGCCGCTCTTTCTGCCCAATCTGGCAGGGATTAAGGAACAGCTGCCAAAGCTTGGTCCTATCCGTCTTGTGCAGGCGAACTTCTCTCAATATTCGAGTCGTTATGACCGTTACCTTGCACATGACGTTGCCCCCGCGTTTGACCCGGCCTGCTCGGGCGGCGCACTCTATGATCTGAACGTCTACAATGCCGCGCTCATCGCGGCGCTCTTTGGCGCACCTAAGTCCGTGTCCTATGCGGCGAATATCGGCTTTAACGGGATTGATACGTCAGGATTTTTGATCCTGCGCTATGATGGTTTTGCAGCTTCGTCTGCGGCGGCAAAGGACAGCAGCAGCCCTTCCTTCTTTATGGTGCAGGGCGAGTCGGGATGGATTCGTGCGGACGGCACACCGAATGAACTGAAGAATTTTACTGTGCAGCTGCGCGGGGCGGAGCCGGAGACCTTTGCACTGAATCGCCATGCCCATCGTATGGTGCATGAGTTCGAGGAAATGCGGGATATATTCCTGCGTCAGGATTATGCACGCGTGGAAGCAGGATTTGACATAACACGGATCGTCATGACTGTGCTGGAAAAGGCGCGGCTGATGGCGGAGATTCCGTTTCGGATAGATGCATGATGACCAAAGACATGATGATCGAGATGGAGCATCTCATCAAGAAGTTTCCGCACACAAATGAGAGAAAAGAGGGCGCGTGGAAGACGGCGGTCGCGGATATTTCGCTCTCCGTGCGGCGCGGTGAGGTGTTCGGTCTCCTTGGGCCCAACGGCGCGGGAAAAACCACGATCATTCGTATGCTCACGATGCAGACGCAGCCGACAAGCGGCTCCATCCGCATCGGCGGAGAGGATATCCGTGCGGCAGAACGTCACGTCAAGGCACAGATCGGCGTCGTGCCGCAGCATGTGAATTTTGACCAGGAGCTCACCGTATGGGATAATATGGAGCTTCATGCACGCCTGCATCACATGGGAAGCGCGGAGCGTACGGCGCGTATTGAGGAACTGCTGACGGAGATGTCGCTCATGGAGGTACGCAATGACGGTGTGCGCCGCCTCTCGGGGGGAATGAAGCGCCGTCTGCTCATCGCACGTGCTCTTATCCATCGTCCGCGCGTCCTCTTTCTCGACGAGCCGACCGTCGCACTCGACCCACAGATTCGCCGCCATATCTGGGATATGGTGCATGGCATTGCGGCACGCGGCGTGACGGTGTTCCTTACGACACACTACATCGAGGAAGCAGAGGCACTGTGCGCCCGTGTCGCCATCATCAACAAGGGGAGGCTTGTTGACTTGCAGACGCCGCACGACTTTTGTGAGTCGCTTGGTACACATGCTGTGGAATGGGATGGGGAGGATGGCCGCGCCTATCGTTTTTTCCACACGCAGGAGGAAGCGCGCGCCTATGCGCGCGGAATCGAGGATACGATGACACGTGTGCTCCTGCGCCCCACAAATCTGGAAGACGTATTCATCGAGCTGACGGGACGGAAGGAGGGACTCTGATGCTTGGCGATATATGGACGGTATTCTGGCGCGACTGGATCGTCCTGCGCCGCCGCCTGAAAAAATATATCCTGAGCCGTATGATCTCACCGCTCATGTTTCTTATTGCCTTTGGGTGGGGGCTGGGACGGAGTATCGATGTTGGCGGCAGTTCGTACATGGACTTCTTTGTCCCGGGCCTTCTGGCGATGAACTCCATGAACATCAGCTTTAACAGCATCATTTCAGTGCATGCGGAACGCATCTACCATAAGAGCCTTGAGGAGTATCTCATTGCACCGATCCGTCCGGATGCTTTCGTCATCGGCAAGGTCGCGGGTGCGGTACTGCGCGGCCTCATCTCCTCCGCCATCATCATCGTGCTCAGCGATCTCTTTGGCGCACATTTTGCCATTACGCCGCTTTTCCTGCTTGTACTGACCATGAACTGCATGATCTTTGCCGAGATCGGATTTCTGGCGGCGATGTATATCTCTACCTATGAGGAGATGAGCCAGGTTAATCTTTACGTCCTCCTGCCCATGTCCTTTCTTTGCGGGACGTTCTTCTCCACGGCGGCACTGCCGGGGACTGTGCGCTGTTTCGTGGAGATTCTGCCGTTGACTCATACGAGTCATCTCCTGCGCAGTCTTGGGACAGCGGGGGACTATTCTGTCATTTCACTTGGCGTTATCGCACTCTACGCCATCTTCGGCATTGTCGCCGGCACATGGAAATTCCGCCGGCTGACGGATTAGGAATCAAATCAGAGGACCATCATGCTCAGGCATATCTTTCATCACAGCGGCGCAGCAGAAGGCTGCGCACACTTCTGCTGCACGCGCGTCGAGGACTTTGGCGTCTCTTACGGAACGTTCAATGTCTTTTCACATGTCAATCTGCACTTTCACTGCGGCGAACTCACTGCCATCATCGGACCAAATGGTGCAGGAAAATCGACACTCCTGCGCGCCATTCTCGGCGAGGTGCCGCACACAGGACATATCCGCTTTGTGGATGGCGAGGGGCGTCATACAGAGCGTCCCGTCATCGGCTACGTGCCGCAGTACCTTCGCCTCGATGTGAGTGCGCCGACCACGGTCATGGATCTCTTCATGGCGTGCATTACACCGCGTCCTGTCTGGATCTGTTCGGCGCGTCCCTATCGTGCGCGTGCGACGGAAAGTCTTGCCCGTGTGCACGTGGAGCACCTCATCGACCGCCGCCTCGGCGCACTCTCGGGTGGAGAGCTCCAGCGTGTTCTCCTTGCACTTGCACTTGACCCTATTCCCAACCTTCTCCTCCTCGATGAACCCGTCTCTGGTGTCGATCAGCGCGGGCTTGCGCTCTTTTACGAGATCGTCGCAGAACTGCGCGCCAAGGAGGATCTGGCGATCCTCCTCATCTCGCACGACCTTGGTATGGCTGCGCGCCACGCGGACAAAGTCATCCTGATGAACCACGGTGTCGCCGCAGCAGGAACCCCTGAGACGGTCTACCGCTCTCCTGCAATGGAGGAGATCTTCGGCATTCTGCCCGACCTCAGCCGCCTGCGCGCACCGACGGAAGAGCACGGCGAAGGAGAGGAGGAGACGGAATGGAACTGATCTACCACATCATGGATACGCTTCTGCCATTTTCGTGGACAGAGTACACCTTTATGAAAAACGCTCTCCTCGCCGTCCTCCTCATGACGCCTCTCTTTGGGCTTCTCTCGACCATGGTCGTCTCGAGCCGCATGGCGTTCTTCTCGGACTCCCTCGGACACGGCGCATTTACAGGCATTGCCGTCGGCGCACTCATCGGCATCGTTTCACCGCTCACCGCGCTCATCATCTTCTCGATCGCCTTCGCTCTGCTCATCACATACATCAAGTATCGGACAGCCGCATCGGCAGACACCGTTATCGGCGTGTTTTCCTCGACCGCCATCGCTGTTGGACTCATGGTCATGAGTCGGGGCGGCGGTTTTTCAAAGTTTTCCCCACTTCTCATCGGCGACATACTGAGCATCACCCCGGCCGATCTTATAGGGCTGCTTGCCGTCGATGTTCTCGTCGTACTGATCTGGGCACTCCTGTTCAACCATCTGCTTCTGCTTTCTGTCAACCCGTCGCTTGCACACAGCAGAGGCATCTCCGTCGTGCGCATCGAGGCGGCGTTTGCCGCACTGCTCGCCGTCGTCGTCGCCGTCAGCATCCAGTGGGTCGGCATCCTCATCATCAACGCACTCCTCGTTCTGCCGGGGGCAGCGGCACGCAATGTGGCACGCAGTGTCAAGGAGTACCACCTCATCGCTGTCCTCACTGCGCTCACCGCGGGCATCGTCGGACTCTTCTCCGCTTACTACCTCGGTATCGCGGCAGGCGCGGCAATCGTCGCTGCCGCTGCCCTCATCTTCTTCCTCTCGCTCGCCCTCCGTGCACACGCGCAGCGATGATCTGTTTTTTTTCATTGAATTGTGTTAAGATAAGGACGAATATACATGCAGAGAAGGAGGAGCTCATGAACATTACGATTGGCAGCGATCATGGAGCCGTGGATCTCAAAGAAGAAGTCAAGATGGTGCTTCACGAATTCAGTGACATCCAGGTGACGGATGTCGGCACCTTTGGCAAAGAGTCGGTGGACTATCCCGACATCGCGGAGAAAGTCTGCGCTGACATTGTTTCCGGCAAGGCGGATCGCGGCATTGTCCTCTGCGGCACGGGAATCGGCATCTCCATCGCGGCAAACAAGATCAACGGCATCCGCGCCGCACTCTGTACCGACGTCTATTCGGCGATCATGTCGCGCAAGCACAACGACGCGAACGTCCTTGCCATGGGGGGGCGCGTGACAGGTATCGGCCCTGCGGGAGAGATCGTGCGCGCATGGATACGCACTGCGTTCGAGGGCGGCCGCCATGCACGCCGTGTCGATAAAATCATGGCACTCGAGCAGAAAAAAGACAGGTAAGGGAGAACACAGATGAGCATTATGGATGCGCTGAACCAGGCAGACCCGCAGATTGCAAAGGCGATCGATCACGAGCTGAACCGCCAGCGGACGAAACTCGAGCTCATTGCTTCGGAGAACATCGTCAGCCGTGCCGTCATGGAGGCGCAGGGGAGTGTTCTCACAAACAAGTACGCCGAGGGCTATCCAGGAAAGCGTTACTACGGCGGCTGTGAGTATGTCGATGTTGCGGAGCAGCTTGCCATTGACCGTGCGAAGAAACTTTTCGGTGCGGCGTGGGCGAACGTTCAGCCCCACTCGGGCGCACAGGCGAATATGGCGGTATTCTTCGCGCTCCTGCAGCCGGGCGACACCATCCTCGGCATGAATCTCACGGACGGCGGACACCTCACGCACGGCAGCCCCGTCAACATCTCCGGCAGCTACTACAAAGTCATCCCCTACGGAGTCGACCGTGAGACCGAGCGCATCGACTACGACGCCCTCGAAAAACTCGCCGCCGAGCATCATCCGCGTATGATCATTGCGGGTGCATCGGCGTATGCGCGCATCATCGACTTTGAGCGCATCGCCGCCATCGCCAAAAGCATCGATGCCATCTTCATGGTTGACATGGCCCACATCGCGGGACTCGTTGCCGCGGGACAACACCCCAGCCCCGTCCCCTGCGCCGATATCGTGACCTCGACCACGCACAAAACCCTGCGCGGCCCGCGTGGCGGCCTCATTCTCGGACGCGACGAGGAGCTCGGGAAAAAGATCAACAAGGCAGTATTCCCCGGCATCCAGGGCGGGCCTTTGATGCACGTCATCGCGGCAAAGGCAGTCGCGCTCGGCGAGGCACTGCAGCCCTCGTTCAAGGAGTACGGCGCACAGGTCGTAAAGAATGCCTCAGCGCTCGCCGACGAACTCACAAAGCTCGGCTACCGCATCGTGTCGGGCGGTACGGACACGCATGTTATGCTTGTTGACCTCACGAACAAGGACATCACGGGCAAGGATGCGCAGACCCTCCTCGACGAGGTCAATATCACATCGAACCGCAACACCATTCCGTTCGAGCCGCGCAGCCCATTCGTCACGAGCGGCATCCGTCTCGGCTCGCCCGCGCTCACTACGCGCGGCTTCCGCGAGGAGGACATGCGTGAGGTCGCACGCATCATTGCACACGTCCTCGATGCGCCGACGGACGAGAGCCGCCGCGCAGAGGCATGCCGCCGCGTCGATGCGCTCTGCAGAAAATATCCGCTCTATGAACATCTTGGGGAGAACTGAGGCCCATTCCTCCCCTTGGAAAGGAAGCATCCCATGGCTGACACATTCCGTCCGTCCGACATACCGACACTCCATCTTGTCGATCACCCGCTCATCCAGCACAAACTGACCATCATGCGCCGCAGGGAGACAGGGACAAAGGAATTCCGCGAGCTGCTCTCGGAGATCGCTATGCTCATGGCATACGAGATCACGCGCGACTTCCCCCTGCGCGATGTGGAGATCGAGACCCCCGTCGCACACTGCCATGCGAAAATGCTTGCGGGCAAGAAACTCGGCATTGTCCCGATCCTGCGTGCAGGGCTCGGGATGCTCGACGGCATCCTGAACCTCATTCCCGCGGCGCGCGTCGGACACATCGGGCTCTATCGCGACCCCGAGACACTTGCCCCCGTCGAGTACTATGCAAAGCTCCCGCGCGGCATCGAGGATCGTACCCTCATTGTGCCCGATCCCATGCTCGCCACGGGCGGCAGTGCGTCAGCAGCGCTTACCATGCTCAAGGACAAGGGTGCGCGCAGCATCATCCTCATGTGCCTTGTCTCCGCACCCGAGGGCATTCGTCGCGTAGCGGCAGACCACCCCGACGTACCGATCTACGTCGCGGCAGTGGACGACTGCCTCAACGAGCACGGCTACATCGTACCGGGGCTCGGCGATGCGGGCGACCGTATCTTTGGCACACTCTGAGATATCACTTTTTCTCAAGAGCTGCTGTATCAGGGAGATCACCTTATGCAGCAGCTCTTTTTATGCGTTCTTTTCACCATTTTCCTGTGTCTTTCCTTTTTTCGTGCCGGTCAGCGTCTGCCGATCTTTCACGCACTGTATTTCTTTCTCAGCCAGCCATATCCGTACGATACTGTTTCTCTCACTTCCCTTTTGCAATAAATCATCAAAAAAACTTTGACTTTTTGTCATTTTATACTTGACTTTTTGTTTTTTACGCTGTATATTCTTTATAGATTTTGATTAGCACTCAGACCAATAGAGTGCTAACAGAATTGAAAGGAGAGGGGTGAATGTCGAACGATCTGGACGAGCGCAAGAGCCAAATCCTATGGGCGGTCGTCGATGACTACATCGCATCGGCGGAGCCGGTCGGATCTCGAACGCTTGCACAAAAGTACAATCTCGGCATCAGCCCTGCCACCATCCGCAACGAAATGGCAGATCTGGAGATGCTCGGCTATCTGGAACATCCGCACACATCTGCCGGGCGTATTCCATCGTCGAAGGGTTATCGCTTCTATGTCGACGGGCTGCAGCCCATCGCTCCGGTGACGGACGCCGAGAGGACAAAGATTCATGACTGGTACAAGGGGCATGTGCGGCGCATGGATGAGGTGTTCCAGGAAACAGCACGCCTCATCGCCGATGTGACACATAACGTGTCGCTCGTGCTTGCCCCGCAGGCCGCACAGTCCACGTTCCGTATGCTGCAGTTCCTGCCGCTTGACCTCGGTCACGCGATTGCCGTCCTCATGACGGATGCAGGGTTCGTTGAAAACCGTATCGTCGAGATTCCCGACGGTGCAACGTTCACGGACTTCCAGCGTATGGCGGGTGCGGTGAATCAGACGCTCTCAGGCAAGGCACTCCGTGCCGTGACAAAGCAGGACATGCGCCGCATCCGCGATGCGATCGGCGATGAGTCGATTTTCGTCGCGGCGGTGGAGGTGATGCACCGTGCGCTCGAAGGACGTGAGGATGGTCGTCTCTACCTTGGCGGAACAGCGCAGCTCCTCAGTAATCCAGAGTTCCAGGATCTTGATCGCGTACGCGCGATGCTGCTCGTCCTCGAGCGCGAGGATCTTGTAAAGGATATCCTGCATACGCATGCGGGAGAGGGACTGACGGTCACAATCGGGCGCGAGAACGAGAGCAGTACGTTTTGGGACAGCAGCTTTATTACAGCAACGTACCACGTTGACGGAAAGCTGCTCGGAACGATCGCCGTACTCGGCCCGACGCGGATGGAGTATGCGAAAGCAATGCGCATCCTTGACTATGTCAATACGAATTTGACAGAAATGATCTATCAATTAAAGTGGTAGGAGAGGTGAACGGCTTGCAGAAAGAAGAGAAGGTGCAGGATACCGCAGAGGAGCAGCCTGAGACTGCTGCGGACGCTGCGACTGAGACGGATGCGGCGGACGCACCCGCAGGGGAGGAGGACAGCGCCCTGGCCGAGGCGGATAAAATTGCCGCGCTCGAGGCGGAGCTGAAGGAAAAGAGCGATCGTATCCTGCGCCTGCAGGCGGATTTTGAGAATTTCCGCCGCCGCACGGCAAAGGAAAAAGAAGAACTTGCCGCCGTTATTACACAGAATATGCTCAGCGATCTGCTGCCGCTCCTCGATAACTTTGAGCGGGCACTCACCGTGGAGCAGACGGATGTCGAGGCGTTCCAAAAGGGCGTCGAGATGATTCACACGCAGCTGCGTGAGGTCATGCAGAAGCACGGCCTTGAGACCATCGAGGCAGAGGGGCAGCCCTTCGATCCGAATTTCCATCAGGCAGTGATGCGCGTGGAGGATGCGGATGCGGAGGACGGCACGATCACACAGGTGCTCCAGAAGGGCTACCAGGCGAGAGGACGTGTGATTCGTCCTGCGATGGTGCAGGTTGCCGGAAACTAACGAAATAACATCTTATGATTTTTGGGGGAATATAACATGGCAAAAGTAATTGGTATTGATCTTGGCACGACGAACTCGGTTGTCTCCGTGATGGAGGGCGGCGAGCCGGTCGTTATTACGAATCCGGAGGGCAGCCGCATCACGCCGTCTGTCGTCGGTTTTACGAAGGACGGTCAGCGCCTTGTCGGGCGTCTGGCAAAGAATCAGGCTGTGTCGAATCCTGATCGTACGATCTCGTCGATCAAGCGTCACATGGGTGATCCAAACTATCACGTCACGATTGACGGAAAGAGTTACACACCGCCGGAGATCTCGGCAATGATTCTGCAGAAGCTCAAGAGCGATGCAGAGGCGTATCTCGGCGAGACTGTCTCGCAGGCGGTCATCACGGTGCCGGCATACTTCAATGACAGCCAGCGTCAGGCAACGAAGGATGCGGGCAAGATCGCAGGTCTTGAGGTGCTGCGCATCATCAACGAGCCAACAGCGGCGGCACTTGCCTATGGCCTTGACAAGGATCAGGACGAGACAGTGCTGGTCTTTGACCTCGGCGGCGGCACATTTGATGTCTCCATCCTTGAGCTGAGTGAGGGTGTGTTCGAGGTCAAGGCAACGAACGGCGATACAATGCTCGGCGGCGATGACTTCGACAAGAAGATCATGGACTGGATGGTCGAGGAGTTCAAGAAGGAGAACGGTATCGACCTCTCGCAGGATAAGATGAGCGCACAGCGTCTCATCGAGGCAGCAGAGAAGGCGAAGATCGAGCTTTCGAGCATGAGCCAGACGAACATTAACCTTCCATTTATCACGGCAGATGCAACGGGCCCAAAGCATCTCGATCTTACGCTCTCGCGCGCGAAGTTCGATGAGCTGACGGCTGACCTTGTGGAGCGCACGATGGTGCCGACGCGCAAGGCGATGGAGGATGCAGGGCTCTCGGGCAATGATATTGACAAGATCATTCTTGTCGGCGGCTCGTCCCGTATCCCTGCGGTACAGGAAGCCATCCGCAAGATCCTCGGCAAGGAACCTTCGAAGGGCGTCAACCCGGATGAGTGCGTCTCCATCGGCGCAGCAATCCAGGGCGGTGTCCTCGTCGGTGAGGTCAAGGATGTCCTGCTTCTCGATGTTACCCCGCTTTCGCTCGGCATCGAGACCCTCGGCGGCGTCTGCACGAAGATCATCGAGCGCAACACGACGATCCCGACATCGAAGAGCCAGGTGTTCTCGACGGCGGCGGACAATCAGCCGGGCGTTGAGATTCATGTCCTGCAGGGCGAACGCGAAATGGCGGCGGGCAACAAGACCCTTGGCCGTTTCCAGCTTACGGACATTCCGCCCGCACCGCGCGGCGTCCCCCAGATCGAGGTCAAGTTCGACATCGATGCGAACGGCATCGTCAACGTGTCGGCAAAGGATCTCGGCACGGGCAAGGAGCAGAAGATCACGATTCAGTCCGACAGCGGCATGAGCAAAGAGGATATCGACCGCATGGTCAAGGAAGCCGAGGCACATGCTGCCGAGGACAAGGCGCAGAAGGAAGCCGTCGACGCACGCAACGCCGGCGATTCCCTCGTCTATCAGGCAGAGAAGGCGATCAAGGATCTCGGCGACAAGGCAGACAGCGCGCTTGCCTCAAAGGTGCAGGCGGGGGTCGATAAACTGAAAGAAGCGCTCAAGGGCTCTGATCTCGAAGCGATCAAGTCTGCGACGGAGGAGGTTCGCCAGCCGCTCTATGAGCTCTCTGCGGCGGCCTATCAGCAGGCACAGCAGGCAGCAGGTGCTGCCGGTGCTGCACCGGGCGCAGAGGCGAATGCCGGCGCAGGTGCGCAGGGAGCACAGCAGGACGACAACGTCGTCGATGCGGAGTTCACCGAAGTCAAGGACGATAAGAAGTAAGGTGGTATCGTGAGCGAGAAACGCGATTACTACGAAGTCCTTGGCCTCAAAAAGGGAGCTTCGGACGACGAGATCAAAAAAGCATACAAGAAACTCGCGCGCAAGTATCACCCCGATCTCAACCGTGACGACCCGAAGACTGCCGAGGAGAAATTCAAGGAGGTCAACGAGGCGTACGATGTGCTGAAGGATCCGCAGAAGAAGGCGGCGTATGACCAGTTTGGTCATGATGCCTTCGATCCGCGCCGCGGCGGTGCGGGAGCCGGAGGGGGCAGCCCCTTCGGCGGAGGATTCGAAGGCTTCGACATGAACGACATCTTCGATATGTTCGGCATGGGCGGCGGCAGCCGCCGTGCACGCAGACAGGGTCCCGAACGCGGGGCTGATCTGCGCTATGATCTGGAGATTTCGTTTGAGGAGGCGGCATTCGGCAAGGAGGTCGAGCTCTCCATCCCGCGTGAGGAGAACTGCCCGACTTGCGGCGGCTCCGGCGCGGCAAAGGGCTCTGCGGCAGAGACTTGTCCGACGTGTCATGGCTCCGGGCAGGAGCAGGTGATGCAGCGGACAATGTTCGGCAGCATGATGACCTCGCGTACGTGCAGTCAGTGTCACGGTAAGGGCAAGATCATCAAGACGCCGTGCTCTGACTGCCGCGGGACAGGGCGCAAGCGCGTGACGAAGACGATCAAGGTCAACATCCCGCGCGGCGTAGACGACGGTCAGCGCGTCCGTGTAACGGGCGGCGGCGAAGCAGGTGTGCGCGGCGGCGCGAGCGGGGATCTCTACGTCTATATCTTCATCCGTCCGCATAAGCTGTTTCAGCGGCGCGGCAACGATGTCATCATCGAGATCCCGATCACATTTGTGCAGGCATCGCTCGGTGCAGTTGTGCAGGTGCCGACACTCGACGGAGCGGTTGATCTTAAGATCCCCGCAGGCATCCAGACGGGCACGGTGCTGCGTGTCAAGGGCAAGGGCATCCCAAGTCTGCGCGGCACGGGACGCGGCGATGAGCATGTCCGTGTCAAGGTTACGACACCGCAGAAACTCTCGGCGAAGCAGAAGGAGCTCCTCAAGGAGTTCGCGGAGCTGAGCGGCGATGCGGTGAATCCGGAGCAGAAGAGTTTTACGGAGAAGTTCAAAGATCTGTTTACATGATTTTCAAAGGAACTGGTGCATGAACTTGTGCAGCAGTTCCTTTTTTATTGGCGACGAAGTGCGGATTTTAGCATGCCTGTCCTTTTGGGACAGATAAACGCACGGATTCCTTGAAAAATCGCCGTTCCCGTGCTAGAATAGCATGACTATGTATGCTGCGGGAGGGATTCTTTTGTACGAAAAAGTAGATACGAATTTGGATTTTGCTGCGCGCGAGAAAGCTGTTGCGGATTTTTGGCGCGAGAATCATATTGCACAGCGTGCTGTTGACCAGCGTGAGGGCTGCGATACGTTCACGTTCTACGACGGCCCGCCGACGGCGAACGGCCGCCCGCATATCGGGCACGTTTTGACGCGCGTCATCAAGGATATGCTGCCGCGCTATCAGTCGATGAAGGGGCGCAAGGTGCTCCGCAAGGCAGGCTGGGACACGCATGGGCTGCCCGTTGAGCTGGAGGTCGAGAAGGCGATCGGCATCAATGGGAAGGAACAGATCGAGGAGTACGGCATCGAGCCGTTCATCAAGAAATGCCGTGAGTCGGTCTGGAAGTATAAGAGCATGTGGGAGCAGTTCTCCGATGTCGTCGGTTTCTGGGCGGATATGGAGCATCCCTACATCACGTACGAGAATGACTTCATCGAGTCTGAGTGGTGGGCGCTGAAGGAGATCTGGAAGAAGGGGCTTCTCTATCAGGGGCATAAGATCGTTCCATACTGCCCGCGCTGCGGCACGCCGCTCTCCTCGCACGAGGTGGCGCAGGGATACAAGGATGTCACCGAGCGCTCGGCCATTGTGAAGTTCAAAGCGGCGGACGAGGACGCCTATTTCCTCGCATGGACGACGACCCCGTGGACGCTCCCGTCGAACCTCGCCCTCTGCGTGAACCCAAATGTAACATACGTCAAACTGCGCGTCTGCGGCAAGGTCTATTATCTTGCTGAAGCTCTCGCGGACAGCGTATTCGACGGCTCGCGGGGCGAGCGCGAGGAGCTTGCGACGATGAAGGGAAGCGAGCTCGAGCACCGCAGGTACGAGCCGCTCTATCCCTTTGCGACGCAGGATGTGCGTGACAAGGCGTTCTTCGTGACCTGTGACGACTACGTCACCACGGAGGACGGCACGGGCATCGTCCACATGGCCCCGGCATTCGGCGAAGACGATAACCGTGTCTGCCGCAAATACAATATGCCGTTCGTCCAGTTCGTCAACGAAAAGGGCGAGATGACCGAGGAGACGGATTGGCCGGGCGTCTTTGTGAAGAATGCGGATCCGCTGATTCTCGACGATCTCGAGAAGAGCGGCAAGCTCTTCAAGGCACCGGAGTTCACGCACAGCTATCCGCACTGCTGGCGCTGCGATACGCCGCTCATCTACTATGCGCGCGCCTCGTGGTTCATCCGCATGACGGCCGTGCGTGACGCGCTTGTCGCGAACAACAAGACGGTCAACTGGATCCCGCCGTCCATCGGCGAGGGGCGTTTCGGCAACTGGATCGAGCATGTGCAGGATTGGGGCATCAGCCGCAACCGCTACTGGGGGACGCCGCTCAATATATGGAAATGCTCCTGCGGGCATGAGCATGCAGTCGGCTCGATTGCAGAGCTGCGCGAGCTGCAGCCGAACTGCCCGGCGGACATTGAGCTGCATCGCCCGTATATTGATGCGATCACATTCCCGTGCCCGGAATGCGGAGAGACGATGCACCGTGTGCCCGAGGTCATTGACTGCTGGTTTGACTCGGGATCGATGCCGTTTGCCCAGTGGCACTATCCGTTTGAAAACAAGGAACTCTTTGAGAAATACTTCCCGGCGGACTTCATCTCCGAGGCCGTCGATCAGACACGCGGCTGGTTCTACTCACTGATCGCCATCAGCACGCTGCTCTTTGACAAGAGCCCCTATCGCAACGTCATTGTGCTCGGTCATGTGCAGGACAAGGACGGGCAGAAGATGAGCAAGTCCAAGGGCAACGCCGTTGACCCGATGGATGCCCTCGGACGGCACGGCGCGGACGCGATCCGCTGGTACTTCTATGAGAACAGCGCACCGTGGCTGCCGAACCGCTTCCACGACGATGCCGTGCAGGAGGGCGCGCGCAAGTTCATGGGGACACTGTGGAACACCTATGCGTTCTACGTGCTCTATGCGAATATCGACGAATTCGATCCAACCAAGCATACGCTGGACTATGACCAGCTTTCGGTGATGGATCGCTGGGTGCTCTCGCGACTGAACACGATGGTGCGCACGGTGGACGACTGCCTCGGACACTATCGCGTCACAGAGGCGGCCAAGGCACTGCAGTCCTTCGTCGAAGAGCTGTCGAACTGGTATGTCCGCCGCTGCCGCAGCCGCTTCTGGGCGAAGGGCATGGAGCAGGATAAGGAGAACGCCTATCTGACGCTCTATACGGCACTCGTGACGACGGTGAAGGCGGCGGCGCCGATGGTGCCGTTCATCACGGAGAGCATCTACCGCAATCTGGTCTGCTCCGTTGACAAGAATGCGCCGATCTCTGTGCACCTCGCGGACTTCCCGACGGCAAACGAGGCGTGGATTGATCCCGCGCTTGAGGACAATATGGAGGTCGTGCTTGAGGTCGTAACACTCGGCCGTGCGGCACGCAACGCGGCGAACATCAAGAACCGCCAGCCGGTGGGGCAGATGTATGTCAAGGCGGCACATGAACTGCCGGACTTCTTCGTGAAGATCATCGAGGATGAGCTGAACATCAAGGAGGTCATCTTCCGCGACGATATGTCGGACTTCCTCGCCTATCACGTCAAGCCGAATTTCCACGTTCTCGGACCAAAGGTCGGAAAGCAGATGGGTGCGGTCAAAAAGGCACTCGAGGCGAGCGACGGTGCAGCCGTCAAGGATGCTCTCGCCGGAGGCGGAAGCTATGTGCTCCATCTGCCCGACGGCGATATTGCGGTGACAGCAGAGGATGTCGAGGTGACGGTCTCCCAGCGTGATGGGTATAACTGCCAGAGTTATGGCGGCGTGACGGTCGCCCTGTCGACCACGCTCACCGAGGCGCTGATCGAGGAGGGCTTTGTCCGTGAGATCATCAGCAAGGCGCAGACGATGCGCAAGGAATGCGGCCTTGAGGTGACGGATCACATTGCGCTCGACCTCTCGGGCAACCCGCGCCTCGTTGAGATTGCGCGCAGGAACGAGGCGTTCATCCGCGAGATCACGCTTGCCGACAGCCTCTCCTGTGATGCGCCGATGGGCACGAGCAAGGAGTGGAACATCAACGGCGAGAAGCTGACGCTGAGCATTAAATAAGATTTTTTGGAAAGATAGGCTGTTGTGCTAGGATTTTTCGTCCTCGTACAGCAGCCTCTTTCTATTGACAATATGAGGGCGGGACGTATAATAAAGATGAATTACTGTGTTATTGAGGGGAGTGATTGCATTGGTGAAATTCAGTTACTACGGGCATGCAGCATTTTTGTTGGATGATGGGACGCATAAGGTGCTTGTCGATCCATTTTTGACAGGAAATCCCGTCGCCAGCGTTAAGGCAGACGATGTGGAGTGTGACTATATTCTCGTTTCTCATGCGCACGGGGATCATCTGGGCGATGCGCCGTCGATCGCGGCGCGTACAGGGGCGAAAATCGTGTCGACCCCGGAGGTTATCAGTGTCTGTGAGAGTCAGGCGCTGGCGGAGATTGAATCCTGCCCGATGAATATTGGCGGCTCGCTCAATCTGCCGTTCGGCAAGGTGCGCATGACGTTTGCCCAGCACAGCGCGGGCGTGGCGGGCGGGATTGCCTGCGGATTCGTCGTGTATATCGGCGGCAGGACGGTCTACTATGCGGGCGATACGGCGCTGTTCAGCGATATGCAGCTCATCGGGCGCAAGGACAGCATCGACTATGCCGTCCTGCCCATCGGCGATAACTATACGATGGGACTTGAGGATGCAGCGATGGCGGCGCAGTGGGTCAACGCGGGGCATGTGATCCCCATTCACTACAATACGTGGCCGGTCATCAAGCAGGAGGCACGGCACTACAAGGATGTGACGGAAGCCATGACGCGAGCCAGGGTGCATATCATGGCACCCGGAGATACGATGGAGCTTTGATGCGGGCGCGGAAGACGCCTCTGCTCGTTCTCCTTGGCCCCACAGCAGTGGGCAAGACGGCGCTCTCACTCCACCTTGCGGAGGAGCTTGGAACGGAGATCATCTCCGGGGATTCAATGCTTGTCTATCGTGGCTTTGACATCGGCAGTGCGAAGCCGACGTCGGAGGAACGTGCCCGTGTGCCGCATCATCTCATCGACGTGCTCGATGCGGATGAGACATTCTCCGTGACGGAGTTTGTTGCGCGCGTGTCGGAACTTGTACGTGACTTTGATGCAGCAGGGCGGCTGCCATTCGTCGTCGGAGGGACGGGACTCTACGTCAAGGCGCTCGTCGAGGGATATGACTTCAACGTGACGCAGGAGCATACGTGTTTTCGCCAAGCTATGGCGGGCATCGCCGCACGCCGCGGCAGCGGCCGCGTACATCACTTTCTCGCGTATCGTGACCCCGCTGCGGCAGAGCGAATTCACGCGAACAATCTGCGCCGCGTGATCCGCGCGCTCGAGGTCGCGCGCTACGGCGATGAGAGCATCTCGTGTGCGCATGCGATGAAGCGCGGTGCACCGCCCTATGATGCTCTCGTCATTGGGCTCACACGGGAGAGGGCACATCTCTATGCACGCATCAATGAGCGCGTTGAGGCGATGTTTGCCGCAGGGCTGTGCGCAGAAGTGCAGCGCCTTTTGGACAGCGGTGTGCGCCGCGATGCTCCTGCAATGAAGGGCATCGGCTATAAGGAGACAGCTGCGCATCTTGCAGGAGAGATCACGCGCGCGGAGGCCATCACGGCCGTGCAGACGGCAACGCGGCATTTTGCGAAGCGTCAGCTGACGTGGTATCGGAGGATGCCCTACATCCGCTGGTACGATGCGGACGCGTGGACGGAACCGGAACTGCTGGAGCGTATTTTGACGGATGTACAGGCATGGCAGGCGAAAGGAGCACCGAAGAATGACGGCTAAGGTCATCAATTTACAGGATAATTTTCTCAATCAGGTACGGAAAGACGGAATTCCTGTGACGATCCATCTCCTGAACGGTTTCCAGATCAAGGGCACCGTGAGAGGCTTTGATAATTTTGTCCTGATGATGGATGTCATGGGAAAACAGCAGATGATCTATAAACATGCTGTCTCGACTATTACGCCGGCACAGCCGGTGCGGACGGGGGATGATGTGTCGTAATCCGTACCGAATCTATCACGCTGCTGTGCCGACTGTGGTGCAGCGGCGTTTCATTTGGAGGGAACAATGTGAGGCAGCGTGGATTTGAGATAGTATCGGCGTATGTAAAGACAGGCGTGTCATGCCCCGAACGCAAGACAGGCGCAAGTGCGGGGTATGATCTTGCAGCGGCGGAGGCTGCGGAGATTCCTCCGCATGGTTTTGCTATGGTGCCGACGGGTCTCAAGACATATATGCAGGCGGACGAGGTCCTGCTGCTCTACATTCGCTCAAGCATGGCGGTGAAACGTCAGCTCATGCTGATGAACGGCGTCGCCGTGATCGATGCGGACTACTATGGAAACGCGGACAATGAGGGGCATATCATCGTTCCTCTTTACAATTATGGGAAAGAGCCCGTGCATATCGCAGCGGGTGAGCGGATTGCACAGGGGATCTTTACGCGCTACTTGACTGCCGACGGCGATGCAGCGGGCTGCGGGGCTGCACGCGGCGGCGGATTTGGTTCGACGGGCACATAAAGAACTCGGTACAAACCTGTTTTTGACAGGAAAACGAAACTCATTTATAATAATGTGGATATAATTTTATCTGGATTGATTGGTGCTGGCCATTCATTCGGGAGATGTTTATGAAGCTTTCAACGAAAGGCCGCTACAGTGTGACGGCTCTCTATGAGCTTGCTCTTCACTATGGTAAGGGGGTTGTTCCGCTGCATGCAATTGCTGCTTCACAGGGAATTTCCGAACATTATCTGGAACAACTGATGGTGCCTCTGCGGCGTGCGGGGCTAGTAGAGAGTGTGCGCGGGGCGCAGGGGGGCTATACACTCGCGCTTCCGCCTGGACAGGTGACGATAGGGCGGATCATCACGGCGGTCGAAGGACCGATTGCCCTTGTTGACTGTCTGCTGACGGATGCGGAAGCGCGTGATCAGAGCTGTGAGCGAGCAGGAAATTGTGTGACGCGTCAGATTTGGGAGGAAGTCTGTGAGAGCATTAACAGCGTATTGAACAATATTGCGCTTTCCGATCTTGTACAGCGTGGACATCATCGTGCAGGGTGCAATCAATGAAGCATCCGGTTTACCTCGACTACGCTGCGACGACACCGCTTGATGCTCGTGTGCTTGCATCCATGCAGCCGTATCTGACTGCTGTGTACGGCAATCCGTCGAGCCTTCATTATTTCGGACAGGCGGCACGCCGCGCGGTGATGCGCGCGCGCGAGCAGACAGCGGCGCTTATCGGTGCGTCCCCGGCGGAGGTATTCTTTACGAGCGGCGGTACGGAGAGCGACAACTGGGCACTGCGCAGTCTGGCGGAGGGACGGCGAAAGAAAGGCTGCAGACATATCGTGACCTCTGCCGTTGAGCATCCTGCGGTACGTGAAACCTGCCGTGATCTGGCGGCGCATGGGTATACCCTGACGGAGCTGCCCGTTGATGCGGAAGGCCGTATCACACTGTCTGATGTGGAGGCGGCACTGCAAACAGATACGGCGCTCGTCAGCATCATGACGGCGAACAACGAGGTCGGAACGCTTCAGCCGATTGCAGAGATTGGCGCACTTCTAGAGGAACGAGGCATTCTGTTTCACACGGATGCCGTCCAGGCGGCCGGACATATTCCGCTCGACGTGGAGAAACTGCACGTCGATGCGCTCTCGCTTTCGGCGCATAAGTTCTGTGGACCCAAGGGCGTCGGTGTACTCTATGTACGTCATCCCGCTGAGATGACACCGCTTCTTTGCGGTGGAGCACAGGAACGCGATCTGCGCGCGGGGACGGAGAATGTGGCAGGGATTGCCGGCTGTGGGTGTGCAGCGGAGATTGCCCGTGCGGAGATGGGGGAAGAGGATGCGAAGCTGCGCGCGTTTACGGAACAGCTGCGTGATGATCTTTCCCGTATAGAGGGGCTTCGATTTTATGGCGCCAGTGAGGAGCGTCTTGCCGGCATCTTGAACTTCGGTATCCGTGGGGCTGCGCAGGATGCACTGCTCATCCGGCTGGATCTTGCAGGATTTGCGGTATCGGCAGGGAGTGCATGCAGTGCGGGGGCAGCGCATCCATCTCACGTCCTGCGTGCGATGGGATGCTCTTCGGAGGAGGCGCGTACGGCAATTCGTGTGAGCCTTGGTCGGTTTACCCATGAGGATGATGTGAAGGCGTTTGCGGATGCTGTTTGTGTGATTGCGGCGGAACTGAATTGAAAAAATTTGTTTTTGCTGCTTACTTTGTGTATAATCAAAAGGAATTATTCAATATATGACAAAAGTCAGGGAGGGAGCTTCATGGTCGGAGACATCCTGCGAAAGACTCGTGAGAAGCAAGGACTGACAATTGCAGATATAGAGAAGGGCACGAGTATCCGCGCCCTCTATATTGAAAGTATCGAGCGGGGGAACATCGATGCGCTGCCGGGCATGGTTTATGCTAAAGGATTCGTCCGCAACTATGCAGGATTTCTGCATTTGGATGCGGAGGCTCTGGTACAGCAGTTCGCGGAGGAGAATGGAACGGCAGCTGCGCCGACGGCACCGCCCGCCGCGGAGAAGCCGCGGCGTATCTCGCTCAACAACATCGGCGATGAGTCGCTCTCTGAGATATCCATTGGCAGCCGGCACGCCTCCTACACGGGGATGCTCGGCAAGCTGGCCGCCGGTATTGTGGTGCTCGTTGCTCTGGTCGGCGGCGGTGCGGCACTCGTTTCGTACATCAACTCTCCTGCGCGTGAGACAAACACCCCGCCAGCGCCCGTGCATGTGGAGAGTCAGCCCGCGCAGAAGACGCCTGCGGCAGAGGTGAACGCTGTGGATGAGGCGCGTGAGGCGACACCTGCTGCCAAGGACGTGCGTGTGAGCGTGCATCTTACTGAGCGCTGCTGGACGGAAGTGACCGTTGACGGCAAGAATGTCTTCGAGGGCATCATTGAGAATGGCAAGACCCAGAGTTGGCAGGGCAAAGAGTCGATCGTCGTGCGCGCCGGCAACGCAGGCGCTCTTGAAGTGACGGCAAACGGGAAAAAACTTGGAAAGTTTGGTGATGAGGGGGACGTCGTGGAGCGTACGTTTACGCGAACGACCAAAACGCTGACAGATACCTTGCCCCCTGCGGCCGGCAATGCTGCTGAACAGCAGTAATTGTGCAAATCAATTTAGAATCGGTCCTGCCTGACATGAGAAAGGGGGAGGGCGATGAGGTGTCCTTTTTGCAAACAGCCGGACAGCCGCGTCATTGATTCCCGCGCAGCGGATGAGGGGACAACCATCCGCCGCCGCCGCGAGTGCAGCAAATGCGGGCGCCGCTTTACGACCTACGAGGTTGTGGAGCGCCTGCCGCTCATGGTCGTCAAGCGCGATAACCGCCGTGAGCCGTTTAGCCGCGACAAGCTGCTGACGGGCATCATCCGCTCGTGTGATAAGCGTGATATTTCCATGGGGCAGATCACGAACTTTGTTGCGGAGATCGAGCATGAGATCCGCAACCGCACAGAGCCGGAGGTGCCGTCCGAGAAGATCGGTGAGATCGTCATGGAGAGGCTCAAGGATTTCGATGAAGTCGCTTATATTCGTTTTGCGTCGGTCTATCGAAAATTCGACGATATTACGAATTTTATCGAGGAACTGGAGACACTGCGCGCACACCGCGAGAAGGAATAAGATACGAAAGGCAGAGAGAGGGTATTGGATCATCGGCTGAGAGGAAGACTGCGGCAGCGTTTGGCACAGGAACGCGGATATTATCGTTATCCTGCGGGTGCACGTACGCGCTTCGCCCTCGCTTATCCCAATACCTACTTTGTCGGTATGTCGAACCTTGGAATTCATATTCTCTATGAGCTCTTGAATGAGCGCAGCGATACGGCGTGTGAACGTGTTTTTCTGCCGGATCGCGATGAAATGCCGCACTATGTGCGTTCAGAGACTCCGATGATGAGCATGGAGACGCAGACACCGCTTGCGGACTTTGCCATCATCGGTTTTGCTGTCTCTTTTGAGATGGATTATTTTCATGTTGCCGAAATGCTGGTACACAGCCGCATCCGTCCTTTTGCTGCAGAGCGTACAGAGCATGATCCGCTGGTTATTGCAGGAGGGCCATGTGCCACGTTTAACCCGGAGCCGCTCGCGGAGATGATCGACGCATTTGTGATCGGTGAGGGGGAAGTAATTCTTCCCGCGCTGATGGATGCCTATCATGAGGGGGTACGAGCCGGCGAGGCGCGGGAAGCCCTTCTGCATCGTCTTGCGCATGTTCCCGGAGTCTATGTGCCTGCCCTCTATACGCCAACCTATGATATGGACGGCGGACTGAAGACGCTTGCCCCAGCGCAGGATGTCCCGCCTCGCGTGGTCCGTCAGTGGGTGGAAGATCTTGATTCGTTTCCGGCGCATACCGTCGTTGTTACGGATGATACGGAGTTCAATTTCTATCTCATTGAGACGGCACGCGGCTGCGGACGTCATTGCCGCTTCTGCATGGCGGGGTACTGTTTTCGCCGTCCACGCAACCGCTCCCTTTCTGTGATTGAGTCGGAGGTACGCGACGCTCTTGCCTATGGGAAGAAGATTGGACTGATGGGAGCGGCAATTTCGGATTACCCCGAGATTGATGCGCTCTGCCGCTCCATTCTCGGGGAGGGACTCTCCATGTCGGTCGCATCCTTTCGCGCAGATTCTGTGACAAAGGGCCTTGTTGAGTCTCTTGCCGCGAGCGGGTTAAAGACATTAACCCTTGCGCCGGAGGCAGGGAGTGCGCGGATGCGTGCCGTCATCAATAAGGGGATTGAAGAGCATCATCTCTTTACTGCTGTTGATCTCGGCGCGGCTGCACATATCCCTAATTTCAAACTATATATTATGGTGGGGCTGCCGTTCGAGGAGGATGCTGACATCGACGCGATCATTGATCTCACGCAGCGTCTGCGAGATTATATGGATGAGAAAGGATGCCGCGGCACACTGACGCTCAGTGTCAACCCGTTTGTGCCGAAGCCGTTTACCCCCTTTCAGTGGATGCCGGCTGCTGACAAGAAGCGGATGGATGCCGTGATGAAGCGATTGGCACAGACCCTCAGCCGCCGCAAAAAAATCATTCTTCATTTCGAGTCACCGAAAGAGGCGCGTATTCAGTCGGTGCTTGCGCGCGGCGACCGCCGCCTTGCCGCCCCTCTTGTGCGTGCAGCGATGAAGCGAGGGGCAAAGGATTTCGGTGCAGAGATGCGGGCGGACGGCCTCTCTGAGGAGCGATATCTCGTCCCCGCGTGGGAGGAGGAGTCGTATCTGCCGTGGGACCACCTCGATATGGGCTTTTCCAAGCATTATCTGTGGCAGGAGAATGATCGTGCACAGCATCTGCTGTCGACGCCGATTTGCTTTGACGGCTGTCAGCGATGCGGCGTCTGCAAACCTGTGGAAAGGATGACGGTATGAGTTTTGTGCTGCAGCATCTCAGCAATAATCTCTGGAGCGGGCGGCTCGATCTCTTTCCTGAAGATCGGCTGATTCATGGATTTTCAGCGCGTCATGGCGGTGTCAGCGCACCGCCGTATGATACACTCAATATGGCCCTGCACGTGGACGATGATCCCCGCGCTGTGCGCGAAAATCGAAAGCGTTACTGTGCCGCACTTGGCCTTTCTGCCGCGCAGCTTTGTACATTGCGGCAAGTACATGGAACGGAGATCGTGCGTGTCTTTCGCCGTGACGCGGGGCGCGGGGCAAAAGACTATGCAGACTGTATCGCCGATGCTGATGCGATGGTGACCAATGACAGCGGTGTTGCACTCATGCTCTGCTATGCGGACTGTGTGCCGGTCTTGCTCTATGATCCTGTACATCATGCCATGGGACTCATTCATGCCGGATGGCGCGGAACTGTCGGGCGGATTGGCATGAAGACGCTGGCATATATGGGCGAGGAGTTTGGGACGCGTCCTGCAGATGTTTTGTCAGGAATTGGGCCTTCCATTTGTGCGGATTGCTATGTTGTCGGTGAGGATGCTGCTGCACAGTTCCGCAGTGCTTTTTCGGATGATGCCGATAAGATTGTCTTGAACAGGGGAGGGGAACAGCATCTCGATCTATGGGAGGCAAACCGTATCCAGCTCGAGGAAGCAGGTGTTCCTCCACAACAGATTGACTGTGCGGGTACATGCACGTCGTGCGATCATACGTGGTTTTACTCCTATCGTGCCGCAGGAGGCAGGACAGGGCGAATGGCGGCAGTAATGGAGTTGAGTTGAGTGATGATAGGCGAACAGATTCGAAAGGTGCAGGCTGAGATCATGGCGGCACGTGCACGGCGGACGCGCGTCTCAAAGGATGCACCGGTAGAACTGATTGCCGTGACGAAGAATCATCCAGTCACGGCCATGCAGGAAGCCATTGATGCGGGACTCATGAACATCGGAGAAAACCGCATCCAAGAGGCAATGGATAAGGCGGAGACGCTGGAGCGTGAGGTAAAGTGGCATCTGATCGGTCATTTGCAGACGAATAAGGCAAAACATGCCGTGCGGCTGTTTGATCTGATTCATTCAGTGGATTCCGTTCATTTGGCACGGGCAATCGACCGTGCAGCGGAGAAGTTCGGCAAGGTACAGAATATCCTTGTACAGGTCAACCTTGCACGGGAGGAGAGCAAATCAGGCATCTATCGTGAGGATCTTGAGGAACTTCTTGCGGCAATTGATGGAATGGATTCGATTCGCTTGCAGGGTTTTATGTGTATAGCGCCGAATTATGAGGATGTGGAGCAGTGTCGTCCGCTCTTTCGTGCGATGTATGAATTGTTCCAGCAGACGAAGGCGGCAGAACCGCACAAGGCAGATATTCGATATCTCTCGATGGGCATGACACACGATTACCGCATTGCTGTCGAGGAGGGTGCAAATCTGGTGCGTGTCGGCACAGCGATTTTTGGTGCACGTGACTATACCCTAGGAGTGTGAGGGATTGTGAAATTTTTTAAGAATCTATTCGGTATTTCGTCCGAGGAAGATGAAGACCTCGAAATGCGAGAGGAGAGAAAACCGGCACCCGTGACAGAGATAGGTTCGCATGCGGGACGTCCGCGCATCGAGACAGGAGCAAATCTCTCAGCATTCCCCGACTTTACTCCGCCTGCCGGTGCAGCTCCCGGTGCGACGCCAATTGATAATGTTGTTGCTGCATACCGTATGAATGTCATTGTCATCGAGCCGCAGTCCTTTGACGATGCACAGCAGGTGGCGGTCAACCTTCAGAAGAAGAAGCCGGTTGTGCTGAACTTTGAAAAGACGGAAAAAAGTGTCGCCAACCGTATTATTGATTTCATCAGCGGAACGACGTATGCACTTAATGGTGACATCAAGAAGATCAGCAACAATGTTATCCTCTGTGCGCCAAGCAATGTCAACGTCAGCTATTCTGAGGAGGAACGCCGCCTTGGGGATAATATGTCCTTCCTGGACCGGTAGGTTAGAGCATGGGCGATAAACAGCAGATCGGCATCATCGGCGGCGGTGCGATGGCAGAGGCGATGATCGCAGGAATGACAGCGGAGGGGGCAGTCCCGCCGTCCCATATCTTCATATCGGAGCATAAGGCAGCGCGGTGTGATGTACTTCGTCAAACGTATCATGTGAATGCACAGGTCGGGGCAGAGGATTTTCTGCCCCATATTGATGTTCTCGTGTTGGCAGTAAAGCCCGCTGCGGCTGCGGCGGCGATGCACGAAACGACTCCGTATCTGCGGAGGGGCGCACTCGTGCTCTCCATCGTGGCTGGACTGACGATGGCGCAGATCGCAGCGGCATATCCGAGGCATCCGATCATCCGTGCCATGCCGAATACCCCACTGGCCGTCGGCGCGGGGATGTCCGCCTATGCGTGCAGCGGCGATGCGGATGCGTCCGCGCGCAAAGCGGTGGACGTGGTGCTCGGCACGGCGGGACGTGTCGTCGAGGTGAAGGAGTGTGATCTTGATGCTGTGACAGGCCTTTCGGGCAGTGGTCCTGCCTATGCGTTCCTTATGATCGAGGCACTTACGGATGGCGGTGTTGCCGCAGGGCTTCGGCATGATACGGCGCAGGTATTCGCTGCACAGACACTGCTCGGAGCGGCACAGATGGTGCTTGATGGGGCTGCACCTGCCGCACTGCGTGCCGCAGTGACCAGCCCGGCAGGGACGACGGCAGCAGGGCTGCGCGTGATGGAGAATGCCGGCGTGCGCGCAGCGCTTATCGAGGCGGTGCTCGCGGCGGCAGAGCGTTCTAAGGAACTTGGCAAACAGCAGGGATAACAGCATTTTCCAGAGGAGGGACTATGGCATCGGAACAGAAGGAGCGGATTCTCCGCTTTTATCGTGGCAGTGATGGAGAGGAGACAGCGGTACGCCTGCTCGATCTCACTGAGGCGGTCATCAAGACGCGAAGATTCCGTATCAGTCCTTTCCTTGACCCATACGGACAGGAGATTGCCGAAACAATCCGCGCAAGCTATGACGATCTGCAGCTCGACTTTGACGGCGGCTATCAGGGGGCGGAACGCGCGCGTGCGATGCTGCGCCATCGGGACTTTGCAGGGCGGACGGAGGATTTCGGCATCGCCTGCGTGGAGGCAGCGTGGAACGGGCAGTTTGCTCGGCTCACACATCGCGATGTTCTCGGTGCCGTGATGGGACTCGGCATCGAGCGCGAGATGATCGGCGATATTCTGCCCGCGCCTGATACGGCGAAAATTCTCTGCGATGCCAAGATTGCCCCGTTCCTGATCGAGAACTTGACGATGATCGGCGCGGTTAGTGTCAAGACCGCCCCCTCTGATCTGGCGGAGATTGCGCCGCGTGAGGAGCGGACGAAGGAGATCCGCGCGACGGTGGCGTCGCTGCGGCTCGACTCCATCGTCGCGGCAGGATTCGGCATTTCACGCAGCCGTGCAGCGGACGACATCGCCGCCGATAAGGTGAAGCATAACTGGCAGAGCACGGCGAGTGCATCCAAGACAGTGAAAGAGGGGGACGTACTATCCATGCGTGGGCGCGGCCGCGTCGAGGTGACTGAGGTGCGCGGACAGACGAAGAAGGGACGCACGGTTGTTGTACTGCATCGATTCTTTTGAAGAAAGGCGGGAGCGCGATGCTGACACCGATGGATATTCATGCCAAGGAGTTTGGTCGGAGTTTTCGCGGGTTTAACGAGAACGAGGTCAACGATTTTCTCAATGAGATCATGAAGGCATACACGGCAGTACTGGATGAAAATGAGCGGCTGAGAGGCGAGCTGGAGCGTGAACGCTCGGCAAACGGAGAGTTTCGCCGCATCGAGCAGAGTATGCGCGAGACGCTCATCGTCGCGCAGAAAACAGCTGAGGAAATGAGCACAAGCGCGAAGCAGGGCGCTGACCGCCTCCTTGAGGCGACGGCGAAGGAGGCACAGAACATACGCCGTGAGGCGACGCTGCAGGCAAAGGCACAGCTGGATGAGGCGGCAGACAAGGTACGCAGCATTGTCGCAGAGTATGAGCGGCTGGTGCGCGAGAAGCACCAATTCCTGCGCCGTATGAAGGGGAATGTACAGGCGGAGCTTGCCCTGATTAACGATGCCATCGCAGAGATGCCGGATATGGTGCACGAAAGAGAAACTCCATCGACTGCGCCGCAGTTAATGAAAGAAGCAAAAGAGCAGGAGGACGATTGAAGGCAATGATCGGTCGCCGGAAAGCCGCCGCACTGTTTGGCGGGATCTTACTCTTTGACCAGATGGTCAAGTATCATGTGGAGACGACCATGCTGCCGGGAGAGAGCATTCCCATTGTGCCTTCCGTCTTTCATCTGACTTATGTCCTGAATCCCGGGGCAGCGTTTGGTATATTTGAGCATCAGCAGTGGTTGTTCCTGCTCACTGCAGCACTGTTCTTCTTCGTATTTCTGTTTCTTTATTCACGCCTGTCGCGGAGCAGTGCACTTATTCACTACGGAAGTGTCGGCTTTGCGGCAGGGGCACTCAGCAATATGGCAGACCGCATCCGTATGGGGCGTGTCGTTGATTTCTTTGACTTTCGCATCTGGCCGGTGTTTAACATTGCGGATATTGCCATTGTCTTGGGAACAATCTGCGTCCTCTGGGCGCTCTTTGTGCAGAAGAAGGAGTTCCTGTCGTGAGATTTACCTCTGATCGTGTGGGTGAACGTCTGGATGTCTTTTTGGTGCGTCAGATGCCTGCCCTCTCGCGCAGTTATGCCCAGCGGCTTATTGCGGGAGGGAATGTTGCCGTGGATGGTGAACGGCGCAAGGCAAACTTTAAACTGAGCGGCGCGGAGATGGTTGTCTGTACGCTCCCCCCCGCAGAGGAGACGGAGATATGTGCAGAGGATATCCCGCTCGATATACTCTATGAGGATGCCGATATTATTGTCATCAACAAGCGGCGCGGCATGGTCGTGCATCCTGCGGCAGGGGTCCATACGGGAACGCTCGTCAATGCACTCCTTCATCACTGCAGTGACCTTTCAGGCATCAACGGCGCCTTGCGTCCCGGCATCGTCCACCGCCTTGATAAGGATACTTCGGGGGTGATGGTAGCGGCAAAAAATGATATGGCACATCACTATCTTGCCCGCCAGATTCGGGACAAGGAGGCGCGGCGCGAGTACCGCGCTATCGTGTACGGCAACATCGTCGAACGCGCAGGTGTCATTACGGGGGACATCGGGCGGCATCCGACGGACCGCAAGAAAATGGCGATTGTCCGTGAGAACGGTAGGCCTGCGACAACCCATTTTGAGGTGCTTGAGCGGTTCGGCGACTATACCTTTGTTGCCTGCCGTCTGGAGACGGGGCGGACGCATCAGATCCGCGTCCACATGACGAGCATCGGACATCCGCTGGTCGGTGATACGAAGTATACGGCGAAGAAGAACCCCTTTGCCATTACGGGACAGGCGCTGCACTCGCTGACCCTCACGCTGACACACCCGCGTACGCAGGAGGAAATGACGTTCACCGCGCCACTGCCGGCGGATATGGAGGAGATTCTGCACACACTCCGAAGGAGCTGATCGCATGACTGAGTTTAGAGAAAAGGCCGTGCTGATGGATGAGGACGGCATTCGCCGCGCTCTCATGCGTATCGCGCACGAGATTGTAGAGAAAAACCATGGGACGGAGCATCTTGTGCTCGTCGGCATCCGCAAGCGCGGCGTACCGATCGCGGCACGGCTCGGCGCGGAGATCGCGCAGATCGAGGGACGGGAACTGCCGCGCGGTGTACTCGACATCACGCTCTACCGCGACGACCTCAACGAGCTCGCCTATCAGCCCATCGTGCACACAACGGAGATCCCCCTTGACATCACGGACAAGACCGTTATTCTTGTCGATGATGTGCTTTACACAGGGCGCACGGTACGGGCGGCGATGAATGCCCTGCTCGATCTTGGGCGGCCGCGCACGATCCAGCTCGCCGTGCTCATCGACCGCGGTCATCGGGAACTTCCAATCCGTGCCGACTATGTTGGCAAGAATGTGCCGACGGCATCTGCCGAGGACGTATCGGTGCAGCTTCGCGACACTGATACGGAGGAGAAGGTCATCATACGCGAGCGCGTATGAGCGAGCCGGAGACGCTCCCTTTTTGACAGGGAGAAACTGCGCAGCGACGGAAAGAACACAAAAAGGGTTGTTATACGAAGCAGAGCCTTCGTATAACAACCTTTTACTGTTCATTATGGCGGAGAGGGTGGGATTCGAACCCACGGTGCGTTGCCGCATCACCGGTTTTCAAGACCGGCTCCTTAAACCACTCGGACACCTCTCCATACGCTGTAAGGAATACCTTTGCATTCTATCAAAAAGGAGACGCCGCGTCAATAGCTGTGCGCTTTTTGCCATGCGCAGATGAGCGTACCGACCGAAAGACCAATCAGCGTGGGCACGACCCACCCCATCCCGAGGGATGCGAGGGGGAGCGCCTCTCCTGCCGTACACAGGGCAGGCGTCCATGCAGCCGCATTCTGCAGAGCAGGCGGCAGTGCGTGGAGAAAGTCGAAGAATGCGGCCGCACTCGTGCCGACAATGCTCCAGACATAGAGCGGGCGGTGATAGCCGATCAGCCCCTCGATGAGACAGAGGGCGATGAGGACGATGGCGACGGGATAGAGGAAGTAGAGCACGGGGAGGGAATACGCGATAATGCGGCTGAGACCGACATTCGATATGGCGAACGAGAACACGGAGAAAAGCACGGTGTATTTTGTATAGGAAAAACTGCGCGGAAAGAGCACGGCGAACGTTGACGCACATGCCGTGACGAGTCCAATGGCGGTCTTGAGACACGCACAGGTGATCGTGATCCCGAGCAGAATGCCGCCGTACGCGCCGAAGTAATGCGCCGCAATATGGGCGAGTACATCGCCGCCGTTGGCATCAATGCCGCAGACGGCACGGCTCTGTGCACCGACGTAGGTGAGTGCGAGATAGATGAGCGCCATGAGCAGTGTGCTGAGACTGCCCGAAACGATCGTGCTGTAGGAGAGACCAGCGGGCGAGGACAGCCCGAGACGGCGGATGGACGCGACGAGGATGCTGCCGTAGGCGAGAGCGGCGAGCACATCCATCGTATTATAGCCCTCGAGCAGTCCGGTGAAAAAGGCATTCTCTGCGTACGCTCCGGCGGGCGGCATCGTCCACACGCTGCCCATCGGCTCTCTTAGTGCAGCGACGATCATGACGGCGAGAAAAAAGAGAAAGAGCGGATTCAGCACCTTGCCGACCCAGATCAGAATCCCCGACGGACGCAGGGAGAAAAAGAGCACCACGGAAAAGAAGAGCGCGGTAAAGACGAGGAGCAGAACATCGTGCAGGGGAGGGGCGACGAACGGCAGAATGCCAACCTGAAAGGAAACGGTCGCCGTGCGCGGGATGGCGAAGAGCGGCCCGATGCAGAGATAGAGTGCGCAGGTAAAGAGCAGGGAAAAACGCCGCCCCACCCTGTTCCCAATCGCGGAGAGACTGTCACTCGCCGTAATGCTGATCGCCGCAATGCCGAGCAGGGGCAGCCCCACGCCTGTGATGCAGAACCCGACGAGGGCGGGCAGCATCTCCATCCCCGCCCGCTGACCCATCGATGCGGGAAAGATCAGGTTGCCCGCACCAAAGACCAGCCCGAAGAGGAGGGATGCGACAAAGAGATATTCCTTTTTCGTCAGCCGCTGTTTCATACTGCCATGCCTTCTCAGTTACAAAAGAATCATAAAATTTCAATAAATCGATTATACAGGGGACACGCAATTTTGTCAAAGAATGCGGCAGATTATGCGGGCGAAAAAGTATGAATGCAACGGGAGCATAACAGCGGATTCTCTGTGTCCCATGAGAAAATATGGCGCATACAGCATATTTATTCATAACACAGCGTAACTGTTCCCATGGCGAAGAAATAGACAACTAAGATGATGAAAAATATCTTTTGATCCTTTATTCCTCTGAGCACCTGCAGTTCATGATTGGTACGAGGGTAGTCGGGCATCTTGTCCAGTTCCTGGAAAAAAGTGAGCGCGTATTTTCGCGTTAAAATCGCCAGAATCCCGGTAAGATAAAGGAGGACGGCCAAGAATGCCCTCGTGCTGCCGATGCCTAACAACAGAAACTCTCCCATAATAGCCCCGCCACAATATCATGCTGCCGTAACGTAAACTAGCCAAAGAGAGAAGAAGTTGCTATAATAGAACCGTCGGTTTCGATCAGGAAGAGGAGATGGACAGATGCGCATTGCGCTGTTTGATTCAGGCTATGGCGGTCTGACGGTGCTTAGTCATGCTCGCCGTGTGCTGCCGTCGGAGGAGTTTATCTTCTATGCTGACCGCGATCATGTGCCGTATGGGACGAAATCTGTTCCCGCCGTGCGCGGCTTTGTTCGTACCGCGTTTCGCTTTCTCATTGAGCAGCAGCGCGCCGATGCTGTGGTCGTCGCATGCAATACGGCGACCTCTGTGGCCGTAGATGAGATGCGCCGTCTCTACGATGTGCCGATCATTGGGATGGAGCCTGCGGTCAAGAAGGCGCTCACGCGCGATGCGGATCATCGTGTGCTCGTCACGGCGACGCCGATCACGGTGCATGGGGAGAAGCTGAAACGGCTGATTTCCTCCTGCGACCCGAACGGATTGGTGGATCTCCTGGCACTGCCGCAGCTGGTGGAGTTCGCCGAGCGGCAGGAGTTCGTCTCATCGGCGGTGGAGGCGTATCTGCGGGATGCGTTTGCACCGTATCGTTTTGCGGATTATTCTGCGATCGTGCTCGGCTGTACGCATTTCAACTATTTCAAGGATACGATGCGGCAGCTTTTGCCGCAGAATGTGCGTCTCGTGGATGGGAATGAGGGAACGGTGGAGGAGCTCGCGCGGCGAACGGGGCTGCGAACGCAGCCGATCGGTGCGCAGACCGCACACTGCACGTTTTTTGAGTCGGGGCGTCCCGTTGTGCGTGCAGAGGAGCTGGCGCACATGGAGGCGGATCTCGCGCGTGCCGCGCGAATGGAAGAGATTGTTTGAAAGGAGTTTTCATGCCGGTTGAGGTAACACATCGGGTGAATTTTTACGATACGGATGCGATGGCGGTCGTGCATCATGCGAACTACATCCGCTGGTTTGAGATCGGACGCGTCGCGTATCTGCGGCGCATCGGCATCACGTTGGGCGCATTGATGGAGGCGGGGTACGTATTCCCAATCACGAAGGTCGGTGCGGAGTACCATGCACCAGGTCATTTTGATGATGAGCTGGTGATCGAGACCACGGCGACGGCGCTCACAAAGGCCAAGATGGTGTTCTCCTACCGCATTCTCAATCAGGCGGGAACACTGCTGGTGAGCGGCTTCTCAGAAAATGTATTTACGCATCGCGATACGGGACATATAACGCGCCTGCCCAAGGAGTTCTATGTGCCGATGGAAGCGGCGATGACGGCGGAGAAAGAAGGACGGGACATTGGGATCTGAATTTTCGTGGTGGCTGCATCTGCTGATCGCAGTCGTTTTTATTGTGTATGCGGGCGTGAAGATACTCTTTGCTTATCTTGGTACGGAGGTGATCGTGCCGAAGACGGAGGAGATGACGCCCTTTTCTGTCGTGGAACGGACGCCCAGGCGTCTGGTGATCGGTGCGACGATTCCCTTTGCCAATGAGGGGAAGCAGTGCGGAACAATCATGGATGCGATCCTGCGTGTTCAGCTGCCCTATGAGCAGTACGATGGCGCATTGGTGCACGGCAAGGTGGAGTGTGAGGGGGTACCGCGCGAGGATGACTACTTCGAGGCGGCACTGATAGAGAAGAAGCAGCGCATAAATCTTGCTCTCAAGCTCTCTATTGAGGGGCGAAACGGACATACACTCGATGATGCGATTGCCCACATGGTGGATTTTCGCATGGATCTGATCTATCTGGAGACGGGGCGGATGCCGGCGCATTATTCCAAGGTACTGATGAAGATGACAGCGGCGGAGATTGCCGCGCTCGCCGGGGTTGCGCTTGTACGGGAAGGGAAGGTGCAGAATGGCTGAACTGAAGATTCTTCCTGTGCCGACACGTATTCTGACAGATGCGGATGACATTGTGGATGCGATTGAGTACTATGCAGGAGAGCAGGTGACGGCGGACGATCTGGTCTGCTGCGCTGAGAGTGTGGTGGCGATTACACAGGGACGGTTTGTCTTCCCGGAGCAGCTGCACATTTCCCGCGCAGCACGTTTT
>NZ_GG694008.1:12926-25766 GCF_000160695.1 Centipeda flueggei ATCC 43531 | reverse complement strand
CCGCCGCTGGGATGCAGTCCCTGATGGATGTAGAGGGAACGGGGCGTGTTCTCTTTGCCCTCTTTGCCGGTTTTCTCGCAAAGCTCGTCGGCAAAGGCGGTATGTTCTATCGCTGGGGCGGCAGAGAAACGGCGCTGATTGACGATGTGACCGGAACGATGCCGCCGTTTGACAAGGCGATTGTCTATGGTCCTGCGGATGCAGACCAGGTGGCAGACCGTATACGGACGCGTGTGGGAGCATTCGGCGCGATGGTGGCGGATGTCAACGATCTCAAGCGTTCACGTGTGGTCGGCGTATCGGATGGATTAAATGGGGAACTTGCCGCTAAGCTGCTGCTCGACAATCCGTTCGGCAACGCATCACAGAAGACCCCGATCTGCGTCATCAAGAATTATCGTCAATATCAGGAGAGCCATACGGCATAAATGATACAGTACCCTTTCCCGCTTGTGCGGTTCCCCTCCCCCGCATGACGGGGGAGGCTTTATGTTGCGGATTTTGCCTTGCTGCGGCACGGTGCGACGGACAGCGCGAGCCGGAGGGGAGAATTACTTCCAAAGGAGATATTATTTCATGCCAAGAAGAGATCTGCGGCGTGCCGACCAGCTGCGCCCCGTTCGGATCGAACGCGGCTATCAGCGCTATGCGGATGGCTCCGCACTCATTGAGACCGGTCATACGCGCGTCGTCTGTGCGGCGACGGTGGAGGAGCGCGTGCCGTTCTTTTTGAAGGGAACGGGCACGGGCTGGGTGACGGCTGAGTACTCCATGCTTCCGGGTGCAGGGGCGGAACGTACGGCGCGCGAGGCGGTGCGCGGCCATCAGTCGGGGCGGACACAGGAGATCCAGCGTCTCATCGGACGTGCTCTGCGTGCGGTAGTGGATACGAAGGCACTCGGTGAGCGTACGATTCACATTGACTGCGATGTTCTCCAAGCGGACGGCGGGACGCGGACGGCATCAGTGACGGGAGCATTTGTTGCCCTTGTCGAGGCGTGTGCGTCGTTTTATGCGAAGCGCGGTATTTTCCCCGTACGTGACTATGTGGCGGCAGTCAGCGTCGGCATCAATGCGGAAAATGAGCCGCTTCTTGACTTGTGCTATGAGGAGGACTCTGCGGCAATGGTCGATATGAACATCGTCATGACGGGCGCAGGTGCCTTTGTCGAGGTGCAGGGGACAGGCGAAGGCCGTGCTTTTGCACGGAAGGAGCTGAATGCTCTGCTGGATCTCGGCGAGCAAGGCATTCGCACGCTGATCGATCAGCAGAAGGTCGCCCTCGGTGATGTGCTCTCGTGGCTGCCGGGACGGGAGGGATAATATGAAAGAAAAGACGATACTGATTGCCACATCAAACGCAGGGAAGGTGCGGGAGATGGAGACGGCATTTCTCGGGCTGCCCGTGCGCCTTGTTCCACTGTCACGTCTTTATGAGCTGAAGCCGGAGCTCGGTGCGATCGAAGAGCCGGTCGAAGATGGTGCGACATTCATGGAGAATGCGCGCATCAAGGCTCAGTACTATCGTGAAAAGACGGGGCTTTCGGCGCTTGCCGACGATTCGGGGCTCTCGGTGGAGGCACTGGACGGTGCCCCCGGTGTCTGCTCCGCGCGCTATGCGGGGGTGCATGGCGACGATGCGGCGAACAATCGGAAGCTGATCGCGGAACTTCGCTCACGCGGGGAGGAGAATGCCCGCGCCGCCTATCACTGCGCCCTCGTGCTCGCACTTCGGGACGGACGGGAACTGTCGGCAGAGGGAACGTGTACGGGCTTTATTCGCCACGAAGCACGCGGCACGGAGGGCTTTGGCTACGACCCCTATTTTTATCGTGCGGATGGGCGGACGATGGCAGAACTCTCACGTGAGGAAAAACACGCCATCAGTCATCGCGGTGCGGCACTCGATCAGATGAGGGAGGAGCTGCGCGCACTCCTTGGCCGCGCATGACGCATGTTGATCGATCATCGAGCTGTCTGTGCCGCAGCGGAAGATATCGTCATAGGGCGCCTTTTGCCCAATCTTTCCTAGGCGTGAGGTGAAGCATGAATATTGGAATTGTCAGCGACAGTCATGGAGATATTGAGAGCCTGAAAGCGATGCTGCAGTATCCTGAGGCGGCACAGGCAGAGATGTGGCTTCATGCAGGAGATTATGCCGCCGATGCAGATGCACTGGAACAGCTGACGGGGAAGAGCGTTGTGCGCGTCCTCGGCAACTGCGATCTGCCTCTGGATGGAACGTATGGCGAGACCGTCGTCGAGGCCGGCGGGCATCGTATCTTTCTCACGCATGGGCATCTCTTCCATGTGCGGTTTGATACAGCGATACTCGCCGCGGCTGCGCGTGAGGCAGGGGCAGATATTGCTGTTTATGGACATACGCACATCGCCCTCTATGAGCGGCAGGGGGATGTAACCGTATTCAACCCCGGGAGTGTGGCTCGTCCGCGTGATGCGGTGCAGGGCTCCTTTATGATGATAAATCTCACAGCAGGGGAAGAACCAAAGATGAATCTCGTTCGCCTTAAATAAAAATCTTTCAAAAATTTTATCATATAAATCCCATATCGTACGATATGGGATTTATATATGCGATAAAAATATTGTTAATAATAATATATTGGTTGAAATTAAACAATAAAACAATAAAGAAAAACAATGATATAAAATAAGAAAATACGCTCTTATTCTACGTGAAAATCAACAACTTGAAATTGAATGAGATTCACTTTTTTCAAGGGGTTACAAGAAGTCTGAAAGACTTGAAAGCAAGAAAAAAATATGATATAGTTTAATTAACCTGTGTATAAGTTATATTTATAGGAGGGATTATTTTGCGAGAGCTAACCGCAAAAGAAATCACGGAGAACGTCGCCGAGATGTGCAAAGAAGCGGCGTACTATCTCCCCGACGACGTCTATGAAGGCCTCAAGAAGGGCCGGGAGACAGAGGAGTCGCCTGTCGGTCAGGTCGTTTTGGATCAGATCATCCGCAATGCTGAGATTGCGCGCGAGGAGGATCGTCCGTATTGCCAGGATACGGGGATGACCATCGTGTTTGTCGAAGTCGGACAGGATCTTCACATCACGGGAGGACTTCTGGAGGATGCGATTAACGAGGGGATCGCAAAGGGCTACACGGAAGGCTATCTGCGCAAGTCCGTTGTTGCGGAGCCTCTTTTTAATCGTAAGAACACACAGAATAATACGCCGGGTGTCATCTACACGAGGATCGTCCCTGGCGACCGTCTCAGCATTACGATTGCGCCGAAGGGCTTTGGCTCGGAGAATAAGTCCGGCGTGAAAATGCTCGTTCCGGCCGATGGTGTCGAGGGCGTGAAGAAGGCCGTTATGGAGATCATCCAGCACGCCGGTCCGAATCCATGTCCGCCGGAGGTCGTCGGCATCGGTATCGGCGGCACGATGGACCGCGCGGCGCTGCTCTCGAAAAAGGCACTCACGCGCCCAATCAACCAGCGTCATCCCATGCCTGAGTATGCGAAGCTCGAGGAGGAGCTTCTCGAAATGATCAACAAGACCGGCATCGGCCCTCAGCTTGGCGGGACGACGACGGCACTTGCCGTAAACATTGAGTGGGGTGCGACGCACATTGCAGGTCTGCCGGTTGCGGTGACGATCTGCTGCCATGCCCTCCGGCATGCGCACCGCATTCTCTAGGAGCGGTTCTTGTGTATTATCATTAGGGAGGAATACTCAATGGCGGAAAGTATCCGTATTACGACTCCGTTTACGGAGGAGATGTCCCGTAAGCTTAAGGCCGGCGACAGCGTCCTGATTACGGGGACGATCATCAGTGCCCGCGATGCGGCGCACAAGGCGATGACGGAAGCCCTCGCGAAGGGCGAGCCGCTGCCCGTGGACTGGCACGACCAGATTGTTTACTACCTTGGACCGACGCCGGCAAAGCCGGGTGATCCGATCGGCTCGGCGGGGCCGACGACGAGCGGCCGTATGGACGCCTACACGCCGACGATGCTCGCGCAGGGCATCAAGGGCATGGTCGGCAAGGGCTCGCGTTCGCCCGAGGTCGTCGAGGCGATGAAGAAGTACGGCGTGACCTACTTTGCTGCTGTCGGCGGCGCCGCAGCTCTCATCGCAAAGTCCGTCAAGAAGTATGAAGTTGTGGGCTACCCAGAGCTTGGTCCCGAGGCCGTTGCAAAGCTGACGGTTGAGGATTTCCCCTGTATCGTTGTCATCGACTCCGAGGGGAATAACTTCTATGAAATGGGACAGAAGCCCTATCGCAGACTCTAATGTAGGTGTTCATGCCGATGGTTTGGCGCATGACAAATCATTCGGGGGCGCGGCTCCTGCACACGGTGTTGGAGCTGCGGCTCCTAAGGGATCACGAATCAAAAGAAGTTTGTCAATCTGAAGTGCTGAAGTGATTCATGTTTCCTTAAGGTCAACATATTTCAGGAGGTATGAAATGTTCCACACAACCTTTTACATGCGGCGCCTTCATTCACTGGTCGGACTCGTCGTTATCGGCGTGTTCCTCTTCGAGCATGTCTTTACGAACTCGACGGTGCTCCATGGAGCAAAGGCCTTTAATGATGCGCTGGCTATGATGGATCTCATCCCGCGCCCCGTGTTCTATGGGCTTGAGGTGTTCGCCATCGCTGTTCCGATCCTCTTCCACGCGATTTACGGTATTTACATCGCTGCGCAGGCGAAGAACAACCCCGGCAATTATGGCTATGTCCGCAACTGGCAGTTTGCGCTGCAGCGCTATACGGCTTGGCTGCTCATTCCGTTCCTCATCTGGCATGTTGGCTTTATGCGCGTGTGGGAGAAGGGAGTCATGGGATCGCACATCAACTATGACCTGCTCTACACCTACTTCGTTACCGGCGATTATGCGATTCTGCACACGGTGCTTTACACGATCGGCATGATTGCGGCGATCTTCCACTTCTGCAACGGTATTTCGACGTTCTGCATGACGTGGGGCATCGCAAAGGGACCGCGCGCACAGTCGGTGATCAACGCGTTGTCCATGGCACTCTGCGTGCTGATGTCGCTTGTTACGCTTGCCTTCATGGGCAGCTACTTCATGTGAGAACTGCAGCAAAGGAGAGCTAAGAATGGCTAAAGTACCACAGAATAAGGTTATCATCGTCGGCGGCGGTTTGGCGGGCCTTCTCGCAACGATGAAGGTTTGCGAGGGGGGCGGTACCGTCGACCTCTTTTCCTATTGCCCGGTGAAGCGCTCGCATTCGCTCTGCGCACAGGGCGGCATGAATGCCTGCATGGACACCAAGGGCGAGCATGACAGTGTCTACGAGCACTTTGACGATACGGTCTACGGCGGCGACTTCCTCGCTGACCAGCTTGCCGTTAAGGGCATGGTTGAGGCAGCGCCGAAGCTCGTCAAGATGTTTGACCGCATGGGCGTTCCGTTTACGCGTACGGCGGAGGGCGTGCTTGATCTGCGCAATTTCGGCGGACAGAAGAATAAGCGCACTGTGTTCGCAGGCTCGACAACGGGCCAGCAGCTCCTCTACGCGCTGGATGAGCAGGTGCGCCGCTGGGAAGTCAAGGGCAAGGTCACGAAGTATGAGTTCTGGGAATACATCCGTGCGATCAAAAACAAGGACGGCATCGTCCGCGGCATTGTTGCGCAGAACATGAACTCGAATGAGATTAAGGCATTCCCGGCTGATGTGGTCATGCTCGCTACGGGCGGCCCCGGTCAGGTGTTCGGCCGCTGCACGGCATCGACGATCTGCAACGGCTCGGCTGTTTCCTCCGCCTATCAGCAGGGCGCTCACATCGGCAATCCTGAGTTCATTCAGATTCATCCGACGGCGATTCCGGGGTCGGATAAGAACCGCCTGATGTCCGAGGCCTGCCGCGGTGAGGGGGGACGCGTCTGGACGTACAAGGACGGCAAGCCCTGGTACTTCCTCGAGGAGATGTATCCAGCATACGGCAACCTCGTCCCGCGCGACGTCGCATCGCGTGCGATCTTCAAGGTCTGCGTCCACATGGGGCTTGGTATCAACAATGAGCGTCGTGTTTACCTCGACCTCTCCCATATCCCTGCGGCTTACCTCGAGCGCAAGCTCGGCGGCATCCTTGAGATGTATTCAGAGTTCGTCGGTCAGGATCCGCGCAAGGTGCCGATGGAGATCTTCCCGTCCGTGCATTACTCGATGGGCGGCATCTGGGTCGATCGCAAGCATCACACAAATATTCCCGGTCTCATGGCTGCGGGTGAGTGCGATCATCAGTATCACGGCGCAAATCGTCTTGGTGCAAACTCGCTCCTCTCTGCAGCGTATTCCGGCTTTATCGCTGGTCCCGAGGCACTGCGCTGGGCACGCAGCGGTGAGCTCGGCACGGCACTCACCGAGGAAGAACTTGAGAGTGCACGCAAGGAGGCTGTGGCGGAGTTCGATAAGATCCGCAACATGACAGGCTCTGAGAATGCCCACAAGCTCCATCAGGAGATGGGCGAGATCATGTATGACTACGTCTCGATCGAGCGTGACAACAAGGGACTCGACATCTGCCTTGAGAAGCTCAAGGGGATTCTGAAGCGTTGGGATGACATCGGCGTGACGGATCACGGCACATGGGCAAACCAGGAAGCTATGTTTGTCCGTCAGCTCCGCAACATGATCCTCTATGCAATGGCCGTGACAAAGGCAGCACGCTGCCGTGATGAGAGCCGCGGTGCACATGCCAAGATCCTTCTTGATGACAAGGGCGAGCGCATGACGGATGCCGACGGTGAGCTCATGTTCTACGGCCGTGATGATGAGCGCTTCATGAAGACCTCCATTGTGGACTATGATCCGAATACGGAAGAGCCGCAGGTCAGCTACATGGAGTTCGAGCATTCGCTCATCAAAGCACGTGCGCGTAATTACGCCGTTGCTAAGAAAGAGTAAGGGAGGATAGAAGTCATGGCAGAACAGAAAAAAGTTCGTTTTATCATCGAGCGTCAGGATGGACCGAATGAGAGCCCGTATACGCAGGAGTTCGAAGTTGACTATCGTCCCGGTCTCAATGTTGTTGCATCTCTTATGGAGATCCAGAAGAATCCTGTGACGGTTGACGGCAAGCGTGTTCCGCCCCCTGTTTGGGAATGCAACTGCCTGGAGAAGGTTTGCGGTGCGTGCATGATGGTCATCAATGGCAGGGCACAGCAGGCGTGCTGTGCCCTGATCGACAACCTTACGCAGCCAATCCGTGTTCAGCCGGCGCGTACGTTCCCAGTCATTCGTGATCTTCTCATTGACCGCTCGGTTATGTTCGAGAGCCTCAAACGCATTCATGGCTGGATCGAGGTTGATGGTACGTGGGATGTCAAGGACGCTCCAATTCAGAATCCATACACGGCTGAGACCTGCTATGAGCTGTCGCACTGCATGACCTGCGGCTGCTGCCTCGAGGCGTGCCCAAATGTTGGACCGCAGTCCGACTTTATTGGACCGGCGCCGACGGCGCAGACGCTCCTCTTCAATATGCACCCGCTTGGAAAGTTCGATGCACCGAAGCGCCTCAACGCGTTGATGGAAAAGGGCGGCATCACGAGCTGCGGCAACAGTCAGAACTGCGAGCGCGTCTGCCCAAAGAGCATCAAGCTTACGCAGCATCTTGCCCAGCTGAACCGCGAGGTCAACAAGCAGGCACTGCGCAATATGTTCAACCATTAATCCGCCCCCCCCAAAAGGGATCGGAACATAGAAGGGGCTGCCCCATTTCCGGGCAGCCCCTTTCGTGTGGGAATGTATCGTGCCGGCGCGGCAGGAGGACAAAGAAGGGGCTGTTGTACGAAATACTGCATTGTATCGTACAACAGCCCCTGGAGTGTATTCTGATGGCTTTAGAGCTTAAAACCTCCGACAATTCGCTGCAGATCCTGTGCAAGCTGTGCCAGCGTCTGGCTGGATGCCGCAATTTCCTGCATGGAGGCTGCCTGCTCCTCAGAGACGGCAGAGACATTCTCTGCTTCCGTGTGGACAGCATTCGAGACCTTCTGAACAGCTTCGACCGAGCTCATCATGTGCTCGCTGCCCACTTTGATTCCCTCGGTACTCTTCAGGATTGCATCCACCTTTTCGGTGAGCTCGCTCACAACCCCAGCGATGCGGTTGAACTGTTCGCCTGCCTGATTGACATGCTTGACGCCTTCGCCGACGTGTTCTCTCTGCTCCTGCATGACCTTGAACGTGTCCTCAATGCGGCTTGCGTTCTCGGTGATGAGCTCTGTGATCTCCTGCGCTGCTGTCTCGGACTGCTCAGCGAGCTTGCGCACCTCCTCGGCGACGACGGCAAAGCCGCGTCCCTGTTCGCCTGCGCGTGCCGCTTCGATGGCGGCGTTGAGAGCAAGCAGGTTTGTTTGTCCGGCGATCTCGGTGATCATCTCGACGATCTCGGAGATGCGCTTGGAACTTTCATAGAGTGCAGTGACGGCATCGGAGACATCCTGTGCACTCTGATTGAGCACATCCATCCCCTTGACGGCGACACCGAGTCCCTGCTGTCCCTCAACGGTTGCTGTTTCAGCGCGATGGGTTGCGGCAGAGACATCCGAGATTCCCGTTGTGATCTCGTTGATCGCGTGGGTGATGCCGTCTACTGTCTTAAAGGACTGATCGACGACCTCATTCTGCTCGATGGTGCTGCCCGTGATTTTCACGATCGCTTCGGCCGCGCTCTGTGCGCCTTGTGCCGACTGGTCTGCCGAGGCAGTCAACTCCTCAGAGGAGGCGGCGAGCTGTTCGGAGGTCTGCGCCGTTTTCTGAATCAGTTCACGCAGATTCTTGACCATTGTGAGCAGGGAGTTGTGGAGCTGTCCGATCTCATCGTCGCGATCCATCTGGGGCGGGACGATGGCGAGATTGCCCTTTGCCACCTCCTGTGCCGCACCTGCCATATTCTCAAGGGGACCTGCAATCGAGTCAGCAATCTTATAGAGCAGACCGCCGATGAGGGCGAGGGAGATGAGAAGCCCCACAATCATCGTCCACTTGAGATTGTTTACATCGGCGAGCACCTCATCCTTTGGTACAAAGAGAACAAGGGACCAGCCCGTTGTGCCGACCGGATGGACAGCGTAGTAGTTTTCAACACCTGCGTATGTGTTGGTAAAGAAAATAGGCTCCTTTGAGAGGAGGCGGCGTGCGTCTTCCTCGCCCTGTGCGTGCACATTGTCGTCGAGTCCGAGCGCAGAGTGGTAGATGAAGCGTCCCTGTTCATCGAGAAGGAATGCGGCGCCATGCTCCCGGATCTTGATCTTTGCGACGATATTCTGAATGTCGGAGAAATTGGTCTCGAGCCCCATCACGGCGAGCAGCTGTCCTTCGTGACGAATGGCGCGGCTCATGGCAAGCGTTGGCTTTCCGGTGCGCTCGTTCGTGGAAACCTCGTTGAGCTGTACGCCCTCCTTGGATTCTGCGAGTTTATACCACGGACGGCTCGTTGCGTCGAACTCATTCAGCGGTACGACACCCTCCTCGCTGTAGAGGAAGGGGCGGTTTGTCTCGCGTGGGAAACCCATATAGATGGAATCAATGTCCGGGCGTGCAGTGAAGTCCCTGGCTGTTTCAAGGAAACGCTCATCCGTCGGTATATTTGTCGACCATACGCGACCGATACCCTCGAGGATCCCCTTCGGTGCCTCGACCACGCGGTTGACCTCCTCGGCATGGAACTCCGAGAGCGCGCGCATCTCGCGTTCCGTCGCCTCTTCGATCATGGCGCTCGCTTCCCAGTAGGAAAACACTGCCATCGCAGTAAAAATCACGACAAGCGGCGCTCCAATCCACAGCAGCATCTTTGACTTTAGTTTCATCCGACCACCTCTTTAGCAATAATCATGGGAAGCGCAGAACGCTTCTTTCAGATAAATATAATCTAACAAAAGTAAAATTCAACACAAATAAAATAAATCCTCCAAGAGTCCTAAGCTTTTGGAGGATTTATTTGAAAAAATTTTCGTTAGTCGGTTTTTTTCATTCGACTGGATAGGTAGTTTGCGGCCAGTGATCCTGAGATGTTATGCCAGACGCTGAAGAGTGCACCGGGAATGGCAGCAGCTGCACCGAAATGGAGCAGGGCAAGCGATGTGGCAAGCCCGGAGTTCTGCATGCCGACCTCGATGGAAACCGCCTTGACCTTTGCCATATCCATGTGGAGTGCCTTTGCAACGAGGAAGCCGAGCGTATAACCAAAGAGGTTGTGGCACATAACGACGACCATGATGAGAGCACCTGTCTCGATGATGCGGCTCGCGTTCGCCGATACAACACCGCCGACGATGAGAACAATCGCGGTCACGGAGATGAGCGGGAGAACCTTGACTGCCTTTTGGACGGGACGCTCAAAGAAGTGGTTGATGACGAGACCGAGGAGAATCGGGGCAATGACGACCTGTGCGATGGAGATCATCATCTTTCCCGCAGGAATGTCGATCCACTGTCCTGCGAGCCAGAGTGTGAGGAGCGGCGTCATGATCGGTGCGAGGATGGTGGACGCCATGGTCATGCTGACGGAAAGAGCGACATCACCGCGCGCGAGGTAGGTCATGACGTTCGAGGACGTTCCGCCGGGGCAGGTGCCGACGAGAATGACGCCGGCGGCAAGCTCCGGCGGAAGGGAGAATGCCTGTGCCAAGACCCATGCAAGGAAGGGCATGATGCCGAACTGGGCAACCGTTCCGATAAAGACGTCGCGCGGACGCTGCAGAACAAGCTTAAAGTCGGCAAACCGCAGCGTCATTCCCATACCGAACATGACGATGCCGAGCAGGATGGTGATCCATGGAACGCTCCAGAGGAACGTCCACGGCTGAAAGAGAGCAACGCCTGCGATGACGACAACAAAGACCGCCATATAGCGTGAGACAAAATTACTGAGTTGTTCAAGTGCGTTCATTTACTTCAAGTCCTTCCATTTCTCTGTGCATCACTGAGAGATGTGAATAAAGTCCTCCAGCTTCTGCAGAGCACTGCCGTCGGCAATGACGCGGCGTGCTGTATCGATGCCCTCCGCAATCGAGTCTGCTTTTCCCCCGATATAGATCGCAGCCCCCGCGTTCATCAGGCAGATATCCGCCCGTGCATCGGTGATCTCTCCCGCCAGAATCCCGCGCGTCACGGCAGCATTCTCGGCAGGTGTGCCGCCGCGGATCGCTTCTTTTGATGCAGGCGTGATGCCGAAATCTTCGGGACGGATCTCATAGGCACGCTCTGCTGCATTCTCAATCTCATACACCTTGGTCGGTGCACCGACGGAGATCTCATCCATCCCGTCTGTTCCGTGGACAATGAGTGCGCGCTTGACGCCGAGTCCCGGCAGCACACGTGCGAGCGGGCGAAGGAGATGCTCTCCGTAGACACCGAGCAGCATGTATGCGGGACGGGCGGGATTCGTCAGCGGGCCCAGAATGTTGAATACCGTACGGATGCCGAGCTCACGGCGGATCGCACCGACGTGCTTCATCGACTGATGATAACGCTGGGCAAAGAGAAAGGCAAGCCCGATGCTCCCCAGTTCCTCACGCACCTTCTCGGGCGGCTGGTCGATGTTGACCCCGAGTGCCTCCAGACAGTCCGCCGTACCGCTCTTCGAGGACGCGGCACGGTTGCCGTGCTTGCAGACCTTGAGCCCTGCCGCCGCTGCGAGAAACGAGGCGGTGGTGGACACGTTAATACTGCCCGAGTGGTCTCCGCCCGTGCCGACGATGTCGATGACATCCATCTCATGCGTGACGGGCTGTGCGTGTTCACGCATTGCCGCCGCCGACCCCGAGATCTCGTCAATCGTCTCCATGCCGCTGCTCTTCGTGGAGAGCGCAGCAAGGTAGGCGGCGTTTTCGACCGCAGAGGTCTCGCCCGACATGATCTCGTTCATGACCGTATATGCTTCGTCGTAGGTCAGATCTTCCTTGGCTACGACCTTTTTGATTGCTTCTTTTATCATTCTGTTTCCCCCTTGAACAAGAATTCTGCTTTATAGAAAGACAGGGCAGTATTATAGCATACATATCATGACATGACAAAAGTATATTTGTGAGGAGGTGCGGAATGTGCTATAATCTCTTAATCTCGTGTGTTATAGAGGATCGCAGAAATTAGGAGAGAACATGTTTGAACCGCGTTTTACAACGCTGAATATGAATGAAATACTAAAGTATCTCGGCTTTCGCGGACAGGAGCTGACGGAGGAGATTGCGGCACAGATTCGTCGCTGCAGCGATGAGGTGCTGGCGGCAGCGACCCCCCGCCTGACGTATCGGCTCGCTCCTCTTGACAATGGGGCTGTGCTCGGCGTGATGTTTGCAGGAAATGATATCCCACGAATGCTTGAGCCGTGTGAGGAGGTTGTGCTCTTTGGTGCGACCCTCGGCCCCGGCGTCGAGCGTCTGATGATGCGCTGTGAAGTCGTCAATGCGGCGGACTCTGTCATCATGGATGCGTGTGCGAGTACGGCGATCGAGAATATCTGCAACAATTTCGAGAGTGATATGCGCCGGGCCGTGGAGGCAGAGGGGCGCTATCTTACGGATCGCTTCAGTCCCGGCTACGGCGATCTGCCGATTGCGGAGCAGCCGAAATTCTTTGCACTGCTCGATATGACGCGGCGCATCGGTGTCTCGCTGACGCCGACGACGATCATGGTGCCGCGCAAATCGGTGACGGCGATCATGGGGATTGCACGCACACCACAGCCGCATCGCCCGCCGGACTGTGAGCACTGTCTCATGTTCCGCACCTGCCCGTTCCGCAAGGCGGGACGCAGATGCCGCGAAGGGGCAAAGACGGGAAAATAGATGGGAGAAAATGGGAAAATGAACGATATT
>NZ_GG694008.1:0-12876 GCF_000160695.1 Centipeda flueggei ATCC 43531 | reverse complement strand
ATCATTTTGGACGGAGGCATGGGCACCCAGCTGCAGGCGCGTGGACTTGCGCCGGGGGAACGTCCCGAGCTTTTTGGACTCACGCATCCTGATGTGATCGAAGAGATTCATCGGAATTACATCGCAGCGGGCAGCCGTGTCATCTACAGCAACACCTTCGGTGCGAATGCGCATAAGCTCGAGGGAACGGGCAAGACGGTCGCCGAGGTCATTGGGGAGAACGTCCGCACGGCGCGCCGCGCAGCCGAGAACTCCGGCACGCAGGGAGTGCGTGTTGCACTCGATATCGGTCCGATCGGGGAACTGGTCGAGCCGCTTGGAACGCTCTCGTTTGAGGCTGCATACGAGCTCTTTCGTGAGATGGTGGCCGCGGGCGAGGAGGCCGGGGCGGATCTCGTCATCTTTGAGACGCTGACCGACCTCTACGAGGTCAAGGCAGCGGTGCTCGCAGCGAAGGAACATACCAAGTTGCCGATCTGGGTGACGATGACATTCGAGCAGAATGGGCGCACCTTCCTCGGCGCAGCCGTCCCGTCTGTCGCGGTTACGCTCGATGCCCTTGGTGTCGCGGCGCTTGGTGTCAACTGCTCGCTCGGACCTGTGGAGCTTGTGCCGATCGTGGACGAGCTGATGGAGTGGACGGATCTGCCGATCATTGTCAAGCCGAACGCGGGCCTCCCCGATCCGCGCACGGGTGCGTACGAGATGACGGCAGAGGACTTCGGGCGTGAGATGACGGTGTTTGCGCAGCGCGGTGCTCTTATCATGGGGGGCTGCTGCGGCACAACCCCCGATTTTATCCGCGCGCTTACAGCGGCAGTCGCAGCGGGGGCGGCAGATCGTCCTGTACGAACAAAACGCAAGGGCATAGCATCGCCGGGGCGTGTCGCGGAATACGGCAAGCTCAATGTTATCGGCGAGCGCATCAATCCGACGGGCAAGAAGCGCCTCCAACAGGCGCTCCTCGAGGAGGACTACGGCTATATCAAGAAACTCGCGATTTCCCAGCAGGAAGCGGGCGCGCAGGTGCTTGACATCAATGTCGGCGCACAGGGCGTGGACGAGGAGAAGATTATCCCGTACGTTGTCAAGGCGGTGCAGAGCGTTGTCGACCTTCCCCTGCAGATCGACTCGGCGAACCCGAAGGTAATCGAGGCGGCTCTGCGCGTCACGAACGGACGCGTCATCATCAACTCTGTCAGCGGTGAACGTGAACGTATGGATGCCGTCTTCCCGCTCGCAAAGCATTACGGGGCGGCAGTACTCGGACTTGCGATGGACGAGAAAGGGCTGCCCGAGACGGCGGCGCAGCGCGTCGCCGTCGCCGAGCGTATTGTGGCGGAGGCGGAGAAGTACGGACTGGAGCGCGAGGACATCATCATCGACTGCCTGACGCTCACTGTATCGGCGCAGCAGGCACAGGCGATGGAGACGCTGCGTGCCGTGCGCGAGGTGCACGAGCGTCTCGGACTGCACTGTGCGCTCGGTGTCAGCAATATTTCCTTCGGCCTGCCCGCACGCGGGCACATGACGGAAAACTTCCTCATACAGGCGATGCACGTCGGGCTGGATTTCCCGATCATCAATCCGAACACCAAGGGAGTGATGGATGCAGTTGTATCCTTCCGTGCTGTGTCGGGGGAGGATGCGGATTGTGCCGCCTACATCGAGCGCTTTGCCCCCGAGCAAGCGGAGATGCGCCGCCGCAAAGAGCTTGGCATTACGGGCGAGGAGGCAGCAGGGGCGGTGCAGACTGCCTCTGCGGAGCGTACGGACGTTGTCGATCCGCTGATGGATGCCATCATTCGCGGGCTCAGTGACGATGCGGAGCGCATCACGCGGAAACTCCTTACGGAGATGGCACCGATGGACATCATTCAGGAGAAGGTCATCCCTGCGCTTGATATCGTGGGCGACCGCTACGAAAAAGAAATCATCTTCCTCCCCCAGCTCATCAATGCGGCGAATGCGGCGACGGCGGGACTTGAACTCATCAAGGTGCGTCTTGCCGAGGAGGGACAGGGAGTCTCAAAGGGCAAGATCATCCTTGCGACGGTGGAGGGGGACATCCACGACATCGGCAAGAACATTGTGAAGGTCGTCCTCGAGAACTATGGCTACCAGATCATCGATCTTGGCCGTGATGTGCCCGTCCAGCGTGTTGTGGAGGTCGCCATCGAAAAGAAGGTCGGACTGATCGGCCTGTCGGCACTGATGACGACGACGGTCACGGCGATGAAAAAGACCATCGAAGCTCTGCATGAGGCAGGGCTTTCCTGTGAGACCGTTGTCGGCGGCGCTGTGCTGACCGAGGACTATGCGAAGGAGATCGGCGCGGACTACTATGCGGGCGATGCGCGCAGCATTGTCGAGATCGCACGCCGCGTATTGGGATAGTGAAAGACGGCAGGGAGGCTTATGGATATGGCGCAGGAACGCGTGGATATACGGGGACATATAAAGAAAGAGCCGCTCATCTTTGACGGCGGCATGGGGACCTATTACGCCCAAAAGACGCATACGCGCGGCAAAGGCGTGGAGCTTGCCAACATTGAAACGCCGATTGTTGTGGAGGGGATCCATACGGAATACCTGCGTGCAGGTGCGCAGGCAATCAAGACAAATACATTTGCGGCAAACCGCATCGTCTATCAGGGCGAGGAGGCGCTCGTGCAGGGGATCCTGCGAACCGGCTGGGAACTTGCCGCACGTGCCGCAGAGTCGTTTGGTGCATATGTATTCGCTGACATTGGCCCCGTTGCGGGGCTGCCGCCTGCAGACATTGCCGAGGAATACCGGTTTCTTTCCGACACTTTTCTTGCGCTCGGAGCGAAGAATTTTCTCTTTGAGACCAACTCCTCCATGGAGGGGTTGGTTGAGACCGCGGCACATATCAAGCAGATTGTGCCGGATGCGTTTGTCCTGACATCATTCGCCGCACTCTCTGGCGGCTACACGCGCGACGGTCTCTTTGTAGAGGAACTGATCCGTACTGCTGCAGAGAGCGGCTATATTGATGCGGTCGGCTTTAACTGCGTCAGCGGCGTTCAATCAATGAAGGAACTCGTGCACCTCATCGGCACATGCCCCCTGCCGCTTTCTCTTATGCCGAACGCAGGGCATCCGATCGTCATCGATGGGCGCACCTTCTATGAGAGTGCGCCGGACTACTTTGGGAAAGGCCTTGCCGCCATCGTGCGCGAGGGTGTCTCGATTGCCGGCGGCTGCTGCGGCACGACACCGGAGCACATCCGAGCGCTGTGTAAGGCACTTGAAGGCGGAACTGCGGCGGAGGGGGAACGTGTGCGGCAGGAACGCACGGAACTCACGCCCTCGCGCAGCCCTTTCTTTGAGGCGCTGAAGGCAGGGGAAATTCCCATCGCGGTCGAACTCGATCCGCCGGATACCGGCAATGCGGATAAATTCATGGCAGGTGCACGGGAACTTCAGGCGGCGGGCGTTCATGCCATCACGATTGCTGACAATCCCATCGCGCGCGCGCGCATGGATGCAGCGATGCTCGCGGGGCGCGTCCGGCGCAGCCTCGGGATTGAGCCGATCCCGCACATGACCTGCCGCGACCGCAACCTCAACGCGATCAAATCCATCCTTCTCGGGCTGAGTGCCGAGGGCATCCACAACATGATTGCGATTACGGGTGACCCCATCCCGACGGCAGAGCGTGATGAGGTGAAGAGTGTCTATCAGTTCAACTCACGCAAGCTGTCCGCATTCATCAAGAGCCTTGGAGAGCGCGGCGATGTCATCCCATTCCATGTGTTTGGTGCACTCAACGTGAATGCGAAGCATTTCCCGTCGCAGCTCGGGCTTGCAAAAAAGAAAATGGAGGCGGGTATGACGGGCTTTTTCACACAGCCCGTTCTGAGTGCGCAGGCAAAGGAGAACCTGCGCACGGCACGCGATACCCTGCCGGGGGCGCTTATCCTTGGCGGCATCATGCCTGTTGTCAGCGAACGCAATGCGCGCTTCATGGAAAGCGAGATCACGGGCATCCATGTCGAGGAGCGCATCATCAATGCCTATCATGGGCTTGATCGAGAGGCGGCGGAGGAGTTGGCCGTCGAACTCTCCCTTGGCATTGCCCGTGATATTAAGCCATATATTGACGGATACTACATCATCACACCATTTTCACGGACGGCACTTGTCGCCCGCATCGCTGCAGCGATGATGAAGAGACAGTGAAAATCTCCCCTTTGCCGTATCGTTTGCGGCAAAGGGGAGATTTTTTCTAGGAACCACGGATCAAACAGTCCCTCAGATGGGCGCAGATCTTTTGCGTGGGCAAGGAGGAAAAGCGGATCCGGAGTGGTGCTTTATCAAGGATTTTCCGCTGGAGTACGGCAAAAATGTGTTAAGAGGTGTAAGCAGAAAATCCATCAGCGCTTCCCTAATGAACGATACTGCTAAGTGTCATCGGCAGCGTATACGATGCTGCCGCCGCAGCACGAAGGTCCGCAGGAGACTGCTTTGCCCATACGGAAGCGACTTTCTTTTGGAAGGCAAGCATCGAGAGCAGCGCACTTTTTTGTGCGCGTACATTTTGGCGGATGATGTCCGCGAACTCCTCGGGCACGCTTGCCGTTCTCTGTGCGAGGAGCAGCTTGAGCTTCGTATCGACGAGATAGAGATGAAGGGTCGGATCGGCGAGGCTCTCCTCGTCCGGCATCAGTTCCTCTTTGACGAGGGCGAGGGAAAGCGGTGCGTCGCCCCAGCCATCCTTGAAGATGCCGTCGATACGATAGAGGAAAAAGAGTATGCCGTCCATCTCGGTGAGTGCCAGCTCGATCTCGCCCGTGCGAAATGCCTCCACAGCAATGGCATCCGTGCGCGAGAGCTGCAGCAGGAACATCATGCCGTTCTTATCCGCTTGAAACATGCCGCCGTCTGCTTCGGCACGGATGGGCAGGGGGAATGGCTCACCGACGGCGAAATTGATCGATGTACTCATGCGGTCTCCTTACAGCATCTTCAGTCCGGCAACGCCCTTGATGCCAAGCCCCGGTGCGGCAGAGGCAGTGATGTCCTTCTCGTTGAACTGTGCACCGCCCTCGATCGGATCCTCACGGCAGAGCACGGGACCGTCGAGGTCAATGCGCGTGACGATTTTTTTGGCGCAGGCGAGTGCCACTGCGGCATTGACGGAGATCTTTGCCTCGAGCATACAGCCGAGCATACACTCCATGCCGTAGATCTCTGCAGCAGCGATGATCTGCTGCGCGGGGTAAAGCCCGCCGCATTTCATGAGTTTGATGTTGACCATGTCAGCGGCGTGGAGCTGCATGATGCGCAGCGCATCGGAGGGGGAGAAGACGGCCTCGTCGGCGAGGACGGGGACGTCGCTCTCGCGCGTGACGTAGGCGAGTCCGTCAATGTCGGCGGCGGCGACGGGCTGCTCCACCAGCTCAATATCGAGCCCTTTCTCGGCCATCTGGGCGAGGATGCGTACTGCTTCGCGCGGACGCCATGCCTGATTGGCGTCAATGCGGATGCGCACGTCCTTGCCGACCGCGTCGCGGACGGCGACGAGTCGGGCGACATCGAGCGAGGGATCAATTCCCACCTTGATCTTGAGCGTGTCGTAGCCGCGGCGGATGGCATCGCGTGCGTCGCGTGCCATCTCCTCGGGTGCATTGACACTGATCGTGATGTCGGTCACGATGCCGTCCCTTGCTCCGCCGAGCAGTTTGTGTACGGGGATGTTCCAGAGCTGCCCGTAGAGATCGTAGAGTGCCATGTCGACAGCGGCCTTTGCCGAGGTGTTGTGGATGAGCGCGGTCTGCACATTACGGATGAGATCCTCGAACTCGTTTACGTCCCGTCCGATCAGCATCGGGGCAAGGTGCGTGCGGATCGCGTCGATGATGCCGCCCGTCGTGTCTCCCGTCACGACGCCCGTCGGCGGTGCCTCGCCATAGCCCGTTGCGCCCGTATCGGTGCGGATGAGAACGATGACATCCTCGACGCTGTCCACGCGGCGCCGTGCCGTTTTGAACGGAACACGCAGGGGGACAGAAAGCATGCCCAGCTCGACGTTCGTAATTTTCATGAGATTTCTCCTTCTGTATACAGAATTCTTTCATAAAAGAGAGTGCTATAGGAAAGAAGTCCATTGTATCTCTTTATGGATTTATTATATAATCGAAATCATAATTCTTCAAGGAATTGTCGTTTATGATCGAAGGAGTGTATTGTCATGATTACGGATGGATTTACCTATGTTGCCGTGCTCATCCTCCTCGCAGGCGGGCTGGTAACGCTTGAGAAGGGGACCGGCTGGGCACTGTTCCGCTATCTTCCCGCTGTCGTTCTTGTCTACCTCATTTCCATGCTGCTCTGCACCTTCGGCACATGGGATATGGCGGCGACCAAGCCCGCCTACGGCGCACTGAAGAACTCGCTGACGTACGCGATGGTCTTTACCATGCTGCTGCGCTGCGATATCCGCAAGGTGCTGAAGCTTGGCCCACGGATGCTGCTTGGCTTCTTCTCCGCGTCATTCACAATCATGATCGGTTTTATTGTCGCCTATCTGGTGATGAAGGGGCTGATCGGCGTCGACTCGTGGATGGCACTCGGCGCGCTCTGCGGCTCATGGCTTGGCGGCTCGGGCAATATGGTCGCCGTACAGGCGGCGCTCGGCGTGTCAGAGGCGGATATGGGCTATGCCCTCGTGGTGGACTCTATCGACTACTCCATCTGGGTTATGTTCCTGCTCTGGCTCATTACGCTCGCCGCACGATTCAACGCGTGGAACAAGGCAGATACGACACAGCTCGATGCTGTCTCGCGCAGCCTTGAGGAAGACGCCAAACTGAACACGGGGAAGATCACATTCCAGAGCATCATCCTCCTGCTCGGCGTCGCTCTCGTTGTCTCGGCACTCGGTGCGAACGTCGGAAAGACGCTCAATGCAGCCGTACCGTTCTTTGACAAGGCGACGTGGACGATCCTATTTATCACAGTGCTTGGTCTGATCGGCGCTGTTTCGCCGCTTGGACGTGTGGCGGGCTCAGCAGAGATCTCGAATGTTCTCCTCTACTCCGTGATTGCCCTCCTCGCATCGCGCGCCTCTCTGCTGGAACTGGGCGACGCGCCGTACTGGATTTTGACCGGGTTCATCATCCTCGGCGTTCATTTTGTGCTCATGTTCTTCCTCGCGCGGCTTTTCCACCTCGATATGTTCACGGCGTGCGTGGCTTCACTCGCCAATATCGGCGGGACGGCATCCGCGCCTGTGCTTGCCGGCACCTACTCCGGCTCGCTCGTTCCCGTCGGCATCCTCATGGCGCTGATGGGCTACGTGATTGGTACACCGTTCGGCATTCTCGTTGCGCATATTATGGAAATGTTTGCGGGGTAAATCTCGTATCATTGATCAAAGGCATGCAGAAGGATTCGCTTTCTGCGTGCCTTATTTTTTATGAAGGAAATCTGCCTGCATTGTCGAATTAGAGCATCATGAATCTTTTTGAAGAGGTGACGGAATGATCAGAAAGGGAATTATCCTGGCGGGCGGCTCGGGGACGCGTCTCTATCCGCTGACGAAGGTCGTATCGAAGCAACTCATGCCGATCTATGACAAGCCGATGATCTACTATCCGCTGAGCACGCTCATGCTTGCAGGCATACGGGACATCCTCATCATCACGACACCGAGCGACAGTGAGCTCTATCAGAGCCTCCTCGGTGACGGAAGTCAGCTCGGTATTGCCATCTCGTACGCTGTACAGCCGAGTCCTGACGGACTGGCACAGGCATTTCTCATCGGTGCAGACTTTATCGGCGGCGAGGGATGTGCGCTCGTGCTGGGGGACAATATCTTCTACGGCTCGGATTTTGCGCAGGTGCTGCAGCAGGTGGTACAGCACGACACGGGGGCGACCGTGTTTGCCTACTACGTGTCCGATCCCGAGCGGTACGGCGTCGTCTCCTTTGATGCGGACGGCAGCGCACTCTCACTTGAGGAAAAACCAAAGCAGCCGAAGTCCAACTACGCTGTGACAGGACTTTACTTCTATGACCATGACATCGTCGACATTGCGCGCGCAGTACGCCCGTCGGCACGCGGGGAACTCGAGATCACCGATGTGAACATCGCCTATCTTACGGCAAAGAAACTCCGTGTGGAGCGGCTGCGGCGCGGTTATGCATGGCTGGATACGGGCACGCATGAGTCTCTCCTGTCGGCAGCGGCCTTTGTCCAGACCATCCAGGCGCGGCAGGGACTGAAGATCGCCTGCATCGAGGAGATCGCCTACCGCATGGGCTATATCGATGCCGAGCAGGTGCTCCGCCTTGCAGAGCCGCTGGCAAAGAACGAATACGGCGTGTATCTGAAACGCATTGTGGATGAAATGTAGGGGATAGCATGAACGTCATTGAAACAGCACTGCCCGGGGTTATGATCATAGAGCCGCAGGTGTTTGGCGACGCACGCGGCTGGTTTATGGAGAGCTGGTCGGAAAAAAAAATGGAGGATGCGGGGATTCACGCCGCATTCGTACAGGACAATCACTCCTTTTCGGCACAGAAGGGGACGCTGCGCGGCCTGCACTATCAGCTGAACCCCATGGCACAAGCGAAACTCCTGCGCGCCTCGCGCGGTGCGATCTTCGACGTTGCCGTTGACATCCGCCGCAATTCGCCGACCTATGCGCAGTGGGTAGGAGCAGAACTCTCTGCGGAGAACTATCGGCAGCTCTTCATCCCGCGCGGCTTTGCCCATGGATTTATCACGCTGACCGACGATGTGGAGGTGCAGTATAAGGCAGATAATCTCTATGCATCGGACTGTGACGGCAACATTCGATGGGACGATCCCACGATCGGTATTGCATGGCCGCTCGCACCGACCGTCCTTTCGGAGAAGGACGCTGCCGCGCCGCTCCTCGCGGAGCGCAGTGAATTGAATTTCGTCTATGAGGCATAGAACAATGATTTCCTAGGTTGACACCTCATAGGAGAAGAACTATAATAAAAACACAAGGGGAGCCGAAAGGCTGAGAGTGGATTCGATCCTGACCCGTAACCTGATTTGGATAATGCCAACGTAGGGAAATAGGCCTTTACTTTTAAGCGCATTCGAGCGTCATCCATTTCATTTTGGGTGGCGCTCTTTTTGTGCAGGCAAGCTGCATGAGGCGGCTTGTGTGTGATTCGGACGGAACGGGTTGGGAAAATGATGCAGCAGGAGGAAGCAGTCATGCTGGAAAGCTATTTGGACAATGTAAGAGAGAATGCACCGCTCGTGCATAACATCACCAACTATGTGACCGCAAATGATGTGGCGAATGCCGTTCTGGCGGTTGGTGCAAGCCCCATCATGTCGGATGAGCCGGAGGAAGCCGCCGATATCACACAAATTTGTGACGGGCTGAACATCAATATCGGCACACTCCACCAACAGTCCATTCGGTCGATGCATCTGGCCGGAAAGCGTGCCATGGAGTTGGGGCATGCACTGCTTTTGGATCCGGTAGGCGCGGGCGCATCTAAACTGCGCACTGAGACGGCGGCTGCTCTTATAGAGAAACTGCACTTTACGGCCATTCGCGGCAACATATCGGAGATCAAGGCACTATGTCTTGGCAGTACGACGACAAAGGGGGTGGACGCAGATGCAGCGGATGCGGTCACTGAGGCGAATCTGGCGGATATGATCGTATTTGCAAAGACGTGTGCCAAATCTTGCGGGAGCGTTATCGCCATTACCGGTGCCATTGATTTGGTCGCTGACGCAGATGCTTGCTATGTCATCCGCAATGGGCGCAAGGAAATGAGCACCATTACGGGAACGGGCTGTCAGCTCTCCGGCGTGATGACTGCCTTTTTGGCGGCAAATCCCGGTCATGCCTTAGCGGCTGCGGCCGCCGCTGCTGCTGCGATGGGACTCGCCGGCGAGATTGCGATGGGGTATATGACAGAAGGTGATGGAAACGCCACGTATCGGAATCGGATCATCGATGCGCTCTATCATATGACAGCGGAGCGTCTGAATCGAGGAGAAAGGATCGAAATCCGATGATACGGCAGCGGGCGCAGATGAAGGCTCAATGCGAAACGGGCAGGGACGGCAGGAAGGAAGATGAGTGAAATGGCTGTGAGGAAAGACGATCTTCTTCTGTACGCGGTGACAGACCGTCGCTGGCTGCATGGGAAACGTCTGTATGATGCGGCAGAAAGTGCGCTGCAAGGAGGTGTGACATTCCTTCAGCTGCGTGAGAAAAGCGCAGGGACAATGCCGCGCGCTTCCTTGCTGAAAGAAGCACGGGAGCTCCTTACGCTTTGCCGGCGTTATCGTGTTCCCTTCGTTATTGATGATGATGTGGAGCTGGCCATGGCAATCGGCGCCGATGGCGTCCACGTGGGACAGAGCGATATGGAGGCAGGTACAGCCAGACGACGCATAGGGAAGGACAAGATTCTCGGCGTTTCGGTACAGACGGTAAAGGAGGCAAGGATTGCCGCAGCGTGCGGTGCCGATTACTTGGGGGTGGGGGCTGTATTTCCTACCGACTCCAAGGAAGATGCAGAGATCGTTCGTTATGAGACGCTGAAAGAAATATGCTCTGCGGCAGCCGTTCCCGTTGTCGCAATCGGCGGCATCAACGATGAAAACGTCATGCAGCTTGCCGGCAGCGGTATTGCGGGAATTGCCGTTATCTCAGCGATTTTTGCCAAGAAAGACATTCGGATTGCAGCGCAGCGCCTGCTGTGCAAGGTAAAGGAAGCAAAGGGAAGATAGGGAGGAAAAACGGGATGAAACCAGTACTGACCATCGCCGGGAGTGATTCCAGCGGGGGAGCCGGCATTCAGGCCGACCTCAAAACAATGACAATGAACGGTGTGTTTGGCATGAGTGCGGTGACAGCGCTTACAGCTCAGAACACGTGCGGTGTGAGCAGCATTTTGACTGTTTCCCCGGAGTTCCTGGGGCAGGAGATGGATGCCGTTTTTTCGGATATTCGGCCGAATGCGGTGAAAATCGGCATGGTATCGGATGGGTCGCTGATCCGCGTCATCGCAGATCGCCTAACCCACTATGAGGCGGAGCACATCGTGCTGGATCCGGTCATGGCTGCTACCAGCGGAGCAAGACTGATGGAGGAGAAGGCGGTGGAGATATTGACGCAGCTTTTGATTCCGCTTGCCGAGGTGATTACGCCGAACATACCGGAGGCCGAAGTTCTCAGCGGACTGACGATTCGGACGGAAGCGGATATGCGTGCGGCTGCCGCATCCATCGCGGAGACATTTGGCTGCAGTGTCCTCCTAAAAGGCGGGCACTGCCACAATGATGCCAATGACCTTCTCTATGAGCGAGGGACGGCTGCGTGGTTCCGGGGAAGAAGAATCGACACACACAATACGCACGGTACGGGCTGCACACTATCCAGCGCGATTGCCGCGAACCTCGCCAAAGGCTTTGATCTGCATGAATCCGTGTGCAGGGCAAAGGAATATGTTTCCGGAGCCCTGGCAGCCATGCTTGACCTCGGAAGGGGCTCCGGTCCCATGAATCATGCATTTGACCTGCAAGGCAGGTTTGCAGAGGGGATGTAAAGGATGAATGAGAAAGCCAAAAAGAACAAATTGTTTGGACATGGTCTGATCTGGTTCGGCGCGGGCGTATCCATTGCGGAAATTTTGACGGGGACGTATCTGGCGCCACTTGGGTGGGAAACAGGCATCATGGCCATTGTGTTGGGACATCTGATTGGCGGTGTTCTGTTTTTTCTGGCCGGTCTTGTCAGTGCCAGAAGTGGAAAAAGCGCCATGGAAGCGGTGAAGATGGCTTACGGCCGCTATGGCGGCGCGTTTTTTGCAATACTGAACGTATTGCAGCTTGTGGGCTGGACAGGCATTATGATTTATGACGGAGCCTTGTCCGCCGCGGGCATCTGGCCGATAGGAAACTGGGTCTGGTGCATGGTGATAGGCGCACTCATTGTGCTGTGGATTGTGGTGGGGGTCACGCAATTAGGCAGGATGAACACCATCACGATGACGGCACTCTTCATCCTGACGGTAATCATGTGCATTGTTATTATGGAGGATACCGGCACGGCACCTTTCTCGTCCGAGATAATTTCCTTTGGAGCAGCGCTGGAACTATCGGTTTCCATGCCGCTTTCGTGGCTGCCTGTGGTTGGCGATTACACAAGGGGCGCCGAAGAGCCGGCAAAGGCGGCTTTTGTCAGCACGCTTGTATACGGTCTCGTCAGCAGCTGGATGTTTTTGATTGGCATGGGCGCGGCAATTTTGGCGGGAACCGGTGACATCGCACAGATCATGGTTCGCGCAGGGCTTGGCACGGCAGGGCTTCTTATTATTGTGTTTTCCACGGTCACAACGGCATTCTTGGACGCCTTTTCCGCCGGGATTTCTTTGGAAGCCGTGCGGACAGCAGTGGGAAAAGGCGGCGAGGAAAAAGGGAAGAAGATGGCCGTATTTGCGGCGACAATTGGAACCGTGGCGGCAATTCTCTTTCCCATGGATGACATTACCGGGCTTTTGTATCTGATTGGATCCGTCTTTGCCCCCATGGTTGCCGTTCTGCTCGGAGCATTCTTTGTACTGAAAACGGATGCCCAGAACAAGGCGTGTGATTGGCGAAACATGTTCGCGTGGATGGTGGGATTCCTTCTCTATCGGGTGCTTATGGGTGTCGATCTGCCTTTGGGCTACACACTGCCGACTGTCCTCCTCACGTTCGGACTTACCGTTGGGCTGAATAAGTGTGTAAAAGCGTAGACATCTTTTTTGCCAAACAGAAAAAACTGCAAAAGAGGGGTTGACGAACGAAAGGGGACGTGTTATATTATGACAGTCGCGCCGATGCGGGCGGCGGGC
>NZ_GG694009.1:0-2036 GCF_000160695.1 Centipeda flueggei ATCC 43531 | reverse complement strand
GGATTTCCGAATGGGGCAACCCGGCAAGAGTAACGTCTTGTCACCCTACTCTAGAGGTAGGGAGGAAACACCCGATGAACTGAAACATCTAAGTAGTCGGAGGAAAAGAAATCAAAGAGATTCCCTGAGTAGCGGCGAGCGAAACGGGAAGAGCCCAAACCGGAGGACTTCGGTTCTCCGGGGTTGCGGACCTGCAACAAACCGGACACTTTAGTGGAAGCATCTGGGAAGGTGCGGCAAAGAGAGTGAGACCCTCGTACACGAAAGAGTGAAAGGCGGGCAGGGATCCAGAGTACCACAGGGCACGAGGAACCCGGTGGGAAGCAGGGTGGACCACCATCCAAGGCTAAATACATCGAAACGACCGATAGCGAAAAGTACCGTGAGGGAAAGGTGAAAAGAACCCCGGGAGGGGAGTGCAAAAGAACCTGAAACCGTATGTCTACAAACAGTCGGAGCACTTTACATGTGCGACGGCGTGCCTATTGAAGAATGAACCGGCGAGTTAATTTATGCTGCGAGGTTAAGCGGGAGACGCGGAGCCGAAGCGAAAGCGAGTCTTAAGAGGGCGGCAGTAGCATGGATTAGACCCGAAACCACAGTGATCTATGCATGTCCAGGTTGAAGCTCAGGTAAAAATGAGTGGAGGACCGAACCCGTGCGTGTTGAAAAACGTTGGGATGAGGTGTGCATAGGGGTGAAATGCCAATCGAACGTGGAGATAGCTGGTTCTCCCCGAAATAGCTTTAGGGCTAGCCTCAGGCGAATAACCATAGAGACGGTAGAGCACTGATCGGGCAAGGGGGCGTAAAGCCTACCGACCCCAGTCAAACTGCGAATGGCTCATATGGGCAGCCTGGGAGTCAGAATGCGAGTGATAAGACCCGTATTCAAGAGGGAAACAGCCCAGACCGCCGGCTAAGGTCCCAAATGCTGTGCTAAGTGGAAAAGGATGTAGGACTTCGAAAACAACCAGGATGTTGGCTCAGAAGCAGCCACCATTAAAAGAGTGCGTAATAGCTCACTGGTCGAGAGGCCCTGCGCCGAAAATATCCGGGGCTCAAGCACAGAACCGAAGCCGCGGCAGGGTGTACTAAGGTACACACTGGGTAGGGGAGCGTTCCTGTTTGGACGAAGGCAGACCGGAAGGACTGCTGGACGAACAGGAAGTGAGAATGCCGGTATGAGTAGCGAAACGACAGGTGAGAATCCTGTCCACCGAAAGCCTAAGGAATCCCGGGCAACGCTCGTCGTCCCGGGGTAAGTCGGGACCTAAGCCGAGGCGAAAAGCATAGGCGATGGACAACTGGCGAAAATTCCAGTACCGGGCGACTTCGTTTGAGGATGGAGTGACGCAGGAAGGAAGCTGAGCGCGCGAATGGTAGAGCGCGTCGAAGGCGGTAGGCTGGTATGGAGGCAAATCCCCATACTATATAGGCCGAGAACCGATAGATAGGAAAGACTACGGTCAATCTGAATTCAGCCGCACTACACTGCCAAGAAAAGCTTCTAACGAGAAGTCGTCTGCCCGTACCAAAACCGACACAGGTAGGCGGGGAGAGAATCCTAAGGTGCGCGGGAAAACCCTCGTTAAGGAACTCGGCAAAATGCATCCGTAACTTCGGGAAAAGGATGGCCGCTTGGGGTGAAGCTTTTTACAAGTGGAGCTTTGGGCGGCGGCAGAAAAGAGGCCCAAGCGACTGTTTACCACAAACACAGGTGCCTGCGAAAGCGCAAGCTGAAGTATAGGTGCTGACGCCTGCCCGGTGCAGGAAGGTTAAGGAGAGTTGTTAGTCCTAGAGATGAAGCAGCGAACTGAAGCCCCTGTAAACGGCGGCCGTAACTATAACGGTCCTAAGGTAGCGAAATTCCTTGTCGGGTAAGTTCCGACCCGCACGAAAGGCGTAACGATTTGGGCACTGTCTCAACGAGGGACCCGGTGAAATTGAAATACCTGTGAAGATGCAGGTTACCCGCGACTGGACAGAAAGACCCCATGGAGCTTTACTGCAGCTTGGCATTGGTCTTTGGCATAT
>NZ_GG694010.1:59370-205162 GCF_000160695.1 Centipeda flueggei ATCC 43531 | reverse complement strand
GTACGCAGCTGTTGTACGATGACAATATTGTCTGAGTACAGCAGCTTTTTTGTCCCTTTTCCTTGGCTTCGGATTTCCCTTTCTCACTCGGATAAATGAAACATAGTCTCAATTATATGTTTTGTTTATGGTTTGCTCTGTAAGTTATTGACTTTTTATATGAAAGCCCCTACAATGTGAAATGTTAATCCCGAGTATTTTTGTAAGGATTCAATACAGATGTAAAGCTAAGGGAGTTTTTATTATGTCAGATACATTGCTGCAGATCACCGATCTTCATGCCGGTGTTGAGGGCAAGGAGATTCTAAAGGGTGTCAATCTCACGGTGAGCAAGGGGGAGGTCCATGTTATTCTTGGCCCGAATGGGTCAGGCAAGTCTACGTTGATGAACGTGATGATGGGGCACCCAAAGTATGAGATGACGCATGGGCGTATTGTCTTTGATGGGAAGGATATTTCGGAGCAGCCGTCCTATGAGCGTGCACGTGACGGGCTTTTTCTCGCCTTCCAGACACCGGAGGAGATCCCGGGGATCACGGTCGAGAATATGATCCGTACGGCGCGCCAGATGGTTACAGGCAAGAAGGAGAAGCTGATCGCCTTCCGCAAGGAACTAAATGCGATGATGGCAGAGCTGAAGATTGATCCGAGCTATGCACAGCGTTATCTGAACGTCGGCTTCTCCGGCGGGGAGAAAAAGCGCAGCGAAGTCCTGCAGCTGCTCATGCTCCAGCCGAAATTGGCCCTCCTCGATGAGACGGACTCCGGGCTTGATGTCGATGCGGTGCAGATCGTCTCTGAGGGCGTTGCAAAGTTCCATACAGCTGAGAATGCCTGTCTGATTATCACGCACAACGCACGCATCCTCGATAAGCTGAAGGTGGATTTTGTCCATGTGCTTGCCAAAGGCGAGATCATTCGTGAGGGCGGCGCAGAGCTCGTGGAACAGATCAATGCGGAAGGCTTTGCCCATATTCTTGCAGAGCACGATAGAGTGGGGTGAGCAGGAATGGGGGATTTTGTACCAAAGAAGAAAACCCAGATCGACGATATTGAGCGCACAATCTACGATATCACGAACGAGGATCGCTCTGCGTATAAGTCTGCGTCGGGACTGACGGAGGAGATCATCCGTGATATTTCTGCACGCAAGCACGATCCCGCATGGATGCTTGATTTTCGCCTGAAATCACTCAAGGTCTACCATGAAACACCAATGCCGGCATGGGGGCCGGATCTGTCGGCGCTGGACATGGATGAGATCGTGACCTATGTCCGTCCCGATGCGAAGATGGTCGGCGACTGGAATGAGGTTCCCGAGGACATCAAGGATACGTTTGACCGTCTGGGGATTCCCGCGGCGGAGAAGTCCTCGCTCGCGGGCGTCGGAGCACAGTACGACTCCGAGGTGGTCTATCACTCGATTCAGGAGTCGCTCGTGAAGCAGGGGGTCGTCTACACGGATATGGAGACGGCACTGCAGGAGTACGGCGATATTGTTCAGCAGTACTTTATGACGCTTGTGCCGCCGAAGGCACATAAATTTGCTGCACTGCACGGTGCGGTCTGGTCGGGCGGCTCTTTCGTCTACGTGCCCGAGGGGATTCAGGTGGACATCCCGCTGCAGTCTTATTTCCGTCTCAATGCAGCAGGGGCAGGGCAGTTTGAACATACGCTCATCATCGTGGAGAAGGGCGCCAGCCTGCATTTCATCGAGGGATGTTCTGCGCCAAAGTACAATGTGACGAATCTCCATGCGGGCTGTGTCGAGCTGTTCGTCAAGGAGGGGGCGCGTCTGCGCTACTCGACGATCGAAAACTGGTCGCGCAACATGATGAATCTCAATACGAAGCGCGTGAAGGTGGAGAAGAACGGTGCCGTGGAGTGGGTCTCCGGCTCGTTCGGCTCACACGTCTCGATGCTCTATCCGACGAGTATCCTGCAGGGGGAGAATGCGACCTGTGAGTTCACGGGGATCACCTTTGCCTCGAAGGGGCAGGAACTCGATACGGGAGCGACGGTCATCCTCGATGCGCCCAATACGTCAGCAAATATCAGCACGCGCTCGATCTCAAAGTCGGGCGGTGCCGCGATCTATCGCAGTGGGGTCAAGGTGACACCGCGTGCTGTCGGGGCAAAGTGCTCCGTCAACTGTGAGTCGCTGATGCTCGACTCCGCGTCACGGAGTGACACGCTTCCCGTGATGGATGTTGCCTGTGATACGGTGGACATCGGACATGAGGCAAAGATCGGACGCATCAGTGATGAGGCGATCTTCTATCTGATGAGCCGCGGCATCGACGAGGAGGAGGCGCGCGCGATGATCGTGCGCGGATTCGTTGAGCCGATTGCGAAGGAACTCCCGCTTGAGTATGCGGTTGAGATGAATAATCTGGTCAATATTGAATTGGAAGGGGCGATGGGATGATGGCAGCAGCCAATGGATTCAGCCGCATCCCTATGCCGACATGGCATTGGCTGGGGGTCAACGACCTGCCTGTGCCCGATGGGCTCACACTGCCTGCTGCACCAATACAGCTCTCCGCAGCGGCAGGAGAATGCGTGCATCATGTGGTGGAGCTGCGTGAAAGCGGTGCACAGGAGATTGAGGTAATGGTTGCCGACGGTGCAGAGCTGTCGCTGACCTATATCCAGCTGGCTCCGACAGATGCGCCTGCCGCTAGCCGGATCCATGCGGCGGTGGGAAAGGGAGGCCGCTTTTCCTGTACCCTCGTCGAGGCGGGCGCACAGCATACCGCCTCGGAACTGCAGGTGACACTCGTAGGCGATCAGGCGTGTACGGATGTATGGGGGCTCTATTTCGGCGATGATGCACGCAAGATCGATCTCAACTATATCATCCGTCAGGAGGGGCAGCATACAGATGCCAATATGCAGGTGCGCGGCGCACTTCTCGGGCACTGCGTCAAGAACTTTCGCGGAACGCTGGACTTTATCCAGGGGGCACGCGGTTCGGTTGGGAAGGAAGATGAGGAGGTCATGATTCTGTCCCCTCATGCCCACAACCGAAGTGTGCCGCTGATGCTCTCCCATGAGGGCGATGTGGACGGACATCATGCCGTCAGCATCGGGCGGATGGATGCGGATAAGATGTTTTATCTGATGAGCAGGGGGCTCGATGAGCGTGCGGCACAGCAGCTCATTGTCGAGGCATCCTTTTCCCCCGTGCTGGCGCGCATCACGGATGAGACACTGCGCACGGAGATTGGAGACTATTTGGAGAGGAGACTGTTGGGTGGAACGCAAGGTGAATGAGTATCTGCGGGATTTTCCCATCCTGCAGACAAAAATGAACGGCCGTCCCATTGTTTATCTCGACAATGGCGCAACGACGCAGAAGCCAGAGACGGTCATCCGCGCGGTCGCTGACTACTGTACGTACTGTAATGCGAACCCGCACCGCGGCGCGTATGAGCTCTCGATCAAGGCGACGGATATCTATGAGAGGGCACGGGTGCGCACGCAGCAGTTCATCGGTGCGGCGCGTCCGGAGGAGGTCGTATTCACGAAGAATGCGACGGAGGCACTGAACCTCGTAGCGTACAGCTATGGCCTTGCGAACGTTCGTGAGGGGGATGAGATCGTCATTACGATCTCGGAGCATCACAGCAATATCGTTCCGTGGCAGTTCGTGGCAAAGTCGCGCGGTGCTGTGCTGAAGTATATCTATCTGGGCGAGGACGGCAATCTCTCCGAGGCAGATATTGCAGAAAAGATCACGGAGCGGACGAAGATTGTCGCTGTGACGCAGGTATCCAATGTGCTCGGACTCGTCAATGATGTGCGCGCCGTTGCCGACCGAGCGCACGCCGTCGGCGCGGTTGTCGTTGTCGACGGCTCACAGAGCGTGCCGCACATCAAGGTGGATGTGCAGGCGATGGATGCGGATTTCTTTGCGTTCTCGGGGCATAAAATGCTTTCCCCGATGGGCATCGGCGTCCTCTATGGCAAGTACGATATACTCGATGCGATGCCGCCGTTCCTCTTTGGCGGGGACATGATCGACTATGTCGGCGAGCAGGAGACGACGTTTGCCGAATTGCCGGCAAAGTTCGAGGCGGGGACGCAGAACGTCAGCGGTGCATCAGGACTGATTGCGGCGATCGACTATCTGGACAAGATCGGCTTTGACCGCATCGAGGCGATTGAGCGCGATCTTCTCAGCTATGCACTGCCGCAGCTGCGGGAACTGCCCTTTGTGGAGCTCTATGGATGCGATTCAACCCGTGGAAATAAGACGGGCATCATCACATTCAACGTCAAGGATGTTCATCCGCACGATGTATCGACGATCCTCGACAGCTACGGCGTTGCGATTCGCGCGGGGCATCACTGTGCGCAGCCGCTCATGCGCTTTCTCGGACAGAACGCTACCTGCCGCGCGAGTTTCTACCTCTACAATACGCATGAGGACATTGACCAGTTTATCGCTGCACTGAAAAAGGTACGGGGGGTGCTCGGCTATGCCGACTGAGAACACGGCTCTCGGCGATCTCTATACGGAGGTCATCGGCGAGCACAGCCGCTCGCCCGAGAACAAGGGCGAGCTCGCAGCGGCGACCGTGCGTGAGCGCGGACACAATCCGAGCTGCGGCGATGAGATTACACTCGAACTCCAGATCGAGGACGGCATCATCAAGGATGCCGCATTTACTGGGGTTGGCTGTGCCATCTCGCAGGCGAGCACGGACATCATGATCGACCTCATGCGCGGCAAGACCGTGGAGGAGGCAAAGCGGCTCGCAGAACTTTTCACCTCGATGATCAAGCGTGAGGTGACCAACGATGCAGCATTGGAAGAACTCGATGAGGCAATTGCGCTCAAGAACATCTCCAATATGCCCGCACGCGTCAAGTGCGCTGTGCTGGCATGGCATACGCTGGAAGACGTGCTGGAGAAAAAACAATAATATGATGGGACTGCTTTGGAACGATGTGCTCGGAGCAGTTCTTTTTACGTAGATTGTTGATTATTTTTTCATCATACGACTACTAGATTTTTTTTTCATTGGCATGTATAATGAAAAAGATTGAAAAATTAACACGATAGAAAAGGTGGAGATTCGATGCGGATGAAAACGGCAATGAAGGCAGTTGCTATTGGCGTCGCCGCCCTCGGGCTTTTCTCTCTCTCAGGCTGCGGAACGAATCAGCAGGCAGGCGGTGAGAAGTCCTATAAGATCGGTGTCGTTCAGTTGGTGGAGCATAATGCGCTCGATGCAGCGAACCGCGGATTTATTGACGGACTGAAGGCACGCGGCTACGAGGAGGGGAAGAACCTCACGATCGACCGGCAAAATGCACAGGCGGATCAGTCGAACCTCCAGAACATCGCGCATCGCTTCGTCAGCGACAAAGTGGATCTGATCTGTGCGATTGCGACGCCGGCGGCGCAGTCCGTGGCAAATGTGACGAAGGATATTCCCATCGTCGGGACGGCGATCACGGACTACGTGAGTGCAAAACTCGCGCAGTCCAATGAGAAGCCCGGCGGGAATGTAACGGGAACAAGTGATCTGAATCCGATTAAGAAGCAGATTGATCTTCTCATGCAGCTTTATCCCAATGCAAAAATCATCGGTACGGTGTATTCCTCGAGCGAGATCAACTCTGAGACCCAGATCAAGGCGATGACGGAGTATGCGGAGTCAAAGGGCCTGACGGTGCGTGCCGCGACCGTATCGACAGTCAATGATATCCCGCAGGCAGCGCAGAGCCTTGTCGGTGAGGTCGATGTGTTCTACGAGCCAACCGACAACGTCATTTCTTCTTCGATTCCAACGCTGGTCAGTGTGACGGATGCGGCGGGCAAGGCGGTGATCTGCGCGGAGCCGTATATGGTGACGGGCGGCTGCCTTGCGACCTATGGGATTGACTACTATAAGCTCGGTGTGCAGACGGGAGATATGGCAGCAGATATTCTTGACGGCAAGAGCAAACCGGCAGATATGCCGATCGAGACGGCGCGCGATTTGACGCTGGTCATCAGTAAGGGAAATGCAGCGCGGCTCGGGCTGACGATTCCGGAGGATGTACTGAAGGATGCAACACTCGTGGACTGATGAATGGACGATGATGGGACGTTGATGTGGATGAAAAAATGGATGAAATGTGCGGCGCTTGGACTTGCGGCGCTTGGACTCGTGACAGCAGGATGCGGACAGCAGGCACAGCAGGGCGAGAAAACCTACAAAGTGGGGATTGTGCAGCTCGTAGAGCATAGCTCGCTTGATGATGCCAACCGTGGATTTGTCGACGGACTGAAGGAACGCGGCTATGAGGAGGGAAAGAATCTCGCGATTGACCGCCAAAATGCACAGGCGGATCAGTCTAACCTACAGAATATCGTTCAGCGGTTTATCAGCGACAAGGTTGACCTGATCTGTGCGATTGCAACACCAGCAGTACAGTCCGCCGCGAATGCGACGAGGGATATCCCCATCGTTGGGACGGCCGTGACGGACTATGTCAGTGCCAAGGTCGTCGCATCCAATGATGCACCGGGCGGCAACGTGACGGGGACAAGCGATCTCGCGCCCATTGCTGAGCAGATCGATCTTCTCATGGCGCTCTATCCGAATGCAAAGACCATCGGTACAATCTACTCGTCGAGTGAGGTCAATTCTGAGATTCAGGTCAAGGCGATGAAGGCCTACGCAGAATCGAAGGGGCTGACGGTGCGTACGGCGACGATCTCGACGGTCAACGACATCCAGCAGGCAGCGCAGAGTATGGTGAATGATGTGGACGTGTTCTACGAGCCGACGGACAATGTGATTGCATCGGCCATTCCAACCCTGACGAGCATTACGGATCCTGCGGGCAAAGGCGTGATCTGCGGCTATGTCGGCGGTGTTACGGCCGGTGCACTTGCGACGAAGGGCATTGACTACTACAAACTCGGCGTACAGACGGGCAATATGGCGGCGGACATCTTTGAAGGAAAGAAGCCGGCTGCGATGCCGATCGAGACGGCACATGACCTCACAGTGGTCATCAACAAGAAGAACGCGGAGAGAATCGGGCTGACGATCCCTGCGGATGTGTTAAATAGTGCGACTATTGTCGAGTAACAGCAATCGACATAAAGAGGGACTGCTGCATACCCCCATCGGCTCGCCATGCTCGCCGCTCCCCCCATAAACGGGAGGAGCTAATTTAGCCTTCCCCGTTTACGGGGAAGGGGGACCGCGAAGCGGTGGAAGGGATACAGGAAAGGGCTGTTATACGAGGTGAATGACCTTCGTGCAACAGCCTCTTTTTACGGAGTTTGGGAGTGACATTATGGATCTTGTCATAGCAACCGCTGCGCAGGGGGTCCTTTGGGGACTCTATGCGCTGGGCGTCTATCTGACTTATCGGGTACTGGATATTGCCGACCTGACCGTGGAGGGCAGCTTCCCGCTGGGAGCAGCGGTTGCCGCATCGATGCTCATGGCGGGCTATGCGCCGATCACCGCGATCTTTACCGCCTGTATGGCGGGCTGCATCTCCGGGGTCGTGACAGGGTTTTTCTGTACGAAACTTAAGATCCCGGCACTGCTCGCGGGAATATTGACGATGATCGGTCTGTACTCCATCAATCTGCACGTCATGGGAAAGGCAAACCTGCCTCTTCTGCAGCGGGAGACACTATTTACGCAGTGGAACCTCTGGGGGCTGGACGCATCGACGAACGTCCTTCTTATCGGGACGGTTGTTGTTGTACTTGCTGTCCTGCTGACCTATTGGTTTTTTGGAACGGAGCTTGGAACAGCGATCCGTGCGACGGGCGCGAATCCGCACATGATCCGTGCGAATGGTGTCAATACTGACGTGATGATTGTTCTCGGACTGCTTCTCTCGAACGGAATGGTCGCCGTCTGCGGAGCTCTCGTCGCACAGAGCAACGGCTTTGCCGACGTCGGCATGGGGACGGGGACCATCGTTATCGGACTCGCGTCCGTTATCATCGGCGAGGTGCTGTTCGGCACGCGCAGCTTTAAGAACTGGCTGATCTCTGTCGTGCTCGGCTCTGTCGTTTACCGTGCAGTCATTGCAATTGTTCTCCAACTCGGCATGCAGCCGAATGATCTCAAACTCTTTACAGCCATTCTCGTTGCGATTGCACTCTCTCTCCCGCTCATTCAGGAGAAATACCATGCGATGCAGAAGGGAGCAGAGTAATGCTGCAGATCGAGGACATTAAGAAAACCTTCAATCCCGGGACGATCACGGAAAAAAAGGCGCTCTCGGGGATTACGCTCCACCTCAATCCCGGGGATTTTGTCACGGTGATCGGCGGCAACGGCGCGGGCAAGTCCACGCTGATGAACGCCATCGCCGGAGCAATCTCTGTCGATGCGGGAAAAATCTACATCGCGGGTGAGGAGATTACAAAGTGGCCGGAGCATCGCCGTGCAAAGTTTATTGGGCGCGTTTTCCAAGACCCGATGATGGGCACGGCGGCGCGTATGATGATCGAGGAAAACCTCGCCATTGCCGCACGGCGTGGTCAGACACCGACGCTCAAATGGGGATCGACGAGTGAGATGCGCGATGTATTCCGTGAAAAGCTTGCGCGGCTGAAACTTGGTCTGGAGGATCGTCTCTCCTCACGTGTCGGGCTCCTCTCAGGCGGGCAGAGGCAGGCACTGACACTCCTTATGGCGACGCTTGTCAAACCGTACCTCCTGCTTCTCGATGAGCATACGGCAGCACTTGACCCAAAGACAGCGGCAAAGGTACTGGAACTGACGCAGCAGATTGTTGCTGAGGATCAGCTGACGACGCTGATGATTACACATAACATGAAGGATGCATTACGCTACGGCAACCGCCTTATCATGCTTCACGAGGGGCGCATCCTTTTCGATGTGCCGCAGGAGAAAAAGGAAGGGCTGACCACGCGTGATCTGCTCTCCATGTTCGAGCAGGCAGCAGGCAGCGAGCTCGCCAGCGACAGCCTGCTGCTTAGCTAGATCAAGCCTAAAATAGAGGAACTTAAACCTAATCGAAACCTAACGCCTTTCACAAAACGTTTTAAATCCGCTTCGTTATAGTATCCAGTGTAAGCGAGAGAGTGACACAGAGCGTGTTCAATCTCTGAAAGTCCCTTGGATAGGAGTGAGTACCATGATGAAGCGAAAGTACATTACGAAGGCCGTCGCAGCTGCACTCTTTGGTGCGATGACGCTCGGCGCTGCTGGAACGAGTGCCGCCGTTGCTGAGGCAGGATCCCGTGTCGCGGATGTGCCGTACACGATGGATGTTCGCACGAGTTATGGCGATGCCGATGAAGTGACACAGCTTGCGTGGCACCGCAAGAGGTCCAAGAAGAAGGGCTACTCACAGGGTTCAATGACGACGGCTGTGATTGCCGGAGCGTTGATCGGAGCGATAATCGCGAAGAACACCTGACGCTTACCATACCCTTTGGTGAATCTCCTGCGGTCTTCCCTTCCGTAGGGTTCACATACATTCCCTACATTTCTTTCTCTCTATCGAAAATGCGCCTTCCGCTGCCCGGCGGAAGGCGCATTTTCTTGTCTCAGCGGAGGACCGACAAATGCAGGTAGAAATCTGCTGCGCTATGTGTTAGAATAAGATCTGTTTTCACTCATGCAGGGGGAGGAGTACGATGGTTTCAGAAGAGATGTATACGCTCGGGACGAAGAAGTCCACGATCCGTACGATTTTTGAGTTTGGGCAGAAGCGTGCGGCAGAGGTTGGCGCGGAGAATGTCTTTGACTTCAGCCTTGGCAACCCCAATGTGCCCGCACCGGACTTCATTCGCGATGCCGCTGTAGATATTCTCCGACATGATGATCCGACCGCGGTGCATGGCTATACGATTGCACCGGGCAAACCTGCGGTGCGTGAGGCGCTTGCCGCCGATCTGAAGCGTCGCTTCGGCATGGACGTCACAGGGAAGAATCTCTTTATGACGGCGGGCGCGGCAGCATCGGTGACGATCACGTTCAAGGCCCTCACCGAGCCGGGGGACGAGTTCATTACCATCGCACCCTTTTTCCCGGAGTATCGCGTCTTTGTCGAGGCCTGTGGGGGCAAGCTCGTCGTTGTGCCAGCCAAGACAGATGATTTTCAGATCGACTTCGCGGCACTTGAGCGGGCACTGAGCACCCGCACGAAGGCTGTCATCATCAACTCGCCGAATAATCCGAGCGGTGCGGTGTACAGTGAGACGACGATCCGCCGCCTCGCCGATCTCCTCCGCGCGAAGGAGCAGGAGTGCGGGCATCCGATCTTCATCATCGCAGATGAGCCGTATCGTGAGATCGTCTATGACGGTGCTTCCGTCCCCTGCATTCCCCTCTTATACGACAATACGATCGTCTGCTATTCCTATAGCAAGTCCTTCTCCCTGCCAGGTGAGCGCATCGGCTATATCGTCGTACCGGACAGCGCGGCGGACTTCGCGCGTATCTACGGCGCAATTGCGGGGGCGGCGCGTGTCCTCACACACGTCAATGCTCCCTCGCTCTGGCAGCTCGTCGTCGCACGCTGTGTCGGGCAGGCTGCCGATCTCAGTATTTATGAGCGCAACGCCGCACTCCTCTATGACGGGCTGACGGCACTCGGTTTTTCCTGCGTGCGTCCGCAGGGAGCATTCTATCTCTTTCCACAGGCACTTGAGCCGGACGATGCGGCGTTCTGCCGCCGCGCACAGGAGTATGATCTCCTGCTTGTGCCGGGACGAGACTTCGGCTGTCCCGGCTATTTTCGAGCGGCGTACTGTGTCCGTTCGGAAGTGATCGAGAAATCACTGCCACGATTTGAAGAACTTGCAAAATCATACAAATCAATAAGTGAATAAAATTCATTTAGATCACATTTATTGGAAAGAATATTGACAATCACTTTCCATGGAGATATACTGAGAATCGATTCAAATATGGGATGGGTTTCATTCTCCATGTGATAATAAAGATGGGATTTTCCCACGGCTTGAGAAGACAAGGATGGTGTTTTTGTGACCAGCGCAGAACTATTTGAAAAGGGCGGTCCGGTTATGTACCTGCTGCTCCTGTGCTCGCTGACGGTGGCGGCGATTGCGGTTGACCGTTTTCTGCTCTATCGGCGTGCGGCGCAGGGGGCAAAGGAACTCGAGACGACGGTTGCGGAGTCGCTCCGCAAGCACAAGATCGACGAGGTCGCTCCCGCCGTTGAGGGCAAGGACAACATGGTTGCCTATTTTGTGAAGAGCGCACTGGATGCCCGCCAGGCAGGGGAGGATGTCCCTATGACGCTTGAGGGAGTCTATGGCGAGGCGGCGATGCTCCTGCGCGCGCGTCTCAACTATCTATCAACGATCGTTACGCTCGCACCGCTTCTGGGCCTTCTGGGAACGATCTCGGGGATGATTCAGTCGTTCAGCATCTTCAACCTGCAGGCAGGCCAGCCCATGGCGATCACGGGCGGTATCGGCGAAGCACTGGTCGCAACGGCGACAGGACTTTTCGTCGCGATCTTCTCGCTCGTCGTGCACACCTACTTTGCACAGCGCCTGGATGTGATGCTGACGCTCCTCGAAAAGACGATGAATACCATCTTGGCGGGGTTCGCGGCGGCGGATGGAGGGAAGGCTCATGCGTCGTAATTTTCATGATGTGCGCGAGCCGCTCGTCATGATCGTCCCGATGATCGACATCATGCTCTTCCTCTTGGTGTTCTTCATGCTGAGCACGATGTATATGGTGAACGCGAGCACGGTGCAGGTCAGCCTGCCGCAGGCGGCGAGCGCACAGCAGGACACACGTCCGCACATCGTCTCCATCACGGTGACGGAGGACGGCAAGGTGCTCTTTGACCGCGATGATGAGCCAACGCGTGAGCTGACGTCACGGGTCAAGGAACAGCTGGACAGCGATCCGGATACGGTGTTCGTCGTGCGCGGCGACAAGAAGGCGGACTATCAGTTCGTCGTCAGTGTCTTTGATGCACTGAAGGAAGCGGGGACACGTCACGTGTCCATCGCGACGGAGACGGGGGGCGTCTGATGCGCTATCAGACACATTGGCGGCTTGCCTTCCTCGTCGCATTCTTCTTCCACATCGTCGCATGGCTCTTTCTGATGGTGCTGATCCCACACGTCTTTAAGCACATCGAGCAGCCGCCGCCAGATGAGCCGATGGAGTGGGTGGAGCTCGCTGATGACGATGGGCCGCCCGAGGAGAAACAGCAGCCGGAGGAACCACCGCCTCCGCCGCCCCCACCACCGCCTGAGCCTGTGGAGGCAGAGGAAGAGCCCGCCGTCGTTGAGGCGGAGATTCCCGAGGAGGCGACGACGGCACTGCTGAAGGAAGCCGAGGATTCGGCGAATAAGCCCGAGGAAGAACATGTCCTGAAATCCGGCGACGGAAAGCAGATCGGGCAGCCCGGCAAGATCATCCATGCCGAGCAGCCTGCCTACGGTGTGATTCCGTTCACGGGGCGTATTGCCGTGTCAGCCCATATCGGCACGGACGGACGTGTCGTGTGGACGAAGATTCAGATCAGCTCGGGGAATCTCGTCTATGACCGTCTGGCGCGGCGTATTGTTGAGAAGCAGTGGAAGTTCGAACCGGCCAAGGACATGAATGGGCAGCCGATGGAATCGAATATGCAGTGCCCTGTGTATTTCAACATGAAACCGACACGTAATATTAAATGACGCAAGCAGAGAGGTTGACAATGAAGATATGGGTGGGGGCAATTCTTGCAGTGTTCTTTCTGGCTGTGTCGGCAGCATCCGTCTCCTGTGCGGAGGAACAGGCACCGAAGCAGCTGGAACGCATCACTATAGGACAGCCGCCTAGAGTACTCCATTTTGAGCATGTCCAAGATAAAAGTATCTCTTATGAAGGATACGTGGTGCTGATGGCTCACGTTGATGAGCAAGGCCATGTCGTCAGCACGAGAGTTACACACAGTTCGGGGGATGGGAACGTTGACCGCATGGCGTGTCGCGTTGTGATGGAACAGTGGAAATTCACACCCGCACTGGATGTTGACGGTCGACCGATGCCTTGCAATGTGATGTGTCAGGTATACTTCAACATGGAACCCAAACATCGCAAGTAACATTTTAAGGAAAGGGGAACGCAGACAATCCAATGAGAAAGCTGTTTGCATTCATTACGGCACTCTTTCTGCTCCTGCCGGCGGCGTCGACGAACGCCGCGCAGACATGGCAGCAGATTCACGACCATATCGCGACGGAGATGGACGGTGTCTATGCCATCTATCAGTCGGGGGATGCAGAAGGTGCAAAGGATGCCGTCAACAATATCTACTACGGCATCTACGAGAAAGACGGTCTGGAGAGTGCTGTGCGCAGCAGCATCTCCTCCAAGAGCGCGAACCTCACGGAGTATCAGTTCTACACGCTGAAAAAAGTCATCCGTTCGGGTGCTCCGCAGTCGGAGGTCGAGGCCGAGGGCGCAAAGCTCCTCGATATGGTACAGACCGAGGTGACGCAGCTCGAGACGGCAGGTGCTCAGTCGGGCGGCTGGGGGATGTTCCTCCAGGCGTTCCTCATCCTCCTGCGTGAGGGTGTTGAGGCGATCCTCGTCCTTGTCGGCATCATTGCCTATCTCGGACGCGCCGGCCATGAGAAGGAGCTATCGACTGTCTACAACTGGGCGATTGCAGGCATTATCTGCAGCTTTATCAGTGCCTATCTCTTTGCCGAGGTGCTCGACAGTACGACGACGACGGGCGCGAGCCGCGAGATGATCGAGGGCTTCACGGCGCTTTTCGCCGTCCTGGTCCTTCTCGGAACGTCGGCGTGGATGGGCGGCAAATCCAATGCAAAGGCATGGAAGAACTACATCGACAGCCAAGTCAAGATCACACTCTCGACGGGCAAGTCGCGTGCGCTCGGCTTTGCCGCATTCCTTGCGGTCTATCGCGAGGGCGCGGAGGTCATCCTCTTCTATCAGGCGCTCTTTAACAACGCCGTCGGCGATACCGACATGATCTGGGCGGGCTTCGTTGCCGCGTGTGCGGCACTCGCACTCATCTTCTTCCTCATCCAGCGTGGTGCGCTGCGCATCCCCATCGGACCGTTCTTCAAGGTTACGAGTGCATTCATGTTTGTGCTCGCGGTTACCTTCCTTGGCGGCGGTCTGAAGGAGCTGCAGGAGTCAGATACCATCTCCACCACGATCATTGAGGCCATCCCCATTCCGAGCATCGATCTGCTCGGCCTTTATCCCACCTATGAAACCATTGTCCCGCAGATCCTCTTGGTTCTCGCGGCAATCGCAATGGTATCATATAAAAAACGCTCTGCTGCGGCAGAAGCGTGAGTCAGGTTCATCTTTCAAAGGAGGATTTTCCCATGAAGAAATCTAGTCTCAGTATGCTCAAAAAGGCTCTCGCCGTCGGTGCAGTCGCGTTCTCTACGTTCGCGATCAACGCGCACGTCAGCGAAGCTGCGTTCGAGGAGTTCCCGATCGGCGATGAGATCGAGGATACGACGAACCACTTCAAGGCGGCGCTCGTCTACTTCCAGCCGGTGACGATGGAGCCTGCCGGTATGAGCCTTCCGGCAGACCAGGCAGATATCCACATCGAGACGGATATCCATGCAACCGAGGGCAATGAGTGCGGCTTCGGCGTCGGCGAGTGGATCCCGAACCTGACGGTGCACTACAAGTTCACGAAGCGTGAGACGGGCGAGAGCATCGAGGGTGTGTTCATGCCGATGAGCGCAGATGATGGCCCGCACTATGGCGCAAATGTCAAGATGCTTGGCGCAGGCACGTACGACTGCGACTTCTCGATCGACAGCCCTGCACGTCAGAACTACCTCCTCCACACGGACAAGGAGACGGGTGTCCGGGGTCATTTCTGGACGGAACCGGTCAAGCTGCACTGGGTATTCAACTACGTTCCGCGCAAGTGGTAATTTAATTCCGTATGGGCAGCAAGGGCATACGTTTGTTCTTCGTGCCCTCCCAATCACAGAATGGCTGCCGCCCCGGGGGGGACGGCGGCTTTTCTCATAGGAAAGGGTTCACACATGTTACAGGCATTTCTTCAACAGCTGGTGCCGGCACTGGAGGAGAGCATTAAGCTCGCCGTGCCGCTCGGTATTTTGCTTGCAATCATTTTGCCATTGCCCGATCAGAGCATACGGCGTACCTTTACGCGCGTGCTCAAATGGGGCTTTTTCCTCTCGCTCTTTATGACAGCGGTGCGTGTCGGCACGAAGTCGGCAGTCAACCGCGAGATCTTCGAGAGTATGGCAATCACCGTCGATATCATCGGCGCGATTCTTCTCTGTGCAATTCTTCTGCGCAGTCTCCATCGGGAATGGTCGCCGCAGGAGGAGCGTTTTTTCCGTTTCGGCACGGGGGCATTGACGCTGGGGCTGTGCCTTTATCACGGGCTGGAACTCTGGCTGATTCCTGTCGGTACCGTACAGGTCGCGATGGGGAACTATTTGACGTTGACATTTCTCGTCAAGATGCTCGGATTTTTCGGAGGGATTTTCCTCGGATTCCTCTCGGGCTATCTGGCGTATAAAGCGGCGGCGGCGCTCAATCATGGGCGCCTCGTCTTCGTGTTTACCGTGCAGGTCGTGGCGACCGCCATTCAGCAGGTGATCTTCGTTCTGACGGTGCTGATGGCGCGGCAGATGTTCGGTGCGGAAAACCTCATTCCGTACATGGCATGGTTTATTGACAATCAGGGCAAGGTCATCTATGCGATCTACTTTGTTTCTGTGCTCGTCCCTTTTACACTGTTTCTTCAGCCGCGGCCCGAGCGTCCTGTGTGGGCAAATCCTGCGCAGTACCGTCAGATCGTCTCGAGCGCGATCCGCCGCAAGCGTTGGGGCAGTGGGCTCCTTGCAATCCTCATTCTGACGATCCTCGTATCGAGTGTCGGCGGATGGTATGCGAATAAAAAAGAACAGCTTGTGCCGGCGGTTGACGTCAAGGCGGAGAACGGGCTCGTGCAGATCCCGCTCGAGCAGGTCTCCGACGGCCACCTCCATCGTTATGCATTCCACGCCTCAGACGGAACAACGGTGCGCGTTATCATTGTGCAGAAGGGCGGCTCCGCATTTGGTGTCGGTCTCGATGCCTGCGATATCTGCGGTGCAACGGGCTATTTTGAGCGTGATGGGCAGATCGTCTGCCGGCTCTGTGATGTCGTCATGAACAAGGCGACAATTGGTCTGCCGGGCGGCTGCAATCCGATCCCCGTGGAGTACCACGTGCAGAATGGTGCGGTGCAGATTTCTGCTGACACGCTTGAGGCAGCGCGGATTCATTTCCGCTGACGGACAGGATGGCATGAGAGGAGGTAAGCCATGTTTTGGCAAATGGTAAAAGGGGCGCTTATCCGCCAGCGCGGGAGGTTTATCCTCATCGCGCTGACGGTCGCCCTTGGCGTCTCGCTTGCGACTGCCATGCTGAACGTCATGTTTGACATCGGCGAAAAGGTGAATCAGGAGCTCAAGGCATTTGGAGCAAATATTACAGTGACGCCGCGCAACTCGATGGTTCTGAAGGACCTTTACGGTGTGGAGACGTCGAAGAGCGGACATCGCGAGTATCTGGAAGAGGCAGATCTCGGCAATATCAAAACGATTTTCTGGACGAACAACATCGTCGCCTTTGCGCCGTCACTGACGACGCAGGTGACGCTCGGAGATGGTGAGAGTGTGCCGTTCTTTGGTACGTGGTTCGAGCATACGCTCAAACTGCCGACGGATGAGGTTTACACGACAGGCGTGAAGTTCATGAAGTCGTGGTGGCAGGTGGACGGCGACTGGGCAGACGATACGCACACGGATGAGGTGCTCGTCGGCATGAAGCTCGCACAGAAACTTGGCGTCTCAGCCGGCAGCACACTCACCTATCAGAAGCCGGACGGCACGCAGGGGGCACTGCACGTCACGGGCACAGTCTCGGGCGGCGGTGACGAGGAGAACCAGCTGGTCGGTTCTCTCGCGCTCGCACAGGAACTCGCAGGTGCACAGGGCAAGATCGACCAGGTGGAGGTCAGTGCCATGACGACACCGGAGAATGATCTTGCCCGCAGGGCGGCGGAGAATCCGAAGTCGCTCTCGCAGGCGGAGTATGATATCTGGTACTGCACGAGCTACGTCGGATCGATTGCCTATCAGATCGAGGAGGTCATGCACAACGCGGCGGCGCACCCCGTGCGTCAGATCGCGGAGTCCGAGGGGAAGATCCTTGACAAGACGCAGCTCCTTATGCTGCTGATCACGGTGCTGTCCCTGCTCTCCTCGAGCCTTGGTGTCAGCAACCTCATCAGCGCAAACATCATGGAGCGCAGCCGTGAGATCGGCCTTTTGAAGGCGCTCGGCGCGACCAATCTCGCCGTCGTTCTCTCCGTCCTCGCGGAGATCTTTATCGCGGGCATTCTCGGCGGCATCCTTGGCTATGTCGTGGGAATTGGGTTCGCCCAGCTCATTGGGGAGAACGTTTTCGGTTCCGGCATTGCGGTCAATCCGTATGTCATTCCGATTATTGCCGTTTTGATGTCGCTCGTGCTGATCATCGGGAGCGTGCCTGCGATTCGCATGCTGCTGTCGCTGCAGCCGGCAGAGGTTCTATATGGCAGGTGATAAATGATGAGTCGCTATAAAATGTTTTTTATCATGGTCGCCAACTCTCTGCTGCGCCGCCGCGCACGCATGGCGATCGCTCTTCTCGCCGTCGCCGTCGGCGCGACGATTATTTCGGGGATGATTACCGTCTACAAGGAAGTCCCGGAGCAGATGGGGCGTGCATTCCGTGCCTATGGGGCAAACCTTCTCATTCTGCCGGGGAAGGATGCAGGCGTGATTCACGAGGAAGATGTCAGTGCGGTCAGCAAGGCCCTCTCGGACTACGAGGTAGTCGGCATTACACCGTTCCTCTACGACACACTGCTCATCAATCATCAGACCGTCATGGCGGGCGGCACGGACTTTGATGTCCTGCAGGAGGTCAGCCCCTACTGGCAGGTGCGCGGTGCGTGGCCGACGCCGGGGGAGAAGGAGATCCTGCTTGGTGCGGAGTTCGCATCGAAACTGCGCGTGAATCCGGGGGATACAATCAGTGTCTCAGGCGGTGAGGGCTCGATCGTGAGCGACTACCGCGTCTCCGGCATTGTCCGCACGGGCGGCAACGAGGAGAATTTCGTCTTCGTCAGTCTGCCCGATCTGCAGCGTATCAAGGGGCGTGCCGGGGAACTGAGCCTCGCGCAGGTCTCTGTTGTGGCGGGCCAGGATGAGCTGACGCGCGCAGAGACAAAGATCCGCGCACAGGTCCCGACGGTGGAGCCGCAGCTCGTCAAGCAGATCGCAAAGTCGGAGGGCACCGTGCTCGGCAAACTGCAGGCACTTGTCCTCATCGTGACCATCGTCGTACTTGTGCTGACGCTGATCTGCGTCTCAACCACAATGATGGCGATCGTGACGGAGCGTCGCCGCGAGATCGGCCTCAAGAAGGCTCTCGGTGCGGATAACCGTCACATTGTCGCAGAGTTCTTCGGCGAGGGCTGCCTCCTCGGTGCGCTTGGCGGCATTCTTGGGTCGGGCTTTGGGTATCTCTTTGCACAGAGCGTCAGTATGAACGTTTTTGGACGCGGCATTGAGTTTTCGCCGACGATCGTCGTTGTCGCACTCGTCATGTCCATCTTTGTTACAGGTCTTGCGTCGCTGCTGCCTGTACGTATTGCGACCAATGTTGACCCCGCGATCATCCTGCGCGGCGAATGAGAGGAGAACGAAGCAATGAGTTTGCTTGAACTGAAGCACGTCTCCAAGGCGTACAACGAAAAGGTGCTCGCCCTGGATGACGTCAATCTGAACGTTGAAAAAGGCGAATGGCTTGCGGTTATGGGTCCCTCCGGCTCTGGCAAGTCAACACTGATGAACATTATCGGCTGTATGGACAGCCCGACGAGCGGCGAGGTCATTCTCGACGGCGACGTGCTGACGAACGCCACACGCGAGGAGCTGACACGCTTCCGCCGCGACAAGATCGGCATCGTGTTCCAGCAGTTCCACATGATTCCCTATCTGACGGCAGTCGAGAACATCATGGTCGCGCAGTATTACCACAGCATGCCCGACCGCGATGAAGCCATGGCGGCACTTGAGCGCGTCGGACTCGCTGACCGTGCGAGCCATCTTCCCAGTCAGCTTTCGGGCGGCGAGCAGCAGCGCGTCTGCATTGCGCGTGCACTCATCAACTATCCTGTCCTCATCCTTGCGGATGAGCCGACAGGCAACCTCGATGAGAAGAACCAGAACCTTGTCATGAAGATCTTCCATGAGCTGCACGATGAGGGCCACACGATTCTGACGGTCACACACTCTGCTGAAGTCGGTGAAGAGGCGGAGCGCTGTGTCATCATTGAGCATGGACACATGCGGGAAAGGAAGGAATAACGATGAAGAAACAACTTAGCCTCGGGATTGCACTTCTGCTGGGGGTCAGTGTCCTTGCAGCGGGCTGCGGTGAGGAGAAGCAGGCACCGAAGGAGAAGCCGCAGCAGGCTGCCGCGCTTGATATGACGGGCGTGAAGGATGGCACCTATACGGCGGACAGTTCAGAGCACGAAAAGCTTGGGCATTCGCACGTGGAACTGACGATCAAGAACGGCGCGATCGAGAAGGTCGTTCACACGAGCATTGACAAAGAGGGCAAGCAGAAGGACGAGCACTACGGCGAGGGGAAGGAGCCGGGCGCACAGAAGAAGGCACAGAACGCCTACAAGGCGATTGTGTCCTATGGTGAGCAGCTCACTGCGTCGAAGGATCTTGCGAAGGTGGATGCTGTCTCAGGGGCAACCGTCAGCTATGACCAGTTCAAAGAAGCGGTCACGAAGGCAGTAGAGCAGGCGAAGAAGTAAAAGAGCAGAATATGGCATGGGGGTTGTTGTACGAAGCTGAAAGCTTCGTACAACAACCTCATTTTTTGCATTCTGTGTTATAATAGAGAGAAATTTGATAGGAGGAACTTAGGATGGATGATGCAAAGCTGCTGGAAAAGGTCATTTCGGAGTTCGAGGCACTGACGCATATCCCGCGTCCTTCGGGGCACGAGAAGGCGGTCAGTGACTATCTGAAAAAACACTTTGAGGAGATTGGCTGCACGGTGACGCAGGATGAGCACTTCAATATTATCGCGGAGCTTCCTGCGACGAAGGGAAAGGAGAATGCGCCGCGCACGATCCTGCAGGGACACATGGACATGGTCTGCGTGGCTGAGCCGGGTGTTTCCTATGACCCGCTGACCGATCCGATCAAGATGCAGCGGACGGCGGAGTATCTCACGGCAGATGGGACAAGTCTCGGCGGAGACGACGGCATCGGCGTGGCGGAGATCCTGACGGCGATGCAGTGCACGGAGGCTCATGGTCCGCTGCGCGCCATCATCACGGTGGATGAGGAACAGGGCATGACGGGGGCACGGCATCTTTCGGCAGATCATCTGAAGAATGCACAGTACCTGATCAACTGCGACTCGGAGGACTATCACATCATGACGGTCGGCAGTGCGGGCAGTGTCAATCTCGACTATACGCGTGCGCTGACGCGAAAAGAATCCGATCTGCCCGCCTATCGCATTACGGCTGAGGGGCTGCGCGGCGGTCACTCGGGCGAGCGCATCGGCGATGGGCGCGGCAATGCGATCCGCACGCTGGCACTGGCACTTCATGCGCTGGCACAGGAGGGGGACGTGGAACTCGTTTCCCTCACGGGCGGGACGGCGCGCAACGCGATTCCGCCGACGGCAGAGGCAATCGTTCGCACGGCGATGGATGAGCGCAGCATTGCCCGTCTGCTGGCGGCGGAGGAAAAACGCTTTCATGCCATCTATGGTGAGGCCGATCCCGCGATGAAATTTACGCTGCATCCTGCACATGAGGCGGGGCGCGTCATCGGCGAGGAGGAACAGCGCGCCCTCATCGACCTCCTCGTCCTCCTTCGCACGGGGGTTCATGTCATGACACATACGCAGACGGGCGGGGTGGAGACCTCGGCAAACCTCGGCGTTGTCCGCATGGATGAGAACGAGGTGCACGTCGCGTTCTTCCCGCGCTCCTCGGTCAATGAGCGACTGGACGAGATCGTCTGCGAGACAGAGACGCTGGCGGCACTGACGGGCTTTTCCCTCGTTGTTGGAACGGCATCTCCTGCATGGCGTGAGAACCCCAAGAGCAAACTGCGGACGATCATGGCGGAGGTCTATGCGGCGCAGAACGGCGGTACACCGATGAAGATCGAGAGCATCCATGCGGGGCTTGAGACGAGCTGGCATGCATCGAAAAATCCTGCGCTCGACATGGTGTCTGTCGGCGTGACGGCACACGGCATCCATACGCCCGAGGAGCGCATCGAAATCGCGACGATCGTTCCCGAGGCAAAACTCCTCATGGAGACGCTGCGCCACATCGCGGAGTGAGGGCAGATCTTCATCGTCTTGTCTGCGGCCATAGTCTTGTCTGCAACGTTTATCATAAAACCTTATCTTCATAAACTATGGTAAAAACTTGCGCACTGTGATATACTATTCTCATTGATTGTGATAATACATTGTGACCCACTTGGTGGATCGAGGGGGAAGAGATATGGCAGAGACATATACCATGGAAGATCTGAAGAAGCGTCTGCAGGCGACACAGCGCAAGATGACGCCGCAGCGGCAGATTGTGCTGCAGGTCATTTTGGATCATCCGAGCGAGCATCTGAGCGCGGAGAAGATCTATGACATTCTGCGCGGGACGGAGTCGGAGATCGGACTCGCGACGGTCTATCGCAGTCTGGAGATTCTGGTCTCGCTCGGCATTCTGCAGAAGATCGAGTTCGGCAAGGAGTTCGACAAGCGCAACAAGGGGTCGTATTCCTACGAGCTGAATCCGATCGACCCGAACCAGCACTTCCATCATCATCTCATCTGCACGGAGTGCAAGGAGATCTCGGAGTTCGAGGAGGATATGCTCGATCATCTGGAACAGGATATTCTCGAAAAGACGGGCTTCTTGGTGGAGAATCATCAGGCGAAGTTCTTCGGCATCTGCAAGAAGTGCCGGGAGAAGCAGAAAAAAGCGTGAAAATACGATCGCTCACCATCAATCATCCCAGCGAGGTTATCGTCAAGGTTGTGCATGAGGTACTGAACCTCTTCAAGGTGGAGATCGTCGGAACAGTAGGAGAGGCGGATTACGCCCAGCTGTCGGTGGTGAACCGGCCGTCGGGCAGTGAGCCGCCTTCTGTTATGACGGAGGTCTGGCTCTATGCGCTGGATGGGCGCTGTGAGTGCCTTTCGTTCTCCTCTGGGGGGCGCACGGATGAACTGCCGCGTGCAGCGGTGCACCGCACGATCAAGCGGAATCTCTACGAGTTTTTCCGTGTCCGCTTTGCCCTGCCGCCTGCCCCGTGGGGCATCCTGCATGGGGTGCGCCCAACGAAGATCGTGCACCGCTGGCTGCGGGGCGGCATGACGCCCGACGCTGCCGTGCAGCGATTGCAGGAGGATTATTTCTGCAGTGCGGAGAAGGCACGTCTCATGACGGAGGTTGCCGTGCGTCAGCTTCCGTTTCTCGCGCATGAGGACGCGCGGACGGTGGGCATCTACGTCGGCATTCCGTTCTGTCTCTCGCGCTGCCTCTACTGTTCCTTTCCCTCGCATCTCCTGCCGGGGGAGAATACGCTGCGTGCATTTATGGATGTGCTCGCGCGCGATCTTGCCGCTGCTGCAGAGGATGTGCGCACATTGGGGCTGACCGTCGGGTGCATCTACATCGGGGGAGGGACGCCGACGAGCCTGCCCGATGTTTTTTTTGCCGAAATGCTCAAAATGGTATATAATGCTTTCTATAGATCTTCTGTCCGTGAGTTCACAGTGGAGGCAGGACGTCCCGACAGCATGAGCGCGGCGAAGATCACAGCGATGAAGGCATATCGGGTGACGCGCGTCAGTGTCAATCCGCAGTCGATGCAGGAGCGGACGCTCGAGCGCATCGGACGGCATCATACGCCGTCCGATATTGTGCGCATGTTGCAGGACATCCGTGCGTCGATGGACGTGCACATCAATATGGACGTGATCCTCGGTCTGCCGGGCGAAACGGCAGAGGATGTCCGTGCGACGATGGCGGCGGTGACAGCCCTCCGCCCGGACGACATCACCCTCCACGCACTTGCACTGAAGCGCGGCTCGCGGCTGCGCCTTATGATGGAGACGGAGCATGTCGCGCTGCCGTCTGATGCGGAGACGATGCGCATGAGTGCGGCGGCGACGGCTGCCGTCCGTGCGGCGGGCTACCATCCCTACTATCTCTATCGGCAGGGTTATATGAGCGGCGATCTGGAGAACGTCGGCTATGCCCGTCCCGGTGCGGAGAGCATCTACAACATCCGCATCATGGAGGAGCGGCAGACGATCATCGGCATCGGCGGCGCTGCCGCGACAAAGGTGATCGGCGTGCGCAGCGGACGCCTGCACTCTGCTTTTCATGCAAAGGATCTTGTGACCTATCTGCGCGATATTGACGTCTATATTGAAAAGCGCCGTGCGCTCCTGCGCGCGGAATACGAGGAGGAACAGCACTGATGCTGACGAATGCGCCGCGCGGCACGAAGGATATACTGCCTGACGCGGTCGGTGCGTGGACACATGTCGAGCATGTGATCCGCGATCTCTGTGCCCGCTATGGCTACGGTGAAATCCGCACGCCGATGTTCGAGCACACGGAGCTCTTTCAGCGTGGGATCGGCGACGGTACGGATGTCGTGGACAAGGAGATGTATACCTTCTCCGACCGCGGCGACCGCAGTCTGACGCTGCGTCCCGAGAACACGGCGTCTGCCGTACGCGCCTATCTGCAAAACAAACTCTATGCGGATGGCGGTCTGCAGAAGCTCTTCTACATCGGATCGATGTTTCGCTATGACCGCCCACAGGCAGGGCGGATGCGTGAGTTTCATCAGTTCGGCGTGGAGGCACTCGGCGAGGAGAGCCCCGCGCTGGATGCCGAGGTCATCCTCCTCGCGTATGATTTTCTGACGGTACTTGGTTTGACGGGGCTGACGCTGAAGCTGAACTCCGTCGGCTGTCCCGCCTGCCGCCCTGTCTATCGGGAGCGTCTGCAGGCGTACTTTAAGGAGTATCTGCCCACGCTCTGTGATGACTGCAAGGATCGCTATACACGCAGCCCGCTGCGGATCCTCGACTGCAAGCGGGATGCGGAGCAGCCGTTTATGGCGGGGGCTCCCGCGATTACAGACTGCCTGTGCCCTGCGTGCACCGAGCATTTTGAGCAGGTGCAGCAGCATTTGACGGCGGCAGGCGTTTCCTATGAGCTTGACCCGCGCCTTGTGCGGGGGCTCGACTACTACACGCGGACGGCGTTCGAGATTGCCTATCCGCCGCTCGGCGCACAGAGTGCCGTGGCGGGGGGCGGACGCTATGACGGACTGGTCGAGGAGCTCGGAGGGAATCCCACCCCCGCCGTCGGTTTTGCGGCCGGATTGGAGCGCGTCCTGCTCGCACTGGAGCAGCAGAATCTCCTGCCGGTGCAGCCGCCTGCCGCGGATGTATTCCTCATCGCGCTCGGTGATGCGGCGGCAAAGGCGGCATTCCCCCTGCTGCATGAGCTGCGTCACGGCGGTGTGCGTGCCCTCATGGACTACGCGGGGCGCAGCATGAAGGCGCAGATGAAGCAGGCGAATCGATCCGGTGCGCGCTATGCCGTCATCCTCGGTGAGGATGAGCTGGCAGCGCATACGGCACTCGTGCGCGATATGGCGGAGAGTGCGCAGGAGACCTGTGCGCTTGACGATTTGGTAGAAAAGATGATTTCTGAGGTGAAGGTCTGAGATGGAAACGATGCAGGGAATGAAACGGACACATGGCTGCGGCATACTGCGCAAGGAGCAGGTGGGTGAAGAAGTAACGCTGTGCGGCTGGGTATCGCGCCGCCGTGACCACGGCGGGCTGATCTTTGTCGATATGCGTGACCGCTCGGGATTTGTGCAGATCGTCTTCGATGAGGCGGCAATGGCAGAGGGGACGTTCCACGAGGCGGAGACGCTGCGCTCGGAGTTCGTTCTCTGCGTGCGCGGCACGGTGCGCGCACGCAGTGCGGAGACGGTCAATCCGAACATGGCGACAGGGGAGATCGAGATCGTCGTCAGCGAGCTGCGGATTCTCAACAAGGCAAAGACGCCGCCGTTCTATATTCAGGATGGCGTCGATGTGGACGAGATGATTCGTTTGCGCTATCGCTACCTCGATCTGCGCCGTCCTGAGATGCAGGCGAATATGATCCTGCGTCATCGCGTGACGAAGATTATGCGCGATTTCTTTGACCGCAGCGGGTTCCTTGAGATCGAGACGCCGATGCTCTGCAAGAGCACGCCCGAGGGGGCACGCGACTTCCTCGTGCCGAGCCGTCTCAATCCGGGCGAGTTCTATGCGCTGCCGCAGTCCCCGCAGATCTTCAAGCAGCTGCTCATGGTCTCGGGCTTTGAGAAGTACTTCCAGATCGTGCGCTGCTTCCGCGATGAGGATCTGCGCGCCGATCGTCAGCCTGAGTTCACGCAGCTCGATATCGAGATGTCCTTTATGGATCAGGACAGCATCCTCACGCTCATGGAGGGGATGGTCAAAGAGCTGTTTGAAAAGAGCATCGGCGCCAAGATCGAGACGCCCTTCCAGCGCATGTCGTGGGATGAGGCGATGGATCGCTTTGGCTCGGACAAGCCCGATCTGCGCTTCGGCATGGAGCTGCAGGACATTACAGACTATGTCGGCGGCTCGGACTTCAAGGTGTTCAACGCTGTCATGGAGGCGGGCGGCCGCGTGAAGGTCATCAACGTCGAGGGCTATGCGAATATCCCGCGCCGTGAGCTGGACGGCCTCGTCTCCTATGTGCAGGGCTACGGCGCAAAGGGACTGGCGTGGATTCAGTACACGGAGGAGGGCGTAAAGTCGCCCTTCAAGAAGTTCTACTCCGATGAAACCTTTGAGACGATCAAGAATGCCGTCGGGGCAAAGACGGGAGATCTGCTCCTCGTCGTCGCCGACCAGCCGCTCGTCGTGGCACAGGCACTCGGCGAGCTGCGTCTTGAGATGGGACGCCGCCGCGGATTGATCGATCCCGATGCGCTTCGCTTCCTCTGGGTCGTGGACTTCCCGATGTTTGAGTACAGTGCGGAGGAGAAGCGCTACAAGGCGATGCACCATCCGTTCACCGCGCCGCGCGATGAGGACGTTCCGTTCCTGAAGTCCGATCCCGGCCGCGTCAAGGCAAACGCCTATGACATGGTGCTGAACGGCGTTGAGATCGGCGGCGGCAGCCTGCGTATCTACAGCAGCGATCTGCAGGAACAGGTCTTTGAGGCACTTGGCTTCACGCCTGAGGAGGCACGCGCACGCTTCGGCTTTATGATGAATGCGTTCGAGTACGGTACGCCGCCGCACGGCGGACTTGCTTTCGGTCTCGACCGTCTCGTGATGCTGATGGCAAAGCGCCGTTCCATCCGTGACGTGATTGCATTCCCGAAGACGCAGAGCGCGTCGGATGTGATGAGCGAGGCACCTGCGACCGTCGATGAGAAGCAGCTGCGCGAGCTTTATATCCGCACAGCTGTGCCAAAGAAGAAGGCGGATTAAACCGCTGCGGCGAAGCGTTTTGAGGGCGTCCCATGCGGGCGCTCTCTTTTCGCGAGACAGCAGTGGATGAACGTAGGAGGAACTGCACTTGGCAGATCAGGTGAATATCCTAGGTGTAAACGTTGATGCAGTGACGATGGCAGAGGCTGTCGCTCATGTGACTGAGGCAATGGATGTACGGGCTAATGTGATGATTGCAACGGCGAACGCTGAGATGATTATGCGTGCGACGCATGATGAGGAGCTGCGTGACATTCTGAATGCAGCGGCACTTGTCGTGCCGGATGGGGCAGGGACGGTCTGGGCAGCGCGCCATCTGGGACATGCGATGCCCGAGCGTGTTGCAGGCTATGACCTTGCACAGGAACTCCTGCGCCGTGCCCCTGCTGAGGGGCGGCGCATCTACTTCTTCGGCGCTGCCCCCGGCGTCGCGGAAAAGGCAAAGGAAAAGGCAGAACAACTCTATCCCGGTATCGAGATCGTGGGCGTGCGCAACGGATTCTTTTCCCCTGCGGACAATGCAGCGATCATCGCGGAGATTCGAGCGGCACGTCCCGACCTCTTGCTCGTCGCGCTCGGCGTGCCGAAGCAGGAGAAGTGGATCGCCGCGCATCTCGCGGCGCTCGATGTCCCGGCTGCCATCGGCGTCGGCGGGACGCTCGACGTGATGGCAGGCGTGATGAAGCGCGCACCGTACTGGATGCAGAAGGCAAAACTGGAATGGCTCTTTCGCGGACTGATGCAGCCAAAACGTGCAGGTCGGTTGCTGGCGCTGCCGAAATTCGTCCTGAAAGTACACGCATCACGCAAATAAAGCGTGAAAGTTCCACTGACGTTTTTCTGTGCGCAGAGCAGGAAAGACGTACGTTGAAAATAAGACTTGCATCTGTGGACAAAGAATAGGCTTTCCATTATAATGTGAGAGAAAAAAGGAGGCGCGTCTGCGTGGTCATTGTCAGCGAAGGCTATAAGTTTATCGGAGCTGCGCTCGTTTTGGCGTTGATTTTTGGCGCCTTTGTGCATTTGTATGCTGCGCTTCCGTTCGTCGTTCTTGCGTGCTACTTCGCCTATTTTTTTCGCAGTCCTGCACGCACGATTGTTGCGGATGAACATCACATCCTGTCCCCGGCAGATGGTACGGTGACGGAGATTTCGTCCGTGGGTGTGGATGATTTTGTCGGCGAACCGTGCAACAAGGTTGTCATCTTTATGTCAGTCTTTAATGTGCACGTCAACCGAAGCCCCATCGATGGGGAGATCAAACTGCAGAAATACTACTGTGGCCGATTCCGCCCTGCCTATAAGGATGAGGTCGGCTTTGAAAATGAACACCATCTGATTGGTATCGACCGCGGAGATCTGCGCATTACAGTGAAACAGATTGCAGGTATTCTTGCGCGGCGCATTGTCTCTTGGGTGACGCTCGACGACCGAATGGAGCAGGGGGATATCTATGGGATGATCCGTTTCGGCTCCTGCCTTGAGATCGTCATGCCGGAGCGCGCGCAGATCCTCGTGCAGGAGGGCGAAAAGGTACAGGGCGGCAGAACTGTCCTGGGGAGGCTTGAAGGCGTATGAATTACAGACGGTTTCTGCCGAATCTGTGTACGGCGATGAATCTGTTCTTTGGTATGTGTTCCATCCTGTCAACGGCGGAAGGACATCTTGACTGGGCGGCGATCTTCATCCTGCTCGCACTCGCTGCGGACGGCATGGATGGACGTGTGGCGCGTGCACTCGGTGTGTCCAGTGAGTTCGGCAAGGAAATGGACTCCCTCTGTGATCTCGGTTCGTTCGGCATCGCCTCCGCGCTGCTCGCGTGGAAGCTGGCGCTCTCCTCCTATGGACTCGTCGGTGCAGCGGCAGCGATCTGCTTTGCTCTCTGTGGGATGTGGCGTCTCACACGTTTTAATGTGAATGCCAATGTGGTGCACGGCTACTTTATGGGACTTGCTATTCCTGCGGGCGGGAATCTCGTCGCCATGTCGGCCTGGCTCTTTCTTTCGCTCGGCATCAACCCTGCCGACTATGGGCTTCTTTATCCCGCCGCTGTCGTTGTGACGGGCTATCTGATGGTCAGTCACGTTCACTACCCGGACTTTAAGGGCGGCGGGGAACGGATTTACTTTGCATCAAAGCTCGCCGCACTCATCGTGTTTGCCGGCATCCTCTGCGTCGGACAGACGGCCGTTTTGCCCGCCGTATTTACAGCTGTTTTTGCGGCGTATGCGATCTTCGGCATCATCAATCATGTGATTGCTCTGACTGCGGGAACAAAGGAAAGCTGATATGACAGAGATCCTTCATGCACTTTCGCCCTATCTGCCGGCGCATATCTTTGATATCGTCATGGTGCCGATGCAGATCCTTCTTCTGCTCTTTACGCTGTACTTCTTCTTTATTGGTTTTTGCTGTCTGTGGCGGCATGGAGAGAAAAAGATCCTGACACCGGAGAAAACCTTTGCCGTCGTCGTTGCCGCCCACAATGAGGCAGCGGTCATTGGCCAGCTCATCGCAAATCTGCGCCGTCTCGACTACCCGAAGGAACTGTATGATATCTACGTCATCGCCGACAACTGCACGGACAATACGGGCGAGATCGCAGAAAGAGAGGGGGCCATTGTCTGCACGCGCACACATCCGACGAAAAAGAGCAAAGGTTTTGCGCTCGAGTGGATGTTTGAGCAGCTCTTTGCGATGGACAAGCAGTATGATGCAGTTGCCATCTTTGATGCGGACAACCTCGTTCATCCGAATTTCCTCAAGGAGATGAACAATCGCCTTCTCAAAGGAGATAAGGTCATTCAGGGCTACCTGGATGCAAAGAATCCCTACGACACATGGGTGGCGGGGACGTTTGCGATTGCGTTCTGGGTCATCGACCATATCTCACATCTCGCGAAGACGAACATCGGCCTCTCGGCGTGCCTCGGCGGGACGGGCATGTGCATTACGACGGATGTGCTGAAACGGCACGGCTGGCGTGCGACCTGTCTTACGGAGGACATGGAGTTCACGATGAAGCTGCTTGCCGAGGGGATTAAGACAACGTGGGCGCACGATGCCATTGTCTACGATGAGAAGCCGCTCACGTTCAAACAGGCGTGGAATCAGCGCAAACGTTGGGCGCAGGGGCAGTTTGACGTGGCACATCGCTTCATTCCGACCATGATCCGCGAGGGATGGAAACGCCGCGACATACGCATCTGGGATGGCTGCATCTATCTCCTGCAGCCGCATTTTCTTATGATCTCGACGTTCTTCATCATCATCAGTTATGTACAGCTGGCGTTTCCGCCCTTCTACACAAGCATTTATAAATTTCTGCCGTCACAGCTGATGACAGCGATCATGATCGGGCAGTATCTCCTGCCCATGATTATCCTTATCAAGGTGCGTGCCAAGCTGAAGGCATGGTTCTATCTGCTTCTTTATCCCGTGTTCATCTACTCGTGGATTCCGATCATTTTCCTTGGATTCATTCACCGCAATGAGCATGAGTGGAGCCATACGAAGCATACACGTGCCATGAGCATGGATGAAGTGATGAGCGATGTGAAATAATGGCATCGAGGGAGGCTGCTGCACGTGTGCGGCAGCCTTTTGACGAACGAAGGAGAATAGAATGTATACACTGCGCGTTGAGGGCGCATTTGAAGCAGCACACCGTGTTGTCGGATATCCTGGGAAATGTGACCGTCTGCATGGACACAACTGGGTCGTTGAGGCAGTCTTTCGCGGGACGGAGCTCGACGGTCTCGGCATGCTGATCGACTTCAAGACCGCGAAAGCAGCATTGATGGCGGTGTTGGATGCATTTGACCACCGTTATATCAATGAGCTTCCGCCGTTTGACGGTGAGGTGAATCCAACGGCGGAGAATCTGGCGTGCATCATCTATGAGCGCCTTGCTGCGCGCACCGAGGTTATGGAATCGTCTGCACATCTTGCAGCGCTGACAGTGTGGGAATCACCGAAATCGTCCGTGACCTATGAGAGAAACTGATATGAACGAAAATATCATTGAGATTTTTTCCTCCATTCAGGGAGAGGGGAAATATGTCGGCTGCCGGCAGGTATTTCTGCGACTTGAGGGGTGTAATCTGAACTGTACTTACTGCGATACGGACAGCAAGGCAGGCACACACCCAAACTGTGTCGTGGAGGAAGGTGCAGGGACGTATCACCTCGTGCCGTATCCGAATCCTATTTCGCCGGAGCGTGCGGCAGAGCTTGTCGCGCTTGCAGCAGCGGGCGTGCCGCATCAGGCACTCAGCATCACGGGGGGAGAACCGCTCCTCCACGCATCGTTCATCCGTGCACTGGCACCGCATGTGCATCTTCCCATTTATCTGGAGACCAACGGAACCCTCTATGCAGAACTGAAGAAGTGCATTGACTGCGTGGCGGGCATCAGCATGGACATCAAGCTGCCCTCCGTGACGGCGCATCCTGTCTGGGATGCGCACGTGCGTTTTTTGGAAATCGCAAAGGTGAAGGATACTTGGATCAAGATTGTCGTTGCGGCAGAGAGTCCTGACAGCGAAATCGATACTGCCGTTCGGCTCGTGGCGGATACCGCCCCTGAGACGATGTTGATTCTCCAGCCGGTGACCCCCTGCGGCGGCTGTATGAAACCGTCGTCCGAACAGCTGCTCAAATGGCAGGAGACTGCCCTGCGGCGGCTGGCAAACGTCCGTGTGATCCCGCAGACCCATCGGATGATGGATATGCTTTAGTGTATGACAAGCAGTGAGTGTAAAAATACTCCTATCAAGTAGGGATCACTTTTTTGTCAGAGTCATCTTTCGTTTTTTGAGCACTATAAGATTCTTTTCTATCATCCCAAGGGTATAATCTTCTCGCAGCGTTGGATTTATAGAGTAAATTGTACGCAAAAAACGGTCGGCAGCATTTATCACCTCATTAGAAAATTCATCAAAGGTAATTCTCTCTTTTTTCCATTCACCGTATTCGATTTCAGGCGGAAGAATACGTTCAAAAGAAAGAAGTCCACACTCGTTCCATTTTTCAACTCTTATTATACTGAGTTCAATATCATTTTCTTTATAGATGAACTCGATCCAAGTATTATATGACTCGATTTCGTTTAATAAAGCATACCCGTGTTTTTTGATTTCCTTCACAATTGTTGTCAGGTATTCAAACCAAAATGGAAGGATCTCAAAAAACACGGGACATTTTCTTATTTGCTCGTCTTCGCTATAATCCCCATGTCCTTTTTCATTTACAACGATTTCAAACGGTCCAGTGATACAGCAATCAGATGGTGTAAAAGTCTTTATCTCATCTTCCGTATCCATTATCGTATAATTTATTTTGAACATATACGCTCCTCCTGTATCATTTGGTGCAGCTTTTCCTGTCGAAGAGTCGACGCATAGCAAGGTCTATGTGGATGATTTATCGGCACAGAGCAAATTTTCTAGTACTTGTAGTATCTTTGTACAGGGAGAAGTTACTCTATATCATAAAAGACAATATGCTTGGAGTTCTCTGTTTTAAAGGAAATAAGGCGCCAAAACTCATCTTTGACAGATTCCTCAATGAATGTCTGAAATACAATGCCATTTTCGAGCAATAGAGTAATATCTCCTGTATCGGAAAAGTTGACCTTTGTTACCCTCACGCCGCGAGATAAATTCATATTCAGTGCGTTCACTTTTTCATCGTACACACTGTTATCATCATTTCCTATGTCAAATGGCTTTGTCTCATCGAAGCGTCTATACATATCACCGGAAGCCAAAATGATTTTATTGTTTTGCAGGAATCTCCATGCACATTGAATGACAAGATAGTATAAATGCTTTTCTTTGCCCTTTACTTTAATTTTATCTCCAAAACCAATCCAAACGGTCAACCCTCCTTTTCCAACCTCTGAACAAGTTATGTTTTTCAGTATGTTGGATATGAATTCAAAATCATTCATTTATGTGCTCCTTTTGATGTTTGGGATTCTTGAGTATTATTTTAGCTATTTAGTAGATAAGCGGTGCAAATGCTTTAGAGGATACTTCGACTTCATTGTAAACATATCCTTCTCATGATAAGTTTCTCTTGTTACAGAAAAACTATTGACGGATATGTTAAACTAAACGGATAGTGATTCCTTAGTTATTTTTAGAAAGTGAATATACATGAAGATCATTGATGCTCATCTGCACTTTGGCAGAGGGGAGTATTTTGATACCGTCGCACGTGCGGCAGGGCACGAGAACACGGAGACGGCACTGCGGCGCGACTGCCGTGCGGCGGGGATTGTCCACGGTGTTATCATGGGCAATCTCCCCGTGGAGGAGCTCGCGCCGAACTATCCCGATCTCTTTCACTACTGTGTCGGGATCGCGGGCGACGGCGGGCAGACGGAGATGAGTGCCGCGCGCATTGATAGGCTCCTTCCTGCACTCGAGCAGCATCTTCGCAGTGAGCGCTGCGTCGGCATCAAGCTCTATCCCGGCTACAATTATTTCTATCTCTATGACGATATGCTTGCCCCCGTCTACGAACTCGCGGCACGGTATGGAAAGCCCGTCGCCGTACATACGGGACTGACAGCGACGGAGAAGGCACTGCTGAAGTATGCGCATCCGAATGTCATGGATGAGGCGGCGACGAAGTTCCGTCAGGTGAATTTCGTCATGTGCCATCTGGGTGAGCCGTATTTCATCGATTCCATTGCGGTGATGGAGAAAAACCCGAATGTTACCGCCGATCTCTCGGGGATGCTCGAGGGAAAGATTGTGGATTTTGACCGCTTCTGTGCGCGGAAGCATTTCTACATCGAGCAGCTGCGCGGCTGGCTCGCGTATCTGAACGCGTACGATCGGCTGATGTTCGGCACAGATTGGCCGCTGGCGAACTTCGGCGACTATGTTGCATTCACGAAGCTCCTCATTCCCGAGGAGCATTGGGATGCGGTATTTTATGAGAATGCGGTGCGGATCTATCATCTGCACCTGACATGAGGAATACTATGGCGATACTTGACATCAAGAAGGCGGGCGATCCCGTCCTGAAACAGACGGCAGAGCCGATCGAACGCCTCACGAAGCGGCATCGGCAGCTGCTCGACGATATGGCGGAAACGATGTACGCCGCTGACGGCGTGGGCCTTGCTGCGCCGCAGGTGGGGAAGTCTCTGCGCATCGTTGTCATCGACGTGCAGGATGAGCACGGACTCTTGGAGCTCGTCAATCCTGTCATCACCATGCGCGAGGGCAGCGTGACGGAATCGGAGGGGTGTCTCTCTGTGCCAAAGGTCTACGGCGATGTGGAGCGCGCGGAGCGCGTGACGGTGGAGTATACCGACCGCCGCAGCCGTCGCCGCACATTGACGGCAGAGGGGCTTTTGGCGCGCTGTATTCAGCATGAGTGCGATCATCTTGAGGGGCGGCTCTTCATCGATATTGCCGTGCGCCTGCGCAAGGAGGAGGAAGAGGAATGACGCCGATGCGTACCGTCTTTATGGGGACGCCGGATTTTTCCGTGGGAATTCTTGCGGCGATGGCAGAGCGGCGCGATCTCATGGATATCGCCGCTGTCGTCACGCAGCCGGATCGCCCGCGCGGGCGCGGGAAGAAACTCAGCCCCTCTCCGGTTAAGGCGTGGGCACTCGCGCATGATATTCCCGTTCTTCAGCCTGCGCGCGCACGCGATGCGGCCTTTGCCGAAGAGCTGCGCGTCCTCCGTCCCGACGTGGCGGTGGTGGCTGCATTTGGGCAGATCCTGACGCAGGAGATTCTGGATATCCCCGTGCATGGCTGCATCAATGTGCACGCATCCCTGCTGCCGCTGTACCGCGGTGCTGCACCGATTCAGCACGCGGTGATGGACGGTGTTGCCGTGACGGGGATTACGACCATGCAGATGGACGCGGGACTCGACACGGGGGATATGCTCCTGCGGCGCGAGGTTCCCATCCATGCGGATACAACGTACGGAACCCTCCACGATGCCCTGATGGAGACAGGGGCGGCACTCCTCGTGGAGACGCTGGAACAGCTTGCGGCAGGGACGCTTATCCGTACGCCGCAGACGGGGGAGAGCACCTATGCTGCGCGCATTACGCGTGAGACGGCGCAGATCGACTGGTCACGCACGGCGCGGGAGCTCGACGCCCTCGTGCGCGGGCTGAACCCTGTGCCCTATGCGGAGACACATCTGGGTGACGCATTGTATAAGATCGGTATGCTGTCCCTCACAGGGGAGCGGACAGATGCGCCGCACGGCACCATTCTCACGGCAGATCGGCGGGCAGGGCTGCGCGTCGCAGCAGGCGATGAGATCGTGCAGGTGACGGAGATTCAGGCACCCGGGAAACGGATGATGGCGGCATCCGAATTTTTGAACGGCTGTGCACTGACCGCAGGAGCACGTTTTACATCATGAGTACGGAGACATTGACGGTCAACGGCGGCAAGGCGGGGGAGAAGAAGACGATTCTCCTGCCCTCACGGCCAAAGAAGCGGCTCTTTATCGGGATGCTCCTGCTCGTGACCCTGCTCGCCGCCGTGCTCCTCTTTGGGATTTGGTACATTGGCGTGCCGGGGCTCGAGCGCATCCAGCCGCTTCTGCCGTGGGCGATCGGCGCCCTGCTGACGGGCGCGGTATTCCTGTCCTTTTTTGGTATCTTCAATATGGTGCTTGCCGTTGCGGGACTGCCGTACCTCCCGTGGATGAAGCGGCAGACTTACGAGCTGATCAATCTGCTCTTTCCTGCTGCCGTGCGCTTGGGCGCTCTTTTTGGCGTCAAGCGCCGTCGGCTGGAGGGCTCGTTTATCGCGGTCAGCAATCTGCTCTTTCACCGCATGCACATCCGCGTGCCCGCCGAGCGCCTGCTCGTCGTAACACCGCACTGCCTGCAGCTCGCGAGCTGCCCGCACAAGGTGACGCGCGATCCGAACAACTGCAAGCGCTGCGGCGGCTGCAACATCGGCGATCTTGTCGCACTCTCAGAGGAGATGGGCTTTCACTTCTTTGTCGCGACGGGCGGGACACTGGCACGACAGATCGTCTACAATACGCGGCCGAAGGCTGTGCTTGCGATTGCGTGTGAGCGTGATCTGATGAGCGGCATCCAGGATGTCTTTCCGCTTCCCGCCGTCGGGGTGCTCAACATCCGCCCGAACGGTCCCTGCTACAATACGAGCGTGGATATGGCGGAGGTGCGCCGTCAACTGGAAGAAATCATCGAATCGAAGAAAAAGGACGTATAGATGCCAAAGCCGTACGATGCGAATAAAATCGACCGCATACGCGAGCAGGCCATGCAGGTGCTCCTGCGTATTCACAGTGAGGGGGCCTATGCTAATGTGGCGCTGGCAGAGGAACTGCGCATCGCACAGATGACGGAGCGCGACCGCCGTTTTCTGACAGAGCTGGTCTATGGCACGGTCAAGGCGGGCGAGACGCTCGATTATATGATTCGCCGCTATGTCGCCGATCTCAAAAAGGCGCAGCCGCCCATACGCGAGCTTCTGCGCCTTGGCTTTTACCAGATCTTCTTTATGGATAAAATCCCGTCATCCGCCGTCTGCCATACGGCCGTGGAATTGGCGAAGAAACATGGCGGAAAGGGGGCGGCGTCCTTTGTCAATGGGGTCCTCCGTACCGCCCTGCGTGAGCCGAAGCGTGCAGCGCTCCCTCAGGGGCATGATGCACGCTCGCTTGCGCTGCGGATGCAGCATCCCGTGTGGATGGTGGAGCGGTGGCTGCGCGACTATGGCAGTGAACGTACGGAGACGCTGTGCCGCTGCGACAATGAGAGTGCACCGCTCACGCTGCGGACGAATACACTGCGCACGAGCCGCACTGCCCTTATAGAGCGGCTGACGGCGGCAGGAGTCCGCGCTGAGGCGTCACTGCGCGTCCCCGAGAGCGTTCTCCTGCATGCGCACGGTGCGCTCGATGCGCTCGCGCCGCTGCGCGAGGGGCTGGCGCAGGTGCAGGATGAGAGCTCGATGCTTGTGGCGCATGTCCTTGGGGCAGAGCCCGGCATGACGGTGATCGATGCCTGTGCCGCCCCAGGGGGGAAGACGACCCATATCGCTCAGCGGATGGAGAACCGCGGGCGCATTTGGGCATTTGACATCCATGAGGAAAAACTGCGGCGTATCATGCGCAACGCAGAGCGGCTCGGCATCTCCATCATTGAGACGCAGCTCCTCGATGCGCGTGAGGTCGGTGCGCACTATGGTGTGTGTGCCGACCGCGTTCTTGTGGATGCACCGTGCTCGGGGCTCGGTGTCCTGCGCCGCAAACCTGATGCTCGCTGGCGCAAAACTCCATCGGACGTTAAGACGCTGCCGCCGCTGCAGCTCGCGATTCTGGCGAGTGCGGCGCGAACGGTGAAGCAGGGCGGCGTCCTCGTCTACAGTACCTGTACGATGGAGCGCAGCGAAAATACCGCCGTGGTGGAGGCATTTTTGCGCGGGCATGAGGACTTTGTCCTTGAGGAAACGGGGGCGTTTTTGCCGGAGCAGAAAACAGCAGAACGCATGGTACAAATCATGCCGGAGACGGGTGGGCCGGACGGCTTCTTTATCGCCCGTATGAGACGCCGATGAATATTTTTGGATGGACGAAGACAGAGCTTGCCGATGCCCTTCGTGCAGAGGGGATCCCTCGCTTTCGCGCGGACCAGGTTATCCGATGGATGTATCAGCGCGGTGCGGTTTCTTTTGATATTATGGACAATCTGCCAAAGACGCTGCGCGTTCGTTTGGCGGCGCTTTTTTCCATCGAACGGCCGCAGATTGCCGCGCGCCTTACATCGACGGACGGCGCGACGATCAAGCTCCTCTATGCATTTGCTGATGGGCAGACGGCAGAGACGGTGCTCATGCGTCATCCCTACGGCAACAGTGTCTGCGTCTCGACGCAGGCAGGATGTCGGATGGGGTGTGCTTTTTGTGCATCGACACTGCACGGGCTTGTGCGTAATTTGACCGTGGGGGAGATCGCCGCGCAGGTGATCGGCATGGCAGATTACCTGCGGCAGGAGGGGGCGCACGTCGATACGATTGTCGTCATGGGCTCGGGCGAACCGTTGGAAAACTATGATAATGTCATTGGTGCACTGCGCCTTTTGCATGCAGATGATACCATCGGACTCAGCTATCGCGGCATCACACTTTCGACGTCGGGGATTGTTCCCGGAATTCTGCGGCTTTCGGAGGAGGGGATGCCCATCTCCCTCTCCATTTCTCTTCATGCGCCGACAGAGGAGCTGCGCTCGTCGTTGATGCCCGTTAACCGCATGTATCCTATGGCGGATGTACTGCGCGCGGCACAGACCTATGCCGCGCGGACGAAGAGGCGCGTGACCTATGAGTATATCCTCATCCGCGATGTGAACGACGGAATACGTGAAGCAGAGCAGCTTGCGGAACTTTTGCGCGGACAGCTTGCAAGCGTCAATCTCATTCCCATCAACCCTGTCGTCGAGCGAAACCTTCTTCGCCCGTCGAAGGGGACCGTGCGCCGCTTTCAGCGTGTTTTGGAGGAGCGGCACATCACCGCAACCGTGCGCCGTGAGATGGGGACGGACATTCAGGCGGCATGTGGGCAGCTCCGCAGCAGGCTGATGGACGCAGGACTATAATTTTTTCAGGATTTATGCTATGATATAGAAGTTGTTTTATATTCTTATGAAGCATGTGGATTTTCCTGTGCTTTACGATCAAAGGAGAGCGATGCATGATGATGGATCGCGTGGAATCGTTTCTGGGGGATCACATTGAGGGATTCTTCAACCGCAAGTTCAGCAGTCATCTGGAGCCGGTTGAACTGATCAGGGGATTGGAGAAAGAGGCAAAGCGTCAGGGAAGCGCCTCGATTGCCAATGCTTACGTCATTTCCCTTGGAACAGAGGACTATCAGCGCCTCTGTTCTCATCGTGTGACGGATGAGCTGGGCACGGCACTGAAGCGCTGTATTATCCGAGAGGATCTTCTGATGGAAGGGCGGCTTAGCATCTCATTTGTTGTTGATTCTTCTCTGCGTGCAGGTTCCTATCGTATGACCGCACAGATGCAGCAGAAGCATGTTCCGGAACAGAACGAGCCGGTCTCCCATGATACGATGGCACAGACCATTGTGCTGGAGCGTCCGTCGATGCGGGATGTGCGCTGCCTCGACCTGCCGCCGGAGCATGAGCTTGCCATGCTCACTGTTCTCAGCGGGGCAGATGAAGGTATCACCATGCTGCTTGGTGAGCGCAAAATCTATATGGGACGTATGCCGCGCAATGAGTTTATTCTGACGGACACCAATGTCTCGCGCGTGCATGCATGGATTTCCTATGAGCAGCATCGGCACATGCTCTATGATGCGGAGAGCCGCAATGGGACCTTTGTCGATGGCAGGCGGATTGAGATGCAGTGCCTCAGAAACGGGGATGAGATATGCCTCGGGACAACAGCGCTTCGCTATGAGGTATGCTGATGCCGGCGCTTTTTCTTAAGGCGCTGCGCGTCATATTGGAATATGGTGCATTGCTTTGGCTGGCTTATTCCGTCTTCCGTATCGGGCACCTCATGTTTTCCTCACTGCGCATGGATTTGCATGTACCACGTGCGCCTGTGCAGTCGGTCGGAGCACCGACACTCCTTGTCCTCACCGGCAAGGGGATAGAGGGAAAGAGATATCCCCTAGGGCATGAGCTGTCGATCGGCCGCAGTCCGGATAACGATATTGTCCTTTCAGACAGCTTTGTTTCACATCATCATGTTCTGATTTATCAGCGGGAAAATTCATATATTGCAGAGGATCTTGGCAGCCGCAACTGTACCTACCTGAACGATGGGCGGCTGTCGGGACGGGCGTATCTGCGCCCCGGCGATGTTCTGCGCATCGGTGCCGTGTCTCTGCGGTTTGAGAGGTAAGCACATGATAGAAGTTTCGAGTGCGTCGGATATCGGCCGTGTACGAACGTCGAACGAGGACAGCTGCGGCGTATTCGTCCATTCCGTCTATGTCGTGGCAGATGGCCTCGGCGGACATGCAGCAGGTGAGGTGGCAAGCCGCATTGTTGTTGCCGCTGTGCATGATATGGCGAATGCAGGTGAACCCATCGATACGGCGTCGCTCAAGAGTGCAGTGCTTCGTGCGAACCAGCAGGTATTGGATGCCGCTGCAGGCAATTCCTCCTATGAGGGGATGGGATCGACGGCGACGGTTCTTCATATCGATGAAGCTGCGCAGATGGCGCATTATGCGCACGTCGGCGACAGCCGTCTCTATCTTCTGCGGGATGGAGAATTCCGCCAGATCTCGCGTGACCACTCCTATGTGGAAGAACTTGTCGCACGAGGAGAACTGAGTGAGGCAGAAGCACAGCATCATCCGCGCAAGAATTATCTTCTGCGTGCCGTCGGCATCGAGGAACGCCTGCATGTGGATGGTGATTCGTTTCCCGTTGAGGCGGGGGATCGCTTTCTCCTCGCAACAGATGGGCTGACCAATATGGTTGAGGATGCAGAGCTGTGTACACTGCTCGGCGGTGTCCCCGCCGATGCTGCCCATCAAATGGTGAAACGTGCCCTTGATGCAGGGGGAACGGATAACGTAACGGCGATTGTCGTCGCCTGTGATCCGTCATGATGCATAAATTGCGATTTGCTCCGCTCGGTATCCTCCTCTGCGGACTTGGTATTCTTCTGCTGGAGCACGGGGCGGGGCAGCCCGGCTGGCACTTTGACTGGCAGACCGATTTGCCGTATTTGCCGTATCTCGGCATTCTCCTGCTTTGCGGCACGGTGAGTTTTTTCCTTGCGGCACGGCGCAGACTGGATCGTGTGCCCTTGATGCTCGCTTATGTACTCCTTTCCGTTGGCCTTGCGGAGATTGCACGGCTGAAGCCAGATCTCTTCACAGCGCAGCTGCGCTGGGCATCCATTGGAATCATCCTGTGGATGACGGTGATTCTTATGTGGGATCGCCTTGCGCGGATGTTTTCCTATCCTTACTTGCTCGGTGCAGCTACCACCATCGTCCTCCTGCTTCCTCTGCTCTTTGGTGTCTCCATTGGCGGCAATAAGAATTGGCTGGCATTCGGCGCTTTTTCTGTCCAGCCCTCGGAGTTTGGCAAGATTCTTCTCGTGTTCTTTCTTTCTGCCTATCTTGCCGATCATCATGCCGTGCTGACACTTCCGGCACGGCGCGTCGCATTCCTCCATCTGCCGCCCGTACGTTTCATCGCGCCTCTCATTGCTCTCTGGGGACTTTCCGTGCTGATGTTTGTTATCGCACATGACCTCGGCGCGGCATTGTTTTTCTTTGGCATGGCAGTGGTTATGACCTATATGGGAACAGGGCGCAAGTCCTATGTGTTTCTTGCGGGAGTGTTCATTCTTGCTGCGGCAGCACTCAGTTATATGCTTTTTGGGCATGTGCGTGTCCGCTTTGACATCTGGATGCACCCGTGGGCAGACCCAAATGGTATGTCATATCAGATCGTTCAGGCTCTCTTTGCCATCGGCAGCGGCGGTGTCTGGGGGACGGGATTTGCTGAGGGGCATCCCGGACTGATCCCGGAGGTGCACACGGACTTCATCTTTGCTGCGATTGCCGAGGAGTTCGGTCTGATTGGTGCAGCTGCTGTTCTCCTCGCCTATGCACTTATCTTTTGGCGTGGTGTCCATATTGCTATGTGTCAGCTGCGTGTGGAGCGGGCTCTTGCTGCAGCAGGTGCTGCGACGGCGCTTCTCCTGCAGGCGTTCATTATCATTGCGGGCGTTACGAAACTTCTGCCGTTGACGGGCATCACTCTGCCCTTTGTCAGCTATGGCGGCAGCTCCATGGCGGCGAGTTTTGTTTTTCTTGGTATTCTGACGGCACTGTCCGCACCACGTAAGGAGGCGGCACCATGACGGATGAAAAGATGCGCCGGCATATCGCTGCCGCTGCTGCGTGTCTGCTCCTTCTTATCGTTATCCAACTTCTTTACCTCGTCAAGCTTTCTGTGTGGGATGGTCCGGAACTTGCCGCACATCCGCTCAATATGCGCTCCGCACTGATGGAGGGAGATATACAGCGCGGCCGTATCCTCGATCGTGAGGGACGTGTCCTCGCCGAGAGTGATGCCGGAGGGCATCGTTCCTATCCTTATGGCACGGTGCTTGCACCTGTTACTGGCTACCGTACTGACCGTCATGGGGCGACAGGTATCGAGCAGACGGAGGGCGCTGCGCTCAGCGGGGTGACGAATGATGTGGCGGGGATGGGCCCACTGCGCACACTTCTGCGCGCCGATACGGGCTATGATGTCCGTCTTACTGTCGATGCGGAACTGTCGCAGACGGCGTACCGTGCGCTCGGCGAACATCGGGGAGCAGTCGTTGTAATGGACGCGGCGACGGGGGCAGTGCTTGCCATGGTGAGTACGCCATCCTTTGATCCTTCGGTGACAGAACGTGCGTGGGATGAACTATCGTCCCGTGCCGACAGCCCGCTCGTAAATCGGGCCGCACAGGGACTATATCCGCCTGGCTCTACCTTCAAGACACTGATCGCCGATGCGGCACTGAAGACTGGTGTGACGACGCCGGATGAGATCTTTGACTGTACGGGAGAGCTTGCCATCGGCAAGGACTATGTCCTGCATGAGAGTCACGGTGAGGCACACGGCCGACTGCGTCTCGCGGATGCACTGCGTGAGTCGTGTAATATTACCTTTGCGACACTCGCCATGCGCATGGGAGACAAGGGGCTCAGTGATGCGTTTGACCGCTTCGGTATTGGGGCAGAACTTCCAGCGGCGGAACTTACGATGGCGATGGCCCATGTTCCTTCTCTGCACGGTCTGAGCGACGGAGAGATTGCCCAGATCGGATTCGGTCAGGGACAGCTGCTTGTCACCCCCCTGCAGATGGCACTCGTTGCTGATGCGTTCGCGAATGGGGGACGCATCATGCAGCCATATCTCGTAGATGCTGTACTGACGACGGGAGGTGCAGCACTCTATGCAGCAAATCCGCAGGTGTGGCGGACGGCAACGACAGCCGAACGTGCTTCTATTATCGATGCGGATATGGAGGGAGTCGTTGCCTCCGGGACAGGTACGGCGGCAGAGGTCAGCGGCGTGCGTGTGACGGGCAAGACCGGCACGGCAGAGAACGCAACCGGAACCGATCATGCATGGTTTATCGGCACGGCAGAGCACGGCGGCCGCAAGATCGTCCTTTCCGTCCTTGTGGAGGAGGGCGGCTACGGCGGCAGAGCGGCGGCGGGGATTGCCCGTCGAATTATCAGCAGGTATTTTGAGGGCTGACACCCTGATGAGATAGTGCCTCGGCACACGGCAGAGGCGATAGGAGGAAGAAACATGGTCGAGCGTGTTTTGGATGGACGCTATGCACTGGAAATGCTTGTTGGCAGCGGCGGCATGGCGGATGTCTATCGGGCGAAAGATCAGCTTTTGGAACGCACTGTCGCTGTTAAAATTTTGCATCAGCAGTATGAGCACGACACGGAATTCATTGGGCGGTTTCAGCGTGAGGCAAAGGCTGCGGCGCGCATCACGCACCCCAATATCGTCAATGTCTATGATGTCGGTGTTGCCGAGGGACGCCACTACATTGTTATGGAGTATGTTCCGGGACGTACGCTGAAGGAGCGCATCAAGGAGGAGGGGGCTCTGCCCGTGGCTCAGGCGCTCCGCATTGCACGTCAGATCGCGGGAGCACTGGCACAGGCACATGCGAATAATCTTGTGCACTGCGACATCAAGCCGCATAACATCCTGGTCATGCCCGACGGAAACATCAAGGTGGCAGACTTCGGCATCGCACGCGCGGTGACTGAGTCCACCATGACGTACAACGATAATATCATGGGCTCTGTACATTATTTCTCTCCCGAGCAGGCGCGCGGTACGCTCATTACGCCGAAGTCGGATGTCTACTCCCTCGGCGTTGTTCTCTATGAAATGCTTTCTGGCCGCATCCCTTTTGATGGGAATACTGCCGTGAGTATTGCACGCAAGCATCTCGAAGAGGAGCCGCAGCCACTCCGTCTCCTCGTTCCGGGTATTCCGCCTGTCGTTGAGGCTCTTGTAGCACGCATGATGGCGAAGGACCCGTCACAGCGTCCGGACAGCAGCACACTCGCGGCAGATATTGCACATACGGAGCAGATGATGCATAGCGATACCACCGCTGTACCAGGGTTTGATCCGGATGCGACACGTGTTCTCAGCCCCATGGAAGCGCAGGAGCTCCATGCTGCTGTCCCGGCGTCGGAGAATGAGATAGAATTGCCGCAGGCGGAAGAGCGTTCATTCTATCAGAAGAAGAAGTTCAAGTTTGGGATTGTTCTCATTCTTCTTCTGGGATTCTTTACTGGTTTTTTCCTTAGCTTTGGCAAATTCTGGAGTTCCGTTGAGGTCACTGTTCCTGATGTAACAGGAAAGCAGCTGACACTTGCCCGACAGATTTTGGAGGATCAGCATCTGCGTGTTACGGTCGCTGAAACCTATGATGCATCTGTACCTGTCGGCATTGTCGTTTCGCAGACTCCTGAGGCAGGCATGACGGTCAAGGAAGAGCGTACGGTTACCATCTACGTCAGCAAGGGCGGTGAGGAGATCGAGATGCCGAATCTGCGCGGACTGACGAAGGCAGATGCCATCGCCAAACTCGAGCAAATGGGGCTGCGCCTTGGCTCAGCGTATGAGACATATTCAGACGAGGACAGTGGCACGGTCATCTCACAGGACCCGCGCAGCGGATCGCGCATCAGCAAAGGACAGTCGGTCGATATTACTGTCAGCAAAGGGCAGAAGGTCAAGAAGGTCGCAGTCCCTGATGTAAAAGGTGTACCATTGGATCGTGCCCGTGCGCTGCTTGAGAGCAGCGGTCTGAAGGTCGGAAGTACGGCAGAAGAGACGAGTACCCAGGCAGCAGGGACGGTTATCAGCCAGTCGCCCTCGGCGGGAGCTGAGATGGAGGCAGGGAGTGTGGTACGGCTCACTGTTTCGAGCGGAAAGGGGACTGAAACGAAGAACAGCGGGAAAAACAGCGAACCTAAGAAGGGGGATAAAGACCCCGCCGGACGCCGTATCCAGACGGAAAAGACAGAGTAGGGAGGCGGCTGTGCACCAGTACGGACGGATTCTGAAGGTCTACAACAGCGTCATCCACGTCAGCGTGAACAGTGCGGAGATACTCTGCAAGCTGCGCGGCAAGAGTACACGTGGGCGTGATGCACTGCTTCCCGGTGACATTGTGCGTCTGGAGAGGATCTCCTCCACGGAGGGCGTGATCGAGGGAACAGAGCCGCGCACATCGCTTCTTTTGCGTCCGCGCGTGGCAAATCTCACGCAGATCGTCGTCACTGTCGCTGCCGCCGCCCCCAATCCACACCCGCTCGTTGTCAGTCGCTTTCTTGTACTTGCCGAGCACAGCGGCATAGATCATATCGTGCTCTGCATCAATAAGATTGATCTGGCTGGCGGCAACATGACGGAATTCTGCACGCCGTACGAAGCAGCAGGGTATCCCGTCCTGCTGGTGTCTGCAGTGAATGGGACGGGACTTTCGGCGTTGCAGGAGCGTCTTGCAGGAGAGATCACGGTCTTTGCAGGCCCTTCGGGCGCAGGAAAATCCTCCCTGCTCAATGCAATGGATTCGTCCCTCGCTCTGGCAGTGGGAGCGGTCAGTGAGAAAATCGGACGCGGTCGGCATACGACGCGCCGCGCCGAACTCCTTCCCTTTGCGGGTGGCTATGTCGTCGATACGCCGGGCTTTACCCAGCAGGAGCTGACGGGAATCGCGGCGGACGAGCTCGCGGACTGCTTTCCTGAGTTCCTGCATTTCCCGGGCTGCCGCTTCACGCCGTGCAGCCACAGTCATGAGCCGAACTGTGCCGTTAAGGCGGCGGCAGAGGAAGGACGGCTCGCGTGTACGCGCTATGATGCTTACATTGCGTTGCTGGATGAAATCAGATCGGTAAGAAGATAGGAGAATACCCATGACACACGAGCATGAATATGAAGAAGAAATGATGGAGGAAGAGGAACATATCCACGTAGAGCGACCGACGATTATCGCCCCGTCCATCCTCTCAGCGGATTTTGCGAATCTCGGGGCAGAGGTGCGCCGCGTCGAGGAAGCAGGGGCAGAGTACATCCACATTGACGTGATGGACGGGACGTTTGTGCCGAATATCACGATGGGGGCATGTGTGGTCGAGAGCCTGCGCAAGGTGTCCAAGGCGGTCTTTGACGTGCATCTGATGGTCGAGCACCCCGAGACGCACATCGAGAGCTTTGCGCGTGCGGGTGCGGACATCATCACCTTCCACGTCGAGGCGACGCGTCACGCGCACCGCGTCATCCAGCAGATCAAGGCGGCGGGCTGCCGTGCGGGAGTCGCACTCAATCCGGGCACCTCCATCTACACGCTCGAGGAGCTGATCGACGATGTCGACATGGTGCTGCTCATGACAGTGAACCCCGGCTTTGGCGGGCAAAAGTTCATCGAGAACACACTCGGGAAGATCCATGCCCTCTACCATACGATTGAGGGGAATGAACTGAATGTCGACATCGAGGTCGACGGCGGCATCAATGCGGAGACGGCGGAGTCCGTGCGCTCCGCGGGAGCGAATGTGCTCGTCGCCGGATCATATATCTACGGTGCGGCAGATGTATCTGCTGCCATCGCGTCGCTGCGCGGCTGATCGAAAAGGGGAGAACGGTATGGGAGAACGTGCAGTCATTCTGCTCTCGGGGGGGCTTGACAGCTGCACCTGCATGGCGATCGCCCATGCGGCGGGGCAGGAACTCTATCCGATCAGTTTTAACTACCATCAGCGCCACAGTCGTGAGCTGGATGCGGCGAGGAGCATTGCCGCTCACTATCATGCGGCAGAGCATCTCATCATTGAAACGAATATGGACGCCATCGGCGGTTCAGCGCTGACCGACAGTGCCATTGATGTCCCACAGGGCAATGCGGAACGGACCGACATTCCCGTCACATATGTGCCTGCCCGCAACCTCATCTTCCTCAGCTATGCGCTCGGCTATGCGGAGCGCGTTGGTGCCGCACACGTCTACATCGGCGTGAACTCTGTGGACTACTCGGGCTATCCCGACTGCCGCCCGGAATTTATTGCGGCGTTTCAGCGCGCAGCAGATGCGGCGACGGCGGCATCTGCGGAGGACGGACGGCGTATCGTCATCGAGACGCCGCTCCAGCATCTCTCAAAGGGTGAGATCATCCTCCGCGGGGATGAACTCGACGCACCCTACGCACTGACAACGAGCTGTTATCGCGGCGGCACTGTGGCATGCGGTGTCTGCGACAGCTGCCTTCTGCGGCTGCGCGGCTTTGCCGAGGCAGGGCTGCATGACCCCATCCCGTATGCTGAGGGGAAGAACTGATGCAGGACGTACAGAGCAGGGAGGACGGGCGCGGCATCGCCATTCAGCGCGTCGGGGTCAAGGACGTGCGCCTTCCCTTTCTCATCAAAAAACAGGCGGGCGGCTATCAGCAGGTGCTGGCAACGATTACCTTCACCGTTTCCCTGCCGATGGAGTTCAAGGGGACGCATATGAGTCGTTTCCTTGAGATCCTGCTTCCGTGGCGCGAGAAGCCTCTCGCCGAGGAGGAGATGGATGCGATGCTCACGGAGGCACTCGATCGTCTCCAGGCCGAGGCGGCAGAGGTGCGGCTCGCATTTACCTACTTCCTCGAAAAGAGTGCGCCCGTCAGTGGACGCACTTCTCTCCTCGATGTCGATGCGTCCTTTACGGGACGCAAGCGGCGTGGCATGCCGATGGAGTTTGAGCTGGGACTGTCCATGCCGTTCACCTCGCTCTGCCCGTGCAGCAAGGAGATTTCCTCCTATGGGGCGCACAATCAGCGCTCGCGGGCGCGCGTGCGGCTTCGCTTCCATGAGGGCGTGCCGTGTATCTACATCGAGGATCTGGCATCGCTTCTCGAACAGCAGGGCTCTGCGCCCATCTATCCGCTGCTGAAGCGCGCCGATGAGAAATACGTCACAGAGGAAGCGTACGAGCATCCGAAATTTGTCGAGGATATCCTGCGGGATACAGTCCTTGCTCTGCGGCAGCTGCCGGGGCTTGCGTACTTCTCTCTCGCCTGTGAGAATGAGGAGTCCATCCACAGCCACAATGCCTTTGCGGCACATGAAGAATATTTGAACTAAAGGAATCACGGACAACACAAGGACGCTGAATTATCAGTGCGTCCGCAAGGATTCCTTCCTCAGGGAAAGGGGGAGAGGGGCGAACCATGGGGAAATTCATACGGCGCTTCCTACTCCTTTTTGTTCTTGTTGTCGGTATCTCTGCTGCCGTCATTTACACCACCGTCGATATCAATACTCTGCACAATCTGACGCGTTTTCAGCCATGGTCGCTCGTGCTTGCCCTCTGTGCTATAGCACTTGGCATGTTTTTTGACGGCAGCCGCCTGATGCATCTTGTCCGCATTTCCAACGAGCGCATTACACTGTATCAGGCGGTGCAGGTGATCTTTGGCAATTACTTCCTCGCTTTGCTTACCCCAGGGGCGACAGGGGGCGCTGTGGCGCAGGTCATGTTCCTGCGTCATGCGGGCGTACCGACAGGGAAAGCGGCGGTGCTCGTCATTGTGCGAACCCTGCTGTCAATCTTTTTCCTTGCCCTTTGTATGCCGTTGATCTTCCTCCATGACGAAGGAATCGTTCCAGGAATCTCTAACGATGTGCTGATGGCGATAACCCTTGCCGCATTTCTTGGTATCATTCTCATTGTCATCAGTGCGCGGCGCGGCTATCTCGACTACCTCGTCGTACGTCTTGCCCGACGGCTGCGTGAATGCCGCCGGCGCAAGCTATTTGCCCTATACCGCGATACGAAGAGCGCCATCTCACTCCTGCTTGATGCACCGCGCCAGATGCTCATTGTATTCATCGAGTCGGGGCTGAACCTCCTGTGTATCTACGCGGTCGTTCCATGTCTGCTCCTTGGCCTCGGCGTTGTCGATGCGGACTGGTATACCGTCATGGGACGCATGATCTTCCTTAATATGCTTCTCTATTTCAGCCCGACACCGGGCGGATCGGGAATTGCCGAGGGCGGCTTTGTCCTCCTCTTTGCCGCTGTCGTCCCCGCAGGAACGGTCGGCATCGTTGCAGTTTGTTGGCGGCTTATTGCTGAGTATCTGCCGTTTCTCATCGGCTTTTATTACACCATTACTGTTTTTGGGCGTGAGTTCTTACGGCGTTACTGAGATTTCTATGGGCGTTGTTATCTTCCCTGTTCAGTGATGCTGCCGCAGCTTGGCTTGATGAGGTGACGAAGCCATTTCTGTCAAGGCTGTACAGTCTGAGCGGCTGGCAGTGTTCGTTAAGAGTCTCAAAGTGAGAAGCGAGTCCGCAGCAGAGTTTGACAGCCGCCTTTAGGCGAGCATGGCAGAGTGCGTCAGTGTGTGAAATTCCTATTGGAGGATAACTCTTCCCAGAACTTCATCCCGAGGGAGAACCCATACGTCATCCGGCGTACGGAATCCCTCGGTTTTTTGTATGGGCGCGGCCGTGAATACGTCATAGGAAAGCGTATCCGTTGCTCCGCGCAGCCCGAGCACAGTGTCTGCGGTCACGTGGCTGTTGTGAACCTCTGTGCCTTACCCGCAGACTGCACCGACCTCAAGCTCAAAGTAGAGTCCTGTCTTTTGTTTCGGGTATCGTGTCGAAAGTTCATTTCGGAAATACCATCCGTTTGTGCCCTTAAATTGTTCTTTCGATTTCCTCATTCCCAATATATTTTGCAGCTTGGCGCATTGCTTTCATGTCGTGCATGGAGATAAATCTGCCGACGGAACTATTGTCCGAATCTCTGACATTTTGTGGACGGAGCAAAAATGACAACAAGTTTTTTCGCGGAGAGGGAGATGATGTGATATAAGTTGTATTTGACAAAAATCAAAAAGTCAAATATAATGGTAGAGATCACAATTAGGAGTAAGCAAAAGAAGGTGGTATGATGAGCAACATTGCCGATATGATCGAGTCGTATATTCTGCGCCAGCTCGCCGCCTGTCAGGATGGAAAGGTGGAGCTGCGCCGGACGGACATCGCTGATGAGATTTCGTGTGCGCCGTCACAGATCAGCTATGTGCTCTCTACGCGTTTTACGCAGGATAAGGGCTTTGTGGTGGAGTCGCGGCGCGGGCTTGGTGGTTTTATCCGTATCGTACAGGTGCCGCTGCGTGATCTTGTTTACCGTGATATGATGTCGAAGATCGACGAACATACGGACTGTGATGCAGTGCAGACCATGCTGCGATATTTGATGCAGCACGGCATGATTGAGACTCGTGAGACAGCCCTGATGCTGCAGATGGTGTCCGGGCTGTTCCATGCAGAGTCTCTTGATCCCAAAGAGCGTGTACAGATGCTGAAAACAATGTTTTTGACACTGGAGAAATTTACCTAGTTATTCGATAGATATAGATAAAGGAACTGTCGTCCAGACGGATGAAAAAGGAGCGCACGAATGATTTGTGAGGAATGCGGCCGCAATGAGGCGATTGTACACATTGTGCAGATTGGTCCGGGTGGTCGGAGCGAAAAAAACATCTGTATGAACTGTGCCGCGCGCTATGGTGCGTCGATTCTTCGCGCTCAGCAGGAGAATGTCTCAGCGGAGGATTTTCTCAAGGGTCTCTTTGGCAGCAATCAGCAGGAGAGCACAGAGGAGGATGACGTTCCCAGCATTACCTGTCCCAACTGTGGGATGCGTTTTGCCGATCTTTCGAAGACAGGGCAGATTGGATGTTCCGTCTGTTATGAGACGTTCCAACACGAACTTGCACCGCTGCTGCGGAGGATTCATGGGGCGAGCATTCATCGCGGCAAGATTCCGCGACGCTCCGGCAGTGATATTATGCTGCGTCGGGAGGCAGAGCAGCTGCGCACGGGCCTCAAGGAAGCAGTTGCCAATGAGGAGTACGAGAAGGCGGCAGAGCTGCGCGATCGGATTCGTGCATTGGAGCAGCGTATGGAGGCGAACGGCCATGGCACTTGAGGATCTCCTGCGTGCGGAACAGCTTCCGTGGTTTGGTGCCGCCGGACAGGACAGTGATGTTGTGCTGTCGAGCCGCGTACGTCTTGCGCGCAATTTGGTGCGGCTTCCTTTTCCGGGGCGTGCTGATGATGCACAGCTGGCAGAGATACAACGGATTTTGGATAATGTCCTTGCGGATCTTGGCACGGCATTCGGACAGACCTTTGAGCGCATCGTCATCGATGAACTGTCGGATGTTCAGCGGGAGGTCTTGATCGGGAAGCAGCTCATCAGTGAGAAGTTCACTGCCGACCAGCCGCACCGCATGGCGTACATCAGTGCGGATATGGGGATTGGCATCCTTGTCAATGAAGATGACCACCTGCATATCCAGGCAATGACGCCGGGGCTTTCTCCTGCACAGGCATTTCAGACGGCGGCGCGGGCAGATGATTTCATCGAAGCGCGGCTCGATCTTGCCTTTGATGAGCGGATGGGCTATCTGACCGCTCAGCCGACCAATCTTGGCACGGGATTGCGCGCCTCGGTGATTGTTCATCTTCCGGGGCTCGTCTACACTCGGAATATAGAAAACATCATCCACTCATTTCCCCAGCTCGGGCTTGCTGTCCAGCCGCTTCACGGCGGTGCTGAGGGCGCACATCTCTATAAAATCTCGAACCAGCTGACGCTCGGTTATGCCGAGGCGGAGATTATTGAAAACCTGCGCACGGCGGTCGGGGAGATCGCCGCACATGAACGCCGCGCACGCAAGGCTCTGTCCTACGTCGGCAAGGACAGTGTCGAGGATGGTGTTTGGCGTGCTCTTGGAATTTTGTCTTATGCACGTTCGCTGACGGAGCAGGAAACACTTGACCTGCTCTCGCGTGTGCGTTATGGTATAGATCGAGGGATCATCACCGGCGTATCGGGGGATTGCTATGGTGAGATTGCCGTGGCGGTACATGATGCCTATATCCGTTATATGGCGGGCAATGAAGAGTATACAGCGGGGGAGATCGCCGGCATGCGCGCAGCGCGTGTACGGGCAATTTTAGATAAATATAAAACGCAGGGGTAAGGAGGGGAACAGCTTGAACTACCGTCAATTTTTCACACAGGCGGCGATTAAAGCCGTAGAGTTTTCACAGTATATTGCGCAGCGGCGCGGCAAGGGGTACATCGGTACCGGTCAGCTCCTGCTTGGGATTCTGCACATGCGTGACACGACTGCAGCCGAGGCATTGGATAAGTGCGGTGTAGACTACGACAGTGCGGAGCAGGTGATTCGGGAAGGGGACGGTTTTCAAGATGTCTTGACCCCGGAGGAGACGCCCTACTATACGCGGCGCGCCCAACGTGTCATGCAGGGAGCGATTGACACCGCGCGTGAGGAACGCTCCTTTGTGACGACAGAGCACATCCTGCTTAGTCTGCTCGCAGAGGGTGAGGGGACAGCCATACAGACGCTGGAAGATCTTAACGTGGACATCGAGGCACTGCAGAATGATGTGCGTGCCCAGATGGAAGATACGGAGGAGGCACCGAAAGAGAGATCAGCACGCCGCAAGACCGGAAAGGACAGTCGTAAAGGGCTGCCTGCCTCACTGAAGAAGTATGGTACCGACCTGACTGCGGCAGCGGGCGGCGGAGAACTTGATCCCGTGATCGGACGCACGGCAGAGATCGACCGCGTGATCCAGATTCTTGCGCGGCGCACGAAGAACAACCCGCTTCTGCTTGGTGAGGCAGGCGTTGGCAAGACAGCCATCGCCGAAGGGCTGGCGCGCCGCATTGCTGCAGGAGAGGTGCCGTTCTTGCTCGAGGATAAGCGCATCGTGACGCTGTCGATGACAGCACTTGTGGCGGGGACAAAGTACCGCGGAGAGTTCGAGGAACGTTTGAAAAATGTGGTGGATGATGTCGTTAAGGCAAAGAACATCATCCTTTTCATCGATGAAATTCATACGCTCATCCGTGCGGGCGGTGCCGAAGGTGCGCTCGATGCGGCGAATATCCTGAAGCCTGCCCTTGCGCGCGGACAGATGCAGATTATCGGTGCAACAACGCTGAGCGAGTATAAGAAGTATTTTGCCAAGGATGGTGCGCTTGCCCGACGTTTCCAGACTGTCACAGTGGATGAGCCGGGCGAGGCGGATGCCGAGCAGATCCTTCTCGGGCTGCGCGGACGCTACGAGGAGTTCCACCATGCACGTATTGAGGATGGTGCCGTTACGGCGGCAGTGCGTCTCTCCCGGCGCTATCTGACGGATCGCTTCCTGCCGGATAAGGCGATTGATCTGATGGATGAGGCAGCATCCCGTGTACGTATGAAGAGCGTCGGGGGAACGGATAAACTGGTTGGACTGCGCCGCGAAATAGCGGGAGTTGTGAAGGACAAGAATACGGCGATCAGTCGACAGGACTATGAGACGGCAGCAAAACTGCGCGACCGTGAGAAGGAGCTGCACGCAAAACTCGAGGCATCCCGCAGGAGCGAAGATACACGTACGGAGATTCGTGTGACGGAGAATGACATTGCTGATGTGGTGGCACAGTGGACAGGAATTCCTGTCCAGCGCATCGCGGCGAAGGAGTCAGATCGGCTTCTTGCTCTTGAGACGCACATTGGACGCCGTGTCATCGGGCAGGATGAAGCAGTACGTGCGGTCGCGCGTGCTGTGCGCCGCGCCCGCGCCGGGGTGAAGGATCCGCGCCGCCCGATTGGTTCGTTCCTCTTTCTTGGTGCGACCGGTGTTGGCAAAACCGAGCTTGCACGGGCCCTCGCTGAGGCGGTATTCGGGACAGAGGAGGCAATCATCCGCTTCGATATGTCTGAGTATATGGAGAAGCATACAACGGCACGCCTCGTCGGTGCGCCTCCGGGCTATGTCGGCTATGAGGAGGGCGGTCAGCTCACGGATGCTGTGCGGCGCAAGCCGTTTTCCATTATTCTCTTTGACGAAGTGGAGAAGGCACATCCGGATGTGTTCCACATGCTGCTGCAGGTGCTTGAGGATGGACGTCTGACAGATGGACAGGGACGTGTCACGGACTTCCGCAATACGATCATCATTATGACCTCGAATGCAGGAGCCGATCACCTGCGCTCGACGCGCGGAACCATCGGTTTTGCTGTCGGACTACAGGCGAGGGCGGATGAAGAACAGGCGAAGAAACGTGTTCTCGAAGAGGTACGGAAGATTTTCCGCCCGGAGTTCCTCAACCGTGTAGACGATATGATCGTATTCAATGCGCTTGGAGAGCCTGAGCTGTCGAAGATCGTGGATATCCTGCTCCGTGATGTGAAGGTACGCCTTGCCGAGCAAAAGATCAATATCGAGGTCAGCCCGTCGGCCAAACGGGTACTCATTGCAAAGGGCGCAGATGTCAAGTTCGGTGCACGTCCGCTGCGGCGAGCCATTCAGAAAAACATTGAGGACGCACTTGCCGAGCACATCCTTGCCCGTGACTTTGCGTCGGGGGACAGCATTTCTGTGCGCAAGCTCGGAGATGGACTGAATTTCGTCAAAAGGGATAAGACACGCAACCGCCGTGCGAAGAATGGGAAAAAGGAGCCTTGCCGTGAGGCATGAAGGGGGCAATGTGCTTGCTCCGCACTCACGACTTGGACGACTGGGTGATTTTTTTCTTAATTTCGGCTGGTCGCTGTACTGGCTTGTGCGCTCTGCGCGGCGGCTGATTCTGTCTCGGTGAATGAAGGGGCTGCTGCATGAAGGTCGACTACCTCGTGCAGCAGCCCTTTCTTGTGTTCCTTTTGATGGAGAGATTATGGCAAAGAAAAAAAAGATGATGTATGTCTGTCAGAACTGCGGATACGACAACACGCGCTGGATGGGCAAATGTCCCAGCTGTGGTGCATGGAATACGATGGCGGAGGAGGTTGTCGTCCCCCCGGCGGAGGAACGACGGGGCGTCGCTTCAGCAGGGGAACCTCCGCAGCCGATCGCAGAGATCCGTGCGGAGGATCTGCCGCGTTTTTCGACCGGATCAGGCGAGCTTGACCGTGTTCTTGGCGGCGGTGTAATCCCTGGCTCCATCGTGCTCATTGTGGGAGATCCTGGTGTCGGTAAGTCGAGCCTTACCCTGCGCGCCTCGGCGGATATTGCGCGGAAAGGACGACGTGTTCTCTATGTGACAGGGGAGGAGAGTGCACGTCAGATCCGAATGCGTGCCGACCGTCTGCAGGCTGTGGCGGATGAGCTGCTCGTTGTCAGTGAGACGAATCTCGATGCGATCTGCGCGCATGCGGAACATGTGAAGCCTGCACTTATTATCATTGATTCCATCCAGACGATGTATCGTCCCGACATTGAGAGCGCGCCAGGCAGTGTCTCACAGGTGCGCGAGTGTGCCATGGAGTTGATGCGTGTCGCGAAGACAGCGGGCATCGCGGTTTTTGTCATTGGCCACGTGACAAAGGAAGGAAGTCTGGCGGGACCACGGGTTCTGGAACATATCGTGGATACCGTACTCTACTTTGAGGGGGAGCGAAACGCTGAGTATCGTGTGCTGCGTGCCGTGAAAAATCGTTTCGGCAGCACGAATGAATTGGGGCTCTTTGAGATGCGGGATGTGGGGCTGGTCGATGTACCCGATGCGTCGAAACTCTTTCTCTCGGAGCGTGCCCCCGAGAGCGGTTCAATTATCGTTCCGACCGTAGAGGGAACCCGCCCTCTGCTCGTAGAGGTACAGGCATTGGTTGCACCGACGCCCTATCAGCCGCCGCGTCGTACGGCAGACTCTGTGGATGTCAAGCGTATTCAGCTGCTGCTTGCCGTTCTTGAGAAACGCGTACGCCTGCCCATCGGTGCTGCCGATGTCTATGTGAAGGTCGCGGGCGGTATCCGTCTTGATGAGCCTGCGGCCGATCTTGCCCTTTGTGTTGCGATGGCATCGAGTTTTGCGGGGCGTCTGCCGCGCCCGCAGATGGTCGTCTGCGGGGAGGTCGGGCTCTCGGGGGAGGTGCGCGCTGTCTCGCAGGCGGAGCAGCGCATTGCCGAAGCAATGCGGCTCGGCTTTCATGCGGCACTTTTGCCAATGAAGAACTATCGCCAGCTGAAAGGAAAGTTTCCGGAAATGGATTTGCTGGGGGCAGAGACGATTGGCGATGCCCTTAGGTGCGCCATGCCAAAAAATATTTAAGAATTCACGTCTCCTTTTCGATAAAGAAATTGAAGAGGTGATGTGTAGATGAATGCCGGGAATCTTATGGCGGTATCGACCGCGGATGGAACGTCGGCCGGGACGGGTGTGCAGGGTGCACGCAATGTGTCGGCGGCCAGCCGTACGCAGACAGCCTCAGGGAAGAATACGTTCAGCGATACGATGGGCGCACTGCAGAAAAAGGGAATGACTGCCAATGCGACCAAGATCCAGACCAACAATGGTTCCGCTGATGCCGTGCAGGGTAAGCCTGCGGCGGCGCAGAACAACGGGTCTGCGCAGGACGCACAGGATGTGAAGAAAGCAGCGTCAGATTCCACAGAGAAGGGGAAGACTGATGCTTTAAAAGAAATCTCCGCAGAGGACAAGGATGCAGACACAAGTGCGGCGGCTGCTGTACTTGCGTCACTCCTGCAGGTGGATGTGAATGCGGCACTTGTGAACCACACGGGCGCGGAAGAAGAACTTCCCGCGGCATTGTCGGATATTCTCAAGCGCTACGATCTGACGGCGGATCAGCTTAGCGATGATAAGCTGCAGACAACGGTACAGAATCTTCTTCAGCAGATGCCCGAGGCAGGAGAGAAAAGCAAGAATTTCCTTTTGGCGCTTTCAGGGGAACCGCTTGCCTTGGAATCGACAGATTCCGCCCCTGTGCAGACTGCACCTGCTGCAGCGCTTGCGCGTCTCGTTGCACTTGATGCAGCGATGCCGGCACAGCTGCGGGCTGCGCTTCAGGATCAAATGACATCTGTGTCTGAGCCTGTTCCTTCCGTATCATCAGAACAGACGACGCAGAACGTGCAGCCGTCAGCCGTTCCTGCGGTACAGATGACGGCTGCCGCACAGCAGACGCTTGTGCAGGGGCAGGGAAAGCGTGCCGCTGATTTAGTCGGGGAGAATCTGACAACGAAGACCGTCGCTGAGCCGGTCAGCCCCCTTGATGTTCTTGCCCAGCGTACGATGCGTCATGACGCCATGCAGCAAAATATGGCAGAAGATGCACAGCAGGAACAACACCCAATGCAGAGTGAAGCACAGACCGATGCGCTGCGCGGCGGTGTGCCCTTTGAGACTGCAGTACGTGCAGCCGAAGCCCCGGCAGTCCAGCCAACACCGGCGCAAGTGATGTCGATGCAGGCTCCTGCGCAGCAGCCTGTGCAGGATGTGCAGGCTCCACCGGTTCCTGAAACTCCGCAGCGCCCACAGACGGATTACGAGATCCCGCGTCAGATTGTGGAGCAGGCACGCCTTCTGCGTACGATGACGGATACACAGATGGTCATTCGATTGAAGCCGGAGCATCTCGGTGAACTGACCCTGCGCGTTGCCGTCGGTGCTGACGGTGCCGTGCAGGCGTCCTTCCACAGTGATAATGCCCACGTGCGCAGCGTGATAGAGAATTCCCTCGTCCAGCTGCGGCAGGAACTGAACACGCAGGGGATCAAGGTTGATCGTGTCGGTGTTTATACTGGTCTTGCCGATGGGCAGATGCCGCAAGGGCAGGGCCAGGAAGCATGGCAGCAGCAGAGCAGTCGCGGAGAGGTACATTCCTATGCGAGTGGGGATGCCGATGACTATCTCGATGTGGATGCTGCTGAGGGAACTGCGCCGTCAACGACGCAGGAGAGCAGAGGAAATGTTGCCGCGGAAGGCGTAGACTATCGCGTCTGAGCAGGGTGAGGAGGAATTATTGTGGCTAGTACAAATCCTTTGAATACGATCAATGTCGGCGGTGTCGTTCAGAAGGTGTCCGACTATGAGAAGGCACAGAATCAGGCAAAGGCTGCCAGCAAGGATAACAGTGCACTTGGCAAGGACGCATTCCTGCAGCTGCTTGTAACGCAGATGCGCTACCAGGATCCCCTCAATCCGCAGGATAACGCCGAGTATCTTTCGCAGCTGGCGCAGTTCTCGGCACTTGAGCAGATGACGAACGTTTCCAAGGGGCTGGAGAAGGTCAGCAAGATCGTTGACAACATCGATTCTTCGGTGTTGATCGGTCAGCTCAGTTCGATGATTGGACAGCCAATTCAGTGGATTACAGAGACAAAGGGCAAAGATGGTGCTGTAACGAAGCAGAACTTTGAAGGCAAAGTTATCGGCGTGAGCATCACAGACGGTGCGCCGAGCATTATCGCCGATGTCAATGGACAGTCGCACAAGGTGCAGATCTCCGAAGTGGTGCGTGTCGGTCGGCTAAAAGCAGCTACGGCATAAAAAGTAATGATCAGGGGGCAGCATGGAGTCGTAGAGGCGTCATCCTGTCCTTTTCTTCTTGCATGATGAATATCCATCGCTTATAATGGGGGCGCGCAACATCCCAAGGGAATATGGGATGAAGAGAAGGAATGGAGGGATCCATAATGGCTATATCAGCCGTTGGAGGAGGCTTTGGTTCGAGCCTGTTTCAACAATCGAACCGTGAAATTCACCGCATTGGCGGTGAAGCGACACAGGCTAAGATGAACGAGGTCAAGGCGGTCACCGGCGACTCGAAATTTGGCTCCGGCACCAAAGCGGGGACAAGCAAATTTCAGCAGACACAGGATCATGTGATTCGCGTGGCGGAGCAGAGCACCTCGCGCGCAACGCAGCAGTCAGAACGCAATATGGATCCTGCTGCTCTCGGAACGAGTGCATTTCAGCGTTCGAACCGTTCGGCACAACAGATGGGGGCGCAGGCAACACAGGCCAAGATGGATGTGGTCAGATCCGTCATGAGCGACTCGAAGTTCGGTTCGAGTACGAAGGCGGGTACCAGTGAGTTCCAGCAGACACAGCGGACGATCGTGCGGACTGCCGAGCAAGTGTCCTCACGTGCCACACAGCAGACCGCGCAGAATTTGGATCCTGCGATGATCGGAACAAGCCGCTTTCAGCGTGCGCTTCGTGAGGCTCAGCAGAATGGTGCGCAGGCAACGAGTCAGCGCATGGAGCAGGCCAAGGCCGCCTATGCGGTCAGCCCACGTGCTCCTCAGAATGTCGGAAGCAATCTTGATATCAAGGCGTGAGCAAGATGATGGTGGACTGTTGTACGGAATCCTTCACTTCGTATGGCAGTCCTTATTTTTGTCTTGACAAGCTAGAATCCATCTGTTAATATAACATCTGTCGCAGTGATAGCGTGAAGTGAATATGGAGTGGTACTCAAGAGGCTGAAGAGGACGGTTTGCTAAATCGTTAGAGTGGGTAACCGCTGCGAGAGTTCGAATCTCTCCCACTCCGCCATTTTTATACCTGGCCTGCGTCGGGCTTTTTTAGTTTAAGGAGATGCTTTTATGGAGATGCAGGGAACGCCGCCGTCCTTTGTCGAACGATTCTTCAAAGTGCGTGAAAAGGGGTCGACCGTACGTACGGAATTGCTCGCAGGCGTGACCACATTCATTGCAATGGCGTATATTCTGTTTGTTAATCCCAATATTCTTGCAGATGCAGGAATTCCCAAAGAGGCAGCCATCGCTTCAACCATTTGGATTGCTGCACTCGCCTCTTTGGCAATGGGGGTATTTGCCAACTATCCTGTTGCCCTTGCACCTGGCATGGGACTGAATGCGTTCTTTGCCTATTATGTCTGTGGTGTTCTTGGACTGCACTGGACCGTTGCTCTGGGTGCGGTGTTCTTTTCAGGGGTTCTTTTCCTCATTCTGACGGTCGGCGGCATTCGTCAGGCGATCATCAATGCGGTGCCGCGTGATCTGAAGCTTGCCATTAGTGTCGGCATCGGACTTTTTATTGCCTTCATCGGTTTGAAGGGGACGGGGCTGATTGTGGAGAATTCCGCGACGTATGTCTCTCTGGGACACGTGACCGCTCCGACGACACTTCTTTCGCTCTTTGGACTCCTTTTTACGGCGGCGCTTATGGCACGTAATGTCCATGGATCAATCCTTATCGGCATCTTTGTAACGACACTCCTTGCGATGGCACTTGGCATGACGCCGGCACCGCAGGGGATTACGGATGTGGTGAGCACCTCGCTCCCCCATATGGGGGAGACGTTCGGTCAGCTCGATCTGGTGGGCGCATGGCACTACGGTCTCATCTCGATCATCTTTACGTTCACCGTGGTAGAGTTGTTCGATAATATGGGGACACTGATTGGTCTGACAACAAAGGCGAAAATGATTCGTCCTGATGGGCATATCGAAAATATTGACAAGGCACTGACAACGGATGCTGTCGGCACGATGGTTTCTGCTGTGTTTGGAACATCGACGGTCACATCCTACATTGAGAGTGCTGCCGGAATTACTGCCGGCGGGCGAACGGGATTGACGGCTGTGGCGGCAGGTGTGCTTTTCCTTGCTGCACTGCTCTTTACCCCGCTGATCGGCTTGGTGCCGGCGTTTGCGACAGCACCTGCCCTCATTCTTGTCGGCGCACTGCTTATGTCCGAGGTCGGGAAAATCGATTTTTCCGACTTCACGAATGCACTGCCTGCGTTTCTCACAATTATCATGATGCCGCTTACGTCGAGTATTGCCAACGGCTTTGCGTTCGGATTTATCAGCTATACCATCATGAAACTCTTTGCCGGACAGTATAAGAAGGTCAGTTGGATTATGTATCTCGTTTCAATCGCATTCCTTATCAATCTGGCGCTGCGTTCGTGATCTGTCAGAAGGAGGCAGCTGTGCGTATGAGGTACCGACTTTCACTTTTCGTGAGTCTGCTTCTTTTGACTTCCGTCTTTCTTGGCGGCTGTACGGGAGCCTTTCGCGGTGCCCCGGCAGAGCAAGCGGCGCAGCAGGGCTCAATTACCGTTAAGATGCTTGATGTCGGTCAGGGGGATGCCATCCTCATTCAGACCGAGACGCAGAATGTCCTCATTGACACGGGCGATCTGGACGAACGGGATAAGCTTCGTGCCGAACTGGACAAGGCCGGGGTCAAAAAAATCGATGCGGTGATCCTGACACATCCCCATGCCGATCACATCGGCGGGATGGAGATGCTGATCGATACGTATCCCATCGGCATGGTCTATGACAATGGGATGCCGTCAACGTCGCGCGTCTACATTGGCTATATGAAACAACTGAAGGCGAAGGGGATTGCACGCAAGGGACTCTGTACGGGGGATCGCGTGGATCTCGGCGGCGGAGCGGTATTTGAGGTGCTCGCTCCATCGGCATCGCTTGTTCAGCAGGGCAGTGTCAAGGGCTATAAGCACGATCCGAACAACGAGTCCGTCGTCGGACGTCTTGTCTTTGGCGATTTCTCCATGATGTTTACGGGCGATGCAGAAAAGAAAGAGGAGCAGGACGTCCTTGCCGGCGGGCAGGGAGAGGTGCAGAGCACCGTCCTCAAGGCAGGGCATCATGGCAGTAAGACCTCCTCCTCGGCAGATTTCCTGCGTGCCGTCCGTCCTGCGGCGGTACTCATTTCCTGCGGCGTGAACAACGACTATGGTCACCCGCATAAGGAAACGATGAAAAAGTACCATGCCATGGATCTGGATATTTATGTGACGGCGGAGAATGGCACCATTACACTCACGAGCGATGGCAAGGACTACCATATTACGCCGGAGAGAGGAGAGAAACAATGATTTCTGCGTATCTGGATCGGTTCGAAGGAGATCTTGCCGTGCTTCTCCTCGGAGATTCCATGGTCAAGGTGAATTTTCCGCGTGCGTTCCTGCCGAATGATGCGGCAGAGGGCGACTATCTGAAGCTGGCGATAGAGCGCGACGCGGCGGCAACGGATGCCGCTGAGGATGAGGCACTGGAGCTGCTGAAAGGCTGAATGGGGGGCGAGATTGGCATTGACGATCGATAACAGGGGTCATCTGTGGATGCGACCGCTGCTTGCCGCAGCGGTTTTTGTCTGCCTGCTGTTTCTCCTCGGCGGAATGGGAGAGGCGCGAAGCGGCGGCACACATCGCGTTACGGGCATTGAAAGCCATGCGGTGGAGGTGGACGGACGCGCAGCCCAGCGCATTGAAATCACCGTAAAGAAGCCGGGACTGCACTACGCTCCATCGGAGCGGTATCATGCGGACCATCAGCTGCTGGTCGAGCTGGAGGACGTTGCGTTGGATGAGCATCTTCCGCATGAGATCGCCTTGGATGGAGCGGTGCTGCAGCGGCTTGTCGTTATTCCGCGCGAGAATCATCGTGCGGCACTACGAATCTATGCAGGGCATGATCTCCGCGGTGCGGATGCCTATCGTATGTATACCGTACCAGGGGAAGGCCGCGCCAAAAATACGGAACGCCTTGTCATCGACATCTTTGCGGATGTCGATGACACGCTCAGCAGAGCGGTCATGGGACATACGGTGGTCATTGATCCCGGACATGGCGGCAGTGATTCAGGGGCAATCGGTCCTTCAGGCGTATGTGAAAAGGATGTGGCACTTGCCGTTGCAGCGCGTACGAAGGAGCTTTTGACCAAGGCTGGTGCACACGTTATTATGACACGAACCGACGATGTTGATGTCGCCTATGCGGGCAGTTCGGCATCACGTGAGCTGCAGGCACGCGTAGATGTGGGGGCGGCTCATGAGGAGGCGGAGCTTTTCCTTTCGGTGCACTGCAATTCGTTTTCCAATCCAGATGCCAACGGGATGGAGACCTACTACTATCCGAAGACAGATGAGGATGAGCGCTTTGCTGTGCTGCTGAATGAGGAACTCGCGGCGGCCGGCGGTCTCTATAACCGCGGGGTAAAGGATGCGCGGTTCTATGTCCTGCGGCACTCCGCGATACCTGCTTCCCTCGTGGAGCTTGGTTTCATTTCGAATCCGGAGGAGGAGAAACTGCTGGCGGATGCTGCCTATCAGGAGACGCTGGCACAGGCACTCTTTCGTGCAGTTGCGCGCTATTTTGAGTAATGGGGAGAGAATCTGAAATGTTTATGTGCTCGAAACTTATCATACGAATGCTTGGCATGCTTTTGTGTATTGTTCTCCTTCTTGCTGCCGGCTGTGCGGATGAGAAGAAGTCTGCTCCGCCGACCGCTGAGCCGCAGGCGGCACAGACTGCCAGTACAGAGAATCATCCTGTCAATGACACCAAGGAAATGAAGGTTCGTGTCTACTTCCCGAAAAATGACGGTATGGGGCTCGCTGCAGTCAGCCGTACGGTGAAGATCGACAAGGAGGATAAGTATACGGCTGCCTTGAAGTCACTGCTTACAGGGACGACGGAGAAGGGGCAGACGAATATTATCCCGAAGCAAACAAAGCTGCGCAGTGTCACGGTAAACAACGGCACGGCTGTGGCAGATTTCTCTAAGGAAATGCAGACAAATTTCAATGGCGGATCGACGGGAGAGGAGATGCTTATTGGCTCGATTGTCAATACACTTACGGATTTCCCGGAGGTAACGAAGGTGCGTATTCGGATCGAAGGGAGAGATGTAGAGACTCTTTCAGGACACATGGATCTCTCCGACCCACTCCCGCGTATGACGGAGCTACTGAAATAGCTGTGCTTGTCATTTTTGGCGTTTTGTGATAGGATACAAGTACAATGGCGGAGGATGCTCTCTTTGCATGCCCGCAGATCGGAGGGTGCAGCGCGCTCTCAAAGGAAAAAGCAGGAGGTTGTTTCATACAATGAAGGTTACGGCGGAGCATGGTGAGAACCGCGAGGTCACGCTGACGATTGAAGTGGAGCAGGAAAAGCTGGAGAATGCAACGGACGGTGCGGCCAAGCGTATCGCAGGACGTGTGAATATTCCGGGATTCCGTAAGGGAAAGGCCCCCCGCAAGATCGTCGAGAATTTTGTCGGGAAGGAAGCCATCCTTCAGGAGGCATTTGAGGCTGTTGCCCAGAAGGCGTTTGATGAGGCACTGAAGGAGCAGGATATGGAGCCTGTGACGCGCCCTGAGATCGACATTGTAACGCTTGAAGAGGGCAAGAATGTCGTGTTTACGGCGAAGTTTACCCAGCGCCCCGAGGTTACGCTTGGCGAATATAAGGGACTCAAGGTTGAAAAGCCTGAGGCATCGGTTTCTGAGGAAGACATTGATCGTCAGATTGAGGGAATGCGCCAGCATCAGGGCACACTCATCGATGCCCCCGCAGATGCCGCTGTCAAAAAGGACGACTTCATCACGCTCGATTTCGATGGCTTTGTAGACGGTGTGCCGTTCGAGGGCGGCAAGGGCGAAGACTACCCGCTCCAGATCGGTTCAGGTTCCTTTATCCCGGGGTTTGAGGATCAGCTCATCGGCGCGAAGGTCGGTGAGGAGCGTGAGGTGAACGTCACGTTCCCCGAGGACTACCATGCGGAGAATCTCAAGGGCAAGGCGGCCGCCTTCAAGTGCACGGTGCGCAGCATCAAGTCGCGCGAACTGCCAGAGCTGGACGATGCGTTTGCCAAGAAGGCGAGCAAGTTCGATACGCTGGCGGAGCTGCGTGAGGACATCCGCAAGAACCTTCAGGAAAGTGCGGCGCGTCGGGCGGAGAATGAGCGCCGCACGAAGGCGATTGACATGGCAACGGACAACTGCACGATGGAGATCCCGCCGGTGATGGTTGAGAACCGCATCACGGCGATGATTCAGGAGATGGCGATGCGCCTTGAGCAGCAGGGGATGAGCCTCGAGCAGTATCTTCAGTACGCAGGTCTTGATATGGCGCGCATCCGTGATGAGTACCGCGAGACGGCAGAGAAGAATGTGCGCACTGACCTCATGCTCGAGGAGGTGGCAAAGGCAGAGGATATCAAGGTCGATGGAAGGGATCTTGATCAGGAAGTCTATGCCATGGCGCTTTCCTATGGCGCAACACCAAAGCAGGTTCAGAAGATCATCAAGGAACAGGGGCGCGTCAGTGATCTTGCTGCGACGGTTCTGCGCAAGAAAACGGCGCAGTTTATCGTGGACAATATCACGGAGTAAGAAAGCTCCTGCGGGGAGGAACATATGAGTTACTATGTACCGATGGTGGTGGAGAACTCCGGACGCGGGGAGCGTGCCTATGACATATACTCCCGCCTGCTGAAGGAGCGTATCATCTTCCTTGGTGGTCCGATTGATGACAGCGTTGCCAACGTCATTGTTGCGCAGATGCTCTTTTTGGAGTCAGAGGATCCCGATAAGGATATCCACCTTTACATCAACAGCCCCGGCGGTGTTGTCACGGCAGGACTGGCGATCTATGATACCATGCAGTATATCAAGCCGGATGTCTCCACGATCTGTGTTGGACAGGCGGCGAGCATGGGCTCGATTCTCTTGACGGCGGGTGCAAAGGGAAAACGCTATGCCCTCCCGCATGCCCGTATTATGATCCATCAGCCGCTTGGAGGAGCACAGGGACAGTCGACGGACATTCAGATCCAGGCGAAGGAGATCCTGCGTCTGCGTGAAGTCGGCAATGAGATCCTGGCACGTCATACAGGGCAGGATACTGCAAAGATCAACATTGATACGGAACGCGACAACTTCATGTCGGCGGAGGAGGCAAAAGAATACGGCCTCATTGATGAGGTTGTCCTCCGACCAAAGGATACATCTGCTGACAGCAAGGCCTGAGGGGGTGTCATGCGATGAAATTTGGCGCGGATGATAAGGGACAGCTCAAATGCTCGTTTTGCGGAAAGACACAGGAGCAGGTGCGCAAGCTTGTCGCGGGGCCGGGGGTCTATATATGCGACGAGTGCATTGAACTCTGCAATGAGATCATCGCAGAGGAATTTGGCGACGAAGTTGATGTCGGTCTGAAAGAAATTCCGAAGCCAAAGGAGATTCGGCATATCCTCGATCAATATGTGATCGGACAGGATGAAGCAAAGAAATCATTGTCGGTTGCGGTCTATAATCATTATAAGCGGATTCATGCAGGACAAGGGAAAAATGAGGACGTGGAACTGCGTAAGTCGAATGTTCTCATGATTGGCCCCACTGGCAGCGGCAAGACCCTGCTGGCGCAGACACTGGCACGCATCCTGAATGTGCCGTTTGCCATCGCCGATGCAACCTCTCTCACGGAGGCAGGCTATGTCGGCGAGGATGTCGAGAACATTCTGCTGAAGCTGATCCAGGCGGCAGACTACGACATCGAAAAAGCACAGCGCGGTATCATCTACATTGATGAAATCGATAAGATTGCGCGAAAATCGGAAAATCCCTCGATTACACGGGATGTTTCCGGCGAGGGCGTTCAGCAGGCGCTTCTCAAGATCCTTGAGGGGACGACGGCATCGGTACCGCCGCAGGGGGGGCGAAAGCATCCCCAGCAGGAACTGCTGCAGATTGATACGACGAATATTCTTTTCATTTGCGGCGGATCATTTGATGGCCTTGAGGAGATCATCGAGTCTCGTCTTGGCAAGAAGCAGATGGGATTCGGGGCAGAGGTGCGCTCAAGGAGGCGCGTCAAAATTGGTGCGTCACTCAGCAAAATCATTCCAGAAGATTTGATGAAAAACGGGCTGATTCCCGAGTTCATTGGACGTCTTCCTGTGGTTGTTACACTGAACTCACTCGATGAGGATGCCCTTGTCCGCATCCTGACGGAACCGAAGAATGCGCTTATTAAGCAGTTTCAGAAGCTCCTTGAATTGGACGGCGTACGTCTCACCTTTGAGGATGAGGCACTGCACCTTATCGCGAAGGAAGCACTTACGCATAAGACGGGGGCGCGCGGACTGCGTTCCATCGTTGAGAACATCATGCGGAATGTTATGTATGAAGTGCCGTCAATTCACGGTGTGACAGCATGTCAGGTCACAAAGGATGTTATCATCAACCATAGTGACCCCATCTTAACCATTGATGGTACAGGAGCACAGAAAATGGCGGCTGCAAATTAGCATCATATTTTTGGAAGGAGCCTGCATTGCGGTGCTCCTTTGTTTTTTATTAGTGAGACCATAGACGGAAGGAACGACCATGTCTGAGAAACAAACACTACCGCTGCTCCCCCTGCGTGGGCTGGTGGTCTATCCGCATATGATGGTTAACCTGGATGTGGGACGTGATCGCTCTGTTGCGGCGATTGAGGCGGCTATTGCGGGTGACAGCCGCATTCTTGTCGTCTCACAGAAGGAACCGGAGCTTGACGAACCAACTGCTGCAGATCTTTATGATGTCGGCACAGTTGCCGAAATTCGTCAGTTTCTGCGGATGCCGGAAGGTGTCTTGCGGATTCTGGTTGATGGGCAGCAGCGTGCAGAGATCCTCTCCGTTCGTGAGGGTGAGACCTATGCGGAGGCGGAGGTCAATGTGGTTGAGGAGGAGAACCCGGATGTGCCGCAGACAAAAGATATGGAGGCACTTGTTCACGGTGTGACAAGTAAATTTGAGGAATGGGTGAAGCTCTCTCACAAGATTCCCCCTGAGGCACTTGTTTCGATCTCCATTATAGAAGATATGGGACGGCTCGCGGATATCATTGCCAGTCATCTGAGCCTGAAACATGAGGTGCGGCAGGATATCCTTGCCACCATTGATGTGCGCGCACGTCTGCATCGCCTCTATGAGGTACTCGTCTATGAGCTGGATATCATGGGGATCGAGCAGAAGATCAACCGTCGTGTCCGTAAGCAGATGGACAAGGTTCAGCGTGATTTTTATCTGCGTGAGCAGATAAAGGCAATCCATAAGGAACTCGGCGACGATGTGGATAAGTCCGCCGATGTGGACCGTTACCGTACAGCTCTCGCGGAGGGGGCGTTTCCCGATGCCGTACGCGAGACCATCGAGCGTGAGATTCACCGTCTCGACGTCAGCCCTGCGATGAGTGCCGAGGTCGGTGTGATCCGCAGTTATCTGGACTGCCTGATCGCGCTGCCGTGGATGCACACAACCAAAGAGACGGTCGATATGACCGCAGCACGCTCTGTGCTCGAACGAGACCACTACGGACTCGAAAAGATCAAGGAGCGCATCCTCGACTACCTTGCTGTGCGTCAGCTGGCACCGGAGCAGAATGCCCCCATCCTCTGCTTCGTCGGTGCGCCCGGTGTCGGCAAGACGTCGCTCGGAGCATCGATTGCCCGTGCGATGGGGAGGGAGTTCATCCGCATCTCACTCGGCGGCATCCGTGATGAGGCGGAGATTCGCGGGCATCGCCGTACCTATGTCGGCGCGATGCCGGGCCGCATCATCGAGGGGATTCGCCGTGCGGGAACGAAGAACCCCGTCTTTCTCCTGGACGAGGTGGACAAGATCGCCATGGACTTTCATGGTGATCCCTCCGCCGCCCTGCTGGAGGTTCTTGACCCTGCACAGAACTGCACGTTCAGCGATCACTTTGTGGAGCTGCCGTTTGACCTCTCACAGGTGTTCTGGATCGTCACGGCAAATCATCCCGCACGTATTCCCGCACCGCTGCGTGACCGTATGGAGATCCTGAATCTCTCGAGTTATACGGAGATGGAGAAGGTCGAGATAGCACGGCAGCATCTCCTGCCGCGCCAGCGCATTCAGAACGGGTTGAAGGCAAAGGACATCCGCATCAGTGCAGGCGTCTATCCTGCGCTCATCCGCTCCTATACGCGCGAGGCGGGGGTGCGCGAGCTGGAGCGCGTTGTGGGGCAGCTTTGCCGCAAGACGGCGCGGCGCATCGTCGAAGGGGAGACACCGCCCATCGCTGTGACGAAGGCGAACCTTACGGAGTTCATGGAACGCCCGAAGTACCATGCGGCGCGGCAGGAGAAAAAACCGCTCGTCGGCGTCGTCACGGGGCTCGCGTGGACGGAGGTCGGCGGCGACGTGCTGCGGACGGAGGTCAACATTCTGCGCGGGAAGGGAAAACTTATCCTCACGGGGCAGCTTGGCGACGTGATGCAGGAGTCGGCACAGGCGGCGCTCTCCTATGTGCGCAGCCGTGCGGATGCACTCCATCTGGCGGAGAACTTCTACGAGACGGACGACATACACATCCATCTGCCCGAGGGAGCGATTCCGAAGGACGGCCCCTCGGCCGGCATCACCATGGCAACGGCGATGATTTCTGCGCTCACGGGGCGCAAGGTGCGCTCCGATGTTGCCATGACGGGGGAGATCACGCTGCGCGGGAATGTCCTGCCGATCGGCGGGCTGAAGGAGAAGACGCTCGCTGCCTATCGCGAGGGGATGCATACCATCGTCCTTCCGCAGGAGAACGAACGCGATATTGAGGATATTCCCGATGCGGTGCGCGCGTCACTCGAGTTTGTGCCTGTAGCGCACATGGACGAGGTGCTGAAAGTCGCGCTGTATAATTAGGGAAGCCAGGAGGTGCAGTATGTCCGAGCCAGTTGTCATTACAAAGGCTGCCTATCTTGCCTCTGCGGTACGGCGCGATCAATACCCCGAGGAACAGTGCCCTGCGGCTGCATTCATCGGGCGCTCCAATGTCGGGAAGTCGTCCCTCATCAACTCCCTGACACGCATTCGCCAGCTTGCCCATGTATCGGGGAAACCGGGGAAGACACAGACGATCAACTTCTATGAGCTGCTGATGCGCATCGATGGAGGTGAAGAACGCCATCCCGTGCATCTGGTCGATCTGCCGGGTTATGGTTATGCCAAGGCGGCGCGTGAGAGCCGAAATACATGGGCAAAGTTTATTGAGGAGTACTTCCTCCATGCAGAGAATCTGCACTTTGTCGCTCTCCTGCTCGATATCCGTCATGCGCCCATGACCTCTGACTGCAAAATGTTTGACTGGCTTGTGGCGCATGATATACCCGTGCTGGTTATCGCCACGAAGGCGGATAAGCTTGGGCGTACGGCGCGGCAAAAACAGCTGTCGCTGATGCGCAGGACACTCGGCGTCCCCGATCTTTCGATTCTGCCGTACTCCGTGCCTAAAAACGAGGGGCGCACAGAACTCCTTGACGTGATGAAGGAATATCTGTTAGAATAGGCACACAGAGAAGTGAATCGCATTCATCTTTTTGTTCCTGTGTCCTATGATACGATTGTCCATGAGCAAGACGATCCGACCCTGGTGCATGAAGATGGTGCACTGTGTATGGGAGAGTCTTTAATGGCAGAACTGACAGAATTTGACAAGCGGCTGCTGAACCTCCTGCAGGGCAACCTGCCGGTGTGTTCACGGCCGTTTGCGCGTCTCGGCGAGATGCTGGAGACAACGGAGGAGCATGTGCTTGAGCGGCTGGACACCCTGAAGGCGGACGGTTTTTTGCGGCGCATTGGGACATTTTTCAACTCGGAACGGCTTGGCTATCAGGGGACGCTGATCGCGCTGTGCGTGACGCCCAATCAGCTTCCGTCCGTTGCCCAGGCAATCAATCGCTATACGGGCGTGACACACAACTACGAGCGCGAGGGCAGGTATAACCTATGGTTTACCCTGATGACACCGTCGCAGGCGATGGAGGCGAAGATCATCAGGGAGATCGAGGCACTGCCCGGGGTGGAGCGTCTGATGAGCCTGAAAGCGAATAAGAAATATAAGATTAACGTGCAGTTTAAGCTGAACTGATGCAGGAAGGAAGGCATATCTATGAGCGAAGCAATCGAAGTCGATGCCCTCGACCGCAAGATCATCCGTCTCCTGCAGGGCCAATTTCCGATTGTTGCTGAGCCGTACAAGGCGCTCGCAGCGGAAATCGGAATCAGCGAGGAGGAGTTTCTGCAGCGCGTGGAGCGTATGATTGCGGAAAAGAAGATTCGCAAGATGGGGGCGGTTCTTCGTCACCGTGAGGTTGGCTTTACGTCCAACTGTCTCTGCGTCTGGAATGTCCCCGACGTACGCGTGGATGAGGTGGCGCGGCGGATGGCGCAGCACGAGCGCGTCTCCCACTGCTATGACCGCAGCCGTACGGCGGATTGGCCCTATAACGTCTACACGATGATCCATGGCTTCAGCAGAGAAGAGTGTGAGAAGATCGCCGGAGAACTCGCGGCCGCAACGAATATCGAAGATCGTGTGATGCTCTACACCAAGAAAGAGTGGAAGAAGACGTCGATGCAGTACTTTATGGAAGAGTGATATTGACAGAAACCCCCCGAAGGCTTCCATCGTGAGCCTTCGGGGGGTTCTATTTACTTAGGGAAGCACTGATAAATTCAGCACCGCCATCTTAGCACATCTTTTTTCCCCGCGATCCTCCACATAGCTTTGGCTATGCGTCCAGTTTGCCTCCTCAATCGGACGAAAAAATCTACGTCAATCTGAGGGTCTATTTTATCAGCGATTCCCTAGAGTGCGAGCACTTGATCATGGAGTGCCTTGAGCTGTTCCTCGGATGGAACGTAGAGGATACGTACCTTGTCCATGGCAATCTCGCAGCCGCCCGTCTTCAGCTCGTCCTCGATCTGCTGGATGCTCTGCCCGCCCCAGCCATAGGAGCCGAAGGCGAATGCCTTGCGTCCTTTCGGTGCGAGCCCCCGCATGTAGCAGAGGAAACCGCCGATGGTCGGGAGCATCGTGTTGTTGAGCGTCGGTGAACCGACGGCGAGATAGCGGCTCGTAAGGATATCCGTCATGATGTCTGCATGGGTGTTCTTCTTGATGTCGTAGTAGCCGACGGAGTAACCCTTGTCGATGAACGCCTCGGCAATCGTATGTGCCATCGCTTCGGTGGAGTGCCACATGCTGTCGAAGACGATGACGGCGCGCTCCTCTGTTTCGCCGCTCGACCACTGCTTGTAGCGCTCGATGATCTCAGGGATGTGGGAACGCCAGATGATGCCGTGCCCTGTGGCGATCATCTCCATGTCGAGCCCGTGCAGTGCCTTGAGTGCCGCCTTTGCCTGTGCCCCGTAAGGAAAGAGAATGTTGGCGTAGTATTTTTTTGCTTCCTCACAGACAACAGCGATGTCGTTTTCGTCATCAAACCGTTTTCCAGATGCCAGATGCTGACCGAATGCATCGTTCGAGAAGAGGATTTTTTCTTCCGGGCAGTAGGTGACCATGCTGTCCGGCCAATGAAGCATCGGCGTCGGGATGAATTTCAGTGTACGTTTGCCGAGTGAAATGCTGTCGCCTGCCTTCACGGTTTCGTAAGGGAGATCTCCGTAGTAGGCACGCAGTCCTTTCAGTCCATTTGGGGCACTCGTGATAATCTTTGCATGCGGTGCAAGTGACGAGATGAGAGATACACCGTGGGAGTGATCCGGCTCTACATGGTTCGAGATGATGCAGTCGATTTTCGATGGGTCGATGACAGAGGAGATGCGTGCGAGCAGTTCATCTTCAAAGCCCTGTTTGACGGTGTCGATTAGCGTGACCTTATCATCAAGAATAAGGTAAGCGTTGTATGATGAACCACGCTGCGTATCATATCCATGGAAACTGCGCATGGACCAGTCGATGGCACCGACCCAGTAAATGTTGTCGCGAAGTTTGACGGCGTTCATGAAAGACGCTCCTTTCATATATAGGTTTATCTGGATTGTTTATAGAATAAATCTATAAATAGTATTTATACTCACAGGGTTATTCTAGACTAGTTCCGAATATTTTGCAACAAAAATTTATGCGGCTTTTCCGCTCTATTACCCGTGTGACAGGCACTTTCTTGACAGATGATTCAGCCTGCGGTATAATAAATACGACGAAAGCCATGAATAAATAGGATGAAATGACTAGAAAAGAAAGGACTTTCGCACGTGGAAAAAATTCTGGTCTTTGACACTGAGACAACTGGCTTTCGCAGTGATGATGAAGTGCTGACACTTGCTGTCGTGAATGGTACAGGCGAGACAATGGTGGACAGCATGTATGCTCCCGTGCGTAAGGCGGAATGGCCGGATGCAGAGCGGATCAACCGCATATCGCCGGCGATGGTTGCAGACTGTGATCCCATTCTCACGCATCGTGAGGAGCTGGAGTGCCTCTTCAACGCGCCGGATACCCTTCTCGTTGGTTATAACATTGAGTTTGACATTCGCCTTTTGGCTCAGTCGGGGATTCGTATCACGAATGCGAATCGTCATGATGTGATGCTTGCGTTTTCAGCATTCCGCAAAGTTCCGGATGCACGGCGCGGCGGGTATCGTTGGTGGAAACTGACAGAATGTGCGGAATACTATCGCTACGATTGGGGAACGACTGTAGCACACGGTGCGCTTGCAGATACACTGGCAACGCTCTTTTGTTACCGGAAGATGAGTGAGCCGGTCTATGAGGAGCAGAGTTTATTTGACTGAACCCTTTGCAAGGAATGAAAGGGAAGGTAGTTATTATGGCTGTGAAAAAGGATCAACAACAAGAAAAAACGCCGGCTCAACTCATGCGCGAGCGTAAACGAAAAGCTTTTGAGGAGCGCCTTCAGCGTGTACGTAAGATGCGCAGCTCCTATCAGCGCAAGATTATCGTCGGTATTGTGGTTGCCTTTATTCTCCTTATCATAGCCTGTGCCTTGCTTCCTTCGGGTGACCAGGGCTATGACGGCAAATGGAATAAGGATATCAATGCGGGTCAGTCAGGTATTTTAAAAGGTTTGCGGAACAGTTTTAAATAGGTCTTGCTATTTTTTCAAAACTGCGTATTCTTATAGGAGGTACGCGGTTTTTTTGTTGGAGGGGTTGTTTGCATGAAATTTCAAGAGGTTATCCTCACACTGCAGGAGTTCTGGTCGGGGCAGGGCTGTATCCTCGCCCAGCCTTATGACGTAGAAAAGGGCGCAGGGACGATGAGCCCGTGGACGTTCCTGCGCGTTCTGGGGCCAGAGCCGTGGAATGTCGCCTACGTGGAGCCCTCCCGCCGCCCGGCGGACGGACGCTATGGAGACAACCCGAATCGTCTCTATCAGCATCATCAGTTCCAGGTGATTATGAAGCCGTCGCCGGACAACATCCAGGAACTTTACCTTGAGAGCCTTGCCCGCCTCGGCATTCACGCCGAGGAGCATGACATCCGCTTTGTCGAGGACAATTGGGAGTCGCCGACGCTGGGCGCGTGGGGGCTTGGCTGGGAGGTCTGGCTGGACGGGATGGAGATTACGCAGTTCACATATTTCCAGCAGGTCGGCGGTCAGGATGTAAAGCCCGTCTCCGTGGAGATCACCTATGGGCTTGAGCGCCTTGCCATGTATATTCAGGGCGTAGAGAACGTCTATGACATCGCGTGGACGGATGATGTGACCTATGGCGATGTGTTCCATCAGAATGAGTTTGAGCAGTCCTCGTATGCGTTCGATCTCTCGGATGAGAAGCTGCTCTTTGATCTGTTCGACAAGTACGAGGCGGAGGCGGTGCGCGTCATCGAGGCAGGCTATGTGCATCCGGCGCATGACTACGTGCTGAAATGCTCGCATACGTTCAATCTGCTCGACGCACGCGGGGCGATCAGCGTCTCCCAGCGGACGGCATTCATCGGGCGTGTGCGCAAACTCGCGCGTCTCTGTGCCGAGGCGTATCTCGCACAGCGGGAGGAACTGGGGTATCCGTTGCTGAAGAAGGAGGGAAAGGCATGAAGAGAGATCTGCTTCTCGAGATCGGGACGGAGGAGATTCCGGCGCACGTAATGCCGCACCTCCTGGAGGATTTGGCGCAGCTGGCGGAGACGATGCTGAAGGAGCACCGCCTTTCCTGCGAGAAGGTACGCACGCTCGGTACACCGCGCCGTGCCGCCCTCATTGTGACAGGGCTTGCGGAGCGGCAGGAAGATGTCAATACGGAGACGCGCGGTCCATCCGTCGCCATTGCCTTTGATTCGGACGGAAATCCGACGAAGGCGGGCGCGGGGTTTGCGCGCGGACAGGGCGTCGATCCGTCTGCTCTGATTCAGCGGGACGGCTATGTCTATGCCTCCGTGCATGAGAGCGGTGCAGCGACGGCCGAGCTTCTGACCTCGCTCCTGCCTGACCTTGTGCGTGCGATTCCCCTGCCGAACAGTATGCGGTGGGGCGATCTGGACTTCCGCTTCATCCGCCCGATTCGCTGGTTCGTGGCACTCTACGGGACGGAGATCGTGCCCTTTGCCCTTGCCGGGGTGACGAGCGGGAATCACTCGCGCGGGCATCGGACGCTCGCCCCTGCGGACTTTGTGATCACGTCGGCGGCGGACTACGAGGCGGCGTGCGAGAAGGCGTATATCATCGTCGATCCCGAGCGGCGGCGCGCCATGATCTGTGAGCAGATCGCAGAGACGGCAAAGGCCTGCGGCGGTACGGCGGAGATCACGCCCGACCTCCTCGAAGAGGTGCTTTATCTCGTGGAGTATCCGACCGCACTCAGCGGCTCGTTCGAGGAAAAGTATCTGGCGCTTCCCGCCGAGGCTGTGATTACGCCGATGCGCGACCATCAGCGCTACTTCCCGGTCAAGGCGGCGGACGGAAGCCTCCTGCCCGTCTTTATCACCGTGCGCAACGGCGGCAAGGAGCATCTCGATATCGTGGCACACGGCAACGAGCGCGTCCTGCGTGCGCGTCTTGCCGATGCGCAGTTCTTCTTTGATGAGGATCGCAGGAAGTCCCTCGCTGAGCACCGCGAAAAGCTGAAAACGGTCGTATTCCAGCAGGGGCTCGGCTCGATGTACGAAAAAACAGAGCGCCTCATGGCACTCACGACGGCGATTGTTGAGGAGATGGCGGAGGGGGATGCGGCCGATGCCGTCCTCGCTGGTGCACAGCGTGCCGCCAAACTCTCGAAAGCCGATCTCGTGACGGGCATGGTGACGGAGTTCACGGAGCTGCAGGGCATCATGGGACGTGAGTATGCTATGCTCGACGGTGAGGATCCTGCCGTTGCACGCGCCATCGACGAGCAGTATATGCCGCGCTTCGCGGGAGATGAGCTGCCGCAGACACCGCTCGGTTTTGCCCTCAGCGCAGCGGACAAGGTCGACAACATCGTCGGGACGTTCAGCCAAGGCAGGATTCCGACGGGGTCGCAGGATCCCTTTGCCCTGCGCCGCCAGGCACTCGGTCTCGTCCTCATGCTGATCGAGCAGAAGAGCACGATGCTCCTCTCCGATCTTGTGGACGAGGCGTGCGATCTCTATGATCTTGATGTGTCTCTGTGTCAGAAAATGCAGGTCTATGTTGCAGATTTTATCCGTCTGCGCTTGAAGAATGTGCTCACAGAGCGCGGTGTGCGCTACGATGTGCAGGAGGCAGTGCTGGAGGATGTGGACTTCGTCGCGGATGTCCCCGTGCGCGCCGCCTATGTGGAGCGCCTGCTTGCATCAGATGGTGCGGACGCGCTTGTGCAGTCCTTTGTCCGCGTGGGGAACATCGCCCGCGGCGTGACGGGCGGCGCAGTGGATCCTGCACTGTTCCAGGCAGAGGAGGAGGGCGCGCTGCTCTCCGCCTATCAGACTGCTGCGGCTGCGCGGGCAGAGGGCGAGGATACGCTTCCGGCAGAACGAGCCCTTGGCAAGGCGATCAACGCATTTTTCGATGCGGTCATGGTGATGGACAAGGATGTGCGCATCAAGGAAAATCGTCTGTCGCTCTTAAAGATGATCGACGACTATCTGCTGGAGACGGCAGACTACAGCAAGATCGTGCTGAACTGACAAATTACGCTGCTGCGCAAAGGCCTTTTCATCTTTGTGCAGCAGCTTTTTTATGAGAGGATGATGGTATGCGGGTGAAGATGTGCGGCATGCAGACCTTGGCAGCGGCACGTGCGGCAGAGGCGGCGGGGGCGGACTACATCGGGTTCATCTTCGCGCAGGGCAGTCGGCGTTATGCTGCGCCGGAGACGGCACATGAGATTGCGCGGGAGATGCAGCGCGTGAAGAAGGTCGGCGTCTTTGTCGATGCGCCGATGGCGGAGGTGAACCGGATTGCCGATGCCGTTGGGCTGGACTATGTGCAGCTGCACGGGCACGAGACGGCAGAGATGGCACGCATGGCAGAGCGCCCCGTGATCAAGGCGTACCGCTATGGAGACGACTTCGATGCAGAGGCAGCGAACGTCTATCCTGCGGAGATCATTCTCGTTGACAGCTACGTCAAAGGCGCAGCAGGCGGCACGGGACTGGCGTTCCATTGGCAGGAAGCGGCACGGGAGATTGCGCGCGTTACGAAGCCCGTGCTGATCGCAGGCGGCATCACGGCCGCGAATGTCAGGGAGGCCGTCGAGACCTTTCATCCATTCGGCATTGATGTATCGGGAGGTCTTGAGGAGGACGGCGTGAAATCCAAGGCGAAAATCACAGCGTTTATGGAGGCGGTGTGTGCGCTTCGGTAATCCGTTTGTCCCGCACGAACACGAACGGTACAAGTGATCGTGTGCGTCCTCGCATTGACAAATGCCGCATTCTCCTCTAAGATAGACAAATACGCCGAAAGGCGCAGAATGAATCATCTGAAGGAGGTGCACAATGCGCGATATACTTGCTGAAATCGTGGCGAAGAAGCGCGGCATTGTCGCGGCGGCGAAGGAGGCCGTGCCGCTCGATGTACTGAAACGGGACCTGTCCTGTGGGACGTTCCGTATGGCGGAGCACTTCCGATGGCATGGGTGGGGGCTGATCGCTGAGTGCAAGCTGCAGTCGCCCGCCAAGGGACGGCTGACAACGGCGCACACGGTCACGGAGCTCGCCGATATCTATACGGCGGCAGGCGCAGCCGTGCTCTCCGTGCATACCGATCCGCATTTTCTCGGCAGCAACGCGGATTTTTCCGCCGTACGTGCACGTGTGGATACACCTCTCCTGCGCAAGGATTTTATCATCGATCCCTATCAGGTCTACGAGGCGCGTGCGTTGGGCGCGGATGCCGTTCTGCTGATTGTGCGCATCCTCACGCCGGAGCAGCTGAAGCAGCTGCTTTACCTGACGTGGAGTCTTGGGATGGACGCTCTTGTAGAGGTGCACGACCGCCGTGATTTGGAAACTGCACAGGAAACGCCGGCAGAATTCATCGGCATCAACAACCGCAATCTCGTGACCTTTGAGACGAGCGTGGAGACGACGCTCGCCCTCCTGCCCTACGCAGACAAGAATCGTACGCTCATCAGCGAGAGCGGCATCTTTGCCCGTGCGGATGCGGAACGCGTTCGTGCGGCAGGGTGCAAAGGCGTGCTGGTCGGAGAGGGATTGGTGCGTGCGGCGGATGTCGGGGCGTTTGCAAGAGAACTGGTTGATGTTGAGACGAAGGAGCAATAATATATGAGCAAGAAGGGACGATTCGGCGACTATGGCGGGCAGTATGTGCCCGAGATTGTGATGCCGGCACTGAATGAGCTGGAAGAGGCATATCTGAAATACCGTGACGATGCGGCGTTTCAGGCGGAGTACCGCAGCTACCTCAAGGAGTATGCAGGGCGTCCGACGAATCTTTATTTTGCCGAGCGGCTGACGAAGCACTACGGCAAGGCGGACATCTATCTCAAGCGCGAGGATCTTCTCCATACGGGGGCGCATAAGATCAATAATGCGCTCGGACAGGCACTTCTTGCACACCGCATGGGCAAGAAGCGCATTATCGCAGAGACGGGCGCGGGGCAGCACGGTGTGGCGACGGCGACGGTAGCGGCACTCTTTGGAATGGAATGCCGCATCTTCATGGGTGCGCTTGACGTGGAGCGGCAGAAGCTCAACGTGTTCCGTATGCGTCTGCTCGGCGCGACGGTTGTCCCCGTATCGAGCGGCACGGGAACGCTGAAGGATGCAACGAGCGAGGCGATCCGCTACTGGGCAACAAACATCACGGATACTTACTACGTCATTGGCTCCGCTGTCGGGCCTCATCCCTATCCGATGATGGTGCGCGACTTCCAGAAGGTCATCGGTGAGGAGATTCGCACACAGGCAGAGGAGAAATTCCACGCGAAACCCGACTATCTCGTCGCCTGCATCGGCGGCGGGAGCAACGCCATCGGTACGATCTATGATTTTCGCAATGATGCCGACGTGAAGAAGTTCTGCGTCGAGGGGGGTGGGCGCAGCGATGCGGACGGCGACAATGCCAAGACGCTCAGCGGCGGCGGTACGCCGGGCATCCTGCACGGAGCGTACAGCAACCTCCTGCAGAATGAGGACGGGCAGGTCATTGAGGCGTACAGCATCTCGGCAGGGCTTGACTACCCCGGCGTTGGTCCGGAGCATTCCTACTTTAAGGACAAGGGCATCGTCACCTATGTCTCTGTGACGGACAGAGAGGCACTCGACGCATTCCAGCGTCTCTCGCGCATCGAGGGGATCATTCCCGCGCTCGAGAGCTCGCATGCGCTGGCGTATCTGGAGACGCTGATGCCCAAGACCAAGGCGGGCGAGCGCGTTGTTGTCTGTCTCTCGGGACGCGGCGACAAGGACGTGCAGATGGTGGCAAAGGAGCTGGGGGAGGACATCGCATGAGCAAGCGGATGAATAACAAACTCGCAAAGCTCCGCGCCGACGGACGGACAGGGCTTTACATCTACGTGACGGCGGGCTGCCCGAGTGCGGAGGCAACCGTGGACATCGTGCGCCGTGCCGAGGAGGCGGGCGCCGACCTCATCGAGCTCGGACTGCCGTTCTCCGATCCCATGGCGGACGGTCCCGTGATTCAGGCGGCAAGCGTCGCAGCACTGAAGAACGGCATGACGATGAAGAAGGCGCTTGAGATCGTCAAGGAGATCCGCAGACACTCCGAGATCCCCATCGTCGGCATGGGCTACATCAACATGGTGAACCACTATGGGTTTGAGCGCTTTGTCACGGACTTCAAGGCAGCGGGGATGGACGGCGTGATCCTGCCCGATGTCCCGCACGAAGAGTCAGAGGAAATGCGCCGCATCTGCGGTGCGCATGACTTTACCCTGACGGAGTTCATCACGCCGGGAACGACGGAAGAGCGCATGGCGGAGACGTGCCGTCATGCAGCGGGCTTCGTCTACTGCGTCTCGAACTATGGTGTCACAGGCGTCAAGGAGATCGACTACAGCATCATCGGGAAGGTCTGCTCTGCCGCACGCCGCTATACGGATATCCCTCTTGCCATCGGCTTCGGCATCGGTACGCCCGAGGCTGCCGCACGCGCCGCAAAGCAGGCAGACGGTGTGATCGTCGGCAGTGCGGTCGTCAAGCACATTCTCGACGGTGATATCGACGGCGGCATCCGGCTGATTGCTGCGATGCGCAAGGCACTCGATGCTTAAGGGAACAATATTGCCCACCGCTGTGAAGTCGGTGGGCTTTGCCATGTGAAGGGAGATCCTATACCATGAAGTATCTGATTGATTCGGCAAATCTCGATGAGATTCGTGCGCTTTCGGAATATCTGCCGATCGCCGGTGTGACCAGCAACCCGAGTATCGTCAAGAAGGAGGGGAGTGTCCCGTTCTTTGCCCACATGCGTGAGATTCGCTCCATCATCGGCAAGCTCCGCCCCCTGCATATCCAAGTGACGGCGACGGACTATGACGGGATGATGCGCGATGCAGAGGCGGTATTTCATCATGTCGATGAGAAGGTATTCATTAAGGTTCCCGTTGATTTTGAAGGCGTCAAGGTCATCAAAGCGCTCCGCCGTCAGGGGGCGAACGTGACGGCGACGGCCGTCTACGGGATGGACCAGGCGTTTATGGCACTGGAGGCAGGCGCGGACTGCATCGCTCCGTACTATAACCGCATGGAGGCGCTTGGCGTCGATGCGGCGTCCGTGATCGGGAATATCGCCGGCATTATTGCACATTACGGCTATGAGACAGAGATTTTAGCAGCGAGTTTCAAGCAGCCCGCCCAGATCGACCGTGCGATTCTCGCAGGCGCACATTCCGTCACCGTGGCTCCTGACGTGCTGCGCGGCATCTTTGCCAAGCAGGTCGTTGCAGATGCGGTGCAGGCATTCTCCGACGATTGGGCGGGGCTATATGGGGGAAAGACCCTCGCGGAGCTGTAAAGAGCATATGTCTTGATTCCAAGCACTCTCTCGAATACTTTGACAGATATTCAAGGGAGTGTTTTTAAGAGATCACTGATAAATTCGGTATGACCATCGATTCCTGTTCGTTTCGTAGTAAAATAAAAGGACAGCACCGAACGAATGAATGAGAGGAGGGAGCAAGGTGTCATGGGAGTGGAGGCTTGCAGACAGCAGGCGTACGGGGCGGCATCTCTATGGCGATGAGAAGATCCCGCCGCAGCCGCCGGCGGAGAAAACACCGAAGCTGCTCCGTGCCATGCGCTCTCTTGTCAAAACCTCGACGAACTTCTGGCAGTCCCGTTCCGAGCTTTTCCTCAAGCAGGCGCGTCTCATGGCGAACTACGAGGACGACTATGACTATCGGGGGACTGTCAATCAGTATTTCCCGACATATGATTCGCTCACCGATCCCGAACTGCGCGGGTATTTTGCTTGGCGGACGAAGGTACGGCGCGGGGAGGTAGAGCGGCGGGGAATGTCCTACGCATCGCTCTACGCCTATGAGCTCCTGGCACTCGTTGGCTGTACATCACCGATGGACGCTTATGAGCGCCTGCATACCTTCGGTCACGCCTATGGTGCTCTGGATCCGCAGATTCTGCGCTGCCTCAAGGATTGGGAGCGTGCGCTCATCATCTACTATGGGCTCAGCCCTGCGCTGTTGGAGGAGCATGATGGGGCGGTGCAGGAGCGCAGACAGGATGATGCTGTCTATGTGATGCTGCATCAAGAGGAGCATACGGCAGAGGAGATCATGGCGGCAGTGTGTACGCTTTCCTCGTATCGTTTGGAGCGCTCCAAACTCTATCGCACACATACAGCGGAAGCGGATGCCATTGTCCTCCGCGTCCTTGCACGTGTCAAAGAATACTATGAAAAACACCGCATCTGCGATTTTTTCTCGGACTGTATCGCACGTTCCTGTACGAGGTCGGTGGATCTCTTTGCGTCGGCCGTATTTCATCCGCCGCGCGCGGAGGAGGACCGCATCTATGCCGTGCATCCTCTGCGGCAGTATGAGTGCGCAGGCGGCGCATGGCAGCTGCATTCTTATGAGCGTACGGATGGTGCGGCGCAGCGTATCGGTGGGCTCCTGCGCGGGGTGGATACGCAGCTGCGCGAGCACTATGAGCTCACGGAGATTCGGCTGCCGCAGCTCCTAAAATGGCAGTGGAAGATCATCCGTGAGGAGACAGCAGAATTTTTCGCGGCACAGCGGGAGATCGAGGCACGCCGCGTTCATTTGGATTTTAGTCAGCTTGACCGCATCCGCGCCGATGCTGCTGTCACCGAGGAGCGCCTGATTGTGGATGAGAATGATGAATTGCTCCCCGTCGCAGGGGAGAACATATCACCTCCTATGCAGGAGCATTCTCTGCAACCCCCTGCAGCGCAGAATGCAGCGGCAGCGCCATATACGAATCCGCAGCAGCAGGATACACCGTCCTCGTCGTCCGCCGATCATGGCCTGACACAGGCGGAGAAGCGTCTCCTCTGTGCGCTCCTGACCGATGGGAATCTTGATTGGGTGCGCGCGGAGGGACAGATCCTCTCCGTGCTCGTGGACAGCATCAACGAGAAGCTGTATGAGGATTTTTCCGATACGGTGATTGAGGGCGAGCCGCCTGCCGTTGTGGAGGATTATCGTGATGAATTGGAAGGGAGGTACAGTCATGGCATCGAATGAACAGCGGAAGGTTCCGCGCCGCATCGCGCAGACACTCATCAATGCGCTCAAGGGGGGCGTTGTGCCGCGTGTCGGGCTTCCCTATATCACGGTGGGGCGTCGGCGTGAGATCGAGGCGCTCCTGTCGGATGTGGATATGATTGCGGAGGGCGGTGCATCCTTTCGCTTTATTATGGGGCGCTATGGGAGTGGCAAGAGTTTCCTCCTTCAGACCCTGCGCAGCTATGTGATGGCGAAGAATTTCGTCGTGGTGGATGCAGATCTCTCTCCGGAGCGCCGGCTTCAGGGGACGCGTGGGCAGGGGCTCGCAACCTATCGTGAGCTGATCCGCAATATGGCGACCAAGACGACGCCCGAGGGAGGCGCGCTCACCCTCATCCTCGACCGCTGGATCAGCCGAATCCAGCAGGAGACGGCGGAGGAAACGCCGCCGGACCGTGCGGACTTCTCAGCGGTGGTGGAGCGGCGCATCGCTGCGATGATTTACGGTCTGAATGATCTTGTCCACGGCTTTGATTTTACGCGTCTTCTGACGCTCTACTATCATGCTTACCGCGACGGTGACGAGGCACTGCGTGCACAGGTAGCGCGATGGTTTCGCGGGGAGTATACGACCAAGACGGAGGCACGGCATGCGCTCGGCGTGAATATCATCATCACAGATGATGACTGGTATGAGTATCTGAAGCTGTTCGCCGCATTTCTGCGGCAGGCAGGCTACGCGGGGATGCTCATCTTTATCGATGAGCTGGTCAATATCTACAAGATTCCCCATGCGATTACGCGCCAGTATAACTATGAGAAGATCCTCACGATGTACAACGATGCCATGCAGGGGCGCGCCAAGTATCTCGGGATGGTTCTCTGCGGCACGCCTGCCTGCATGGAGGATACGCGCCGCGGCGTATACAGCTATGAGGCGCTGCGCTCGCGCCTTGCCGAGGGGCGCTTTGCAGGCGAGCACCGCGATCTGCTCTCGCCCGTTATCAAGCTGTCGCCCCTGACACATGAGGAGATGCTGGTGCTGGTGGAAAAGCTGTCAGGCATCCATGCGGAGCTGTACGGATACGAGACGACCGTCACGCAGGAGGATCTGGCGGATTTCATCCGCATCGAGTTCGGGCGCATCGGCGCAGATGACCACATTACGCCGCGTGAGGTGATTCGTGACTTCATTCAGGCACTGGATATCATCTATCAGACACCGACGCTCAAGATGGCAGATTTGCTCCTGTCGGAGAACTTTTCCTATGCCGCCAATGCGGTGGAGGGGGCGGAGGTCAGTGCGCAGTTTGCGGAGTTTGATCTATGAACGTGTTTGACCGCTATGCGCCCTGTGTCCGTGAGTACATCTACGGGCAGGATTGGCGCAGTCTGCGCGGGGTTCAGGTCGCGGCAGGCGAGGCGATCTTTGGGTCGGAGGAGCACGTCCTCCTCACCTCCTCAACGGCGTCGGGGAAAACGGAGGCGGCGTTCTTTCCGATCATCACCTTGCTGCTGGAGAGCCCTCCCAGCTCCGTCGGCTGCATCTACATCGGCCCGTTGAAGGCGCTCATCAATGACCAATTTGAGCGGCTGACGCCGCTCTGCGCGGCGGCGGGCATTCCCGTGCGGCATTGGCACGGCGATGTCGGCCAGACGCACAAGGCGCGGCTGATGAAGCATCCGTCGGGCATTCTGCAGATCACGCCCGAGTCACTTGAGGCGCTCCTCCTGCATCGGCATGCGGCGATTCCGAAGCTCTTCGGCGATCTGCGCTTCGTCGTGATCGACGAGGTGCATTCTCTCCTGCGCGGGGATCGCGGCGGGCAGACGCTCTGCCTGATCGAACGTCTTTCGCGTATCGCCGGTGTGCAGCCGCGCCGCATCGGGCTGTCGGCAACCATCGGCACGCCCGCAGAGACGGGGGCACTGCTTGCGGCGGGGACGGGGCGCGGGACGCTGGTGCCGGAGATCGCAGCGAAGGGAAGCCGATGGCGGCTTTCCGTGGAGCATTTCTACGTGCAGGACACGCAGGCGGGAGAAGGCCGTACGGATATTGATCTGCCCACAGCACCGGATACAACGACCGATATGCCACCGGAGGGGGCGGATCCGGGGATTGCCTATATTTTTGAGCATACGCGCGGGAAAAAATGTCTCGTTTTTGTCAATTCGCGCGAGGAGTGCGAGGCGGTGACGAATACCCTGCGCTCTTACTGCGAGCGCAGGCATGAGCCGGATCGGTTCCTCATCCACCACGGCAATCTCTCGGCTGCCTTTCGTGAGACGGCAGAGGCGCACATGAAGGATGAGGAGAGCTGTCTCACGACGTGCACGACGGCGACGCTTGAGCTCGGCATCGACATCGGCAGACTTGAGCGCGCGTTTCAGATCGATGCGCCGTGGACGGTGTCGTCCTTCCTCCAGCGCATGGGACGGACGGGGCGGCGCGGGCAGCCGCAGGAGATGCACTTTGTCGTGCGCGAGGATGTTCCCGATGCACGCGCTCTCCTGCCTGCAGCGATCCCGTGGAAGCTCCTGCAGGGGATTGCCCTGATTCAGCTCTATCTTGAGGAGCGCTGGGTGGAGCCGCCGCGCCTTCATCGTCTCCCGTTCAGCCTCCTCTACCATCAGACGATGAGCACCCTCGCCTCCTGTGGCGAGCTCTCTCCGCGCGCACTGGCGGAACGGGTACTCACACTGCCTGTTTTCGCACGCGTGACGCAGGAGGACTATCGCACACTCCTGCGCCATCTCCTGCAGGAGGAGCATATCCAGCGGACGGAGCGCGGCGGCCTGATCGTTGGACTGGCAGGGGAGCGCGTCGTGCAGTCCTATCGCTTTTACGGTGTCTTTCAGGAAAACGAGGAGTACACGGTTCGCTGCGAGTCCCAGGAGATCGGAACGATTGTCACGCCGCCGCCGGTCGGTGAGAAAATTGCCATTGCGGGGCATGTGTGGCGTGTACTGGAGGTGGACCGCAAGCGGCATCACGTCTACTGTGAAATGGTCAAGGGGAATGTGCCCGCGTATTTCGGCGAGTGTCCCGGGGACATCCATACGCATATCCTGCATCGGATGCGGCAGGTGCTCGCCGAGGATCTTCTCCCTCCGTATTTGCTGAAAAATGCCGCGGCGCGTCTCATGGGAGCGCGGAGGGCGGCACAGCATTCAGGGGCGGCGCGGGACGTGCTCATACCGCTCGGCGGAGCAATGTATGCACTCCTGCCGTGGCTTGGCAGCTATGCCTTTCTCGCGTTGGAGCGCTTTCTGCGGATCCGCTGTGCTGCGCGTCTTGGCCTGCGCGGGCTGGAATCCATGCGGCCGTATTTTATGCAGTTTACGATGAAGGCGTCTCCTGCCGACTTTTTCCGCATTCTCGCGGAGGAGGCTGCGACAGATTTTTCGCCGATGGAGCTTCTCTATTCGGATGAAGTGCCTGTGTTTGACAAATACGATGAGTATCTCCCTGCGGAACTGGTACGGCGCGGATTCGCGGAGGGCGTGCTGCACACAGTAGAGATGCGGAAAACCGTTCTCTCGTGGCGGGGAGCGCGGATTGACAGTATTGCGCGTGCATGATAGAATGATTTCCATGCGGATGTGGCGGAACTGGCAGACGCGCTGGACTTAGGATCCAGTGCCGCAAGGCGTATGGGTTCGACCCCCTTCATCCGCACCATTTTGGCTTATCGGAACCGCTGACAGGATAGGGCTCAGCGCTTCCTTTCATTGTCCTCGTGGGTTCGCTGCAGGTTTATGCCGTCTTCTTTTCCTTGGCAGGACGAAGCCGCACCCATGGTGCACAGTTCCTTCCGACTGCAGTGCAGTCGGTATTTTTTTAGGGAATCACGGATGAAATGAAGCCCATCATTTGTTGTATAGGAGTGTGAATCTTATGTCTGTTCTTGCTGCTTATGCTGTACCGCATCCGCCGCTCATTCTTCCTGCGATCGGCGCGGGACGCGAGCAGGAGATTGCGCACACCATTGACGCCTATCGTGAGGTCATGCGTGCGGCGGCAGAGCTCCGTCCCGATACCGTCGTCGTCATCAGTCCGCATGCTGTCGTCTATGAGGATTACTTTCATATCTCACCGGGAGAGCATGCAGAAGGAAATTTTGCGGCATTCGGGCATCCTGCGATCTCCGTCGGTGTCGACTATGACGAGGATTTCGTGCGGATGCTCGCCGCGACGGCGATGGATCACGATATTCCGGCGGGAACCCTCGGAGAGCGGTCGGCAGCACTCGATCACGGAACGATGATTCCACTGGCTTTTTTGAGTGATTATCTCGGAGATGCGCCGGCCAAGGTGGTGCGCATCGGTATTTCGGGTCTGCCGGCATATCTGCACGCGCGGCTCGGTCAGTGCATTGCTGCCGTGGCGGAGCGGCTGGGGCGGCGCACGGTGTGTATCGCGAGCGGCGATCTCTCGCATCGGCTCAGCCCTGCGGCACCGAATGGTTTCGCCGCGGAGGGGCCGGAGTTTGACCGCCTTTGTACGGCGTTTATGGGGGCAGGAGATTTTTTCTCCCTGCTGCAGATTCCGGGGAGCTTTGCCGAGACGGCAGGGCACTGTGGGCTGAATGGTCTCTGGGTGCTTGCCGGAGTGCTCGACGGCAGTGCGATAGAGAGCCGTCTCTGCAGCTATGAAGGCCCCTTCGGCGTCGGCTATGCAGTGGCGTCCTTTACGGTCACGGGAACGGATGAGAGCCGCGGCTATACGGCACAGCTCGTTCGTGCTGAGGATGCGGCGATGGAGAAGCTGCGCGCATCGGAGGATATGTATGTACGTCTCGCGCGGGCGAGCGTGGAGCACTTTGTGCGGACGCATACCTATGCCGCTCTGCCGCCGGATATGCCGGAGGAGCTGACAGAGGGACGTGCGGGGGTTTTTGTCTCCATCAAGAAATATGGAAAACTGCGCGGCTGCATCGGGACATTTCTGCCCGCGCAGCAGAGTCTCGCTGAGGAGATCCTCTACAATGCGGTCTCGGCAGCGGCGCATGACAGCCGATTTGAGCCGATTGCCGCGGAGGAACTGGATCGCCTCGTCTACAGTGTGGATGTGCTCAGTGCGCCTGAGCCGATCATGTCGGCAGAGGAACTGGATCCGCGTGTCTACGGCGTTATCGTAAAAAGTGCGGCGGACCGTCGGCGCGGACTCCTGCTGCCCGATCTTGCGGGGATCGACACGGCGGAGCAGCAGATCGCCATTGCACGGGAGAAGGCACACATCATGCCGAAAGAGCCGATTTCCCTCGCACGATTTACCGTCGTTCGGCATCATTGAACAGGTGCGGTTCGCCGCGTGAGAGGAGTATTTGCATGGGAGATAAGCCGGACTTTTCCTTTTGGAATGCCTGGTGGAAGGAGAAATTTCACGAACGTACGGAGCACATACGGGCGAATCCGCAGGTGGATTACTGGGACAAGCGCGCACGGGATTTCTCCGCCATGCGCCGCAGCAACGATTATGACTACGGGCGGAAAACCTATGCGGCACTGCGGCACATTCTGAGCGCGGACGCGACGATGCTCGATATCGGCGCAGGACCCGGCTCCTTTATTATTCCCTTTGCCGAGAAGATCAAATTTGCTGCGGCAGTGGAACCGTCGCACGAGATGGTCCGCCTCCTGCGGGAAAATGCCGCTGCGGCAGGAGTGTCCAACTATGCGGTGATCGAGGAGCTGGTGCAGGATCTTCCCGTCGGCGGGGCACTTGACCGCGCGTTTGATCTCGTGACGGTGTCGCTCGTCTTCTGGATGTATGCGGATGTATGGCCTCTCATCCTTCAGATGGAGGCATATACGAAGGCATACTGCGCCATCGTTGCCGAGATCCCCGACAAGAAAAACCCGCGCTCGGCGAGCAGCTGTGACGTGGAGGAGTTCCAGATTCTCTACAATATGCTTGCTGCGCAGGGACGGTTCGCCAACGTGCGCACAATTGACTATCGCTGTGAGCGCAGTATTGAGGATGAGCTGCGGTATCGGCTGCTCGCCTATGAGCAGTATGAGGGCGATGTCACGGATGCCGTGCGTGAGGAGCTGCACCGTGCCGTCTGCGCGGAGGCAAAGAACGGAAAATGCACTGTTGCAACGCGCTCGGCCGTGATTTGGTGGGATGTGCGGGAAATGCTCTAACAACTGCATCAAAAAAGCCGCCTCGTTGTCGTGAGGTGGCTTTTTCGTGCGTATTTTGCTTACTGTGCCGCGGCTGTCTCGACGACCGTCTCGTTGAGCTTGTCGATGAGTGCGTCGATGTCGATGCCATGTGCCAGTGCGCCCTGCTCGATGTTCTCGAAATGTGCCGCCGCGCAGCCGAGGCAGCCCATGCCTGCGTTCATCAGAACCTCGACCGTGTCGGGGTACTTCTGCACAATCTCGATGATGCTCATATCTTTGGTAATTGCCATAATGACCTCCTATGGGAAAATACAGTGAAAGCAAGGGAAATATCCCTTTGACTTTTTCACATTATAGCACAAGATATAAAAATTGAAAGTACCATTTGCAACATATACGTCCATGCTGTGAAGAAAAGCGTCGGAAAACTGTGTTGGAATTGACCTGTGCATGGGTTGTGTGCTATAACATAACGTGTATATCTGTCATAACGTGTTTTGGAGGAATATCTGTGAGCAATCTTGAAGTCGGAATCGTCGGTCTGCCGAATGTGGGAAAAAGCACGCTGTTCAACGCGATCACGAAGGCGGGCGCAGAGGCGGCGAACTATCCGTTCTGCACGATTGAGCCGAATGTGGGCGTCGTGGCCGTGCCGGATGCGCGCCTCAAGGTGCTGACGGATCTCTATCATTCCAAAAAGACGACGCCCGCCAGTGTGCGCTTCGTCGATATTGCAGGCCTTGTGAAGGGCGCCTCGAAGGGCGAGGGGCTGGGCAATAAGTTCCTCGAGCACATCCGCCAAGTGGATGCTGTCGCCCATGTGGTGCGCTGCTTTGAGAGCTCGGACATCACGCATGTAGAGGGCGGCATTGACCCTCTGCGCGATATTGACATCATCGAGACGGAGCTGTGCCTTGCCGATCTGGAGGCGGTGGAAAAACGCCTCGTCAAGGTGACGAAACTGCTGAAATCGGGGAGCAAGGAGGCAAAGGCGGAGCACGCGGCACTGGAGCGCCTGAAGGAGGCGCTCGATGCGGGGCGGCCTGCGCGCGAGGTGGAGCTCTCCGAGGAGGAGCAGGGGATCCTGCGTGATCTGAATCTCCTCACGCGTAAGCCCATCCTCTACATCGCGAACGTCGGCGAGGATGAGGCGGCGACAGCGGATGCGGAGAATCCTCACGTGCAGAAGGTGAAGGAGTATGCTGCGCGTACGGGTGCGCAGGTGGTGACGGTATCGGCGCGCCTCGAGGAGGAGATTGCCGAGCTCGATGACGAGGAAGCAGCAGCGTTCCTTGAAGATCTTGGCCTTGCGGAGAGCGGGCTGGATCGCCTGATCCACGGTGCGTTTGCCCTGCTCGGCCTGCAGACATTCCTCACGGCGGGAGAGGATGAGTGCCGTGCGTGGACGATTACGCGCGGAACGACCGCGCCGAAGGCGGCAGGAAAGATTCACACGGACTTTGAGCGTGGGTTCATCCGTGCGGAGATCGTGAACTATGACGATCTCGTCTCGCTCGGCAGTGTCGCGGCAGCGCGTGACAAGGGTCTGGTGCGCCTTGAGGGCAAGGACTATGTCATGCGCGACGGTGATGTGGTGAATTTCCGTTTTAATGTTTGAGCGTAATTTCTGAGCACGATGAAAGGAAGTGAAGAGCATGGACGATACACCTTTGCAGCCTCCGCCGTATACGAGTATTCTGTTCTCTCTTCGCTGTGCAGCTAGGATGCGGTGACAGCGGGGGAGGACAATCGGAAAGGAGCGTTCTCCCTTGCTGCAGATTTATAAATCCATGGAATCCGGCCCGCTGCAGGAGCTGTCACTCAAGACGCTGTCCAAAGGGGCATGGATCAATATTGTCAATCCGACGCCGTACGAACTGAAGGTTGTCAGTACACTCACGGAGGTCGATCCCGATTTCCTGCGTTCCGCTCTTGACGATGAGGAGCGTTCACATACGGATGTTGAGGATGACTCCGTCATGATCCTGACCAATGTTCCCGTCTATCGCGGCGAGGACACTTATGATACACTGCCGCTTGCGATCATCCTCACGGATGAGCATGTCATTACCGTCTGTCTCGAAGAAACTCCCGTCATCGCGGAGTTCAATGAGCGGACGGCGAAGATGTTCCGCACGTACAAGCGGACGCGCTTTCTTTTTCAGATCCTCTACAAATCTGACGTATTCTATCTGCGCTATCTGCGGCAGATCAGCAAGCTCTCCGAGGAAATCGAGGATCGTCTGCGGCATGACATGAAGAACAGCGAGATCCTGCGCCTTCTGCAGCTGCAGAAAGGTCTGACGTATTTTAATGCAGCACTGCGATCGAACGGTGCGGTGCTCGACCGTTTGATGCGCCTGCGTACGAACACCTCCCTCCATCATATTTTTAAGATGTACGAGGAGGATGAGGATCTGCTGGAGGATGTCATCATCGAGAATAAGCAGGCACGCGAGATGGTCGATATGTACAGTACGATTATGGCACGCCTTGCCGATACGTTTTCATCCATCGTTTCGAACAATCTGAACCTCGTGATGAAGTTCCTGACGGCGATTACGATTATTCTCGCCATCCCGACGGTGATCTCGAGCTTTCTTGGGATGAATGTGCCGGTGCCGTATCAGGATGACCCAACGGGCTTCCTGCGCGTGCTCGTCTTCGCCGTCTGTGTATCGACGCTGGCGGTCTACCTGCTCTGGCGGAGGGATATGTTTTGATACGCGAAGCACAGCTGGACCGCGGCATCATCTTCGGTGATGCGCACACGGCGGAGTATGTATACATGCCGGGCAGTGAGGTCGGTGCAGAGCATCCGGTCTACGTGTACGAGAACGGTCCCGAGCGTCGTGACATTGATCTCACGGAGGCACTGCACCTTATCCGCGTGCGTGACCTGCGCCCGACATCACACCCGCTCCTCGGCAGGACAAGCTGCTGAGAGTATCCTGCTCGGTGCCGGCGGGGCAGCTTCCTTTGTGTGTATCCCTTATTGGAGGTCTCTCATGTATCAGCATATCAAGCAATCCATTCAGGATGGTATCGCACAGATCATTATGGATCGTCCAGGGTCAAACAATGCACTGGATGCAGAGATGTTCCGCGATTTGATCGCAGCTGTGGAGCATTGCGGTGCAGACGAAGCGGTAAAGGTGATCATCCTTACGGGCGCGGGCAGGAATTTCTCTGCAGGCGGCGACATCAAGGAGATGGCGACCTTTTCATTCATCAGCTATGAACTCTCCATGCTGACAGGGCAGGCGTCGCTTGCTCTGCGAAAGTGCCGAAAACCTGTGATTGCGATGGTGAACGGCACGGCTGCAGGCGCCGGCTGCGGCCTCGCGCTCGGCGCAGATTTCCGCATCATGACGGAAGGGAGCTGTCTGCTCACAGCGTTCTCGAACGTCGCTCTGCCCGGGGACACGGGCTGCATCTATCATCTGCATCAGATTGTTGGACTCGCGAAGACGATTGAGCTCATGGCGTTGAGTACCCCCGTCTATGGTGAGGAGGCACTGCGTCTCGGACTGGCCACGCGGGTCGCTGCCGCAGGAAAACTGGAAGAGGAAACGCGTGCCTTTGCCATACAGCTCCTGCGCCGTCCTCTTGGTGCCATCGCCATGCAGAAACAGCTTTACTATGAGGTTTTTTACCGCGACTATATGGCATACAGCCGCATCGAGGCGGAAAATCTCGGGAAGGCGGGTGCCTCTGCGGATCATCGTGAGGCTGTGACAGCATTCTTGGAAAGACGCGAACCGAGCTTTAATCAGAAGGAAACAGGAACGAAATAGGGTGTTCGGATGCTTGCATCATAAAAAACAATGATAGAACGCCGTAATATCGGAGATACAAAGCACCTGTCTTGTTTACAAGGCGGGTGTTCCGTTGTATAATAAACAGAAAGTATAGAATTGATACTTCTCCATAGATATTGTTTCTCGTTCGACGGAGGGGAAGAAATTCTTTGCTCATGTGTATATATTTTAATAACCGATGAAGTGCAGAAGCATTTCTAGGGAATCGCTGATAAAATGGGGTATGCCGGATTGGCGTAGATTTTTCGTCCGATTGAGCAGCAAACCGGACGCATAGCAAGGGCTATGTGGAGGATTTGCTAACGATAAGCGGGCGAAAAAGATGCGTCAAGATGGTCGTGCCGAATTTATCGGCGCTTCTCTAAAGAGAGGAGAGCAGTACTATGGCAAAAAAGATGAAGACGATGGACGGAAATACCGCCGCGGGCTATATTTCCTATGCCTTTACGGATGTGGCAGCGATCTATCCGATCACGCCCTCGTCGCCGATGGCGGAGTATGTCGACAGCCTTGCTGCCAAAGGAATGAAGAATATCTTCGGACAGAAGCTGCGTCTGATTGAGATGCAGTCGGAGGCCGGTGCTGCGGGGGCTGTCCACGGGTCTCTGCAGGCGGGTGCGCTGACGACAACCTACACAGCATCGCAGGGACTTCTGCTGATGATCCCCAATATGTATAAAATTGCAGGTGAGCTGCTGCCGGGCGTGTTCCACGTCAGTGCACGCGCCATTGCCGCCTCCTCGCTGAACATCTTCGGCGACCATCAGGATGTCATGGCAGCGCGTCAGACAGGTGTCGCCATGCTCGCCGAGTCGAGCGTGCAGGAGGTCATGGATCTCTCTGCAGTAGCGCATCTCGTCGCCATCAAGGGACGTGTGCCGTTCATCAACTTCTTTGACGGATTCCGCACCTCGCATGAGATCCAGAAGATCGAGGTCGTGGACTATGCTGACCTCGCGAAGATCCTCGACTGGGATGCCGTTGAGGCGTTCCGCCGCCGTGCGCTCAACCCGGATCATCCGGTGGTGCGCGGCACGGCACAGAACCCTGATATCTACTTCCAGGGGCGTGAGGCGGTCAACCGTTACTATGATGCCATTCCTTCCCTCGTTGAGGAAGCAATGGCACAGATGGCAAAGATCACAGGCCGTGAGCACCATCTCTTTGACTACTACGGCGCACCTGATGCGGACCGCATCATCATTGCGATGGGCTCGGTCTGCCAGACGGCGGAGGAGGTCGCGGAGTATCTCAATGCACAGGGCGAGAAGGTCGGACTGCTGTCCGTTCATCTCTATCGTCCGTTCTCCGTCGAGCATTTCTTCAAGTATCTCCCGAAGACGGTGAAGAAGGTTGCTGTCCTCGACCGCACGAAGGAGCCGGGTGCCCTCGGCGAGCCGCTCTACCTCGATGTCAAGGCGGCGTACTATGGCTCAGGCATGGATCCCGTCATCGTCGGCGGCCGCTATGGTCTCGGCGGCAAGGATACGACGCCGGATCAGATTTTTGGCGTCTACGAGGAGCTGAAGAAGAACGAGCCGATGCACGGCTTTACGCTCGGCATCGTCGATGATGTGACGAACCGCAGCCTGAAGCCCGCACACAGAGATGTCAACCTCACGAAGGAGGGGACGACGGCGTGCAAGTTCTGGGGACTCGGCTCGGACGGCACGGTCGGCGCGAACAAGAGCGCGATCAAGATCATCGGCGACAAGACGGATATGTATGCGCAGGCATACTTTGCCTACGACTCGAAGAAGTCGGGCGGCATCACGATGAGTCACCTGCGCTTTGGCAAGTCGCCGATCATCAGCCCGTATCTCATCAACCGTGCGGACTTTATCTCCTGTTCGCAGCAGTCCTATGTGCGTCAGTATGACCTGCTCGCAGGACTCAGAAAGGGCGGCACGTTCCTGCTCAATACGTTCTGGTCGGATGAGCAGCTGGATACGCATCTGCCCGCATCAATGCGCCGCTTTATCGCACGCAACGACATCCAGTTCTATACGGTGGACGCCGTTCATATCGCGCGTGAGCTCGGACTTGGCGGACGCTTCAACATGGTCATGCAGTCCGCGTTCTTCAAGCTCGCCAACATCATTCCGCTCGACGATGCAGTCAAGTATCTCAAGGATGCGGTTGTCACCTCCTACGGCAGCAAGGGCGAGAAGGTCGTCAACATGAACAATGGTGCGATCGACAAGGGCATCGAGGCGCTGCACCGCGTCAATGTTCCTGATGCGTGGAAGGATGCTGTGGACGAAGAGGTGCCGGTCAACGAGAAGACGCCTGCATTCATCACGAACGTCCAGAATGTCATGAATCGTCAGGAGGGCGACAAGCTCAAGATCTCCGAGATCCTCAGCATGGAGGACGGTACGTTCCCCGTGGGCGGTACAGCCTATGAGAAGCGCGGCACGGCGATCTCTGTCCCCGTATGGCGCCCTGAGAAGTGTATTCAGTGCAACCAGTGCTCCTTTGTTTGTCCGCATGCGACGATTCGTCCGATCCTGACGACGGACGAAGAGCTTGCGGCAGCACCTGAGGGGATGCAGTCTGTGAAGTCGCGTCCCGCAAAGGGAATGAACCTCACCATCGCCGTCTCGACACTCGACTGCCTTGGCTGCGGCAACTGTGCACAGGTCTGCCCGGGCAAGGCACTTGATATGACCTTGCTCGATGACAAGCTCCGTGATGCGCAGAAGTACTTTGACTACGGTGTCGATACGACGAAGGTCGCGGTCAAGAATGTCCCGATGAAGAAGACAACGCTGATCGGCTCGCAGTTCGAGCAGCCGCTCTTCGAGTTCTCGGGGGCGTGCGCAGGCTGTGGCGAGACACCGTATGCCAAGCTCATCACGCAGCTCTTTGGAGACCGCATGATGATCGCCAATGCAACGGGCTGCTCCTCCATTTGGGGCGCCAGTGCACCTGCCATTCCGTACACGAAAAACCAGAAGGGCTGCGGTCCTGCATGGGCGAACTCCCTGTTCGAGGACAACGCAGAGTATGGTCTCGGTATGCTGCTCGGCACAAAGTCGGTACGTGAGTCGCTCGCTGCCGCTGTGACGGAGGCGCTGGAGGCCAAGAAGGGCTCGGCGGAGCTCCAGGCGGCGATGCAGCTCTGGCTCGAAAAGCGCAACAGCGGTGAGGGAACGCGCGACCGCGCCGACCTCCTGCGCGAGCTGCTCGAGAAGGAGAAGGGGACGGACGATCTTCTTTGCCGCATCTACAGCGACAACGACTACTTCGTCAAGCGTTCGCAGTGGGTCTTCGGCGGCGACGGCTGGGCATACGACATCGGCTACGGCGGTGTGGATCACGTGCTCGCCTCGGGCGAAGACATCAACATCATGGTCTTTGATACCGAGGTCTACTCCAATACAGGCGGACAGGCGTCGAAGTCCACGCCGGCGGCTGCGATTGCAGAGTTTGCCGCGACGGGCAAGAAGACGAAGAAGAAGGATCTCGGCATGATGGCGATGTCCTACGGTTACGTCTACGTCGCACAGATCGATATGGGGGCTGACCAGAATCAGGTGCTCAAGGCGATCAGCGAGGCGGAGGCATATCCGGGACCCTCGCTTATCATCGCGTACTCGCCGTGCATCAATCACGGCATCCGCAAGGGCATGGGCTGTGCTCAGCTTGAGGGCAAGCTCGCCGTGGAGTGCGGCTACTGGGCGAACTATCGCTACAACCCGCAGCTTATCGAGACAGGCAAGAATCCGTTCAGCCTCGATTCGAAAGAGCCGGACTTCTCGAAGTTCCGTGAGTTCCTGTTGGGTGAGAACCGCTACATCAATCTCCAGCGCAGCTTCCCCGAGGCGGCGGATGCACTCTTTGAGAAGACGCAGAAGGACGCGGAGACGCGCTACAACAACTACAAGAAACTTGCAGGCAAGGCATAAGGACGTACCGGATTTTCTCGTACACTTTGCTGCTCCTGCTGAGAAAAACTGCCGTGCTGTCACGGCAGTTTTTACTTGACATATCATTAACATAGAAATATAATATGCAAACAATGTTTTTGGAGATCGCTGATCTGCTCAGTATCATCTTACCAGCGATTTCTTACATCTTGGGATATGGAGGAATTCTCTATGGCAGATCAACATAAACATACGCCTCATGATGAGGTGGAACAGCAGGCGCAGGCGGCGCTCTCTGCCGCGAAGCTCAGCGGGCAGAAGCGTCAGCTCGCACTGTGGATCGCGGCGCTCATCGTCGGCGGCATTCTTGGCTGGGCGAACGTGCCCGCGCTGAACAACCTGTTCAGCTTTATCGCAACCGTCTTTACACGCCTCTTCCAATTCGTCGCCGTGCCGACGATTGCCCTTGCCGTGATCACGACGTTAGCCTCACTTGGGACGAAGCGAGATACGGGACGCATCTTTGCCCATGCTGTCACCTATACCCTGCTGACGACAATCTGTGCGGCGGCGGTCGGGCTGGCACTTTTCCTCTGGCTCGCACCCGCAAACCTTCCTGCCGATGTTGTCGGCGCGGGCATATCGGATGTGCCGGGCAAGCTGGAGGGACTGTCCTATTACGATCACTTCCTCTCCATCGTTCCGAACAATGTGCTCGCCCCGTTTGTCTCGGGAAACGTCCTCTCTGTCATGCTTGTCGCAGCAGCGGCGGGGCTTGGACTTGCCTTCGCACCCAAGACGGAGAACCGTGAGATGCTCCTCAAGGGGATTCATGGCCTGCAGGAACTGCTCTTCACGCTCATTCGCGCGCTGATCACTGTCCTGCCCGTGGGGATCCTCGCCTTTGCCGCACAGCTCGCGGCACAGATCGAGGCGGGCGTCATCATTGGTTCACTCGGTGTCTATACCGCTGTCGTCATCGGCGGCAATCTGATTCAGTTCTTTATTGTCATTCCGTTCTTCCTCGCTGTGCGCGGGCTGAATCCCGTGCGCGTGTTCCGTCAGATGATGCCGGCGGTCGCGGTCGCTCTCTTTACAAAGAGCTCGGCAGGTACGCTCCCCGTGACACTCGCTTCTGCTGAGCAGCGTCTTAAGGCGCATCCTTCGGTGACACGTTTCGTCCTGCCAATCTGCACGACAATCAACATGAACGGCTGTGCTGCGTTCATTCTCGTGACCTCGCTCTACGTCATGCAGAATGCAGGGATGGAACTCTCGCTCGGCACGATGATCAGCTGGCTCTTTATCGCCGTGCTCGCCGCCGTCGGCAATGCGGGCGTTCCGATGGGCTGCTATTTTCTGACGCTCTCTCTCATGGCGTCGATCGGCGCACCGGTCGGGCTCATGGGGGTCATCCTGCCGATCTACTCGATCATCGATATGATTGAGACGGCGGAAAATGTCTGGTCGGATTCGGCCGTCTGCGCGATCACAAATCGCGACCTTGAGGGAACTCTGTCGGACGAGGATGTGCCGATTCCGAGCGTATAACGCGTCTATACCACGTCTGTCGTGTATGAAAAGCCTCTGAAAAGAAATATTCAGAGGCTTTTCAGCGTTTTATCCTATATTTTTATTAATAATGAAATAAGGAGAGAACGTGATGAACTTTTATGGAAAAATCGCTGGATTGGCTCTTGGTATCAGCATGCTTAGCATGACTGCTGTGCAGGCATCTGTGTTGCAGGATGCACTCGTCGCAGGTGGGATTGAGTACGGTGCATCGGAGAGTTACGTGCGCAGTGTCTATGGTGCGCCGCGTGAGGTTGAGACGAAGTATAACCCGATCTACTCCGGTGGACAGGCCGTTGAGTGGGAGTATGGCAGCGAGTTTGACATTACCTTTGTGGATGGTTTCGTTCGGCGGATTGAGGTTGGTGCGAGCAACGGCATTCGTACCAAGGATGATATCGCGGTCGGCAGTGATCTGAATGCACTGATTGCAGCGTATGGGCAGCCGGATGCGATACATGGGGATGACTATATCTACTATGTGGATGGTGATCAGACGATCGGATTTTCCTTTGAGATCGAACATGGTCGCGTTGATGAGATCCGCATGGGAGTGATCCGCTGAGGCGGGCAACTTCCCGCAATCCAGTAATTCCCTAAGGGAGAGACAACCGGTGAAGATGCGAAAGAGCGTTGTATGTGCAGGGATTGCCATCGTAGGAGCCGCAGCGCTTCTTACAGCCTACATGCTCCAGGGCTGTACAGAAGAGCCGCTGAGCAATTCCCCTGGGGACCATGTACCTATTGCACGCGAGTCTGTAGAGAAGACGCTCATGGCAGATGATGCAGCAAAGCGTGAGGCGCAGCTGCTTCGTCAGCATCGCACAGAGGAGCAGACATCAGCGGTTCGTCTGGAACGCAAATCGCTGATCCTTGGCGGCATCGCATACGGTGCAGGGGATGCAGAGGTACGCGCCAGCTATGGAACACCGCAGGAGACGACATCACAGAAGTCCATGCGTTATGCAGGGAAAGATGTCGTTGCATGCAGATATGAAGACGGCCTTCTCGTTGAAACGGTAGACGGAGCAGTGCGCTTGGTGCGTGTGCGCTCGCATAATGCTCTTGCTTCCGGCAAGGGCGTTCGCGTCGGCACACCGGTTGAGGAGCTGCGGCGTGTCTATGGTGAGCCGAGCATGATCTATGGCAAAGACTACATCTATTTCTTCGAAGAGGATCCGACGATAGGATTTGCGTTTTCCATCGCAGACGACCATGTGGAAGAAATGCGGATGGGCGACTTGGGACTATAGTTTCTTTTACCTATGGCGTGAACAGTTTTTGTGCTGTTCACGCCATATTTGTCGGAGGCAGCGGTGTGTGTCTCGTGTTGACGGTGTCTGTGTTTTTTGATATGATGCAGGGGATATTGCACGGTATCTATGCGGATGCTTCTTGAGGAGTGGCGAAGATGAAATTGGTTGTGACGATTGTCGGACGGGATCAGGTCGGTATTGTAGCAATGGTGAGTGGGATCCTTGCCAAGCAGCGCGTCAATATCATGAATGTGAACCAAAACATCATGGATGGTTTTTTCAACATGGTGATGCTTGCCGAGATGCCGGATGATGCGGAGATCAAGCTCAAGGATCTGCAGGAGATTCTGCGGAAGAAGGGCGAGGAGCAGGGACTCGAGATCAAGGTTCAGCACCAGGAGATTTTCCAGGTCATGCACAAGATTTGAGCGAGGAGCGGCAGATTGATTACATTTGAGAACATCCGTGAAACCAATCGGATGATTACGGAAAACCGCCTCGATGTGCGTACCATTACGATGGGAATCTCCCTGCGGGACTGCGCCCATCCAAACCTCGAGAAGTTCTGCCAGAATGTCTATGAGAAGATTACGCACTCAGCGGAGTATCTCGTTCAGACAGGCGAGGACATCGAGACGGAGTACGGCATCCCCATCATCAACAAGCGCATCTCCGTGACGCCCATCGGGATCGCGGCGGATGCGTGTCAGACGGATTCCTTCGTCCCCGTAGCGGAGGCACTCGACCGCGCAGGCAAGGCGGTCGGGGTAAACTTCATCGGCGGATTTTCGGCACTCGTCGAAAAGGGGATGACGCATGGCGACCGTGTGCTCATCGACTCCATTCCACAGGCGATGGCAGTGACGGATATTGTCTGCTCGTCGGTCAACATCGGCTCGACGAAGGCAGGCATCAATATGGATGCCGTGCGCGAGATGGGCGATGTGATCAAGCGCACGGCAGAGCTGACGCGCGAGCAGGAGGCGCTCGGCTGCGCAAAGATTGTCGTGTTCTGCAATGCGCCCGGAGACAATCCCTTCATGGCAGGCGCATTCCACGGCGTTGCTGAGGGTGACCGTGTCATCAATGTCGGTGTCAGCGGCCCTGGGGTGGTCAAACATGCCCTTGAGGATCTGAAGGGCGCGGACTTCACGGAGATCGCCGAGACGATCAAGCGTACGGCGTTCAAGATCACACGCGTGGGACAGCTCGTCGCGCGTGAAGCATCACGCCGCCTAGGTGTTCCGTTCGGCATTATCGACCTCTCCTTGGCACCGACATCGGAGGTCGGCGACAGTGTGGCGCGCATCCTGGAGGAGATGGGACTTGAGGCGTGCGGAGCACCCGGTACGACGGCGGCACTCGCACTCCTCAACGATGCGGTCAAGAAGGGCGGCCTGATGGCGACCTCTCATGTCGGCGGCCTGTCGGGGGCGTTCATTCCCGTCAGCGAGGACGAGGGCATGATCGACGCCGTTCAGCGCGGCAGTCTCTCCATTGAGAAGCTCGAGGCGATGACCTGCGTCTGCTCGGTCGGACTGGATATGATCGCGATTGAGGGCGATACGCCCGCCAGCACGATTGCCGGCATCATCGCGGATGAGGCGGCAATCGGCATGGTGAACAACAAGACAACAGCGGTACGTGTCATTCCTGTGCCCGGGAAAAAGGTGGGGGAGACGGTATCCTTCGGCGGACTCTTGGGCTACTCGCCTATCGTTCCCGTCCGCAGTTTCTTCAGCTCGGCGGCGTTCATCGCGCGCGGCGGGCGTATCCCGGCGCCGACGCGCGCCCTGACGAACTGATGCGCGTCACGAAGGCCGTTAAGGCAGAGCAGCTGCGCATTCTGCGGTCTCTCTATCCGAATGCAAGACCCGCGCTCACGTTTCAGTCGCCGTTTGAGCTTCTCATTGCCGTCATCCTTTCGGCACAGTGTACGGATGCACGTGTCAATGTGGTGACGGGGCGGCTCTTTCCAAAGGCAAATACGCCTGCTGCAATTGCCGTTCTTGGGCAGGCAGAACTTGAAAAAGAGATTCATGACTGCGGATTTTTCCGCATGAAGGCAAAGCACATCATAGAGACCTGTCATATCTTGCTGGATGAGTACGACGGCGAGGTGCCGGCGGACTTTGAGGCACTGCAGAAGCTCCCAGGCGTCGGACGCAAGACGGCGAATGTCGTGATGAGTGTCGCATTTCATATGCCTGCCATCGCGGTGGATACGCACGTGTTCCGCGTGGCAAACCGCCTGCGGCTTGCCGTGGGCACGACGCCGCTCGAGGTGGAGAAGGGGCTGCAGAAGGTAATTCCGCGTGAGGATTGGAGCGACGCACACCATTGGCTCATCCTGCACGGAAGACAGGTCTGCAAGGCACGAAAACCGCTTTGCGACACGTGTGCGCTTGCTCAGGTGTGTCCAAGCAGCGGGGCATAGGTATGATGAGGGGAGGGCGCGGATGATTTATCGAAAGGCGAGATTTGACGACGTTGAGCCAATCTATCAGCTTGTGCGGGTCTATGCGGCGCAGGGCGATATGCTGCCGCGCTCGCGCAACACGCTCTACGAGAATTTGCGTGATATTGTCGTCGCCGAGGAAAACGGGACGGTGGTCGGAGTGGGGGCACTGCGCATCATGTGGGATCGACTTGCCGAGGTGTGCATGATGGCGATTGCACCGACGCATATACGGCAGGGGATCGGCGCGGAGATTGTGCACCGCCTCCTCGATGAGGGCGATGGACTCGGCATTGAGAAGTTCTTTACACTCACCTATAAGCCGGCGTTTTTTGAGACGCTTGGCTTTCTCCGTATCAGTAGGGAGGAACTGCCGCAGAAGGTTTGGAAGGAATGCATTGACTGTCCTAAGTATCCAAACTGTGATGAAATTGCTATGATAAAGGTATGACGGAGGTACGCTATGATCGTCGTTATGAACGCAGGAGCCACACAGGAGAATATCGACCATGTGATCGCTAAGATTGAGCAGACGGGGCTGCGCACGCATCTATCAAAGGGAGAGGATCGCGTCATCATCGGGGTCATCGGGGATAAGCAGATGATAGCAGGGCTCGAGATGAACATGATGGAGGGCGTCGAAAAGACGGTGCGCATCACGGAGAAGTATAAGCTGGTCAGCCGCGAGTTTCACCCCGAGAGCAGTATTGTCTATGTGTCTGGTTTCCCCGTCGGCGGTGAGCAGCTGGCGATTATGGCGGGACCGTGTTCTGTCGAGAGCTACGATCAGGTCTATGATGTCGCGGTCAAGGTGAAAGCGGCAGGTGCGCAGTTCCTCCGCGGCGGCGCATTCAAGCCGCGTACGAGCCCGTACGACTTTCAGGGGCTCGGTGAGGAGGGGCTGAAGATTCTGCGCGATGTCGGAGACAAGACAGGTCTGCGTGTTGTGACGGAAGTCGTGGACAAGGATGATATCGGTCTTGTCTCGGAGTATGCCGATCTCCTGCAGGTTGGTGCGCGCAATATGCAGAACTTCCAGATGCTTAAGGCACTCGGCAAGGCACAGAAGCCCGTGCTTTTCAAACGCGGGCTCTCTGCGACGATCAGTGAGTGGCTGAATGCAGCGGAGTACATTGCGGCGGGCGGAAATGAGAACATCATCTTCTGTGAGCGCGGCATCCGTACGTATGAGACCTATACGCGCAATACGATGGATCTCAATGCGATTGCAGCACTCAAAGAGCTGACGCATTTTCCCGTCATCGCCGACCCCAGTCACGGGACGGGACGGTGGCAGATGGTGCGCCCGCTGGCGCGTGCCTCCGTCGCTGTCGGTGCAGACGGGCTCATCATCGAGGTGCACTGCCACCCCGAGCTGGCACTTTCCGATGGGGATCAGAGCTTGATTCCGCGCAACTTCGAGATGCTGATGGATGAGGTGCGGCAGATTGCCCCTGCCGTCGGGCGGCGCGCATGACACGGACGAAGCTTGCCATCATTGGCGTCGGGCTGATCGGCGGCTCACTCGGGCTGTGCCTCAAGGAGACGCTCGGTGATGGGATCTGCATTACAGGTCTCTGCCGTTCAGAGCAGTCCATGCGTGCGGCGATGGACTGCGGTGCGGTGGACTATGCAGGGGCGGATCTGGCGGCGGTTGTCGGGGATGCGGACATTGTGTACCTCAGCCCGCCCGTCCTCCAGATTGTTCCGATGGTAGAGCGGATCCTGCCGTACCTGAAGCGCGGTGCGATCCTGACGGATGCAGGAAGTACGAAGGGCGAGCTCTATCGGCAGCTGCATGAGATCCTGCCGGCGGATATCTACTATATCCCCGGGCATCCGATGACGGGACGCGAAAAGAGCGGTGTTGCGGCGGCGACGAAGGATCTCTTTGCCCATAAGGCGTACGTCATCATCGACGACCCGGCCATCCCGCAGGAGATCAAGGAACGTCTGATGGATGTTCTGCGGCTCACGCGTGCCCGATTTACGACGCTCGATCTTGCACAGCACGACCGCTGTGCCGCGGTCATCAGCCATGTGCCGCATCTCGCGGCGGCAGCTCTCGTTACCCTCCTTAACCGCAGCGGTGATGATCTTTCCTCCTGCCTGAAGCTCATCGGCGGCGGATTCAAGGACACGACGCGCATCGCTTCCTCGAATGCTGATATGTGGGCGGACATCTGCATGACGAATGCGGGGGCGATCACGGATGCCCTGCGCGAGCTGCAGACGATCATGGGGGAGGTTATCACGGCCATTGATGCAGGAGATCGACAGGCGATCCACGACTATTTTTCCGCTTCCAAGGCGCGCCGTGACAGTATTCTCCACGATGCAGAGCAGAAATTTGATACAAATTAGGGAATCGCTGATGAATTCGGTCAGGCCATCTTGACGCATCTTTTTTGCCCGCACTTCGGTGGAGAATCTATGCAATCTGACGAACTTCATTTTATCCGTGATTCCTTAGGAGAATTTCTTCACTTACCCCCTTTTTTTTAGAACGTATATATGCTATGATACTAATAATAATATGTATGCGAACCTGTCAGGGGGTATCACGGTGAAGAAGACAAGAATATCCACGCGGCGACAGTCGGAGATATTGGACTACATCAAGGAGTTCTTGGTGGAGAAGGGGTATCCGCCCTCGGTTCGTGAGATTGGCACGGCAGTTGGACTGAAATCCAGCTCGACGGTACATCGCTATCTGTCGATGCTCGAGGAGAACGGCATGATCCGCCGTGATGCGACGAAGCCGCGTGCGATCGACATCATGGGAGAGAATCCGTGGGGGCGCACGATCCCCGTGCCGCTGGTCGGCGTTGTGACGGCGGGCGAGCCGATCCTCGCCGAGCAGAACGTGGAGGATGTATTCTCCTTCCCACGCGGGCTTCTCGGGACGGCGGAGGATGTATTCATGCTCCGCATTCAAGGGGACAGCATGATCAACGTCGGCATCTTCGACGGCGATTTCGTGCTTGTGCGTCAGCAGCCGACAGCGAACAACGGCGATATCGTTGTGGCGCTCGTCAACGGTGAGGCGGCGACGGTGAAGCGTTTCTTCCGTGAAAAGACCTGCATCCGCCTGCAGCCCGAGAATGACGCCATGGAGCCGTTCTACGAGACGGATGTCCAGATTCTCGGCAAGGTGATCGGACTCTATCGTAATATTTGACAAGATACTGGGGAGCACTGTGTAAAATGCACGGTGCTCCCTTTTCATTTTGTCGGCAGAGTGTTATAATAAATCAGTTTTTCTTCGATAAATTTCTTGTTTTGGACGGAGACGATGTATGTCGACAGAACTGCGCAGTGGATATACGACAGGTGCATGCGCGGCGGCAGGGGTCAAGGCGGCATTTCTCTTTTTGCAGGGGAAGCCGTGGCAGGAGATTTCCCTCACGGCACTGGACGGAACGCCGCTGACGATTCCCGTCAAGGCGGTCACACAAACGGAGGACGGGATCTGTGCCGAGGTCGTCAAGTTCTCGGGCGATGATCCCGATATCACGAACGGCGTTTCCGTCTACACGACGCTCAGGCTGCGCGATGATGCCGATGGGATTGTGTTCCGTGCAGGTGAGGGGGTCGGCACGGTGACAAAGCCCGGCATGAGCCTCCCTGTCGGTGAACCGTCGATCAATCAGGGGCCGCGTGCGCTCATCCGACGTGTTGTCACTGAGATGACGGGGCGGGAGGATGTTGGCGCAGAGGTGACGATCGCCATTCCGGCCGGAACAGAACTGGCAAAGAAGACGCTCAACCCCGTGCTCGGCATTGAGGGCGGCATCTCCGTGATCGGTACAACGGGCGTGCTTCGCCCCATGTCGGAGGAGGCGTTCAAGGACTCCCTTGTTCCGCAGATCGATGTGGCACGTGCAGCAGGGGAGGAGGTACTCGTCTTTGTTCCCGGGAAGATTGGACAGCGGATTGCTCTCTCTCTGGGGATTTCGCAGAAGGCGGTTATCGAGACAAGCAACTTTATCGGCTTTATGCTGGAGCGTGCCGCCGAGCGCGGCGCAAAGGGCGTGCTGATTCTCGGTCATACGGGCAAGCTCGTAAAGATTGCCGCCGGCATTTTCCATACCCATAATCGTATGGCGGATGCGCGGCTGGAGACGCTCGCGGCGTATGCTGCCGCTGAGGGGCTCAGCCAGACGGATGTGCGCGCCGTACTGGCAGCGAATACGACGGAGGATGCCTTGGCGGTGATCGCGTCGGCAGGGCTCGCTGAGCGGGTCTGCGCGGTGATCGCCGCACGCGTGCGTATCCGTGCGGAGAGGTATCTCTTCGGGAAAATGAAGGTCGGTGCCGTCATGGTGAATTTCGCGGGGGAGATCCTCGGCGTGGATGAGCAGGCGCGGGCTTTTGCCGATGCCTGCGGATGGAGACTGAACGCATGAGACATACGATCACCGTCGTCGGCATCGGTCCCGGCGACCCCGCCTATCTTCTGCCGCAGGCACGGGCGGCGATTCATGACGCGCGCGTCCTCGTCGGCGGGCGGCGCGCGCTCGCCGATCTTGCTCCTGCGGAGGTGCGTACGCATGCGATTGGAGCGGATGTTGCAGAGGTGCTGACCTTTATCCGGGATGCGCTCCGCGACGATGATGTGGTGGTCATGGTCTCGGGAGATCCCGGCTACTACTCGATGCTGGATGCTCTGCGGCGGACGTTCCCGCCCGAGCAGATGGCTGTGATCCCGGGCATCAGTTCGCTCCAATTTGCCTTTGCGCGGCTCGCCCTGCCGTGGCACGATGCACGTCTGCTCAGTTTTCACGGGCGTGAGCCGCGGGCAGAGGAGCTCGCGCGTACGGCAGATGCTGTGCTCGGGATGCTGACGGACGGGAAGCACAACTCACAGACCATCGCGAAGCGGCTGCTCTCATCAGGGTGGCGTGCAGATGACATGATGTATATAGCGACGCGCCTTTCCTATGCGGATGAGAACATTGTTCGGACGACGCTGGGAGATGCGGCGCGTGATGAAGGAATTGGGCACGGCGTGATTATCGTCTGTGCTGTGAAGGAGGATGATGCATGAATCTCGGCATAAAAGATGACGCTTTTGTGCGCGGTAATGTGCCTATGACAAAAGAGGAGATACGCATTCTCACGCTCGTCAAGGCACAGATTGCTCCCGATGCTGTCGTCTATGATGTCGGCGCGGGGACGGGCTCACTCTCGGTGGAGGCGGCGCGTCTTGCACCGCAGGGGCATGTCTACGCCATCGAAAAGAATCCCGAGGGAATCGCCCTCATCAAGGAGAATGCGGCACGTTTTTCCACACAGAACCTCACAGTGGTCGAGGGGGCGGCTCCCGCCGCGCTGGAAGGGCTTCCCCATCTCGATGTCGCCTTGATCGGCGGCAGCGGACGGCGTCTGCCCGAGATTCTGGACATCATCGGAACGCGTATGCAGAGCGGCGGACGCATCGTGGCAAATGCGATTACGATGCAGACGGTCTCCGCCTGTCTGGATTATTTCCATGCGCATGCGGAGCTCTATACGTGCGAGGCTATACAGGTGCAGATCAGTCGGTTGGAACGCGTCGGTCCCTACGATATGGCAAAGGCACTGAATCCGATTTATATCATTACGGCACAGAGAAAGTGAGGAATACATGATTCATATTGTCGGTGCGGGTCCCGGTGACCCTGAGCTCATCACGATGAAGGGCGCACGCTATCTGGCTGAGGCAGATGTCGTCATCTATGCCGGCTCACTCGTGAACCCCGCACTCCTCGATTTCTGCAAGGAAGAGGCGGAGATCCATAATTCGGCGCACATGACGCTCGATGAGGTCATCGAGGTGATCGCGCGTGCAGAGACGGCAGGGAAGATGACCGTGCGTCTCCATACCGGTGACCCTGCGATCTACGGAGCAATTCAGGAGCAGATGGACGCGTGGGAAAAGCGCGGCTTTTCCTATGATGTTGTGCCGGGCGTGAGTTCCTTCCTCGGGACAGCGGCGGCGCTGCGGCAGGAGTATACCCTGCCCGGCATCTCGCAGACGGTCATCATCACGCGCAATGAGGGACGCACGCCCGTGCCGGACCGCGAGAAGCTGCGCAGTCTCGCTGCGCACCATTCGACGATGTGTATTTTCCTCTCGATCACGATGATCGAGGAGGTTGCGGCAGAACTGACAGCAGGCGGGTATGAGCCGACGACGCCTGTCGCCATTGTGCAGCGCGCGACATGGCCGGAGCAGAAGATCCTGCGCGGTACGCTTGCGACGATTGCAGAGCAGGTGAAGGCGGAGGAGATCGACCGTACAGCGATGATCGTGGTCGGCGACTGTCTCGATGCGGTGTATGAGCCGTCGAGGCTCTATGCCGCCAATTTCTCGCACATGTTTCGGGATGCAAAGCAGTGAGAGCTGCTGTTTTTGCTCTGACGGACGGCGGGGCTGCGCTTGCGGCGCGTCTGTGTACCGCCCTTGACGGAGAAGCGCAGCTCTATTTGCCGGAGCGGCTGAATGGCAGTACACCCACGGCAGGACATACTGCCTATTTTGCCCATCTGTCCGCGGCGATTACGACGGCGTTTTCACGCTATGATGCACTCGTCTGTGTCATGGCGACGGGGATTGTCGTGCGTATGCTTGCCCCCTGTGTCCGCAGCAAACTGTACGACCCCGCTGTGATCGTTTTTGACGAGCAGGGGCGGCATGGAATCAGTCTCCTTTCGGGACACGTCGGCGGGGCGAATGATCTGACACGCACGCTTTGTGCGGCGGTGGGCGCGGATCCCGTCATTACGACGGCAACGGATGTGACGGGGGTGCTCGCTCCCGATGCCGTCGCCGCGCGGCTTGCCCTGCGCCCTGTGCCGAAGTCTGCCATACAGGTGCTGAATACGGCGCTCATGGCGGGCGAGGAAGTGCACTACTATATCGACAGTGATCTGCCGCAGGCTGCCTTCTATGAGGCGCAGCTGCGGGAGCAGGAGATCGGCGCACGGCTCTTTCGCGGCGAGGTTCCCCCTGCGGATGGAGCGAGCTGCCGCGTTGTCATCGTTGGGGCGGAGCATGTGCCTGCCGCTGCGGAGGAGCGGACGATTTATCTTGTTCCGCGGCGCCTGATCGCGGGCGTTGGATGCCGTGCCGATGTGACGGAGGCGCAGGTCCTCCGCGCGCTGACGGAGGCATGCGGGATGATCGGGCGGGAACCGCCCGCGATCGATCTTTTTGCGAGCACCGAGGTCAAGCGCAATGAGGCAGGACTTCTCGCGGCCGCGCGGACACTCGAACGTGAGATTATCTTTTTCCCACAGGAGGCGCTTCGGCAGATGATTGAAGACTATGATTTGACCGAATCGGATTTTGTACGGAAAACAATCGGTGTCGGAAATGTATGCGAGGCGGCAGCACTTTGTGCAGCAGGCGAGAAAGGCGGACGCATGGCACTCGGAAAAACAGTATTTGGGAAAGTGACGGTGGCGCTTCTATGGGAAAAATAAGTGTTGTGGGCATCGGCCCCGGCAGTACGGATGATATGACCTATCGTGCACATCGCACGATTGAGGAAGCAACGGCAGTTGTCGGCTACAGCCGCTATATCCAGCTGATCGCTGACCTGGTCGAAGGAAAAAAGGTGCTCGATACGGGCATGACGCAGGAAATCGACCGCTGCCGTGCGGCACTGGAGGAAGCAGCAGCGGGGGAGAATGTCGTCGTGATCTCAAGCGGCGATGCCGGCATCTATGGCATGGCCGGGCTGGTGCTCGAACTCCTTATGAAGATGGGTGAGGATCAGCGCCCCGAATTCGGCGGCGTGATCCCGGGTGTCTCGGCAATGAGTGCGGCGGCAGGGCTCCTCGGCGCGCCGATCATGCACGATTTTGCCGTCATCAGTCTTTCTGACCTCCTCACGCCGTGGGAGCTGATCCAGGAGCGTGCAGAACTTGCAGCGAAGGGAGACTTCGTCACAGTGCTCTACAATCCGCGCAGCCATAAGCGCGTCGGTCAGATCAAGGCGGTGCAGGAGATCTTTCTGCATGAGCGCACGCCCGAAACGCCGGTCGGCATCGTGACAGCGGCAAGCCGTGAGGGAGAGAATGTGCTGATTTCGACGCTTGGTGCGTTCACCAATGAGGATATCAATATGTTCTCGATTGTGATCATCGGCAACTCGAAGACGAAGCAGAACGGGCAGTGGATGATTACGCCGCGCGGCTATCAGAAGCGGGAGCCGGGACTGTGATCTTCACGGCAGCGGGGACGCAGGACGGGCGTGCCGTCGTCCGCCGCCTCTGCGAAGCGGGATATGACGTGACAGCATCCGTCGTGAGTTCCTATGGGGAGCAGCTGCTCGAGGCGCAGAGTGCGGCAGGCGGGCATCTGACGGTACATGATACGCCGCTTGATGCGGATGAAATGGCGGCGTATTTCAGGACGCACGGCGTTCGCGTCTTTGTCGATGCGACGCATCCCTACGCCGTCAATGTTTCGCGCAACGCCATGGCGGCGTGTGCGGCGGCAGATGTTCCCTACATCCGCTACGAGCGCGATCTGAGCGATATCTCGTATGAGAAGGTGCATCTCGTACACTCCTATGAGGAGGCGGCGGAGACCGCGGCGGGCTTGGGGCGGCATATCTTTCTGACGACGGGCAGCCGCAATTTGGCGCGCTTCGTCCATGCAGCAGCGGAGTTTGACTGTGTGCTCACAGCGCGTGTTCTGCCGACGGCGGAGGTCGTGATACTCTGCACGGAGCTGGGGCTGACGCCCGCGCAGATCATTGCGATGCAGGGACCCTTTTCCCGTGCGCTGAACCGTGCCATGTACGAGAAGTACGAAGCAGACGTGATTGTGACGAAGAACAGCGGCACTGTCGGCGGGACGGATGCGAAGTTTCAGGCGGCGGAAGATCTCGGTCTGCCCGTCGTGGTGATCGACCGCCCCGTGCTTTCCTATCCGCATCTGGCCCATACGGCGGAGGAAGTTCTGACATTTGTTGCTGATATTTATGATAGAAAATAGGAGACCTTCATGGATTTTATCAAAGAGCCGATGACCATTGAAAATCGCAGTATGGAGCTGATTGCACCGCATCTGGCAGAGCTGCATCTCGACGAGCGTGAGACGAAGCTCTACTCGCGCCTCATTCACGCATCGGGAGATGTGGGATATGCGCCCATTACACGCGTACACCCGCAGGCGATCGACGCGGCGATTGCCGCGCTGAAACGCGGGGTCGATATCTATACGGATGTCGAGATGGTGCGTACGGGCATCAACAAGAAGAAACTTGCCTCGTTCGGCGGTACGGTGCACTGCTTAGTGGCGGATCCCGATGTTGCCGCACGCGCAAAGGCGGAGGGGATTACGCGCTCAATGGTCGCCATGCGTACGTTTGGCAAGGATATGGACGGCAGTATCGTCGCCATCGGCAACGCACCGACGGCGCTCTTTGAGGTTCTGCGCCTGGTCCGTGAGGAGGGGATCCGCCCCGCCTGTATCGTCGGTATTCCCGTCGGCTTTGTCGGTGCGGCAGAGTCCAAGGCGGAGCTCGCCGCAAACGACATCGTTCCCTACATCACGGTCGAAGGGTCGAAGGGCGGCAGTCCGATTGCGGCAGCGGCAGTCAATGCGCTGATGTATATGATCGACAATACCCGTCCCTGAGGAGCACATCATGCAGTGGAATATTCCGCGCATCGTGATCGCGGCAACGCAGTCGGGGGCAGGGAAGACAACGCTGACGGCAGGACTGCTTGCGGCACTGCGGGCGCGCGGCCTTTCCGTACAGTCCTTTAAGGTCGGACCCGATTACATCGACCTCGGCTATCATCGTATTGCAGGCGGGCGTACGGGGCATAATCTGGATACATGGCTCGTGCCCGAGGCACGGCTCGCGGAGATCTTTGTCCGCGAATGCCGCGGCGCAGATATCGCCGTGATCGAGGGTGTGATGGGGCTGTACGACGGCGGCCGGCGCGGCATCAGTTCGACCGCCGCCATCGCAAAGGTTCTGGATGCGCCCGTGCTCCTCGTCATGGATGTCAAATCCGTCGGAGCTTCTGCAGCGGCGACAGCACTTGGCTTCCGCCGCTACGATCCGAACGTAAACCTCGCGGGCGTACTGCTCAACCGCCTTGGCAGCGGGACACATGAGGCGATGGTCCGCACGGCTATGGCGGGGATCGATATGCCCGTCTATGGGTCGCTGCGCCGCGATGCTTCTTTTGTCCTTCCTGAGCGTCATCTTGGCCTGACACCCGTGGAGGAGCATGAAGCGCAGGCGATGATTCAGTGTCTTGGGGCATGTGTTGAGACAGGGCTCGACATCGACCGCATTATGGCTCTGGCGAATACGGCGCCGCCCCTTTCGTCTGCAGCGGGGGAGGAACTCCCGCCGCAGCATCAGTGCCGCATTGCCGTTGCGCGCGATGAGGCGTTTTCCTTCTACTATGCGGCGAGTCTCGACGAACTCCGTGCATGCGGCGCGGAGCTGGTGGAGTTCAGTCCGCTGCACGATGCGGCACTGCCAAATGTGGACGGCATCATCATCGGCGGCGGTTTTCCTGAGATGTTTGCCGCAGATTTGGCGCGGAATACGGCGATGCGCTCTGCGATACGTGCAGCGTCGGAGGCGGGGATGCCCATCTATGCCGAATGCGGCGGCTATATGTACCTCATGCGCTCTATGGTGGACTTTGCGGGAGCAGAGCATGAGATGGCAGGGGTGTTCGCGGCGCGGGCGCGCATGACCGAACGCCTGCAGATGGTCGGTTACGTGGAGGCGGAGCAGACAGAGGATACGATACTCGGTGCGGCAGGGCTTATCCTGCACGGGCATGAGTTTCACTTTTCCGTCGAGGAGACGGAGGCGGAAGAGGCGGATCGCCCCTTCCGCTTTACGAAACTGCGCAGCGGCGCGCAGTATCCAGCAGGACATCGTCGGAGTAATACGCTTGGCAGTTATCTGCACCTGCACTTTGCAGGATGCCGCAGTGCGGCGGAGCATTTTGTGGAGGCGTGTCATCAATGGGGCAGATCATTCTCGTAACAGGCGGCGTCCGCTCGGGCAAATCCTCGTTTGCTGAACGCTGTGCGGCGCGCTGCGCCGCAGAGAGCGGCACAGCTGTCGCCTATATTGCGACCGCGCAGATCTATGATGCGGAGATGCAGCTGCGCGTCGATCTGCATCAGTCGCGCCGTCCGGCAGACTGGACGACCTACGAGGCACCATTTTCCTCCGAGAATGCGATACGTGAGGCGGGGGCGACGCACGGCGTAATCCTCTTTGACTGCGTGACGATGTTTCTCAGCAACGACATGCTCCAGTATTCGGAGGAGGAACAGGAGCGCGACTCCTTTGCACGCCATGTCGAGGCGCGTATCAATGCGCTTATTCGTGCCGCTGAGGAAGCCGATGCGACGACGATTTTTGTCACAAACGAGGTGGGGGACGGGATCGTTCCCGCCAATCGCCTCGGGCGGCTCTATCGGGATATGGCGGGGCTTGCCAATCAGCAGCTCGCCCGCCGCGCGGCAAAGGTCTATCTCGTCACCTGCGGCATTCCCGTTGATCTCAAAAAGCTGGCGGAGGCGGTGTAAATGGCGAAGAGCATCATGCTGATGGGAACGAGTTCCCATGTCGGCAAGAGCATTCTGACGACGGCACTCTGCCGTATTTTTTATCAGCAGGGCGAGCGTGTCGTGCCCTTTAAGGCACAGAACATGGCGCTGAATTCCTATGTCACGCTCGACGGGCGGGAGATGGGAAGGGCACAGGTCGCGCAGGCGGAGGCGGCGGGACTCGCCCCCGAAGTCGATATGAACCCCGTCCTCCTCAAACCGACGGGGAACGCGCAGTCACAAGTTGTCATCATGGGTGAACCGGTCGGCAATATGAGTGCTCGGGAGTACCACACAGGCTATTCGCTCAAGGCATGGGAGGCCGTTGAGGTGTCGCTGGATCGCCTGCGTGCCGCGTATGATCTGCTCGTGATCGAGGGCGCGGGCAGCCCCGCCGAGATCAATCTCAAGGCAAACGATATCGTCAATATGCGCGTGGCAAAGCATCTTCGCGCGCCCGTCCTCCTGATCGCTGACATCGACCGCGGCGGTGCGCTTGCCGCCCTTGTGGGGACGCTGGAACTGCTCGACGCGGAGGAGCGTGCGCTCGTCAAGGGCCTTGTCATCAACAAGTTTCGCGGTGACGTGAGCCTCCTGACGCCTGCCCTTGACTTTTTGGAAAAAAAGACGGGAAAGCCCGTCCTTGGGGTCATCCCGCACATCGACGCGCTCGGCATCGATGAGGAGGACTCCGTCTCCCTCGACGAGCAGCACTATGGCGATACGGCCGCCTTCGATGGGCAGCTGCGCATTGCGGTCGTTCGTACGCCGAAACTATCGAACTTTACGGACTTCGACGCGCTGGCGCACGAGCCGGATGTCGCGCTCTATTACGTGCGCACGCCAGAGGAACTGGGTCATCCGGATCTCATCCTCCTGCCGGGGTCGAAGAATACGACGGAAGATCTCCTCCATATCCGACAGGTGGGCCTCGCGGATGCTATCCGTGCGTGCGTCACGGCGGGGACGCCGCTCTTTGGGATCTGCGGCGGCTATCAGATGCTCGGGGAGAGGATCTCCGACCCGCTCCACACCGAGTCGGCGCATGATGCGGTGGAGGGGCTGAGGTATCTGCCGCTCACGACGACCTTTGCCGCGCGCAAGCATCTGCGGCAGGTCACGGCGGACTGTGCGGCGTTTCCCTTCTTGGGGGAGAACATCTCTGTGCACGGGATGCGGGGCTATGAGATCCACATGGGCGACACAACATTTGCCGAGGAGGTATGCCGTCCGTTCCGTATCGTCCGTGCGGGCAATACAGAAGCGTCGGTATTGGACGGTGCGGTCTCGGCAGACGGGCGGATCGCGGGCACGTACATCCACGGCATCTTTGACGATGATCATTTCCGTCGGGCAGTGCTCAATCGCCTGCGCGTGCGGCGCGGCATGGAGGAGCTTCCCATTCAGTACCGCTGCGGGGCGGAAAAGGAGCATGCCTATGACCGTCTGGCTGCGACGGTGCAGCGGAGTCTCGATATGGATAAACTGGCAGCGATCATTGCGGCAGGAGAGTCATGATGATCGCCCCGCCCATCGCCGCCATGGCGGCGTTTTTTCTCGATACGATAGCGGGGGATCCGCAGAACCGCCTGCATCCCGTCGCCTTTCTCGGGCGATTTATCGGATGGCTGGATCGGCACCTCTATCCATCCTATGGAGGAGACGGCAGGAAGTTCGCCATGGGGACGCTGCTGGTGCTGATTGTCCTCTCGATTTCCTACGCTGCGGCGGAGGGGCTGATCCTTGCCGCGCGGCATCTGCCTGTGGCATGGGGGGCAGATGTCCTCGAAATCATCCTGCTCTATTTCTGTATCTCTCCACGGTCACTGGCAAAGGCGGGGCATGAAATCTATGCCCTGCTCGACGGGGATAACCTTGTGGGTGCACGGGTGCGCGTCGGCTATATCGTCGGGCGGGATACGGCGGAGCTCGACGAGGAGGACGCTGCGCGCGCGGCGATTGAGACCGTCGCGGAGAATACAGTGGACGGAGTCATCTCGCCGCTTTTCTTCTTTCTCCTCGGCGGCGCACCGCTCGCCGTGCTCTATCGGGCAGCGAATACAATGGACTCCATGCTCGGCTACAAGAATGACCGCTATCTCTACTTCGGGCGCATGGCGGCGCGTGTGGACGATGTGCTGAACTATGTTCCCGCGCGCATCACGAGCATCCTCTTTGTGATGGCGGCCTTCCTCCTGCGCTATGATGCACGCAACGCGCTCTTTATCCTGCGGCGCGACGCGGCGGGGCATCCCAGTCCGAACGGCGGATATGCGGAGGCTCCTGTGGCGGGCGCACTGCACATCCGTCTCGGCGGCATCAACTACTACTTTGGACAAAAGCACTTCCGTGCTTATATGGGCGACGCCCACATGGACATTGCCCCCAAACACATCTTGGGCGCGGTACGGCTCATGTATACGGCGACGGTTCTATTTCTGCTCTTTGCCTATTTGTTTTCGCTCTATCGTTAAGGATCGGTTCTATGCATTCTTTTTTGATCGGCCTTCAGTTTCTCACACGGATCCGCTTCGTCCGACAGACGACGTGGACGGCGGAGGACTTTGGGCGCAGTACGCGTTTTTTCCCGCTGGTCGGGCTCGTGCTCGGCCTGTGCTACATGCTTGCGGCATGGGTGCTCATCTACTTCCTCGGCGTGCGGTCGCTGACGTGCGTCCTGATCCTCATCCTGCCGATTCTCCTGACGGGCGGCATCCATGCGGACGGCTTTATGGATACGGCGGACGGCATCTTCTCGGGGCGGGAGCGCGCACGTCAGCTCGAGATCATGAAGGACAGCCGCGCGGGCGCATTTGGCGTCGTTTCTTTCGTCATGCTCATGTTCGTGCAGTTTGCCCTGATCTCCGATATGCATCCGCTCCTCTTTGTGCCCGCGCTCTTCGTCATGCCAATCATCGGCAGGCTTGCCATGGTACTTGCGATCGCGCTCTTTCCATACGCCCGTGCGGAAGGTGTCGGAAAGACCTTTGCCGATATGGCAGATCGACGCACCGTTCTCATCGCTGCTGTGACGACGGCGGTGCTTGTCCTGCCGTGGGGCGTATTGGCGGCACTTTCGCTGCTGTTGGGCGTGCTCTTTGCCCTTCTTTTCTGCCGCACGATCACCAATATCCTCGGCGGAGTGACAGGTGATGTCTATGGTGCGGTCACCGTATTGACGGAGACTCTGGTTCTCGCCACCTTTTCCCTGGCATCAACACATCCGAACATTTGGGGGTTATTATGGAGATTATAGCAAAAGCGCCCGCGTCCTGCGGGGAGCTGATCGAGGGCTCTCTTGCGGGAACGCCGTTTCTTGTCACCGCACCGATCAGCATGTATGCGACGGCGACGGTCTCGGATGCGTTTACGGGGATACATGGACTGGGAACCAAGGCACAGGAAGCACTGCGGCGGACGCTCGCTCACATCGGTGAGGAGGCGTTTCGCTTTGGTATCCGTCTTGAGACGGAGATTCCACAGGGTAAGGGCATGGCGTCCTCGAGTGCGGATATCGCCGCGGTGTCCTATGCCGCAGCGCGTGCATATGGACGGGAACTGACGGCGCGCGAGATCATGGACATCGCCATCGCCATCGAGCCGAGTGACGGCATCGCCTTTGCGGGGCTTTCGCACGTCAGTCATACGACGGGAGAGCTGTTCGGCCAGTACCATAATATTCCGCTGCTCGGCGTCTCCATCTTCGATGCGGGCGGTGAGGTAGATACCGTCGCCTACTATCAGAGCAAGGGCAATGCAGGCGACCAGGACGACGCCTATCGCGCTCTGCTGCATACAGTCGATCGGGCATTTGCCGTGAGTGGGGCAGAAAAAGAGCGCCTCCTCGGACAGACGGCGACCGAGAGCGCACGGCGCAACCAGCAGCACCTAGAAAAGCCGGAGCTGGAACGCTTCATCACGGCGGCGCAGAGCAGAGGAGCGCTCGGTGTACTGGTGGCACACAGCGGTACGGTGGTCGGTGCACTCTGGGCATCCGATTTGTCGACGGCGGCGATCGACGCGCGTACGCATCAGCTGGCACAGGAATTTTACGGCACGTATGCCTTTATGCGTCAGGAACGGCTGATCTCGGGCGGCGTTGTCTGTGAGATTCGCGCATAGAAAATCATAGGAAGGGGAAGGGAAATGACGGAAATTATCATCATACGTCATGGGGAGACCGAGTGGAATAAGACGGGACGCTTTCAGGGACAGTCAGATGTGCCGCTCTCACCGGAGGGACACGCACAGGCAGCACTGCTCGGCCAGCATCTCGACGTCGACCACGCAGATGCATTCTATGCGAGTGATCTCATACGGACGATGGAGACGGCGGCACCGCTTGCAGCGCGGCTTGGTCTGACCGTCGTCCCCGATTCTGCCCTGCGTGAACTTCACTTCGGGGCATGGGAAGGGCGCTTCTTCAGTGAGATCAACACCGAGGATCCCGAGACGCTAAAGCATTTTTACCGTGATCCGGAGCATGCGAATATCCCGGACAGTGAGGACTTTTCCGTGTTCCAAAAGCGCATCGCAGGGCGCGTGCGCACGATCGCCGCAGAACATCGAGGCGAGCGCGTCATCATCGTCTCGCACGGTGCGGCAATCCGCATTCTGATCGCTGACATACTCGCTATGCCGATCCGCTCGATCTGGCACGTTTCTCAGCTCAATACGGCAGTCAACTGCATCCGCTTCGAGGATGACGGCTTTGCTGTATTGACGCGCATGAACGATGTGGCGCATTTGCGTGCGGGGACGGTACAATGAGCGTCCTTGCCGTCGGGCTTGGCGGTGCGGTCGGAGCGATTCTGCGCTTTCTGCTGGGACAGGTCGTGCCGAAACTCGGGAGCGGTTTTCCTCTTGCTACGTTTGCTGTCAACATCCTTGGATGTTTCGCCATCGGCGCCGTCGTCGGTCTGGCGGGACGTCAGAGCGGCCTTGACCCACGCCTTGTCCTCTTTCTCCAGACAGGGATATGCGGCGGCTTTACGACATTCTCCACCTTTTCGTTGGAAACGCTTTCTCTCATCGAGAACGGAAAGCTCGCCGTCGCCCTTGCCTATATCGCGCTGAGCATCGTGCTCGGCATCCTTGCCCTCCTGCTAGCAAAGCATCTGGTGAGCGGGTGGGAATAGGAAGTTATGTCCATCAGACCAATCGACTCGAAGGAATCCAAACGTTTATTTGCGTAAGGATTCTCTCGAGTTTTTATTGTTGAAGAATGAACGTTTATGTTCATTCTTGTTTATCTAGCCGCCTGTGGGTAATTTTTTTCCCGCAAGGTATGCTATAATCATCGAAAAGAACTGATGGAGTGTTAGGGAAGCACTGATAAATTCAGCACCGACATCTTAACGCATCTTTTTTGCCCGCTTTTTGTCGGCAAATCCTCCACATAGCTTTGGCTATGCGTCCGGTTTGCCTCCTCAATCGGACAAAAAATCTACGCCAATCTGACGGACTTCATTTTATCAGCGATTCCTTAGTAAAACGGTAGGAGGCGATGTGTTTGGACTTGTATGCCAATGGCAATAAAAAAATGCTGAACATGCTGATACTGGAGATATTAAAGGACCACACCGATGCTGATCACCCATTGACTCAACAGGAGATTATTGACCTTCTTAACCGTAACTACGGCATGATATGTGATCGCCGTTCTGTCCGCAACAATATCCGCTCCTTACAAGATATGGGCTACGACATCTGCACGCAACGGGGATGTTATCTTGTAGAGCGAGAGTTTGATGACGCAGAGCTTCGTATGCTGATAGACAGTGTTCTTTTCTCCAAGAATATTTCTTGTACTCAGGCCAAGCGACTGATCGACAAACTGAAGCGTTTCGGCAATCGCTACTTCCATGCGAAAGTAACCCATGTGTCGAATTTGCCGGACATTTTTCACTCCGACAACAAACAGACCATGCTGGCGTTGGATGTACTCAATGATGCGATTGAAGCAAACAGGAAGGTCAGCTTCATTTACAACTGTTATGGTATGGATTTCAAGCTTCACCCGCGGAGAAAAGAGCCATACGTCGTCAATCCCTATCAGATGGTTGCCAACAATGGACGTTATTATCTTATCGGTAACTATGATAAATATGACGATGTGAGCCACTACCGCATTGACCACATCACCTCTGTCACAGTACTTTCCGAGTCCAGAAAGCCAAAGAGTAAGATCAAAGACTTTGCACGGGGCTTCAATCTTCCTCGTCACATGGCGGAACATATCTATATGTACAGCGGCGAGAGCGTCACCGTGAAGTTTGCAGCCGAGATGAACCTGATGGACGAGTTGGTTGACTGGTTTGGTACGGATTTTCGGATACATGAGATGGGGCATGACACGATGATGGTCACGCTGACATGCAACGAGCGTGCTATGATGTATTGGGCGCTCCAATATGGACAGCATATTGAGATCAAAGAGCCCCAAAGTTTACGGGATTCGGTGCGAAGAATTGTGCAGCAGATGGCTGGAAAGTATGAAATATAGAAAGGATAGAATCATGATGCGCTATGACACTCGGAACTGTCCGCCGGAACCTGAGCCAATCCGGCTTACGGCAGGGAAAATGACAGCGAAGCTCTTTGCGGGGATGCGGTATGTTTGGGCATGTTGCTATAACGAAGCTAATTACGGCTGGGGTTATGATTATAAATTTTATCACATCAACCGCAACATCTATCTCGTTGATGCCTGTGATAAGAAAATCACAAAAAAACTGCAGAAGGTTTTTCCCATTATTGATGCATGGAAGGATCGCAGGCTTTTAGATGGTGAGCCGTGGAAGGTGTTTACGCCAGATGCCTGCTTGCGTGTATATGAGCACAAGGATATTTTCGATCATGCACCACTGATGAAGAAGGAGCGCAACATTGAGCTCATGCAGGATGAGGCATGGTATATCATCTGTGCGTTGTCTCCCGTAAAGGATATTCAGCCACTGGAAATCAACAAGCACGTATTCGAGCATTGGGAATATGTCGCGAAACAAACCGGAAAGCCATGTATTTATGTCGGTAATGAAAACGAGCGTTATGTTTTGGGAGAGCCAGGGAAGCGTAATATCCTCATATTTGGCATCAATCCCAGTACGGCTACGTATGAAAAATACGACCGAACAATCAACAGGGTTCGCCGTATCCTACAGGAACATCCAACGTATGATGGGTGGCTCATGGTGAATCTTCATCCACAGGCAACACCATATCCTGAGAATCTTGTAGAATATGCCCAATGGCATGACAACAATCTCGATGTCCTGCATAAAGTGTGGTTTGACTTTCGACCTGAGGCCATTTGGTGCGCGTGGGGAGGACATATTGCGGAGCAGAGCAAATCATTCTTGTTCCATGCGCTGTTTGAGATTTATGAGATGTTTCGAGACACGAGACCATGGCTTTATTATGGCACGCTGACAAAGGACGGTCATCCGCGCCATCCACTGCAACGCGATCCAAAACACGCATCACCAATGCAGGAGTTTAGTCGTTTCGATGTTGAGACGTATTTGCTGCGTCATGGATATGGGAGGAATAGGTTCTGATGTATGGCGCAATTTTGGGAGACATGATTGGGTCTCCTTACGAATTTGACAAAGGCGATAAGACAAAGAAAATCCCACTGTTCTCAAAAAAATCTCACTTCACGGATGATACGGTGATGACCATTGCTGTGGCTGAGGCATTGCTCGATGTTGGCAGTGATGCCAATCGTGAGATCGTTCACGATGCCGTCACTTACGCCATGCAGAAATGGGGCAGAATGTATCCTTATGCTGGTTACGGCAGTATGTTTTGCCGGTGGATCAAGGCAAAAAATCCAAAGCCCTACGGCAGCTTCGGCAATGGCTCTGCCATGCGAGTAAGTTCTGTGGGGTGGCTATATGATCTTCCACAAGCACGGGAAGTTTCCCGTTGGACAGCGGAAGTCACCCATAATCATCCGGAGGGAATAAAGGGGGCGGAAGCTGTGGCAAGTGCCATTTGCTTGGCTCGGCGTGGCAAAACAAAAGTCGAGATCAAGGCATACATTGAGAGCGAATTTGGCTATGACCTTTCTCGCACACTTGATGAGATACGCCCTGCTTATCACATGGACGTGTCTTGTCAAGGCTCAGTGCCGGAGGCCATCAGCGCATTCTTAGAAGGGCTGAGTTTTGAGGATACCGTGCGGAACGCCGTGTCCATTGGCGGCGATACGGATACCATCGCCTGCATTGCCGGGAGTATCGCCGAGGCGTATTACGGGCTTTCAACGGAGTGTGAGGTAGAGTGTTTACGACGAATTCCTGCGGAGTTCCGGTGCGTAATCCTTCGCTTCGAAAGTCTCGTTAAGAGAGAGGTCATGGATAACGGACGCATGATAGAAGCCCCTCTCAGCCGCTATGAACATGATGAGGAGGATAACCCACAGGAAGTAATCGCTGCACTCACGGCACACCTTCGTAATGGGGGGTATCTTCGTATGCCCAGCGGCGCAGTGGCTTTGATGGACTCGATTCGTACAAAGGAGAATTATACAGACGTGCCATGGCTGCTTGCTTTCACCTCTAACGATCAGTATCTTGAATGGCATTTGTGGCCGGATGAAATGAACTGGGTACCGGCTTGGGAAGAAGATTATGACCGAGCGGATGTAACGGATGTAAAACTCCATGAGGTTCTTTCTTGTATTGCCAAGGCACAAAACGAGGATGCTGCAGTCGTGCTGAATCAAGAGGCCTTTTTCATTACACCACAAATGGCGCAGGTGATTCTTTCCAATGACAGGTATACTGATGCGGAGCCCCCCATCAGAGAAAAGATCAGTTTGATGAGCCAATAGGTATGCTTTCGCCTTTACACACGGGAAGGAAGCAGGGAGATGCTGATAAGACCCGGTACGGAGTGCTTCTGGGGATATGGTTTATTATATCGTTCACAGAACAGTTCCTTTTTGAGCATCAGCCTCATTGAGGGGATTTCTCTAAAGATATCTTCGTTCCGATAATTCTTATTGTGTCACCAGAGTTCAACGTTATGGTCAAATGCAGTTGTCCATTTGGAGATTGCCGTATTTCTTCTGAGAAAATATATGTTCCACGTCCCCATGGTTCTTCGAATGATATGTCAAAATGTGATGTGTTCTCCATAATTAGAGCTGCTGCCTGTTCTGCGTTTCTTATGGGAGGAAATTGGGGCAATATCAATGATATGACAATCCTTTTTTCTTGATATAAAACCGCTATATCTTGCAGTAATGAATCATGCAAATCTATTTCTGAAATTTGGAAGTTCTGACATATCGGCTTCATTCTATCTGTCTCCTTTCAACGGATGAGTTTGTCTTACTTATGGAGAGAGCCTTCTTTATGCCATGAAGGACGCTCTGTCTTCTGTAATCCACACTAATAATAACATGAGTCAGCGGAGAATGACAGCAGAATCGAGGGAGTGTTCTATCTCTCCGTCTTGACAACTGCCCTTTTGATATGCTATTATCCCCTAATGTAGGCGTATAGCCTGTTTGGGCGAAAGCCCATCCCCAACCGCACGGCGAGGTCACACAATCGGCGCTGCCGAACCGCAGCCGGCGAGTAACGTGATAGGGAGGTGTTTTCATGTATGCAATCGTAAAGACGGGCGGCAAGCAGTACAAGGTCGCTGAGGGCGATACCATTTTTGTGGAGAAGCTCGAGGCGGGCGAGGGCGAGGCTGTCGTTTTCGATCAGGTTCTGACCGTTGTCAACGGTGCAGATGTCAAGATCGGCCGTCCGATGGTGGACGGTGCGAAGGTGACGGGCAAGGTCGCGGCACACGGCAAGGGCAAGAAGATCCTGGTCTTCAAGTACAAGGCGAAGTCGAACTATCGCAAGCGTCAGGGGCATCGTCAGCCGTTCACGAAAGTCGTTATCGAGAAGATCGAGGGCTAATCCGTGATTTCGGTCAAGATCTTCGTGAATGAAGATGGGATGATCGACGGTTATGCTGTTTCAGGGCACAGCGGAACGGCGGCACGCGGACAGGATATTGTCTGTGCCGGTGTATCTGCGCTCACGCAGTCCGCGCTTCTCGGAATAATGGAGCATCTGCATCGCGCCGTCACCTATGACATTGCGAGCGGCAACCTCCGTGTGCGGCTTTCTGAACCGCCGGATGAACGCAGTGAAGCGATTCTGCGAACCATGTGGATGGGACTCGCAGAGATTGAAAAGATCAGCCCGAAAGGCATTCAGATTCAGGCAGTAAAGGGGTGAATAATTTGTTCTCGTTTGATTTGCAGCTTTTTGCACATAAAAAGGGTGTCAGCTCGACGCGCAATGGACGTGACAGCCATTCGAAGCGCCTTGGCGTGAAGGAGCAGGCGGGCACGCATGTGACGGCAGGCAGCATCATCGTACGTCAGCGCGGTACGCATTTCCATCCGGGGCACAATGTCGGCATCGGCAAGGATGACACGATCTTTGCAAAGATTGACGGCAAGGTCGCCTTTGAACGCAAGGGACGCCATCAGCGTCAGATCAGCGTATATCCGCTTGCGGGCGCAGCGGTCTAAGCACGGAAGTTTGATATGCAGAGATGCCTGTACTCTCTAGTACAGGCTCTTTTAGAAGCTGTTTTCGCAGGTGAGAGTGCACTTGCGAAAACAGCTTATTGTGTAAAGAGGGAGGAGGGACGTATGCAGTTTATCGATCGTGCCCAAATCACGGTGAAAGCGGGGGACGGCGGTCACGGCAAGTCCGCGTTTCGCCATGAAAAGTTTATGCCCAAGGGCGGTCCTTCGGGCGGTGACGGCGGACGCGGCGGCGATGTGATCTTTCGTGCCGACCGCAATCTGAATACGCTGCTCTCCTTTCGCTATCGCCGCAAGTTCGTCGCGAAGAACGGCGAGAACGGTGAGTACAAGAACCAGTTCGGTAAAAATGCGGCCCCCCTCTATGTCGATGTCCCGCCCGGCACGATTGTGACGGATGAGGCGACAGGAGAGGTGCTTGCCGACCTCGCAGAGATTGGGATGGAGGCGGTGATTGCACGCGGCGGACGCGGCGGGCGCGGCAATGCCAAGTTTGCCAACTCTGCCAACCGTGCGCCGTCCTTTGCTGAGTTCGGTGAGCCGGGCGAGGGACGAAAGCTTCGCCTTGAGCTGAAGCTGCTTGCCGATGTCGGGCTGGTCGGCTATCCGAGTGTCGGGAAGTCGAGCCTTGTCGCTTCCTGCTCGGCTGCACGTCCCGAGATCGCAGACTACCATTTTACGACGATTACGCCTGTCCTCGGCGTTGTCCAGACGGACTATGAGAAGAGCTTCGTCATGGCGGATATCCCCGGGCTGATCGAGGGCGCCGCCGACGGTGTGGGGCTGGGGCATGACTTTCTGCGCCATGTGGAGCGCACACGGCTGATCCTGCACATTGTGGATGCTTCCGGGATCGAAGGCCGTGACCCTGTAGAGGACTACTACAAGATCAATGCAGAGTTGGCACGCTACAGCGAGAAGATTGCACGGCGCACACAGTTCCTCGTCGCCAATAAGATCGATCTTCCCTCTGCGGCGGAGCATCTGCCGCGTCTGAAGGAGCTCGCCGCACAGGAGGGGCTTGCGTTCTTCGCTATCTCTGCGGCGACGCGTGAAGGCGTGCAGGAGCTGATTGATCGGGTCGGTGCGTGGCTGGACGCCTATGTCCCTGAGCCGGAGGCGGAGGAGGACGATGTCGTCGTCTACGATCAGAATGCGGACGATGACGAGAAGGTGACGGTCTCACGCAACGATGCGGGCGATTTCGTCGTCTCGGGCAAGGCCATCGAGAAGCTGGTCGCCATGACCAATTTCAACAATGATGAAGCCGTGCGCCGATTCCAGTATATATGGCGGCTCAAGGGGCTGGATGAGAAGCTCCGTGCACGCGGCATCAAGGAAGGCATGACCGTCCACATCGGTGATATGGCGTTCGATTATCAGGATTAACGGAGGAAAGACGTTGCTGCGAAAATCACTTTCCAGTAAGCAGATACGAAAGCTGCGCTCCCTCGGCATGACGGAGGAAGCGGTCGTCATGATCGGCAAGGAGGGAGTCAGTCCTGCTGTAGTGGCATCCGCACGTGAGGTGATAAAAAAGCGCGAGCTGATCAAGGTGCGTGTTCTGCAGAATGCGCCGGAGGAACCGGCAGACGCGATTACCATGCTTGCCGAGCGCGCCGACGCCAACCTCGTTCAGGTGATCGGCAGGAACGGGCTCCTGTTCAAACGAAATTTTGACAAGCCGAGGATTGAGCTGTGAATGCGCGGGCGCGTCTCTCCGAGGCGAAGCGCATTGTCGTAAAGGTTGGAACAAGTACGCTGACGCATCCCTCGGGCGGAATGAATCTGCGCCGCATCGAGCATCTTGTGCGTGAGCTGATCGACGAGGCCAATCAGGGCAAGGAGATTCTCCTCGTTTCCTCCGGTGCGATTGCGGCGGGGATGAATGCGCTCGGCATGAAGGAACGTCCTGCAGCGGTGCCTGCGCGGCAGGCCCTTGCAGCGATCGGGCAGGGATACCTTCTCCACATTTATGAAAAGCTCTTTCATGAGTATGGACGAACGATGGCACAGGTGCTCCTGACCAAGGAGAATGCGGCGCGTCATCATCAGTACATCAACTCGCGCCGTGCCCTTCTCGCCCTGCTCGATATGCAGGTCATTCCCGTCATCAATGAGAATGATGCCGTGGCGGTGGATGAGATCAAAATCGGAGACAACGACAGCCTTTCGGCGGTTGTCGCGGCACTTGTCGATGCCGATGCGCTCATTATCCTTTCGGATATCGACGGAGTCTATACGGCAAACCCGCGGACGGATGCGTCGGCGCAGCTGATCTCCGAGATCGCAGAGATTACGCCCGAGATTGAGCATCTTGCGGGCGGTGCCGGATCAGCGCAGGGCACGGGCGGGATGCAGACGAAGATCGAGGCGGCGAAAATTGCGCGCAATGCCGGTGCGACGATGGTGATTGCGCGCGGTGATGAGGACGGCATCATCCGCAACATTCTGCGTGGGGAGGAGATCGGGACGATCTTCCCTGCGCGTGAGGCGCATCTCAGGACGCGCAAGAGCTGGCTCGCCTTTGGCAAGAAGCTCGCGGGAGAGCTTTCTGTCGACGCCGGGTGCGCGGCAGCGATGCGGCGCGGCGCGAGTGTTCTCGCTGTCGGTGTGACGGCAGTGGACGGCGACTTTGCCGCGGGCGAGATGGTACGTGTGCTCAGCCCCCTGGGGCAGGAGATTGCCAGGGGGATCACTGCCTACGGTGCGGCGGATACAGCGCGGCTGATGGGGCATCAGACACAGGACTTTCAAGGCCTTGTCTCGGATGCCTCACATGAGGAGATCATACACCGGGATAATTTGGTGCTGATGCAGTAAGGAGCGACGGCGATGATGGAGCAGGCAGTGCGGGCACAGGCAGAAGCGGCAAAGGAGGCATCCTATGCCCTTGCGGTGCTCCGCAGCGATGTGCGTGATGCGGCGCTGCATGCGATGGCGGCGGCACTGACGGAACATGCGGCGGAGATCCTGCATGAGAACGCCGCCGATGTGGCAGACGCCGAGGCGGCGGGTGTGCGTGCTTCCTACATCGACCGCCTGCGGCTCACGTCGGAGCGCATTCATGCGATGGCGGAGGGGCTGCGGCTGACCGCAGCGCTTCCTGACCCGCTTGGGCGGGAGGACTACGCTGTGCGCCGTCCGAATGGTCTGGAGATTCACCGTGTCCGCGTACCGCTCGGGGTTGTCGGCATGATCTACGAGGCGCGCCCGAATGTGACGGCGGATGCGATCGGGCTCTGTCTGAAGTCAGGAAATGCCGTGCTCCTGCGCGGCGGCTCGGATGCACTGCGCTCCAACGCTGTTATTGCCGATGTCCTTTCACGCGCTGCCTATGCTGCCGGCATTCCTGTGGGAGCCGTTCAGATGCTCGCGATGAAGGAGCGCAGTGCCGTGGATGTGATGACGCATCTCACAGGGCTGCTGGATGTCCTTATTCCGCGCGGCGGGGCAGGGCTGATTCGCCACATCGTGGAGAGCAGCAGCGTCCCTGTGATCGAGACGGGATCCGGCATCTGTCATATCTATGTTGACCGCGGCGCGGACCTCACGATGGCGTGCCGTATCGTGAGGAATGCCAAGGTCTCGCGCCCCTCGGTCTGCAACGCGGCGGAGACCTTGCTCGTACACCGTGATGTTGCCGCTGCATTTTTGCCGCAGATGGCAGAGCAGCTGCGTGCCGATGGGGTGGAGCTGCGCGGCTGCGCAGAGACGTGTGCGATTCTCAGCGACGTGGCTGCGGCAGCGCAGGAGGACTGGGCGACGGAGTACGGTGATCTCATCCTCTCCGTCCGTGTCGTTGCGGACATGGATGCCGCACTGCGGCACATCAATCGCTATGGGACGGGGCATTCCGAGGCGATTGTGACGAATGACATCCGTACGGCACATACCTTCCAACAGAGGGCCGATGCCTCAACGGTTTATGTCAATGCCTCGACGCGGTTTACGGACGGGTTCGAATTTGGCTTTGGCGCGGAGATCGGCATCAGCACGCAGAAACTTCATGCGCGAGGTCCGATGGGGCTGGAAGCTCTGACGAGTACGAAGTATCTTGTCTATGGAGAGGGGCAGGTGCGGGAAAATACGCCTGCACCATCGGAGACGTGCGGCGGATGCGGCGCCTGATCGGATACTGGCGCACACTGCAGCAGTATGCAGCATCGCCGAAGGGGCAGCATGATCTGCGTGACTATCTGTATGCGGGCGTGATCTTCCTGCTTCTCTGCACCGTTCTTCTGCTGCTGCTCTGCATCGTGAGGTGACTCGGATGAAAAAGCGAATTGGAATTATGGGCGGAACGTTCGACCCAATTCACATGGGACATCTGATCACGGCGGAGATGGTGCGCGCAGAGGCGGAGCTGGACGAGGTGCTCTTTATCCCCTCTGCACGTCCCCCACACAAGGATGGCACGCGAGCGGCGTCCATCGCGGATCGGTTAGCCATGACGGCGTGTGCCATACGGGACAATCCGAACTTTTCTCTTTCAGACATGGAACTGCGTCGGGAGGGACCGTCCTATACCGTGGATACCATAGCGGTGCTCCACGATTATTTTGATGGAGCGCCGCTTTTCTTCATCACGGGTGCGGATGCGATGAATGATCTCTATCGCTGGCATGAACCGCATCGGCTCCTGCGTTCCTGTCAGTTCATTGTTGCAACGCGGCAGGGGACGCTGCTCGATGAAACGCTTCTCGCAGAGAAGTTTACACCGGAGGAACGACGTCACATTTTTATCGTGCCGACACCGCATCTGGAAATCTCATCAACGATGATCCGTGCGCGCGTGCGTGCAGGAAAATCCATTCGGCATCTTGTACCGCGTGCTGTGGAAGAGTATATTGCAGAAAGGGGGCTGTATCGTGCGCATGAACATGACGTATGAGGAGATGTGTACGCGCTTGGAGAAGCGTCTTGCGCCGGGACGCTATCAGCATTCGCTTGGTGTGGCAGATACGGCGGCAGCACTGGCACGCCGCTTCGGTCTGGATGAAGAGCGAGCGCGTGTTGCAGGACTCCTGCACGACTGCGGCCGTACTTATGCGACGGAGATGCTTCCAGCGGAGGCACGGCGCCGAGGGATTCCCATCGGCAGGATCGAGGCAGCAATGCCGCTGCTCCTGCATGCCTATGTAGGAGCATACCTCATCTATGAGGACTATGGTGTCGATGATGCGGGCATTGCACAGGCGATATGGCGGCATACGGTTGGGGGAAACAGTATGACTGCACTGGATAAAATCATCTATTATGCAGATATGATCGAGCCATCGCGTGTCTACCCGGGGGTGGAACACCTGCGGGAGCTTGCACGCACCGTATCACTCGACGCGATGGTGTTGGTGGGGCTTACAGAGTCCATTCGATTCGTTCTGCAACGGGGGGGCCTCGTTCACCCGGACACGGTGACGGCACGGAATGAACTGCTGTTGGAACAACACTGATGTGATCGAGAATCTACGACAGCACTGAACAGCGGGAAAAGGGGGAGAGGGACGTTGTCCGAATATGATACGGAAGAACTTGCTGCACAGTTGGCAAGTGAAAATTCACGCGAAAATATAAAACGACGTCGTTCCCAGCGTGCACGGCGCCGCCGCATAGCGATACTGCGTGGTTTCTTTCGTCTCATTTTCGCCGTTGTTTTCCTCGTTGTTGTCGGTATCTCTGGATATTATTTGATCGGATGGGGGGTTGAGGCATATCATGACCTGCGGAGCATGTATGAGGCGTATCTTGTTCGGCAGGAGGAGAATCGCGGCGAGGTCGATGTACGGTTTGACGGTTATACAAACGTGCTTGTTCTTGGACTCGACGATGCGGTAAATGTGGACGAGGCACCGGAAAAACGTGCCGATGCCATTCTCCTCGTGAGTATGGAGAACGCGACAGGTAAGGTGCGTATCCTCAACATTCCGCGGGATACGTGGGTGCCCATGGCACAGGAGAAGGGAGAAACACGGCTTTCCCACGTCTATGCAGTGGGCGGTGCGCCGTTGATGGTACGGACCATCAATCAGATGTTTGGCATCTCGATTCACCAATATGTCGTCATCGATTTGGATACATTTGCCAAGATCATTGATGCTGTCGGCGGGATTGACATCTATGTCGAGCGGGATATGGACTATGATGATCCGGAAGCAGGGCTTTCCATTCACATGCGGCAGGGGTATCGTCATCTTGACGGTGTCGGTGCAGAGTGCTATCTGCGTTACCGCAGTGATGATCTCGGGGATCTTGGACGCACGCAGCGGCAGCAGAAATTTGTCAAGGCATTCTATGCCAAGCTGCTGCGCGTCGATACACTGCCGAAGGTTCCGCAGATTGCGGATATTCTTAAGCAAAACGTGACGACAAGTGCTGAGTTATTTGATTCCGTGCATATCGGGAATGTGGTGCGGAAACTCAATGCACAGCCGCCGCGCACCATCATGCTGCCTGGTGACTTTGCACGGGATGATGATACGGTGTGGATTATGGATCGTAAAGCGACGGATAAAGTCATTCATGAGCTCTTTCCGCCGGAGGAGGCGGAGCAGAAGGATGAGGAGGAGTAGAACTTGACAGAGCAGGAAAAGTGCCGCATGATTGAGGCGGCGGCAGATGAGAAAAAGGCACGGGATATTGTGCAGATGAATATGGTCGGCCTGATGTCGACCAATGATTATTTTATTATTTGCTCCGCAAATACTGCGACACAGGTGCGTGCAATTGCAGACAACATCGAGGAGAAGATGGAGGAAGCGGGCGTAACCTTTCTCCACAAGGAAGGTTATCGCGAAGGCGAGTGGATACTGCTTGACTATGGTGATACCGTTGCCCACATCTTCCAGCAGGATGCACGCGAGTACTATGCACTTGAGCGGCTCTGGGGCGATGCCAAACTTACGCCCTACGAGGAATAGGCCGTGGCGGAGCGGCAAAAACCCGCGCTTTTGCACCGTAAATACGGCCCAAGTCAGGTGGCGGAACTCACTGCCGTGCGCGAATCCGAGTGGGGCATCTTTCTGGATGCGGAGACGGGCAATACGAGTGATGATATTCTGCTGCACACGATGCAGCAGACTGCACCGGTCAAGGTGGGCGACCGCGTCCGTGTCTTTCTCTATCTCGATCCGAAACGGCGGCTGACGGCGAGCATGCGCACACCTCGCATGAAGGAAGGGCAGGTTGCTCGTTTGCGCGTTATCAACGTGACGAAGGAAGGTGCCTTCCTCGATGTCGGGGCGGAGCGCGGGATCTTTCTGCCCTACGCAGGGATGCGCGGACGGCCGCAGGTCGGTGAGGTCGTTTGGGCGAAGCTCTATACGGATAAATCGGGGCGTCTTGCCGTGACGATGGAGGTGGAGGATGAGCTGCGCCGTGCCTCTCGCCCTGCCACGGGTGTGCATGTAGGCGATCAGCTGAGAGGCTCTGTCTATAACATTACAGAACGCGGTATTTTTCTCTTTACTGAGGAGCACTATATTGCATTCGTCGATCATCGCGAGGCGCCGCGGCGTCCGCGTGTCGGCGAGAGCGTGGTGATCCGTGTCACTTATCTGCGTGAGGATGGACGTCTGAACGCATCTCTGCGTCCGCCGAAGGAAGAGGCACGCGCTCTAGATGCCGATCGTCTGCTTGCCCTTTTGGAGGAACACAACGGCAAGATGCCATATACGGACAATACATCGCCTGCCGTTATCAAGGATCGTTTTCAGATCAGTAAGGCGGCGTTTAAGCGCGCGCTTGGGTATTTGATGAAAGAAGGCCGTGTATACCAGCAGGACGGCTGGACATATTTGTCGCAAGAAAATAAAATGAATTAGTTTTTTCTTAATCAAGGAAGGATTTTTATTCCAAAGGGCGAATAGAGAGCATAGCGAAGAATGTAGACGTGCAGGGGGAGAGATACATGGCAGATACGGTAACCGAAGAGAGAAAAGGGATCCTGCTTGAGACGGGAACAAATGAGTTTGAAATTGTCGAGTTCAGCATAGGCAAGGTGAATTACGGCATCAATGTCGCGAAGGTGCGCGAAGTCATCACACGTGTGCCGGTGACTGCCATGCCCGAGGCACATCCTTACGTTGATGGGCTGTTTACGCTGCGCGGCAAGGCCATTCCTCTCGTGAATATGGCACGTTGCCTCAATCTCCAGACCTCGGATGAGATGCAGAACATCATTGTGACGGAGATCAACAATTACGACATTGGTTTCCTTGTCGGCAGCGTCTACCGTATCCATCGCATCTCGTGGAAAAATATGGAGCCGGCACCGAACGTTGGTGAGGGGTCACGTGTTGTCGGTATCATCAAGATGGAAGATCGTATCGTCCTACTGCTGGACTTTGAGACGATCATCGCGGAGATCAATCCAGAGATCAACCAGAAGCTCACGACCGTTGCCGAGGCAACGCAGGATGCCAAGACGCGGCGCGGCACGGCGCATATCGTCGTTGCCGAGGACTCCAAGATGCTGCGTGACCTCCTTGTGGCGACACTGCATGAGGCAGGCTACAAGTTCATTCGTGACTTTGGCAACGGACAGGATGCATGGGATTATCTGCAGGATCTTGCCCGCAAGAATGGTCCGATCGAGAATCATGTCCGTATCATCATTTCTGATGTTGAGATGCCAAAAATGGACGGACATCGCCTGCTGAAGCTCGTCCGTGAGGACAGCCGCCTCGGTGAAGTTCCACTCGTCCTTTTCTCCTCCCTGATCAGCGAGGAGATGAGGCGCAAGGGCGAGAGCCTTGGAGCATCGGGACAGGTATCGAAACCAGAGATCAATCAACTGATCGATCTTCTGGATACACTGATCTTTGGTGAGCCCCTGCACGACACGAGCAAAGAAATTTGAGACTTGTTCTATGGGACTGCTGTATCCTGTGATACGGCAGTCCTTTTCGTTCTATTGACATGGATTTGAAATCTCGCTATCATAGGCATAAGGAGATGATAATATGAAGGTAGCAGTCCTGATGGGCAGCGATTCTGATTGGCCAATTCTCAAGCCTGCGGTTGAGCTTCTGAAGCAGTTTGGCATTACCCCCGTGATCAAGGTAGCATCGGCACATCGCACACCGTCGATTGTTCGTGATTTCGTCATGGAAGCGGATCATGACAAGGAATTTGCCGCATTTATCGTGGCGGCAGGCGCGGCGGCACATCTGGCGGGGGTCGTGGCAAGCTATACAATTAAGCCTGTGGTGGGGGTTCCGATCAATGCAACGCCTCTAAACGGCATGGATGCTCTGCTCAGCACGGTACAGATGCCGTCAGGGGTACCTGTGGCGACCATGGCCGTCAATGGTGCAAAGAACGCGGCGATTTTTGCGGCGGAAATTCTTGCCGTGCATGATGCTTCTATTGCCGAGGCGCTCATGGATTATCGTGAGAAGATGGTGTTGGAAGTCGAGAAGAAGGCAGACCGCGTCGCAGCACAGCTGTAAGGAAATGCTGCGTTGCTCAGCGCTTCCTTAAAAGGATATTTCTATGGAATCGCCGATAAAATGAGGCCTGTCAGAGTGGCGTAGATTTTTGTCCGATTGAGGCAGCAAACCGAACGCATAGTAAGGGCTATGCGGAGGATTTGCTAACGAAAAGCAGGTGAAAAAGATGCGTCAAGACGGCAGTGCCGAAGTTATCAGTGTGCTTCCCTAGTGTTTGAGAAGAAAGGCAGGACAACGATGGAGCGTAAAGAGGCTCTTTATGAGGGGAAAGCAAAGATCATCTATGCCACGGACAATCCGAATGAGTACCTTGTCTACTACAAGGACGACGCGACGGCGGGGAACGGTGCCAAGCGCGGTACGATCGTGGGCAAGGGAATCATGAACAACAAGATGTCGGCATTCTTCTTCGACCTGCTGGCGAAGGAGGGCATCGCTCATCACTATATCTCCATGCCGAGCGATCGTGAGATGCTCGTGAAGAAGCTCACGATTATTCCGCTTGAGGTCATCATCCGCAACGTGGCGGCCGGCTCACTCGCCAAGCGTCTTGGGCTCGAGGAAGGCGTTCCGATGCCGTTCCCGGTCATCGAGTACTGCTACAAGAACGACGATCTCGGCGATCCGATGCTCAACCGCTATCATATCCGCGCCATGAAGATCGCGACGGATGCGGAACTGGACGAGATCGAACGCATGTCGCTGAAGATCAACGATATCCTCACGAAGTTCCTCAAGTCTAAGAAGGTGGATCTCATTGACTTCAAGCTGGAGTTCGGCAGGGATGCTGACGGGAAGATCATCCTCGCCGATGAGATCTCACCGGATAACTGCCGCTTCTGGGACAGCGACACGAAGGAGAAACTGGATAAGGATCGTTTCCGCCGTGACCTTGGCAACGTAGAGGATGCCTATAAGGAGATGCTCCACAGGCTGACGGGAGAAGCATAAGAGCGATGTACGAGAAACTGCCAAAGTGGAAGGAAGAGTGCGGCATCTACGGCGTGTATTCTCCGACGGAGGATGTGTCCGAGATGACCTATCTCGGCCTCTTTGCGCTCCAGCATCGCGGGCAGGAGAGTGCGGGTATTGCGTTGACGGACGGTGCGTGGATTGACGTCAAAAAAGGCATGGGGCTGGTAACTGAGGTGTTTCGCTCGGAACTGCCTCATCTTGACCATGCCAAAATTGCCATCGGCCATGTGCGCTATGCGACGACGGGGTTCAGCCTTGCGGCGAATGCACAGCCGCTGCGCGTCAACTATGCGGGCGGTGCACTGGCACTGGCACATAACGGTGACCTCACCAATGCCGCATTGCTTCGACGCGGCCTCGAGAGTAAGGGTACCGTATTCCAGACAACCATCGACTCGGAGGTCTTTGTCCATCTGATTGCACGCTCACAGAAGATGACCATCGAGGAGCGTATTTTGGAGACTGTACAGGAAGTGCGCGGCGCATTCTGCCTGACCATTATGACAGAGAACAAGCTCATCGGTGTGCGCGATCCGCAGGGCTTTCGTCCGCTCTGCATTGGACGGACGACAGAGGGAGGCTGGGTGTTGTCCTCTGAGACCTGTGCTCTTGAGGTTAACGGAGCTGCGTTTGTGCGTGACGTACTGCCGGGCGAGATGGTTGTCATAGAGTGCGGTTCACTCAAGTCCTATCGTTTTTCCAATGGGCAGGATGTTGCCTCCTGCATCTTTGAGTATATTTATTTCGCCCGTCCCGACTCGATCATCGACGGACAGAGTGTCCATGCGGCACGCTTCGAGATGGGACGGGTTCTTGCACGTGAATCCGGCTTTCGCGGCGATGTCGTCATCTCCGTGCCCGACTCAGGGACAACGGCGGCGACAGGATTTGCCTACGAGGCGGGTATCCCGTTTGCCGAGGGACTCATCAAGAACCGCTACATCGGGCGGACGTTCATCCAGCCGACGCAGAAGCAGCGCGATACGGCAGTCAAATTGAAACTGAGCCCGGTGCGCTCCGTTGTCGAGGGAAAGTCCGTCATCATGGTGGATGACTCCATCGTGCGCGGCACGACAAGCGGTAAGATCGTACGACTCCTGCGCAACGCTGGGGCGCGTGAGATCCATGTCTGCATCAGCAGCCCGCCGATCACCGATCCCTGCTACTACGGCATCGATACGTCGGTGCGCAAGGAGCTGATCTCAGCGACGAAGAGTCTCGAGGAGATTCGCAATTTTATCGGGGCAGATTCCCTTCACTTCATCTCCATCGAGGGGCTGAGGACGTGTGTTCCTGTCCTCAATCCGGACCACATGTGCTATGCATGCTTTAACAACCAGTACCCGGTTCCAGAGGAGGATGCCGCACTTGACGTGGACGACGCGATCACGCGTGAGCAGCAGCGGCTTGCACAGCGTGAAAGGGGGATGTAAGTGTCCATGAAAAAAATGACCTATCGTGATGCGGGTGTCGACATCGATGCGGGCAACGAATCCGTATCGCTGATCAAAGACAGCGTACGTGCAACCTATCGTCCGGAGGTGCTCGGTGATCTGGGCGGCTTCGGCGGTCTGTTTGCCCTGCGCGCGCAGGACTATCGTGAACCCGTGCTCGTTTCCGGAACGGATGGGGTCGGGACCAAGCTGCGGCTTGCTTTCCTGTTGAATCGGCATGATACCATTGGGCAGGATGCCGTGGCGATGTGTGTCAACGACATCCTCGTGCAGGGGGCAGAGCCTCTGTTTTTTCTTGACTACCTCGCCGTCGGCAAACTTGAGCCGACGCAGGTTGCCGACGTGGTCTCCGGCGTTGCCCGTGCCTGCAAGGAATCCGGCTGTGCGCTCATCGGCGGTGAGACGGCGGAAATGGCAGGGTTCTACCCCGTGGGTGAGTACGATATCGCGGGGTTCGCCGTCGGTGTCGTCGAGCGCGAACGGCTCATTACGAGTGCGCGTGTGAAGGCGGGGGATGTCCTGCTCGGACTGCCTTCCTCGGGCGTGCATTCCAACGGCTACTCTCTCGTGCGCAAGATTGTCTTTGAACACAAGGGCTTTCACGGTGATGAATACATGGAGGAACTGGGACGCACCATCGGCGAGGAGCTGCTGACACCGACGCGTCTCTATCCGCAGGTCTGCCTGCCGCTGATTCGTGACTTTGATCTTCACGGTATGGTGCACATCACGGGCGGCGGATTCTATGAAAACATTCCGCGTGCCCTCCCCGAGGGGATGGGCGCGGAGGTCAATGCAGCCGCGTGGGAGATGCCCGCGGTCTTTCGTCTCATCCAGGAGTGGGGCAACGTCGACTGGGCGGAGATGTACCGCACGTTCAACATGGGGATCGGAATGGTGCTCATTGCCTCCGAGGAGGAGGCGGCGCGCATCGAGGCACGTCTCGATGCGCAGCATGAGGCAGTCTTCCGGATCGGACGCGTGACCGAGGGCACACATGAGGCGACGATCAAGGGCGGTGTCTTTGATGCCTAAGGAAAAGATTGGAGTGCTCTGCTCAGGGCGCGGGTCTAACCTTGCGTCCATCATCGATGCCGTGGAGCGCGGGGACATCTGTGCGGAGATTGCCGTCGTACTGGCAGACAAGGCGGAGGCCTATGCGCTCACGCGCGCGCGGGAACATGGCATCCCTGCCGCTGCCGTTGTGCGCAAAGAGTATGCTGAACGCGAGGACTTTGAGCGTGTACTGCTCGAACACCTGCATGCGCACGGAGTCACACTCGTCGTGCTGGCAGGGTTTATGCGGATCCTGTCGCCATTCTTCGTGCGTGCCTATGCGGGATGCATCCTCAATATCCACCCCGCACTGCTGCCAAGTTTCCCTGGGGCACATGCCCATCGGGATGCATTGGCCTACGGGGTGAAGGTCAGCGGATGTACGGTGCACTTTGTGGATGAGGGGACGGACTCCGGCCCCATCATTCTCCAGGCAGCTGTGCCTGTAGCAGAAGGGGATACGGAGGACAGCCTTGCCGCACGCGTTCTAAAGGAGGAACATCGGATCTTTCCTGCAGCAATTCGACTCTATGTCGATGGCAGACTTCGTACAGACGGCAGACAGGTACACATCCTGCCCCCTGCCGAAGGAGGAGCATTATGAAGATAAAACGTGCCCTGATCAGCGTATCCGATAAGAGTGGTGTCGTCGAATTCGCACGGACACTGCAGAAGGCAGGCATTGAGATCGTCTCTACGGGCGGGACGATGAAGGCACTGCGTGAGGCGGGGATTCCCGTTATCTACGTCAGTGATGTCACGGGTTTTCCCGAGATTATGGATGGCCGCGTCAAGACCTTGAATCCCCTCGTGCACGGCGGGATTCTTGCTGTGCGCGGCAATCCGGAGCACGAGAAGGCACTGAGGGAGCTGAAGATCACACCGATTGATCTCGTTGTCGTCAATCTCTATCCGTTTGTGGAGACCGTGGCGAAACCTGACGTTACACTTGCCGAGGCGGTCGAGCAGATCGACATTGGCGGTCCCGCGATGATTCGTGCCGCAGCGAAGAACTTTAAGTTCGTCACCGTCATTACCAATCCGTCGCGCTATGCAGAGATCGCCGCGATGATCGAAAAAGACGGTGCGGTGGACGGCATGACGCGGATGCGTCTGGCGCAGGAGGCATTTGCTCATACGGCAGAGTATGACCGTGCCATCGGAGCATATCTCTCACAGCAGATAGAAAAATGAGGAAGACGACGTGAATATTCTTGTCATCGGCTCGGGCGGGCGCGAGCACGCTCTGTATTGGAAACTCTCGGAAAGCCCGCAGACGGAGCAGATTTACGCCATCCCCGGCAATCCCGGCATGGACGCGTCGGCGGCGCTTGCACTTGACGATCATGCGGAGATCCTGCGCTTTGTCAAGGAGAAAGATATCGGACTTGTCGTCGTTGGTCCCGAGGTGCCGCTGATGAATGGGCTGGTGGATGAGCTCGAGGAGGCAGGGATCCGTGCCTTTGGACCGCGCGCGAATGCGGCGGAGATCGAGGGCTCGAAGTCATTCGCTAAGGATCTCATGAAAAAGTACGGGATACCGACGGCACGCTATGAGGTCTTTACTGCGGCAGAGCCAGCACGCGCCTACATCCGTCAGGAGGGCGCACCCATCGTCGTCAAGGCGGATGGCCTTGCAGCAGGCAAGGGCGTTATCGTCGCCATGACGGAGCAGGAGGCGCTCAATGCCGTTGATGCCATCATGGAGGATCACTCTTTCGGCGATGCGGGTGCACGCGTCGTCATTGAGGAATTTATGGAGGGAGAGGAGGCATCGCTCCTCGCTTTTACCGATGGGATGACGATTCGTCCGATGATCAGCGCACAGGATCACAAGCGTGCTTATGACGGGGACCGTGGACCAAATACAGGCGGTATGGGTACCTATGCACCTGCACCGGTCATGACGCCGGAGATGACGAAGCGTGCCGTGGAGGAAATCCTAGAGCCCACCATTGCCGCCATGGCGCAGGAGGGGCGTACCTATCGCGGCTGTCTCTATCTTGGACTGATGGTGACGGCGGACGGGCCAAAGGTTGTGGAGTTCAACGCACGGTTTGGTGATCCCGAGACGCAAGTAGTGCTTCCGCTTCTCGACAGCGATCTTGTGGAAATCATGTGTGCCTGCACGAATGAAACTCTTGCAGATGTTTCCATCCGTTGGAAGGACGGTACGGCTGTGTGTGTCGTGCTTGCCTCGGGGGGCTATCCGGGTGCCTATAAGAAAGGGCAGGAGATTATAGGGATCGCCGACGCTGAGGCGATGGGCGCGCTCGTCTTCCATGCCGGAACGGCGATGAAAGATGGAAAACTCGTCACAAACGGCGGCCGCGTGCTCGGTGTAGTCGGGCGCGGCGCAGATATATCCTCCGCTGTCGATGCCGCCTATGCTGCTGCAGAGAAGATTTCCTTCAAGGATGCCTACTATCGCAAGGATATTGCACATCGCGCACTTGCTCGGTGAGACCATAGGAAAAGAGCTTGCCAAATGACGGCAAGCTCTTTTCCTATGGGTGTATACTGTTATTGAAGGGCTTCCTTTAAGGTCTCCATATTCCTCTTCATCGTGTCGATGTAGGCGTTCTTTGCTGCAGAAGTCGCTTCGCCTGTGACAACAGGGTCAAGGGTGTAGATCTTTGCGCCGGTCTCGCGCGCAATCGTCTCTGCGGCGGCAGGAGAGTACTGTGGTTCGGTAAAGAGCACCTTAGATGGGAGCGCATTCACCTGCGCGATGGTTTCCTGCAGTTCGCTCGGCGTCGGCTCTGTTCCCGGCTCGCGCTCGACGACGGCAATGATGTTCAGATGGAACTCTTTTGCGAAGTAGGGAAATGCCTCGTGGAACGTCACGATATCCTTGTGCGGAACATTGTCAAGCGCGGCGTGCATCTCCGTTTTCAATGCTGTGAGCTTTTCAATGTAGGAAGCAGCATTTTTTTCGTAGGCATCCGCATGGGCGGGATCGGCTTCCTTTAGCTGATCGGCAATGTTGCGCACCTGAGCAATGGCATCGGTGACACTCAGCCAGACGTGGGGATTGTCACCTTCCTCATCATGGATGAGTTCGATCCCGCGTGAGGCATCGATGACCTTCATTTGTTTTTGTGCGCTCGTCACCTTGTCCATGAAGTCCTCCATGCCGGCACCGTTGATGATGAAGGCATCGGCATGTTCGAGTGTTTTCATGTCCTCGGTCATGAGTTGGTAGTCGTGCAGGCATCCTGTCTGCGGTTTCGTCATATTGGTGACTTCCACACCGTCTACGCCGTCTGTGATGTTGATGGCTGCTATATACATGGGATAGAACGAGGTGACGATGCGGAACGGTTTCTCCGCTTTCTTCTCCGCGGATTGCTGTGATCCGCCGCAGCCGAGGAGCGCTGTCGTGAGGAGGACGAGCAGGAGAGATAGGATTTTTGTGGTCATTTTCATGAATATTGCTCCTTAAAAACTGAACATTTGCTAGATTGGTGAAACGACGATAGGAAGATGATACGCCATGGTGAGATAGATTGTCAATAGGCAAGGCATAAAATATAGAAAATTTTTATCAATAGATACTATGTATAAATAAATGTTCAGATGAGTATAAAATGAAGATAGGGCTCAAGCCTTATTTTGTGAAAATTTGATTACAAGATTGACACGAATTATCCCTATGGAGTATAATGACAGAGCATCATTTTGAGATGCGAAATACTCCGCGCGTGGAGGGAGGGGAAATGCATGGCAAATGAAATCAAGGTCGGCAAGAATGAGTCGATCGACAGTGCTCTCCGCCGCTTTAAGCGTATGTCACAGAAGGCCGGTACTCTTGCCGAAGTTCGAAAGCGTGAACATTACGAGAAACCGAGCGTTCGCCGCAAGAAGAAGTCTGAGGCGGCACGCAAACGCAAATACAGGGGCTGACTGCATAAGGCATCCGCGGCGCAGTGCTGCGGATGTTTTTCTTTTTATAGGAAAGGATGAAAGCAATGTCACTCATGGAAAAGCTTACGGCAGATATGAAGGAAGCCATGAAGCGGGGCGAGAAGGACCGCCTTTCCGTCATTCGCATGGTGCGAGGTGCGGTGCGTCAGGCAGAGATCGATGGGAAGAAGACACTCACAGATGATGAGGTGATCGGCGTCATCTCCAAGGAAGTGAAAATGCGCCGCGATTCCATTGAGGAGTTCGCACGCGGCAAGCGCGATGATCTCGTTGCCAAGACCAAGGCGGAGATTGATGTTTTGATGCCTTATCTCCCTACACAGCTCAGTATCGATGAGGTGAAGAAGCTCGTGGCGGATGCTGTCGCCGAAGTCGGTGCAGTGACGGCAAAGGACATGGGCAAGGTAATGGGGGTCCTCATGCCGCGCGTCAAAGGGCGTGCTGATGGGAAACTCATCAATGAAGCTGTTCGTGCACATTTGAAGTAATCTCCTTTTCAGAACACATCCCCGCATTTTCCTTTGACAAAGGAGCGGGGATTTTTATATAATTGAATGAGAATAAATTTTTGCATAGGAATGAACAAGGAGATACAGATGACAGAAAAGGATAAGCGGGGCGGAAAAACTGATCGGCCGATGGCGCGTGAAGAGGCTCTTGAGAACGCACTGCGTAATATCGAGAAGGCCCACGGCAAGGGAGCGATCATGCGCCTTGGTGAAGCCAAGGCAAATATGAACATCGAGGTGATCTCCACAGGGATTCTTCCGCTTGACATCGCGCTCGGTGTTGGAGGAATCCCGCGCGGACGCATTATCGAGGTCTTTGGACCTGAGTCCTCCGGCAAGACGACCGTCGCACTGCACATGATTGCCGAGGCGCAGAAGGCAGGCGGTATTGCGGCATTCATTGATGCCGAGCATGCCCTCGATCCGGAATATGCCCGCAAACTTGGGGTCAACATCGAGGACCTTCTCGTCTCCCAGCCAGATACAGGTGAGCAGGCACTTGAGATTGTGGATGCGCTCGTGCACAGTGCTGCAATCGACATCATCGTCGTTGACTCGGTTGCCGCTCTTGTACCAAAGTCTGAAATCGACGGTGATATGGGGGCATCTGCCGTTGGTTTGCAGGCGCGTCTCATGAGCCAGGCAATGCGCAAGCTGACGGGCATCATCAGCAAGACGCGTACGGCTGCCGTATTCATCAACCAGCTGCGCGAGAAGATCGGCGTTACCTATGGGAATCCGGAGGTGACAACGGGCGGACGTGCGCTGAAGTTCTACGCATCAGTACGCATTGACGTGCGACGCGCCGACTCCATCAAACAGGGCACGGAATCACTGGGCAACCGCACGCGCGCGAGAATTGTCAAGAACAAGGTCGCGCCTCCGTTTAAGACGGCAGAGTTTGATATCATGTACGGTGAGGGAGTTTCGCGTCTCGGCAGCATCATTGATATGGGCGTCGAGCTGGATATTGTCGATAAGAGCGGCGCATGGTTTTCCTATGGGGGAACGCGTCTCGGACAGGGCAAGGAAAATGCAAAGGCAACTCTTGAGGAGAGACCGGAGATGATCACTGAGATCGAAGAAAAAATCCGTACGAAACTCCTTGCCGAGGGGGAAAAACCGAAGAAAAAAGGTACAGGAAAGAAGACTGCTCCATTTGAGGAGACAGCGCAGGATTTTGCCGATGTGTCCGATCGGGATCCCGCCATGGGAGCCGATGAATGACTGCTGCACGGAATGAAGCAGGGAACGGAAGTAAAAAGCGGGAAGAACGTACGGCGCTCATGGTGGCAGTGGATTATCTCGCACGTCAGGCACACAGTGAGAAAAGGCTGCGTGAGAAACTAATGCGAAAGGGCTTTTCGGCAGAGGAGGTCGATGCTGCGATTGCACGGCTGATCGAACGACATTACCTCGATGATGCTGATCTGTGTGCTCAGCAGTTTATGTATCTTTATCAGGAAAGCTGCAGCTCTGTGCGCCAGATTTGTGCAAAGCTCATGCAGCGCGGGTTTGACCATGATCTCGTGCGGAGCGTTGTTCCCGAGGATATCGATGAGCGTGAAGTGGCGGCAGCAGAGCGTGTCCTTGCCATGAAGTACAAAGCGAATGACAAGGCTCAGAAGATGATGACAAATCTCTACCAACGGGGATTTTCGGTCGATGTAGCACACAGTGCCGTTCGGGAGTTTAAAGATTCCTTTGCCGAGGATGCAGAAGAATAACGTGAGAAAGGGAACAATGATGAACAGACCCGATGCCGCAGAAATGATCTTAGTGTTGGACTTCGGCGGGCAGTACAATCAGCTGATCGCGCGCCGCGTGCGTGAAAATCACGTCTACTGTGAAGTGCATCCGCATACGCTTTCCGTGGAGCGCATCCGCGAACTTGCCCCGCGCGGGATTATTTTGACGGGCGGACCGAATAGTGTTTATGGGGAGAAGACAGTTACGGCATCGAAGGAGCTCTTCATGCTCGGCATCCCCGTGCTTGGGATCTGCTACGGGGCACAGCTGATCGCCTATCTATGCGGTGGGCATGTGGAGCCGGCACCGACGAGCGAGTATGGTCGGACAGAGGTGGAGGTCGTCGATGCCGATTCACCGCTCTTTGAAGGGATTCCACGCATGAATGTCTGCTGGATGAGCCATACGGACTACATCAGCGGACTGCCGAACGGATTCCACGTGACGGCACAGACGCCGGTCTGCCCCATCGCAGCGATGGAGAATCCTGCAGAGCGACTCTATGCCGTGCAGTTCCATCCCGAGGTGATGCACACAGAGCATGGAGCGGAGATGCTGCGCAGTTTCATTTACCGTGTCTGTGGATGTACGGGAACGTGGCGCATGGATTCTTTCGTTCAAACCGCTATTGAGGAACTGCGCCAAAAAATTGGCAGAGGACGAGCTCTCTGTGCTCTCTCGGGTGGTGTGGATTCTTCCGTTGCGGCAGTTCTCCTCTCCAAGGCAATTGGCAGTCAGCTTACCTGCGTCTTTGTCGACCACGGCCTCCTGCGAAAGAATGAGGGCGATGAGGTCGAGGCCGTCTTTGGGCGAGACGGCGTCTATGATGTCAACTTTATCCGCATCAATGCCCGTGATCGTTTTTATGCTCGCCTCAAAGGCGTGACAGAGCCGGAACAAAAACGTAAGATTATTGGGGAGGAGTTCATCCGTGTCTTTGAGGAAGCGGCACATGAGATTGGTGCGGTGGACTTCCTTGTGCAGGGGACGATCTATCCCGATGTCATTGAGAGCGGACTCGGGAAATCCGCCGTGATCAAGTCCCATCATAACGTCGGCGGACTGCCTGATCATGTGGACTTTAAGGAAATCGTCGAACCGCTGCGCCTCCTCTTTAAGGATGAAGTGCGTGCGGCGGGGCGTGAGCTCGGCATTCCGGACTATCTCGTCGACCGCCAGCCATTCCCGGGCCCTGGTCTCGGCATCCGCATCATCGGAGAGGTTACGGAGGAGAAGGTGCATATCGTTCAGGAGGCAGATGCCATCTATCGTGAGGAGATCGAGAAGGCGGGCATCCGCAGAAATCTCGGGCAATACTTCGCAGCTCTCACCAATATGCGTTCCGTTGGTGTCATGGGAGATGGACGTACGTACGATTACGCCATTGCCCTGCGCGCTGTTGAGACCAGCGACTTCATGACGGCGGAGTCTGCACAGCTTCCATGGGAACTCCTGGCGCACGTGACCACACGTATTGTCAATGAAGTTCGAGGCGTGAACCGCGTACTTTATGACTGCACAGGGAAGCCGCCGGGAACAATAGAATTTGAGTGAATCGTGTCCACCCATAAGATGGGTGGATATTTCCTTACAGGATGAACTTTGACAACGCGGCGGGAGGAAAATGCGTGCTCTGTTTTAAGGATATCTCTGTGGACTATGGGCGTGGGAACGATGCAGTTCATGCGCTTGCGGACGTGTCCGTACAGCTGGAGCACAGCGCAGTGCTCGCCCTGATCGGTGCATCGGGCTGCGGCAAGTCGACGCTCCTGCGCGTTGGTGCAGGACTTCTTCAGCCGACGTCGGGGCAGGTGACCTGCGGCGGTGCGCCCATTGATCCGCATGCGCTGCGGATCGGGTTTCTTCCGCAGAACTATGGGCTCCTTGCATGGAAAACAGTACGCGAAAATATCCTGCTTGCGGCAGAGATCAAGGGCATTCGCCGCGATGAAGATGCAGAGCGGCTGGATACGCTGGTTGATGAACTGGGACTTAGGGATTTGCTGGCACGTTATCCGCATGAGCTGTCGGGCGGACAGCAGCAGCGCGTCGGACTGGCGCGCGTATTCTTCCTCGCGCCCGACCTCCTGCTGATGGATGAGCCGTTCTCCGCGCTCGACGCGATCACGCGCGAGGCAATGCAGGAGGTGTTCCTCTCCCTCCGCAGGCAGTATGCGGTAACGACACTGCTCGTGACGCATTACGTGGAGGAGGCGCTGATGCTGGCCGACCGGATTGCCGTCATGCGCGGAAAACCCGGCCGCATCGTCGAAGTGATCGACAATGCGTTTGTCGGCGATACCGCGCGCCGCGGATCTCCGACGTTCTCCGCCATGGGGCAGACACTGCGCGAAAAGATTGCGGGGGAGGAGGCATGATGGAGAAAATCTCACTGCGGATGATCGCCGTCGGGATGCTCGTATGCCTTCTCCTTTGGGCGGGGGCAGCGGAGCTCTTTCAAAAGCCTGTGATCCCATCGCCCGTGCAGGTGTTTTTCCGATTGACGGCAACATTCACAGGGACGATTGCCATTCACGCGGCATACAGCCTGATGCGGATTGCTGTGGGCGTGCTTGTCGCCGTTGCTGTCGGCTATCCGCTCGGCATCCTGATGGGATATTTTCGGCGTGTCAATCATCTCCTCGCTCCGATCCTCTATCTAACCTACCCCATCCCGAAGATCGCACTCCTGCCCATCGTCATGCTGCTCTTTGGCGTCGGGGAGACGAGCAAGCTGCTGCTGGTCTTTCTCATCATCGTCTTTCAAGTGATCGTCACGGTACGTGATGCCGTCGCTGCGATTCCGCCGGCTACATATTTCCCGCTGCGCGTACTCGGCGCGTCGTTCGGACAGATGGTGCGCCACATCATCGTGCCCGCCTCGCTGCCGAAGTTCATCACGGCTGTGCGCGTGGCGATGGCAACGGCGATCTCCGTCCTCTTCTTTACGGAGACATTCGGCACACAGTACGGCATCGGCTACTACATCATGGACGCGTGGCTGCGCGTGAACTACCTCGATATGTACGCAGGCATCGTGGTGCTGAGCGCGATCGGGCTGCTGCTCTTCATCCTGCTCGATCTGGCAGAGCGTCGGCTGTGTGCGTGGAATCGGCAGTAGACGGTATTAGG
>NZ_GG694010.1:0-59233 GCF_000160695.1 Centipeda flueggei ATCC 43531 | reverse complement strand
AAGATGGTAGTGCCGAATTTATTGGTGCTTCCTTAAGCATGTGAATACATCTCTCAATCGCTTTACAATCCACGCTGAAAAATGGTAAGATGGGCGCGTGGTTTTACCGTGTGGACGGGAGAATCCGTTCGGTATCTTCTAGGAAAAGGATGGTATGCATGATGAATGAGCTTCTCTACAAAATTCCTGCCCATACACCGCGTGAGGAAATTGTCGCCCAGCTGAAAGCGCATCCAGAGGTGCGCTTTGTCTCACTCGTCGGCATCGATATGGCGGGAAATGATACGGATGAGAAGATTCCGGTACAAATTTTTCTCGACGATATCGATGCTTTCTACAATGGTACGGCCGTGCAGACGGACGGCTCCTCGGTTGTTCTGCCGAAGATCGCAACGATCGACAACGCCAAGGTAGATCTCCCCGTCGACCCCTCTGTCAATTGGTTTGTGGACTATAACCCCGAGAGCTCGGATGAGAAGACGGGACTGCCGATCGGCACGCTGCGTATCCCGTCCTTTGTCGTGCATGAGGGAAAGCGTGTCGATCCCCGTGCGGTGCTCACGGATACGCTTGTCTATGTAAAGAAGGAACTGCTGAAGTTCTTCCATGAGAATCCGAAGATCTCCGCAGCACCGAGCCTGAACGGTGCGGACATCGAGGATATCGTATTCACCTCCGCGACGGAGCTTGAGTTCTGGGTCAAGACGCCGCTCGACGACAATGCCTCGATCGAGGAGATGTCGGCGTCGCAGGTGATGAACGAGCAGTATTGGGAGCGGACGCACGGGGCCGTGCGCTCGGCGCTTGAGGAGTGCCTTATCCAGCTCGAAAAATATGGGTTCCACATGGAGATGGGGCATAAAGAGGTCGGCGGAGTGAAGGCGCAGATCGACGATACCGGCCGCATGACCCATGTCTGCGAGCAGATCGAGATCGACTGGAAATATGACGATGCGGTACAGGCGGCGGACAACGAGCTCTTCATCCGTACCTTTGTTCGCGAGATCTTCCGTCTCTATGGGCTTGAGGTGAACTTCAAGGCAAAGCCGCTCATCGGACTGGCGGGAAATGGAGAGCATACCCATCTGAGCCTTGCGGCGGTCACGAAGGACGGAAAACGCCACAATCTCTTTGCGGCAGATGATCAGAATGCACACTATATGAGCGCCGTCGGCTATGGTGCGCTCATGGGGCTTCTGCGCAACTACGAGGTCATCAATCCGTTCGTATCGGCGACCAATGACGCATTTAACCGCCTAAAGCCGGGCTTTGAGGCGCCGGTCTGCATCGTTACGTCCTTTGGCGCGACGCCTGCGATCCCCGCGCGCAACCGCACGGTGCTCGTGAGCCTCATCCGCGATATCAAGAATCCGCTGGCTACGCGCTTTGAGCTGCGTGCGACGAATCCGTACTCGAATACGTACTTTGTCCTCGCCGCTTCCTATCTCGCCATCCTCGACGGCGTTTTGCACACGAAGAGACGTACGGCAGAGGAACTGCTCGACGAGCTCTCTAAGCAGCCGGGCGAGAAGGGGGTCTACCTCGAGACAGACCGCGCCTATCGGAGCGAGGAGGATGTCTTTGAGTACTATACGGCGGAGGAGCGCGATGCGCGCTTTGGTAAGCCGCCTGCGACGGTATGGGAGAACATGCTCGGCTTTGAACACAACGAGAAGAAACTCGCAGTGCTCACAGCCAGCGGGACGCTGACGGCGCGCATCATCGACTCGTTCCGTACCGGTGCCCTTCTGCGCTGGAAGATCGAGCTGATCAGCCGTATTATTCCGGAAAACCGTGATATCGTTCGCCGTATGACGGAGATCAAGAGCGATTTCGTGACGGATCAGGATGCCTATATGTGGAATAAGATTCGTGACCTGCGCGTCTACCTCGCGAAGGATACGATTGACGACAAGGCGCTCTTTACCCTGCTGATCAAGGCACTGAATGACGGCGATGATGCAACGGCATCGGCGCTGCAGCTCGAGATGTACGCGAAGATGGAGGAATTGAAGGGACTCTACGACAGCTATAAGAAGAATATGATCTGATATGAAAAAGGTTCTGCCGCGTATGCGGCAGATTTTTTTGCATAAAAGTCAAAAAAACAAAAATTATATTTGACTTTTTGACTTTATCTGTTATAATAGACACATAAAATAGGAACAGTGGAGGGATACCTATGGAACAGGATAAATATACTGCACGGACGCTGGCTGCGCTCCAATCGGCACAGCAGATTGCGGCGATGCGCTATCACCAGGAAATCACGTCGGCACATGTGCTGCTCGCACTTGCCAAAGAGCCCGAGGGGCTGCTCGCAACGATCTTTGAGGCCTGCAGCGTGGATCTGCCGATGCTCAAGGCTCGTCTGGAGAAGGAGCTCGCCTCCATCCCGAGCGTACACGGCTCGAACCGCCTCGGCATGGGGATGGATATGGTGCGCGTGCTCGGACGTGCCGAGGAGCTCGCAAAGTCCATGAAGGACGATTACGTATCGACGGAGCATCTGCTGCTCGCTATCGTGACGGACGGCAGCGAGGAGGTACAGGCGATTGCACGCGAGTTCGGTCTGACGAAGAGCAGCGTGCAGGATGCCATCCAGAAGAACCGCAAGCAAAACGTGACGAGTGATAACCCAGAGGAGGGCTATCAGTCGCTTGAGAAATATGGGCGCGACCTCACGGCGGCGGCTCGTGCGAACAAACTTGACCCCGTGATCGGCCGCGACGAAGAGATCCGCCGCACAATTGAGATCCTCTCGCGCCGTACCAAGAACAACCCTGTGCTCATCGGTGAGCCGGGCGTCGGCAAAACGGCGATTGTCGAAGGACTGGCACGCCGCATTGTGGCGGGCGATGTTCCCGAGTCACTGAAGAACAAGACACTATACTCTCTTGATATGGGCGCACTGGTTGCGGGGGCAAAATTCCGCGGCGAGTTTGAGGAGCGTCTCAAGGGCGTCCTCAACGAGATCGCAAAGTCCGAGGGGCAGATCCTCCTCTTCATCGACGAGGTGCACACGGTCGTCGGTGCGGGGGCTGCCGAGGGGGCAATGGATGCGGGCAACCTCCTAAAGCCGCTCCTCGCGCGCGGCGAACTTCGCTGCATCGGCGCTACGACACTGAACGAGTACCGCAAGTACATCGAGAAGGATACGGCACTTGAGCGACGTTTCCAGCCCGTCATGGTCGGCGAGCCGACGGTAGAGGACACTATCTCCATCCTGCGCGGCCTGAAGGATCGCTATGAGGTGCATCACGGCGTGCGCATCCGCGACGCAGCACTCGTTGCAGCGGCGACGCTCTCTGACCGCTATATTTCCGATCGATTCCTGCCCGATAAGGCGATTGACCTCGTCGATGAGGCAGCGGCAAAGCTGCGCACGGAGATTGAGTCCATGCCCGCACCGCTCGATGAGATTCGGCGCAAAATCCTCCAGCTCGACATCGAGGAAGAAGCACTGAAGAAAGAGACAGACGAGGACTCGAAGGAAAAGCTTGCGGCACTTGTCACCGAGAAGAAAGAACTTCACGCGGAGGAGCAGAAGCTCCAAGAGAAGTGGGAAGGTGAAAAGCAGGCGATCCTGCGCGTACGTGCCATCAAAAAGGAGATGGACGAGGTGCGCGGCGAGATGGAGGCGGCAGAGCGTGCCCAGAATCTCGCCCGTGCGTCGGAGCTGAAATACGGCAAGATGCCGGAGCTTGAGAAGAAGCTCGCCGACGAGGAAGCGGCACTCGCTGCAAAGGCGGATGGTGAACAGATGCTCAAGGAGGAGGTCGGCGAGGAGGATATTGCCCGCGTTGTCAGCCGCTGGACGGGTATCCCCGTCACGAAGATGATGACGGGCGAGCGCGAGAAGCTACTCCGTCTGGAGGATGTGCTTCATGAGCGCGTTGTCGGACAGGATGAGGCGGTGACCGCCGTCAGCGAGGCGATTCTGCGCGCACGTGCCGGCATCAAAGATCCGAACCGTCCGATCGGCTCGTTTATCTTCCTTGGTCCGACGGGTGTCGGCAAGACAGAGCTCGCCAAGACCCTTGCGGAGTCGCTCTTCGACGATGAGCGGAGCATGATCCGCATCGACATGAGCGAATACATGGAAAAGCACAGTGTTTCACGTCTCATCGGTGCGCCTCCGGGATACGTCGGCTATGACGAGGGCGGTCAGCTCACCGAGGCAGTGCGCCGTCGTCCGTACAGCGTCATTCTGCTCGATGAGATCGAAAAGGCGCATCGCGACGTGTTCAACGTGCTTCTTCAGATCCTCGACGACGGACGCCTGACGGACGGCAAGGGGCGTGTGGTGAACTTCAAGAACACCGTCATCATCATGACGAGCAATCTCGGCTCGCATGAGATCCTCAGCAAGGACTATGCGGAGGCAACGGCGGCAGTGAAGGCACTGCTCAAGGAGTATTTCCGCCCCGAGTTCCTGAACCGCGTCGACGACACCATCGTCTTTAAAGGGCTCACACAGGAGGATGTCAAGCGCATTGCGGCGATCATGCTGAAGTCGCTCAGCAAACGCCTTGAGCGTCAGGTGGACATCGCGCTCGCGTGGACGGATGATGCTCTGGAGGCACTAGCGAAGGAGGGCTTTGATCCTGACTTTGGTGCGCGTCCGCTGCGGCGTCTCCTCACGCATAAGATCGAGACGGCGCTCTCGAAGAAGATCATCGCAGGCGACGTGCGCGGCGGTGACACGGTCGAGCTTGGCTTCGACGGCACGGAGTTTACATTTAAGACGCTGTAAGCGATTTGGGAAGTACCGACGAATTTATCAGTGCTTCCTTAGGACTGCTCTTTTTTGAAGGACAGTCCTTTTTTCGTACCAACGGTTACAGCATTTCTTCACCGTCCTGCGTTATAATTGTCACATCAAGGTGAAAATTATAATTGATATAAAGGGGCTTTCATTATGGAAAAGACACTGGATCTGAAGAAGAGCGTTGCCGAACTGGTGGAGGAGTATCCAGAGGTGCGGGAGATCATGGCGGAGGTCGGATTCAAGGAGATCACCAATCCCATCGCGCTCAACGTGATGGGGCGCATCATGACGATCCCGCGCGGTGCGGCGGTGAAGGGAATTGATCTTGCGAAGGTGATTGCCGCCTTCGAGGAGCACGGCTATACCGTGCTCAGTGACGATGCACAGTCGCGGCAGGGACGTCTGCGCGGCTTTATCGAGCGCCTGTCGGATGGGGAGGAACTGGACTCCGTCCGCAAGGATTTTGTCAAGGAGTTCAGCCATGTCGAGGCGCATGAGATCATGGATGCCGAGCAGTCCCTCATCAAGGAGGGCATGCCAGTCAGTGAGGTGCAGCGTCTCTGTGACGTGCATTCTGCACTCTTTCATGGGACGGCGTCTGCTCCGCCCGCAGGTGCGCTTTCGCATGATGAGATTCACGCGCAGGCAGCATCGGTCGACCCGAATGATATGGACGCACTGCCCGAGGGACATCCGCTGACGATTTTGCGCGCGGAGAATCATGCCCTTGAACAGCTGCTCGATACGATTACGGCGGAGCTGGACGGCGCAAAGCGCATGGAGGTCATGCTGACGCACATGCTTTCCCTCGGCGATCTGCGGATGCACTACATCAAGAAGGAAGAGCTGCTGATGCCGGTGCTCTATGACTACGGTGTCACGGGACCGTCGCAGGTGATGTGGGGCATTGACGATGAGATGAAGCGCGAGCTCAGCATGATCATCAAGGCACTCAAGGCGGATGCAGAGACACTGCCGCTCTATGAGTCGCGCATTCGTGATCTTGTGCAGCGCGTGCGCGAGATGACCTTTAAGGAGGAGCGCATCCTGTTCCCGCTCAGCCTGCGGTATTTTACGCAGATGGAGTGGTACCGCGCCTACCACGATCTCGTGACGATGGGATCGTCCTTCGGCGTCGACCTTCCCGCGTGGCCGGAGGCACAGGCATGGCTCGATCAGGAGGCGGCGCGCGTTGCCGATGCGCCGTCTGGGGGAGCGCTTCAATTTCCAACGGGCACGCTCACAATGGAGCAGCTGACGGCGATCTTCAAGCTCCTGCCCGTCGATATCACCTTCATCGACAAGGACGACGTCGTCCGCTTCTTTACCAACGAGGGGCAGGTCTTCACACGCCCCATGTCCGCGCTTGGGCGTGACGTGATCAACTGCCACCCGCCCGAGATCATTCCCGTCGTGCGCAACCTGATTGCAGACTTCAAGGCGAAGAAGCGCACGCAGATGGTCGTCTATCGCCGCATCCGCGAGCAGCCAATCCGCGTGCAGTATCAGGCAATGTACGACGCGGCCGGTGAGTATCTCGGCACGGTCGAGTTCGTGACCGATCACGCCGAGGCACTCGAGAAATTTTGCCGCTGAAAGATAAGATAAAAGAACCTGTCAAGAAAAATACTTGACAGGTTCTTTGTTTCCCGTTATACTTGCACAAGTATCTCCCATAACAGCCTTCCGCGCCTGCGGGGAAGGGAGACCACGCAGAGCGTGGTGGGAGGGGAGGAACGGATTGGATCAGCTCTACTATCGCGCAAAGCTCTACGATTTCTATGGAGGCCTTCTGACGGGGAAGCAGAGGGAGTGCCTGCATTTACATATTGCAGAGGATTTCTCGCTCGCGGAGATTGGTGAGGAGCTCGGCATCACCCGGCAGGCGGCGCATGACAATATTCGCCGCGCAGAGCGCGCACTGGCGGAGATGGAGGAGACGCTGGGGCTCTTTGCTCGTCAACAGGAGCAGGAGCGGGCGATCGCTGTCGTCTGTGCAAAGCTGCGTGCACTCAGAGAACCGATTGCGTGCACCGATGTATGCCGCATCGCGGATGAATTGGAACAATACACATCACAGGATGATACGAAGGAGGTGGGAGAATGATCTTTGAGAATCTGTCCGACCGCCTGCAAGGGATTTTCAAGAAGCTGCGCAGGCACGGCAAGCTGACCGAGGACGACGTGAACGATGCGATGCGCGAGGTGCGCATGGCGCTGCTGGAAGCGGATGTGAACTTCAAGGTCGTCAAGGATTTCGTGAGGCGTGTCAAGGAGCGTGCCGTCGGGCAGGAGGTGCTCGACACACTCACGGCGGCACAGGCCGTTGTCAAGATCGTTGACGAGGAACTCACCGCACTGATGGGCGGGACGGAGAGCCGCCTCAACATCAGTCCGAACCCGCCGACTGTCATTATGCTCGTCGGCCTCCAAGGCTCGGGTAAGACCACATCGGCGGGCAAGCTCGCGCTCATGCTCAAGAAACAGGGCAAGCGTCCGCTGCTCGTTGCTGACGACATCTATCGTCCCGCTGCCATCAAGCAGCTTGAGGTCATTGGCGGCAAGGTCGATGTGCCCGTCTTTTCGCAGGGGCAGGAGGATGCCGTCGCCATTGCGCGTGCGGCAATCGCACATTCTTCCTCCCACGCCAACGACGTTGTCATCATTGATACGGCGGGGCGCCTGCAGATTGATGAGACGCTCATGCAGGAGCTGCGCGACATCAAGGCGGAAGTAAAGCCGCATGAAATCCTCCTCGTCGTGGATGCCATGACAGGACAGGAAGCAGTGAACGTCGCCGAGGCGTTTGACGCCTCGCTCGGCCTGGACGGCGTTATCATGACGAAGCTGGACGGCGATGCGCGCGGCGGCGCGGCGCTCTCCATCAAGGCGGTGACGGGCTGTCCCCTGAAATTCGTTGGTATGGGTGAAAAGCTCGAGCCGCTCGAGGTCTTCCACCCTGACCGCATGGCGTCGCGTATCCTTGGCATGGGCGACGTGCTCTCCCTCGTGGAGAAGGCACAGGAGAACTTCGATCTCGAGAACGCGAAGAAGATGGAGGAGAAACTCCGCCGCAACGACTTCACGCTCGATGATTTCCTCGACCAGATGCAGCAGGTTAAAAAGCTTGGTTCGCTCAGCAACATCCTCGGCATGATCCCGGGAATGGGCGCCCTGAAGAAGAAACTCGGCGATCAGGAGTTTGACCTCGATGGGAAAGAGATGCGCCGGCTTGAAGCGATCATCCGCGCGATGACGCCGAAGGAGCGCGCAGACATCACGATCATCAACGGCAGTCGGCGCAAGCGCATTGCCGCCGGCAGCGGGACGCGCGTGCAGGACGTCAACAAACTGCTCAAGCAGTTCGGCGAAATGCGCAAGATGATGAAGAAGATGAAGAAAATGAAGGGGAAGGGCGGGATGCCCGCCATGCCGTCCATGGGCGGCATGGGACTCCCCAAGATGCCGTTCTTTAGGTAGTGCGGCAGAGTCCAACGAAAGGTGGTGAAATTATGGCAGTCAAGATTCGTTTGAACCGTATGGGCGCGAAGAAGAATCCCTTCTATCGCATTGTAGTCGCTGATTCGCGTGCACCGCGCGACGGGCGATTCATCGAGATCCTTGGAAATTACGATCCGTCGAAGCAGCCCGCACTCGTCAATATCGACGAGGAGAAGGCGATCGATTGGATGAAGAAGGGCGCACAGCCGACAGACACCGTCAAGAACATTCTGAGCAAGAATGGCACGATGGCGAAGTTCGCTGAGGCAAAGCGTCAGAAGGACTGATGCGTGACGCGCGATTCGATGGGGGGATATCCTCTCCCGCAGAGGACTTCCCGTCGCGTGCGCACACGGCGATGAGGAGAGACGACGCGCATGAAAGAGATAGTCGAGGTTATTGCGAAATCCTTGGTAGATCATCCGGAAGCTGTCGTCGTTGACGAAACACAGGATGATCAGGAGATCATTTTAAGACTTCGTGTGGCGGAGGATGACATGGGAAAGGTCATCGGCAAACAGGGGCGGATCGCAAAGGCGCTTCGCAGTGTTGTCAAGGCCGCTGCCACGAAGGAGAATAAGCGGGCGACAGTCGAGATCGGCTGAGCCGGGCGGAGTGCCGATAAGGTGCACCCCTGTAAAACGGCGGCATATATTCCGTCGTTTTTTCATAAGGAGAGATTAGAGTGGATTCTATTTCAATCAAGGTACCCGTTACCGTTAAGGCGAAGCTGACGGAAAAATTGCGTGCGAAGATGCTCAAGGAGATGGAGGAAGGACTCAGCCGTGCGGAGCTCGAACTCCAGCAGCTTGGCATTCAGGAAAAGCGTGTGATGCAGGAAGCCGAGCAGGGCGAACTCACCCCGCAGGCAATCCAGAACATCAATAACATTCGTCAGGAGCGTCAGCGGCGCATGGACTACGTTGAGGAGACGCGCGCTCATCAGGAGGAATTGCAGAAGTTTGCCGAGGGAGCGGAGATTGTGCAGGGGACACTTGAACGTCAAGTCGAAGCCAAGGTCGGCGACGATATGCGTGAGCTGATGAACGTCGAGATTCTGGTGGAGGATGACAAGATTGTCGCAATCCGTTCCTGATGAGCGCATCGTCATCGGCCGCATCGGCGCACCGCACGGCGTGCGCGGCGATCTGCGCATTATCCCCCTGACGGATTTTCCCGAGCGCTTTGCACAGATGCGGGAGGTGATGGCAGGGGATGAGCTCCTTCATATCACTGCTGTCAAGCCGCAGGGGCGGAATATTCTCATGCATTTTCGGGAATATGATGTGCGTGAAACGGCACAGCGCCTCACGGGACGTGTGCTGACGGTGCCGCGTGCGGAAGCGGCACCGCTTGATGAGGGCGAGTATTATGTGTTCGACATCGTCGGCCTCACGGTGCGCGATGAGGATGGAAATGAACTCGGTACGGTGACGGATGTTCTGCGGACGGGCAGCAACGATGTCTATGCAGTACGGGATGCCGAGGGGCACGAACTCCTTGTACCCGCACTGCGTACCGTGGTGCAGAACATTGACACAGCGGGCGGCTGTATGACCGTGCGCCTGCCGGAATAGCGGACGGAGATGATCTCTGTCCGCGTTTTCTTTGCGCAAATTTCTGTGTCATGCTATAATAGTAAGAACTATGGGAGTACTGATACATTCAGCGATTTCCTAGGTCGCTATTTTTTTCATAAGGGGACGAACTATGCTCACGTGTGTTACGCATTCACCGGAAGAGACAGCGCATTTAGCGGGGACAATCGGCAAAATCATCCGTGAGGGGACGGTCATCTGCCTCGATGGAGAACTCGGCGTAGGCAAGACCCTCTTTGTGCGGGCTCTCGCCCGCACCCTCGGCGTGGAGAGCGATGTGACCAGCCCTACCTTCAACCTTATGAACATCTATGAGGCGGCGTGCCCGATCGTGCACTTTGATCTCTATCGTATCGCTTCCGAGGAGGAGTTGGAGGATATCGGCTTCTTTGAATATGCAGAGGCGACGGAGGGAATTGTGCTGATCGAGTGGGCAGAGAAGTTTCCCAATGCCATCCCCGCAGATCATCTCTCGGTACGGATTGATGCACTCGATGCTGAGAAGCGGAAGTTTACCTTTATTGCCGCTGGGGAAAAGAGCGAGGCACTCTTGGAGGAGTTGAAACGCATTGTTGATCGTGAGCCTTGATACGTCCTCGCAGGTATCGAGCGTGGCGGTGCTCTCTGAGGAGCGTGTCGCCGCCGAGGTGAGTATGCAGGGCGCATTGACGCACTCCGAGACACTCATGCCGCATATCAAGATGGCTCTGCAGATGGCGCGTGCTAAGAAAACGGAACTCGATGGGATTGCCGTCAGTATCGGGCCGGGGTCCTTCACGGGGCTGCGCATTGGTCTTGCGGCGGCAAAGATGATGGCGTACGCACTGAACATCCCCATGATCTGCGTGCCGACACTGGAGGCGCTCGCCTGTCACTATATGGGTTCTGTAGGGCTGCGCATCCTCCCGATGATGGATGCGCAGAAAGGCAACGTCTACGTGCAGGAATTCAGGTGGCGTCCCGAGGGGGAGGACGTGCGCCTTTCTGAGGAGCATCCACTCTCCATCCTGCCGCTGACCGAGGTGCTCGACGCACTCGCGGGAACGGAGCTGCCCGCCGTTCTGCTTGGCGATGCCACGCGGCGGAACGATTTCCCTGCGCTTCCTGCCAATGTCGGGATTGCTCCCCTGCATCTGCGCATGCCGCGTGCGGCGTGTGTGGGGCTGGCAGGACTTGCCAGGCTGCAGCGGGGGGAGACGGACGACCCCGTGACAGCGGTACCGCTCTATCTGCGCCGCAGTGAGGCAGAGGTGCTGTGGGAGCAGCGGCATGGCGGAGCGGCGGCATCATGATCTCCTTTCGTCCGCTTGCTCCGGAGGATGCGGACGCCGTGGCGTGCATTGAGCGAGAGAGCTTTCCGACACCGTGGTCACGCGAGGATTTTTGGCGCGAGGCGTTGAATGACTTTGCCTGCTATATCGCTGCACTTGAGGGCACGGCAGTGATCGGCTTTGCCGGCTGCTGGATCTCCTTTGAGGAAGCACAGGTCACGAATATCGCGCTGACAGCGATGCAGCGAGGCAGGGGCTATGGGCGTCTGCTCATGTGCGCGTTGATGCGCGCGGCAGCGGAGCGCGGCGTCGAGCGTATGACCCTCGAGGTGCGCCCGTCGAATCTGCCCGCCCGCCGCCTTTATGAGGGGCTGGGATTCGTGGAGATCGGTATCCGCAAGGGGTACTATCAGGACAACAACGAAGATGCCATTCTCATGTGGAATACGAAATTAAGGGATACACTGTCTGATGAAAGATGTGCAAGAGAGACTGACGCTCGGGATTGAGACAAGCTGCGATGAGACATCGGCAGCCGTACTTCGTGGGACACGTGAACTCCTGTCCTGCGTAATTTCAACGCAGATACCGATTCATCAGAAATACGGCGGCGTTGTTCCTGAGATTGCTTCGCGCAACCATATCCTGAGCATTCTGCCCGTCGTCCAGCAGGCACTCGACGAGGCGGGAACGGAGCTTGCGGCGATGGATCAGATTGCTGTCACGTATGGCCCTGGACTCGTGGGGGCGCTGCTTGTCGGTGTGTCGGCGGCAAAGGCATTGGCGTTTTCGCTCGACGTGCCGCTCATCGGTGTGAATCATCTCGAGGGACATATCTTTGCGAATTTTCTTGAGACGCCCGACCTTGTGCCGCCCTTTATCGCGCTTGTCGTCTCGGGCGGGCATACGGCACTCGTCGATGTAGCGGACTATGAGACGTTCCGCCTGATGGGCAGTACGCGGGATGATGCGGCAGGCGAGGCCTTTGATAAGGTCGCGCGCGTGCTCGGCCTTCCCTATCCGGGCGGTCCTGAGATCGATCGACTCGCACGTGCGGGGGATCCGCAGGCGATTGACTTTCCGCGTGCGCTCGCGCAGGAGGGCAACTATGAGTTCAGCTTCAGCGGGCTGAAATCCGCCGTGTTGAACTACATCAACGGCCAGCGCATGAAGGGGCGGGAACTCCGCGCAGCAGACATTGCGGCATCGTTTCAGGCCGCCGTCACCGAGGTGCTCGTCCACAAGGCGTTTGAGGCGATTCATGCGGCGGGGCGGGATACCCTTGTCCTTGCCGGCGGCGTTGCGGCAAATGCTGCCCTTGAGCAGCAGCTGCGTGCGCGGGCGGAGCAGGAGGGCATCCGCTATCTCTATCCTTCGCTGCGCCTCTGCACGGATAACGCCGCCATGATTGCCTGCCGCGGTGCCTATCAGGCGGCGGCAGGCAAGTACAGCGATCTCTATCTGAACGCTGTGCCGGGACTGGATTTTACTTGAATTTGTGAGAGCTGATGTGCCATGGTGCATCGGCTCTTTTTGTTTGTCCATAGCCCTTCATGACAAAGGGAAAGGTCTTTTCGTTGCAATGATGAATCCCATTCGTTATAATGAGGTCTATCAGGGGGCGAGAGGGGGCGGTCACATGGAACTAACGGCACGTATGCGGACAATACTGTCTTTGCTTCTTGCCGCGTCCGGCTATGTGACCGCTGAACATATCGCCGCAGAGCTCGGTGTCAGCGCACGCACTGTGACGCGTGAGATGCACGGGATTGAGACGGCGCTGGAACCCTATGGCGTAATGCTCCTTCGCCGCACGGGTGCGGGATTCATGCTCAGTGGGGATGCTGCAGCGCTTGGGCATCTGCGCACGGAGCTCTCTTTGGCGGATGTGCACAGCACACTGACGCCCGATCAGCGGCGTTCCATCCTGATCGCGCGTCTACTCATGGCGGATGGGCCGCTCAAGCTTTTTACTCTAGCGCATCTTCTGCACGTGACCGACAGTACCGTCAGTCACGATCTCGATCGCCTGCAGCCGTGGCTTGCCGCACGGCAGATCACGCTCGTGCGCCGTCCCGGACTCGGCGTCTACGTCGAAGGGGCGGAGCGGGATATCCGCCGCGCACTGGTTCGCATCATCCACGACTATGTGGATGAAAAGGAACTCCTTGCCCTCATCGGGGACGATGCGGCTGAGGAGGGGCCGGCGTACGCGGCGGATCGTGCCCTGCTCGGTCTCGTTGATCCCGCGCAGATCCGCCGCATTGATGATGCTGTTGCAGCGGAGACGCAGGATCGTAACATCCCAGACAGCGCACGCGTCGGGCTTGTCGTCCATCTCGCGCTCGCCGTGCGGCGGCTGCAGCAGGGTGATACGATTGCGATGGATGCGGGGACGCTGGAGGAGCTGCGGCAGACAGAAGAATTTTCTGTGGCAGAGACGATTGCGGCGCGGATGGGGGAGGTATTCTCCATTTCCATCCCTGCAGCGGAGATCGGCTATATCACCATGCATCTGCTCGGTGCACGCGGCATGACGCTCCCCTCGGGGGGCGGGCGCGTGGATAATTTCCGGCTGGTGCAGATTGCGCAGTCGATCATGCGGCGCGCCTCTGAAAAGAGCGGTGCGCCGCTCATGCGCAGCCGTACGCTGCTCACGGGGCTCGTGAATCACCTTGCTCCGGCATTGCATCGTCTGAAACTCCACATGGATATCCGCAATCCTCTGCTCGCGCAGATGGAGGAAGAACATCCGGAGCTCATGGAGATCGCACGGCATGCGATTCCCATGATGGAGGAGGAGGCAGGGATGCCGGTACCCAATGATGAGGTTGCCTATATTGCCATTCACATCGGTGCGGCACTGACGGAGGCGGGCGGGGATCACCCCGCCGCGCGTGTTCTGGTCGCCTGTCCGACAGGGCTTGGGACGAGCCGCCTGCTTGCGAGTCGTCTGCGCCGATCCTACGAGCGGATTCGTGTGGTCGGTGTCGTCTCCTCGCTTGCCCTTACTGCGCAGGAGATCCTGCGGCGTTCAGCGGACTTCGTGGTCTCCACGGTGCCGCTTTCGCCGCTTCCTGTTCCGGTCGTTGTTGTCAGTGTATTTTTGACGGCAGCAGATCGGGCACAGATCGATGCCGTCCTTGCCGGCTGCAGCGTACATCATGCGGATGTGCCGGCGGATCCCGCGCCGCTGCCGTTCCCTGCAGTGATGGCAGAGATTCATCGCCGCAGCGGATTGATCTGCGATCTGCTCACGGACTTTCACCTGCAGGAAAATGTATCGGCGGCGTCCATTGAGCAGCTTGCCAATGCGGCGGCGCATCTTCTCCTCGCAGAGGATGCGGCGGCGAAAGATTTTGCCGACGAACTCCTGCGGCGGGAGCGCATCGCTCCGACGTGGGCTGCGCCGCAGATGATTCTTCTCCATGGGTGTTTTGCACGGCAGGAGAGAGCGCGCTTCGGCGTTATGCATCTTGCGCATCCGCTCCCTTACGGAGGGGGTGCCGTACAGACCGCATTGGTCATGCTCGTGCCGGCGGGAGAGGCGGAGATGGAACGGCAGATACTCGGGCATGTTGCAGCACAGATTGCAGACCGCCCGACGTTTGCCGACATCCTCGCGCGCGGGGATGCGGCGGGGATACGCCGCGAGCTCGAATACGTTTTGGAAGAGCATTTTCGGGAACATCTCGAACAACTCTTGTAAAGAATCACTGATAAATTCAGTGATTCAACAAATAACGGGGCTGAAATGCTCCATATCGTTCTGCTTTTACAAAGGGGGATTTTTATGAGTCAGCAAGGCGGAGGGGCACAGGAGGCCATGCAGAAGTTTGGCCGCTTCCTGTCCGGCATGGTGATGCCGAACATCGGCGCATTTATCGCATGGGGCTTCCTAACGGCACTCTTTATTCCGACGGGCTGGATGCCGAACGAGTATCTGGCACAGGTCGGCGCACCGATGAGCAAGTGGCTCATCCCGCTGCTGATCGGCTACAGCGGCGGTGCAGCAGTCTACGGACACCGCGGCGGTGTCATGGCAGCGATTGCCACATCGGGCATCATCGCGGGCTCGGAGATTCCGATGTTCCTCGGCGCCATGATAATGGGACCTCTGGGCGGCTATCTGATCAAGAAGTTTGACAATGCCGTACGTGACAGCATCCCGGGGGGATTCGAGATGCTCGTCAACAACTTCTCGCTCGGCATCTTCGGCGGCATCCTCGCGATGATCGCCTTTGCTGTGGTCGGCCCCGTGGTCAGCGGCGCAAACAACATCCTGCGCAGCGGCGTGGAGGCGATTGTCGCGGCAGGACTTCTGCCGCTGGCATCCATCATCATTGAGCCCGCAAAGGTGCTCTTCCTCAACAATGCACTGAATCATGGCGTGCTCAGCCCGCTCGGCATTCAGCAGGCACAGGAATACGGCAAGTCCATGTTCTTCCTGCTCGAGGCGAACCCCGGGCCCGGCTTTGGTATTCTGCTTGCCTACTGGATGTTCGGCAAGGGCATGGCTAAGTCGTCCTCGCCGGGAGCCATGATTATCCACGTACTCGGCGGTATTCACGAGATCTACTTCCCGTACATCCTCATGAAGCCGATCCTCATCATCGCCGCGATCGCAGGTGGTATGTCCGGCGTCTTTACGCTTGGCCTCCTCGGCGGCGGCCTGATTGCTCCATCCTCACCGGGATCGATCTTCGCGATTATAGCGATGACTCCGAACACCTCGGCACTCGTTGCAAATCTTTCGGCATTTGCTGTAGCGACGGCGGTGTCCTGCGCGGTTGCTTCTGTCTTTATCAAGATGTCGAAGGACGTCGAAGATGAATCGCTCGAGTCGGCGCGTGAGGATATGGCAGAGCGCAAGAATCGCGGCAAGGAGCTGCCCGCAGAGAAGAAGGTTGCGGGCAAGGATCTGAAGGTCATCGTCTACGCCTGCGATGCGGGCATGGGCTCGTCAGCACTCGGTGCGGCAGCACTGCGCAAGAAACTCAAGAAGGACGGCTATAAGGATATCTCTGTGACGAACTGCGCCATCGGTGCAATCCCGCAGGAAGCACAGCTGGTCATCTCGCATGAAAAACTCGCAGAGCGTGCCCTTGCGGATTCGCCGCAGGCAGAGCATATCTGGGTGCGCGACTTTACGCAGAACAACGTCTATGAGATCGTTACGGCTCGCCTGAAAGAGGCGGCAGTGGAGACCTCTGCACCGGCCTCCGACGCACGGGAAGAGACAGCAGAGACGGTGAGCGCAGATGTTCTGCGTCAGGAAAACGTGAAGATCGGACTCCCGTCGGTCAGCCGCGAGGAAGCAATCACGGCGGCAGGCAAGATGCTCGTTGCGAGCGGCTACGTCGATGAGGGCTATGTACAGGGCATGCTCAACCGCGAGCATGATCTTTCCACCTACATCGGCAAGGGCATTGCCATCCCGCACGGAGAAAACGCAGTCAAGGATACGATCAAGAAGACGGGCATCGTCGTCTGTCAGTATCCCGACGGTGTGAAGTTCGGCGATGAGACGGCATATCTCGTGATCGGCATCGCGGGCGTCGGCAACGATCATCTTGCGATCCTTGCCAATATCGCAACGATGGTCGGCGACTACACGGACGAGCAGCTCGAGCAGCTCTTCAAGACGAAGAGTGCCGATGAACTCTATCACGTCTTTACGAAAGCGGATTGAAAGGACATGACCATGAAACAGGCAATCCATTTCGGCGGCGGCAACATTGGCCGCGGCTTTATCGGGGAACTGCTCGTGCGCTCGGGCTATGAGGTCACCTTCGTCGATGTGGCGGATGCACTGGTGGATGAGATCAATGCGCGCCGCTCTTACGACATCGAGGTGGTCGGCGATACGCCGAAAAAAATCCATGTCGAGCACGTCAAGGCGATCAACAGCAACAAAGATCTTGAGGCACTGCTCGATGCGTTCGTCACGGCGGACATTGTCACCACGGCGATCGGGCCGAATATCCTGAAATTCATTGCGCCGAACATTGCCAAGGGGATTGCGCGGCGCCTTGAAAAGACGGATGCACCGCTGAACATCATCGCGTGTGAGAATATGGTCGGCGGCTCGACGGTGCTGAAGAACTTTGTCTATGAGCATCTCGCTGACGATATCAAGGAGAAAGCCGCGCACTGCATCGGATTCCCTGACGCGGCGGTTGACCGCATCGTGCCGATCCAGCACAACGAGGATCCGCTGCTTGTCAAGGTTGAGCCGTTCTGTGAATGGGACGTCGACCGCACGGGTGTCGTCGGTGCAGAGCCGCAGATCGAGGGGCTGACGTGGGTCGATAACCTCGAAGCCTACATTGAGCGCAAGCTGTTCTCCGTCAATACGGGACATGCTTCCATTGCCTACATGGCATATTTGAAGGGCATCGAGGATATCGCCTCGGCGATGCAGGACGAGGAGATTGTCGCGTTTGTCCGCCGCGTCTGGGCGGAGACGAGTGAACTCCTGATCGAGAAATACGGCTTTGACCGTGAAACGCATGCAGAATACATCCGTACGGCAGAGTCACGGTTCAAGAATCCGCATCTCTCCGATGCTGTGACGCGCGTCGCACGCGGGCCGAAGCGTAAGCTCGGCGCGAAGGATCGCCTCGTCTCGCCCGCCAATCAGCTTGTCGCACGCGGGAAAAAACCCGAGGCGCTTGCGACGGTCATTGCCGCTGCCCTCCATTTTGACTACGCGGAGGATCCTGAGGCGGTCGAGGTGCAGACGTATCTCAAGGAGCACGGCTTCGAGAAGGCGCTCACGCACTTCACGGAGATTCCGGCAGGCTCGGAGCTGTTCAAGTTCGTTACAGAGAAGAATGCAGCGCTGAAAAAGTAAATTCCAAGGAGGGGCTGTTGCACGAAGTTGCAAACTTCGTGCAACAGCCCCTTCTTTGTGCCCCTTCCACCGCTTGCGCGGTCCCCCTTCCCCGTGATAACGGGGAAGGCTTAGGATAACGGCATATTAGGATGGGGGGATATGCAACACCCCCTTTCTCATAGGGATGACGGTACAATCGACGTATCGTCATCCTTTTTTATATTCTGATTCCTGTGTTATAATGAAAGAAGTACTTCTTTTGTGATAGGGAGGATTTACATGAATTACCGTAAATTAGGGAATCTCACGGTCTCATCCGTTGGGCTTGGCTGTATGGGGATGAGCCAGAGCTATGGTGCACCCGCCAACAAGAAGGAGATGCGTGAGCTGATCGCCGCTGCCGTGGATATGGGCATCACGTTCTTTGACACGGCGGAGGTATACGGTACGCCCGATGATCCACATGACAACGAGCGGTTGGTCGGCGCAGCCCTTGCGCCATATCGGGATAAGGTCGTCCTCGCGACGAAGTTCGGGATCCATTTCGATATGAGACTGCTGAAAGAGGGCAAAAGCCCCATCGTCCCCGACGCACGCCCTGCGGTGATCCGCGCATCGGTGGATGCCTCTCTGCAGCGGCTTGGGACAGATCACATCGATCTCTTCTATCAGCATCGCGTCGATCCAAAGATTCCTGCTGAGGAGGTCGCGGGTGTGATGGCAGAGCTGATAAAGGAAGGAAAAATTCTTCACTGGGGGATCTCGGAGGCCTCGGAGGAGGATATTCGCCGTGCGTACGCCGTTTGTCCACTGACTGCCGTGCAGAATCGTTACTCCATGATGGCGCGCACGCATGAGCGGATTTTCCCCGTTCTCGAGGAACTGGGAATCGGCTTTGTCGCGTTTTCGCCCTTTGCCAACGGCGTGCTGACCGGTGCGTATGACAGGACGTCGGCCTTTGCAGAGGGGGATATGCGTGCGCGTATGCCCCAGTTCAGCGCAGCGGCGATGGCGGAGAACGCAGAGCTTCTCGCTCTCCTGCGTACGCTCGCGGAGGAAAAGGAGGCGACGAGCGGACAGATTGCGCTCGCGTGGATGCTCTGTAAAAAGCCATACATTGTGCCGATCCCAGGAACGCGCAAGCGTGCGCGGCTGACGGAGAATGCAGGAGCCGCCGATATCCTGCTTTCGACAGGAGAGGTCGCCGCCATTGATGCGGAGCTTGACGGGATGCCAATGTCTGCCGTCTTTGGAGAAATTCGTATGAAAAAGCAAGGAGGTGTAAGGAAGATCACATAGGCGTGATAAATATTATATATCGTTAAAAATGAGGAGAAGTATTCGGAACGTGACGAGAAGCGTTCGGATACTTCTTTTTCTTCAATAATCACGCGATATGAAGTGAATTCATTTTTGAAATAGTCTACACACATAAAAATATTTTATACAAAAAAAGTATTTCATATTCTATTCAGATACGTGTTAAAATAAATCAAAGTTATGGAAGGAATGAATATGGTTGAAATCTCCTTTAATCAAGTCAGTCACAGCTTCGGATCCCATGAAATTCTGCGGCAGCTGACATGTTCCTTTCATGGCGGCGTCATTACCTCCGTTGCAGGGGGGAACGGGAGCGGCAAATCGACGCTGCTCCGTCTCGCCGGTCGTCTGATCCTTCCAACGAAAGGGAAGATTGAGACGACACTGGATGGCAAGTCGATCTGTGGAGCGGACTATCGCCGCATTCTCGCGATGGCGACACCCGAGATGGAGCTATATACCCGCCTTTCCGTTTGTGAGAATCTGACCTTCTTTCTCTCCGCACGCGGGATCTGCCCAGCGGATGGATTGCTGGAGGGACTCTTGGAGCGTGTGGGACTGCCGTCCGAGGTGCTGCCGCGCATGGCGGGGGAACTCTCGACGGGCATGCGTCAGCGTGTACGACTCGCCGTTCTCCTCGGAGCAGACGCACCCATCTGGCTCCTCGACGAGCCGGGACTTGCCCTCGATGTGCACGGACGGGAACTGCTCACTGCGGAGGCGCGGCATGCAGCTGAGCGCGGACGCCTCATCCTGTGGGCGACGAATGAACCGGAGGAAAGGAAGGCGGCGGATGCGTGCATCGATCTTACCGATAGTTCTGCACGTTGCTGCTAAGGAACTGCGTGACGGCGTACGCCACCGTGCGGGCTATGTCACGATGGGGATGTTCGCACTCACGGTGATCGCGTTCATGAGTATGTCGCTTGCGTGGGGGACGATGGATGTCCGTCTTGCCGCAGCGCTGTTCTGGATTGTCCTGTTCTTTGCAGCGACGCTGCAGGGAGAACGGCTTTTTGCCGAGGAGGAGGCCGCGGGAACACTGCTTTTCCTTCGGATCTATGTTCCGGCACAGGCCGTGCTCTTCGGCAAGATGGCAGCGCATCTCGTCACACTCATCGTGCTTGCTGTCATTACCTTGCCTCTTGTGATCATTTTGATGGATGCACCGCTTGTCCTCAATGCCGTTTTTCTCGGGACACTGCTTCTGGGACTTTGGGGCATGGCGGCGGCGGATACGCTCCTCGCGGCGGTCGCCGCAGGGGCAAGCGTACGCGGTGGGCTCGTTCCCGTGCTCCTGCTTCCGTCGATGCTGCCGATTCTCCTGCCTGCGATCTCTCTCTCGGCGGGTGGAGGAGAGCCGGTACTCCTTGGCGGTATCGCACTCTACGATATGATGCTCACGGTGGGGGCATCGATGCTGTTTGATTCTCTCTGGATCGAGAGTTAGATAGGAGTCTTAATGCTTGTCGGAGTGATTGCCGTGCTGACACTCGCATCGCTCGGTGCTGTGTTCTTCATCGTTCCGCCCGCCGAAGGGCTGGGGAACTATGTGCGCATCGCATTCTTTCACATTCCAACGGCATGGGTCGCCGTCGTCGCATTTTTTGGTGCTGCCTACTGGGGCGCACGCTATCTGAAGACACGGGAGCTGCGCTATGACGCAAAGAGCGCCCGCTCTGCTATCCTCGGTCTGATCTTCACCCTCATGGCGACGGTGAGCGGAGCGGTTTTCTCTAAGCTGACATGGGGTGCCTACTGGAACTGGGATCCCCGGCAGACGACGATCTTCGTCCTCCTGCTGATCTACGCCGCATACGTGACACTGCGCATGACGATGCGGGACGAACGTGCCCGCGCATCCTCCTCTGCCGTGTATGCGCTCTTCTCCTTTATCGCTGTTCCTTTTCTGGTCTTTATCCTGCCGCGGATGTTCTTCTCTCTCCATCCATCACCCGTCCTCAATGAGACAGGACGCATCGACATGGATGCAGTGATGCTCGGGACACTCGTGCTTTCATTGATTGATATGACACTGATCTACATTTGGCTGATGAAACGGGGGGAACCCAATGCGTAAATATTTTTTCCTCATTCTGATTCTGGGATTTATCGGCTATGCCGGCTACTTCTTTGCCGACTCGGTCACGCCGTACGTCAGTGTAGCAGATGCGCGCGCCGCACAGCGCAATGTGCAGGTCAAGGGCATCCCCGACGACACGGTTGCCCCGCACATGGAGGACGGACATTTTGTCTTTTCCATCGCCGATGAGGAGACGGGAGAGACGATGCTCGTACGATATAAGGGCGCCAAGCCGGATACGTTCGACGACGCATATCACGTTGTCGCCATCGGAAAATATACGGGCGATGCCTTTGCAGCGGATAAGCTGCTCATCAAATGCCCGTCCAAATATGAGGAAGAAAAAGGAAAGGCTCGCGCATGATCGGTACGGTACTCTTAGGTTTTGTTCTTCTCTTTGCACTCAGTGCAGTGTTCTTTGATGCCAAGGGCAGTGATTGCGGCAGCCGCATCTCTGCCATCCTCGCAGGACTTGCTGCCGTCGGTGCGTCAGCTGTTCTCTTTGCCGTTATCCTGTCCAATGATTTCAGCTACTCGTATGTGGCGAGCTACTCCTCCATCGATCTCCCGCTGATCTACAAGATCTCGGCATTCTGGGCAGGGCAGCAGGGCTCGTTCCTCCTCTGGCTCCTCATTCACGCACTTGTTGGTACGTATATGGTCTGCACCAACCGTCTGACGGCGACGGGGCGGATCATCTATCATCTCCTGACGGCGATGCTCGTCATTCTCGTATTCATCAAGAGTCCCTTTACCCCCGCCGAGCATATCATGCCCGACGGGTACGGGATGAACCCGCTGCTGCAGGATCCGTGGATGGCCGTGCATCCGCCGATCATCTTTATCGGCTATGCGCTCCTCGCCGTTCCCTTTGTATACTCGCTTGAGAGTATGATGCGCAGCCCCGCAGACGGAAACTTTCTCGCACCGATGCGCCGCTGGACGCTCATCGCGTGGTCGTTTCTCGGCGCAGGCATCTTTATCGGCGGCTACTGGGCATACAAGGTGCTCGGCTGGGGTGGCTACTGGGGCTGGGATCCCGTGGAGAACTCCTCGCTCGTACCGTGGCTGCTCTCCTGTATTCTGCTCCATCTGATCGCCGTTGCACGTACGCGGCGCGGCGCATTCTATCTCGTCCATCTCGCGGCGGTCTTCTCCTATGCGTTCGTTCTCTATGGGACGTTCCTGACCCGCAGCGGTATCCTCGGAGACTTCTCCGTACACTCCTTTGCGGGATCGGACATCGGCTTTTACATTGCCCTTGCGAATGGCATCATCCTGCTCTTTGGACTCATCGTCCTTGTGCGTCAGATGGATCGTCTTCCACAGGGGGCAGTCTACAGCGAGCACCGCAGCCGCAGCTTCCTCATTCTGCTCGGCATGCTGCTCCTCGTCTTCATCACGGTTCTTGTCTTCTTCGGTATGTCGATGCCGCTGATCTCGGGGCTCATGGGTGAGAGTGCGGCGGTGGATACGAGCTACTACGTGCGGACGACCCTGCCGATTGCCATTGTGCTTGCCCTTTTGATGGGGCTCGGCTCGCTCATGTCGTGGAACGGAACGATGGGGAAGCGTCCCTACTGGATCTTCGCTCTCACCGTTCTTGGCGGTGTTGCAGCGGGGGCGGTCGGCGTCACGGACATCCCCTCCGTCCTTCTGGCATCCTTTGCGCTCTTTGCGGCAGCAGCGGCTGCTGAGACCTATCGTCGGCATCAGATCGGTGTTGGCGGACTGCTGGCTCACGTCGGTACAGGCATGGCGCTTCTCGCCTTTATCCTCTCGGGCAGTGGCAGTCAGACGACCTCCGTTGATCTGACGCCGGATGTTCCGCAGGAGGTCTACGGACACACGGTGGTCTATCGCGGACAGGATTTTGCCGAAAATGGCAAGGAAAAGTCCTATCGCTACGAGGTGGACGGAACGCCCACCGAAGCAGTCACGAAACTGCGCGGGAGCGGCGAGGATGCAGCACGTGAGCCCGCGATTGCCAGAAGTCTCGCCGGAGATATCTACATCGCTCCAACGCCGACGACGGCAGAGCATGACGAGATGATCCTGCGGCGCGGCAGGACGGTTATGGGCATCAACGACTATGCCTACCGCTATGAGGGGGTATCCTTTGAACCGCAGGGCGGCGGAAAGACCCTCGTCACAGCGCAGATCGAGCTGACGGACGGAGAGGCAGTGGATACGGTCGAACCAACGATACTTGCCACCGATACGGGAGGGACATCCCGCCCGATCGATGTGATGGATGGAAAATTCCGCATACGCCTCACAGGTGTATCTGCGGATGAGCGTGATATACGGCTGGAGATTCTGCCCTCCTTGGCGGAGGAGATGGCGATGCCGGTGACGGCTTCCATCAGCACGAAGCCCGGTATATCGCTCCTGTGGCTCGCCTGTGTGCTCGTGACAATCGGCGGTCTCGTTGCGGCACGGCAGACGGTAAGTCCTGCCAAAGGGGGTGACGCGGAAGATCCGCTCGGTAAGAAATCATAGAAGGGAGGAAGGACACATGAATTTGAAGGAGTTCGTGCAGCAGAACACACTCCGCTGCGTCATCGGCGCATTTGTTCTGGGCATCATCGTCGTTGCGGGCGGTATGGTCATGGACAAGGCGTCGGCATCACCGAAATTCTGCGGAACCTGTCACGCCATGAAGCACGAAGCGGCGACACATGCCATGTCGACCCATGCGAATGTTGCCTGTGTGGAGTGCCATCTGCCGCACGAGAATGTCGCCATTTACTACATTGAAAAAGGGCAGACCGGTATGCACGATACGCTGCATCAGGTGCTGAACGACTACCCCGTGCACATCAAGATCTCGGATCATGGGCGGGATATCGTCAACAGCAACTGCCTGCGCTGTCACAGCTCGACAATGGGCAATGTATGCGTGGATAAGGGCAAGGACGGAAGTGCGACCTGCACGAAGTGTCACAGCCGGATTCCACATGGTTCCAATCCTTTAGAAGGGGGGATAAGAGTTGAGTAACAGAAAGAAAATCATTGCGGGTGTTGCCGGCGTCTGTGCCCTGTTCTTTGGATTCGTTGCCGTTCGTATCGGTGCGCAGCCGAATGACGACAGCGTAAAGCTGGTCGCCATCCAAGGCGGAACGGAAGCCAAGATCGGCAAAGAGGCGTATAAGGATGCCTATCCGCTCCAGTACAATTCCTTCATGAAAAACAATGAGGAAACCCCGTCGCCCACGGGCTACGGCGGCAGCATGGAGGGCAACAGTCATCTGGAGCACCAGCCCGAGATGCTCGAGAACTTCAAGGGCTACAAATTTGCCCTTCAGTATGACGATGACCGCGGGCATACGTATGCGGGCTACGATCTCCTGCATACGAAGAGGCTTCCGGGACAGAAGGGGAGTTGTCTACAGTGCAAGGGTTCGTATGTTTATGATGTGTACTTCAAAGAAGGTGGATGGGCGTATGCATCGAAGCCGTTTGATGAAGTTGCGGCTCCCATCACCGACGATGAGTGGTTTGGCTGCTCCACCTGCCACGATCCCGATACGATGCAGCTGCGCGTCTATCAGCAGGGCTTCGTCGAGGCAATGGCACGCCGTGGTGTTGACGTCAATGCCGCATCACATAATGATATGCGCGCCTATGTCTGTGCGCAGTGCCATACGGAGTACTACTTCACCGCTGAGGACGGACGTGTGAACCACCCGTACGACAACGGCCTTGATGCCGAGTCCGAGTACAAGTTCTATCAGACCGGACAGGCAGGCGGATTCAAGGGTGACTGGATGCATCCCGACTCCAAGACGATGATGCTCAAGGCGCAGCATCCGGAATTCGAGACGTGGGCGACGAGCGTTCATGCCGACGCCGGTGTTACCTGCGTGGACTGCCACATGCCCTATATGCGTGACGGAGGCAAGAAGTACACATCGCACTGGATGTCGAGTCCGCTGAAGTACACGAAGGAAGCATGTCTGAAGTGTCATGATGAGAGCGAGGAGACCCTCGTCGCCCGCGTCAAGACCATCCATGACAATACCTTTAAGGTTCAGCGCATCGCGGGACAGTCGGTCGCAAAGGCACATCTCGCGGTCAAGGCTGCGATGGATGCGGGCGTGCCCGACGCATCGCTCGAAGATGCACGTGCGAAGCTCCGCGAAGCACAGTGGTATTGGGATTGGGTCGCTGCCGAGAACGGCATGGGTTTCCACAACCCCGATAAGATCATGCGCACCCTCGGGCTCTCGATTGACCTGGCACATCAGGCGGTCGAGTCCGCACAGGCTGCACAGTATGGGATCAAGCCAATTTAAGTTTGATTTCTGAAAACAGTAAAGACAGCCGTATGAAGGTATTGCCTTCGTACGGCTGCCTTTTTATGTTGTCAAATCGCGTTTGTCCTGTTTTACACTTCCGGGAATGCGACGACGAGGAGCATCTTGAACGGCACATCCTTTGCCGCATAGACGGAATGCGGGTGGTTGGCGGGCATGACGATGCTCTCACCTGCGTGGAGTTCGTATTTCTCACCGTCGATGGTGATGATGCCCGTGCCGTCGAGCGCTGTGACGAACGCGTCTCCCTTGGATTCATGCGTGCTGATGCCTTCGCCCTTGGCGAAGGCGAAGAGCGTGATGCCGAGACCTTTATTTTGGACGAGCGTCTTGCTGACGACCTGTCCGTCTGCATAGGCAACCTGGTCCTTGAGTGACAGCACCTGTGCGTGCTCGATATTGTTTAAGATTGACATGGTAATCCCTCCTTTATGATGATAGTATAACATCTGGTTTGTCAAAAAGTCAAAGACATGCAGAAAAAATAATATTTATTCTCAAATAAAGATTTATAATAGTTATGTTTATTTGGCTGTTTTCTGTTGTCAAACACTGTGTCATGCCCTATAATAACAAATAGATTATGTTATCGTATCAATGACTTCGAAGGGAGATGTTGTTGTGGCACTCAGTCGTGAAGAGGTGATTGCTCTAGTAAAGAAATTGGCAGAAGCACCGTCGGTCTATGCGGGACTGAAGGAGAAGGCAGAGCATTTTCTCCGCGCAGCGGGAACTGCAGAGGAGCACGCTTCCTTCCACACGCTGGTCGAGGAATTGAAGGGCGATGTGCTGACGATTGATCAGCTCATTGGGTTCACGAATTCACCGGACGGAGTCAAGGCCTTTGGTGAAAAGAAGGCGCAGGAACTGACCACTGCAGCGAAGAAGGCGAAGGAGCAGGGCGAGGATACCTGCATCTGCCCTGCCTGTCAGGCTGGCAAGGCGATTCTCGCCAACCAGGCGGTCATTGGATAATCAGACGAACGGGAGGGAAGGAGCTGCTGCACGGATGTGTTCGTGTGACGGCTTCTTTTTTGCGGAAAAGGGGAAGGCATGACGGTTGCCGATGTCTATGTCAACATTCCCGTCAAGAGTATTGCCACGGCGTTTACCTATGTCGTGCCGGATGCGCTGCCGCAGATCGATGTAGGATGGCGTGTCTTCGTTCCGTTTGGCAAGGTGCGTGTCGAGGGATTCGTCGTCGCCGTACGCCCCTACGATGCGGCCCGCGACGGTGGTCATCGTCTGCGCGCGATTCTCGAGCCTGTGGACGAGGAGGCGTGGTTTACGCCGCAGCTGCTTGCAGCGGCACAGGAGCTGGCGGCATTTTATCTCTGCTCTGCGGCGGAGATGATGCGGCTCTTTATGCCGGGCAAGAGTGGGCTGCGTATTTTTTCCGCCTATGTGCCGGCAAAGAATGTGGATGAAACGCATCCCATCCTCATGGATGCGGCAGCACGCGCCGTTTACGACTGCCTCTGCGAGTATGGCGAGCAGCGCGGGGCACAGCTGCGGACGGCTCTGCCGGCGTGCGATGTGGATGGGGCATTGGAAAAGCTCCTGCGCTATGGCCTCATACGCAAGGAATACCGTGCCGACCGGCGTGACAAGGCAAAGTATGAGAAGTACTATACGGCGGGTGAGATTACGGAGGAACTGCTCCGTGCATTCACGCGGAGACCAGCGCAGCGGCGTGCATTGGAGCTCTTTCGCATGGAGCGCGAGCACACGCTCGCAGAACTGAAGCAGGCAGGGATTACGACCGCGACCATCCGACATCTGACCGATGCGCATATCCTCACGGAGCACCTGCGCCGTCAGGTGCGTGACAGCTATGCGGCAGGGCAGCGTGAGACGTGCGGAGAGACGCTGACGGAGGCGCAGCAGCGTGCCGTCGCCGCGCTGCAGGCGGGCGCTGCCGCGGAGACGTTTCACGGCTATCTCCTTCATGGGGTGACAGGGAGCGGCAAGACGCGTGTCTACATGGAGACGGCTCGAGCCGTTCGGCGCGCAGGGCGGCAGGTCATCGTACTCGTGCCGGAGATCGCGCTCACGGGTCAGCTCATCACGGCGTTTCAGGAGGGCTTTGCCGGAGATATTGTCGTCCTGCACAGCCGCCTTTCGCTCGCCGAGCGGAACGATGCCATCTTCCGCGTGCGGCGCGGCGAAGCGGGGGTCATCATCGGCGCACGGTCCGCGCTCTTTACACCGGCGGGAAATGTCGGCTGCATCATCCTCGATGAGGAACAGGATATGTCCTACAAGCAGGATGAGTCACCGCGCTATCATGCGCGCGTTGTCGCAGAGATCCTTGCACGTCGGCATGGGGCGATTCTCGTTATGGGGAGCGCAACGCCCTCACTTGAGACGTATGCGAGAGCACTCTCCGGGGAACTGACACTCCTCCGAATGCCGGAGCGCATCGGTGCGCAGTCCCTGCCGCGCGTGCGTGCTGTCGATATGCGTGCGGAGCTGCGCCTCGGGCGGCGCACGATCCTCTCCAACGATCTGCGTGACCTCCTGACGGAGACGCTGGCACGCGGCGAGCAGGCGATCATCATGCTGAATCGGCGCGGTTATTCGACATTTGTCCTTTGCCGTGCCTGTGGCTTCGTACTCTCCTGCCATGCGTGCGGGCAGCCGATGGTCTACCATGCCGACGGTACCCTTGTCTGCCATCACTGCGATCTGCGCGCCGATGTGCCTGTGGTCTGCCCCAAATGCGGCAGCCGCTGCATCAAATACTTCGGGGCGGGCACGGAAAAGCTTGAGGCAGAGCTGGAGCAGCTGCTCCCACAGGCTCGCGTGATCCGCATGGATCGTGATACGACGGGCCGCAAACACGCCCATGAGGAGATCCTCGCGCGTTTTCGTCGGCGTGACTACGACATTCTCCTCGGCACGCAGATGGTGGCAAAGGGGCATGATCTGCCCGGCGTTCAGACGGTCGGCATCATCAGTGCGGATGCGAGCCTCAATCTTCCGGATTTTCGCGCGGCGGAGCGGTGTTTTATGCTCATCACCCAGACGGCGGGACGCGCAGGGCGCCATGGTGCGCGCGGCGAGGTCATCGTCCAGACGTACAATCCGGAGCACTATGCGGTGCAATCTGCTCTGCGGCAGGACTACGAGGCATTTTATGCACAGGAGATCGTGCTGCGGCGGGAGCTGTTCTATCCGCCGCTGAGCCGTCTCGTCAAGCTCCTCTTTCACCACATGGATCGCCAGCGTGCATGGGATGCAGCAGCTGCGTTCGTGGACGTGTTTCAGAAGGCGTTTCATGGGCGACAGGGATATATGGTGATTGGTCCGTCCCCGGCACTCATCGCAAAGGAGCGTGGGGAGTATCGTTTTGTCGTACTTATCAAGACATTGGTTCTTACCGACATACAGAAATTTTTGCGGGCACAGGGACTGCACCTGCGCAATGATATCGCCATCGATATCGATCCAATCACAATTTTTTAATTGGAAACTATTGAATATAATTCAAAACCCTGCTAATCTTGGGGTAGAAGGAGATCTTTGGCAATGCGGCGATGTTTTCCTGCACAATGGAAGAAGGAATGCCTATGGTGACGGTACACGGGTATGCGAAGATCAATCTGCTGCTCGATATCCTAGGGCTGCGAGCGGACGGCTACCACGAAATCGCGACGGTGATGCAGTCTCTTGCACTCGCCGATACGCTGACGCTCACCAAGCAGGAGGCGGGGATCACGCTGACGGTTGATCTGCCGGGACTCGAGGCGGACGAGCGAAATCTCGCCCACCGCGCGGCGGCACTTCTCCTGAAGGAGTGTCGTGTGAATGGCGGTGTTCACATTCGCATCGAAAAGCGGATTCCCATCGCAGCGGGACTGGCCGGCGGGAGTGCAGATGCGGCGGCGGCACTGCGCGGTGTGAACGAACTCTATGGACTTGGACTGTCCGATGCGGAGCTTTGCCGTATCGGGGCGCAGATCGGCTCGGACGTACCGTTCTCCCTGATGGGTGGAACGGCTCTTGCCACGGGGCGCGGAGAGGTGCTGGAGCATCTGCCCGCCGCATTTGATCTGCCGGTCGTGCTCGCGAAGCCGCCTGTGGAAGTCTCAACGCCATGGGCATATCGTGCCTATGATGCCAATCCTCCCGTGCAGCATCCGGATTGTGCAGCGTTTCTGCGTGCGCTCCATGCAGGAGATACGGCGGCGTGCCTGTGTATGGCAGCAAATGTGCTCGAGCCTGTGACGGAGGCGGCACACCCCGTCGTTGGTGACTATCGTGCTCGTCTGCGTTCGGCAGGGGCAGTCTGTGCGATGATGTCGGGCAGCGGGCCTACTGTATTCGGTATTTTCGCAGTAGATGAGGCTGCTGCGCGTGCGGCAGAGAAGATGCGCCGGGAGACGGATGCTGAAGTACATCTGACGCATACGATGCGTCAGATGTGAAGGATAAGCAGAGGGATACGTATATGCAAGGAAAGTTATCGCCCGTTGTGGTCAACAGTTATCAGCCGCTGCGTGAGATTGTCTGTGAGGTGCTGCGCGATGCAATTCGCGGAGGTATTCTAAAACCGGGTGAGTGGCTGAAGGAAAATGATCTTGCCGATGAGCTACTGGTCAGCCGCACTCCTGTGCGCGAGGCGATCCGCAAACTGGAACAGGAGGGCTATGTCGTTACTGTACCGCGGCGCGGTGCATACGTGGCAAGTGTTTCGATTCGTGATATCAACGAGATCTTCGAGATTCGTGCGGCACTTGAGGCACTTGCGTGTGAACTTGCGGCAGAGCGGATTACGGAGGAGGAGCAGGAGCGATTGGAACGGCTGCTGGTCGCCATCGGCCGTGCAATTGAGGAGCATGATATGGATCGCATTGTGCGGACAGATATTGAGTTTCATGAATTGCTCTATCAGGCGGCACGCAATGAGCGTCTGCTCACGATCATCGGAAATCTGCGCGAGCAGCTGACGCGATTCCGTACGATTTCCATGTCATATCCCGGACGCCTCAAGGCAACGCTGGATGAACACCGCTCCATTGTTGATGCCATCGGTTCAGGCGATGCCCGCCATGCGCGCAGGGTGGCGGTGCGGCACATGGAGAACTCAGAGAAAACACTGCTTAATGCGATTGAGGAACAGGAAAAGAAAACGGGAACGTCCTTGGTGAATCGGCGCTCTCAGCAGTTTAAGGATAATGCTGGGGAGTCGCTGACCCAATGAAGTCTGCCCCAAGGGAGCAGCTGAATTATCAGTGCTCTTGTCGAAGAAGGCGGAGAAACGGGAGGAGAATTATGTTGGATTTTGTAACGGTGATATTGGCAGCAGGCAAAGGAACACGTATGAAGTCCAAACTGCCAAAGGTGCTGCACCCTGCCGCCGGAAAGGCAATGCTGCAGCATGTCATTGATGCGGCGAATGCAGCGGGAGCACGCCGCAATATTGTTGTCACGGGCTTTGGCGGTGAGACAGTGCGTGAGACGATCGGGGACAGTGTGGAGTATGTAGAACAGAAAGAGCAGCTCGGGACAGGACATGCCGTCCTGCAGACGAAAGAGTTTCTTGGAAATGAACGTGGAACGATCATGGTGCTTTGCGGCGATACACCGCTCCTTACAGCGGAGCTCCTGGCACGATTCCACGAAGAGCACGTTCATGCGGGGGCAAAGGCAAGTGTCCTCACCGCCATCATGCCGAATGCCAAGGGCTATGGGCGCATTGTACGGCGCGAGAGCGGAGAGGTGCTGAAAATCGTCGAGCACAAGGATGCGACGGAGGAGGAGCGTCAGATTCATGAGGTCAATGCGGGGATTTACTGCTTTGACGCACAGGCACTCTTTTCGGCACTGGCCAAGGTGACGAACGATAACGCGCAGGGAGAGTACTACCTGCCTGATGTACTCAGTATTCTGCGCGATGCGGGGGAGAAGATCTGGGCGGTCACATCGGATGACTATGAGAGTACGCTGGGGATTAACTCGCGCAGTCAGCTTGCTGTCGCCGAGCGCATCTTGCGGCGGCGCAAGACAGAAGAGCTGATGGCGGAGGGCGTGACGATCATCGATCCGCACACAACGTTCGTGGATGCCGATGTGCGTGTCGGGATGGATACAGTCATCTACCCATTTACCTTTCTTGAGGGCGATACGATGATCGGAGAGGACTGCTGCATCGGTCCCAATGTACGCTTTCAGAACATGGCGGTCGGCAACGGTGTCAAGGCACACTATGTCTATGCGCATGATGCAGAGATCGAAAGCAATGTGGAGCTCGGGCAGTTCAACCACATTCGCCCTGGCAGTCATATCTATGCGGAGGCAAAACTTGGCAATTTTGTGGAGGTCAAGAATTCCAATATCGGCGAAGGATCAAAGCTTCCGCACCTTTCCTACATCGGGGACTGCGATATGGGGGCGCACGTCAATATGGGCTGCGGTACGATCACGGTGAATTATGATGGAAAGAAGAAATATCGCACCTCCATCGGCGATGATGCCTTTATCGGGTGCAACTCAAATCTTGTTGCTCCTGTCGCGGTAGGAGAGAATGCCTACGTTGCGGCGGGATCGACCATTACCCATGACGTCCCCTCTGGTATGCTTTCCGTTGCACGCGCGCGTCAGAAGGAAATTGAGGGCTGGCACGACAAACGGAAGTGAGAGGGTTTTTCTCATAGTCGGCGGTGAAAAAGACCTCCTGTAACTCTTCCCAAACGATAGTGTGCGTGCTATACTATATACGAATTGTGTATTCAAAAGCAGCCGCATGTCCGGCATTTGGGAGGAACAGAGAAATGAGTTTTCCGGCCGATAATGTATGCATCCTGACGGGAAATGCGAATCCACAGTTGGCAAAGGCTATTGCAGACCGCATCGGGATCCCGCTCTGCGAGGCGTTTGTCGGACATTTCAATAACGGTGAGATCCAGGTGATGATCGAAGAGAGTATCCGTGGGAAAGATATTTTCATCATCCAGCCGACCAGCTATCCTGTGAATGACAATCTCATGGAGCTGCTGATTATGACAGATGCGTGCAAACGGGCATCTGCACATAGTATTACAGCTGTTGTCCCATACTATGCATATGCGCGGCAGGATCGCAAGACGCGCGGGCGTGAGCCGATCTCAGCGAAACTCGTCGCTGATCTCATGACAACGGCAGGCGTGACACGTGTCGTTACTGTCGATCTCCATGCTGGACAAATTCAGGGATTTTTTGATATTCCTGTGGATCATCTTGCTGCAGCGCCGGTACTTGCGAATTACTTTCGTGAGCAGGCGATTGAGGATCTTGTCGTTGTCTCGCCCGATCTGGGTGGTGTGACACGTGCGCGCATTATGGCGGATTTCCTCCATGCACCGATTGCTATCATCGAGAAGCGCCGGCCATGTCCCGGCTGCGCTGAGGTCATGAATCTCATCGGAGACGTGGAAGGCAAGGCGGCACTTCTTATTGACGATATTGTCGATACGGCGGGGTCACTCTGCGAGGGCGCAAAGGCTCTTTCCGCACGCGGAGCAAAGCGCGTGCTGGCAGCATGCTCGCATGCAATTTTGACGGATCCTGCGATGGAGCGCATCAATGCTTCTGTAATCGATCAGCTTGTCATCACGGACTCGGTTCCGCTTGCGCCAGAGAAAGAATCAGAGAAACTGGTTGTACTCTCACTTGCACAATCGCTCGCTGATGTCATTGTACGTATTCAAAGCCATCGTTCAGTGAGCCTGCTCTTTAATCATCACTGAGCCGCCTCCCACAGGCGGAGGAAGGGGTGTCAGATGGGACGCCCCTTTTTTCATATCCATGGAGGAGATATGCATGTTGTCATCATTGGGGGAGGACCAGCCGGTGTGTCTGCCGCCCTCTATGCACGGCGCAGCGGCGCCGAAGTGACTGTTGTTGCCAAGGACGGCGGTTCACTTGCTTGTGCTGAGAAAATTGAGAACTACTATGGCGTGGGCTCGCCCATCTCCGGAGCAGAACTTCTGCGTCGAGGTGCCGCCGGTGCACGCCGCCTTGGCGTGGCGTTTCATGCGGATGAAGTGGTCGATATTCAGCCTCAATTTGAGGACGGCGGTTTTATCGTCGAAGGAGTCAGTCGCACTTATACTGCCGATACTATTGTCCTGGCAACAGGCGCACGACATTCTTCATTCACTGTGCCCGGGATTAAGGAATTTGAAGGGCATGGAGTCAGTTATTGTGCGGTCTGTGATGCCTTCTTCTATCGCGGCAAAAGGATCGCCGTCATTGGTGCGGGAGCGTATGCACTGCATGAAGTACAGATTCTTCTGCCGCACGCTGCAGAGATAACACTCCTGACCAATGGAGCGGAACTAAAGGCGGATTTTCCCGACCGCACTGTCTTGGACACACGGAAGATACACTCCATCGCAGGGGAAGGGCGTGCGCAGCAGATCATCTTTACTGAAGGAGCGCAGATGGACGTGGATGGTGTCTTCCTTGCCGTCGGTGTGGCAGGGAGTACGGAGCTGGCGCGCAAGTTGGGTGTTTTGCTCGACCACGACAATATTGTGGTCGATGCACACATGGAAACGAACATCCCGGGGGTTTATGCCGCAGGAGACTGCACGGGAGGGCTGCTTCAAGTTGTCAAGGCTGCATATGAGGGAGCACAGGCGGGACTCTCTCTTGTGCAGAGGAAAACCCGTTAGGGAATCGGGCAGAGCACATGAAAGAGGAAAGAAGGGGGGGGGAATATGCCGGCCAGAGAACGGAAAGAATATCATTTTCGGGATTATATTGACCGATTTGATCTGTGGAGGCCTCTGACAGAGGAACAGCGCGTCCTTCTGACAGCACACACATATTATCGGTTCTGTGCAAAGGGGGAGACACTCCATCGCGGTGCACTTGGACATCTTGGTACGCTGCACATTGTATCCGGCACGCTGCGCGTCTATGTCGTCACCGATGAGGGGCGTGAGGTGAACCTCTGCTTCATGCGTGCCGGCGAGGTCGCCCTCCTTTCGAGCGCCGCATTCCTTGGCAGTGTCTCCTGTGAAGCTGCGATCGAGGCGGCAGAAAATACAGAACTGTTCTGCTCAGAGACGGGAATCTGTCATAGAATTATTGATGCAAATATTCATGTACGTCTGTTGGCGTATGAAAGTGCCGTCCACCGTCTCTCAGAGATGTTATGGCGCTTTCAGCAAATGCTCTTTACACCCGCCGACCAACGCCTGGCGAAGTTTCTTCTTGCGGAATCAGAACGCACAGCGGGCAGTGAGATTCGTCTGACCCATGAGCAAACGGCGCAGGCACTAGGCACGGCACGCGAGGTCGTCAGCCGTCTCATTGGCGAGTTTTCACAAGAAGGAATGGTACGCGCTTCACGCGGCTGCATTCATATTATGGACCGTGCTGCCCTTCGTCGTCGTGCAGATGAAGGTGTGGGAGATCGTAAATAATGTTGATTTATGCCCTTATTGTTCTCGTCCTTCTTTTACTTATTCTGTTGTTTCGTTATCTGCCGCATCGCATTTTCTTTGTTTTTGTGGTGCTTCTTGCGGCAGCCGGCGGCATCATTGTTCAGATGCAGAGCGCCGATCATGCACCTCCTCCCTTGACTCAGGAGCAGCGTACAGCGATTGCACGCGATCAGGATTACTTCATGCCATGGTGGGGGACATATCAGAAGCAAATTGCGGAACTTGACCGTAATTGGACGCGCTATCATCAGATTATAGCCGATGCCAAGGAAGGGAATACCCGCCTTTCGGTAACCTATGAGCGTCTTTCAGCACTCGAGAAAGAAATGCAGAATCTGCGCGGCCGTATTGAGCAAAATGCACCGCCGATCGAACTTTCCGATGGCGTCTATGACCATCTGGCTGTTATTCTCAGCAGAACGGACGACTATGCCGCGGCGCAGCAAAAGGCAATAACACTGACCCGTGCAGCTGCTGATCCTACCGGAATGAAGGAGAAGAATCCTGCTGCGCAGGGACGCCTCTTGGAACTTGTTATGCTGCGCGAGTCTCCTGTGGCGCTCTTTGTAGAGGATGACATTTCAGCGGTTCGCGACTACTTTGCACCGATTTCGTCGGCACACCATGCCGATGATACGGACGATAATGCCGAGGCCGGCGAAAAAAATATCGACAAATAGATCCTTTTGCGCTATAATGCGCTATGTATTGTGCGCTCGTAGTCCAGTGGATAGGACGTTAGCCTCCGGAGCTGAAAGCGTGGGTTCGACTCCCGCCGAGCGCACCATGATGAATGAATTGCCCTGCAGGATGTGCGGGGCTTTTTTCATACACCACAGAAAAGGATTTTTCTGAAATACGAAGAATATTTACAAGAAGAAGATTTTTGCTTTTTCGTTAGGAGATGAATCAATGGCGCGAAAAGAGGTGCAGGTGACGGTGCGTCCGGTGCTCATGCGCAGTTTACATTTAAAAAAGGACACCTTCCGACAGTTCTTTTATGAGAGTTCGCTTCGTTTTGGCAGACAGATTGGCAATGATATCGCTGAACTCAAAGATGAGACAGCGTCGATTGTCAACAAGAAGTACATGTTTTCGCTTGGGATGGAAACGAGCGGCGCACACAGTTTCCTGAAATGGATTTCAGACGAGTTTAACGCGGAGGACGTCTCGCATGAGCAGGAAGAGCGTCTGCGCCGTTTAGTGGCGGAATATCCGAAGATCCGTGCCTATATCCGCATTGAGGAAGACCAGCTCATCTTTGATCATGAACGGTTTGCTGAAGATGTTGTGGCAGGGCGTTTCAAGGAGACGATCTTTGGAATTACCTTCGATATTCAGAGTGTTATTGAGACGGCAATCAATACGGGGTCGGTGGCGCTTGATTTTCCCATTGAACCATTTAAGAAATCCCTTCTCTATACTGACTATGTCCGTGCAAATATCCAGCCTTACGCGGAGCGCATACTGACAGATATGAGCCTTGGACATTGGGATCTCTATGAGGAATTGACGGACGAGGGACGTGAGGATAGTGTATGTCTGCGCCTGCCGCCGACGGATTTCCTCGTAGCACGTCCGCCGCAGATGGATGTTATCATGAACGGAACCTGTGCGATCGACTTCGGTACGCGCAGTACGGTCGTCGTCTGCCGTGACCGCGAGGCGCGCCTCCTGCGTATTGGCAAAGGCGACTACTCCAATGCGCCGACGATTCAGGATTACGAGAATCCAACGGCGATCGAGCTGATCGATATCGAAAAGTTCAAACAGCTTTATCGCGCCCGTGAGGGACGCCCCTATACGGAGTGGTCGCAGGTGACAGCATCCCATCAGGCTGCGGATGCGATCTTTGAGCGTCAGTCAACGGAGGGGATTGCTGTTTATTACTCTGTGTTCAGCGAGCTGAAACGCTGGACGCGCGATACGGCGAATTCGCCGATTCTGAAGGATCGGCACGGCTATATCCAAGAGGTCAAACCCTACGCGGAGACACAGCCGCTCGATGCAGGCGGCTTCGATCCCATCGAGATTTACGCGTACTATCTTGGTCTTTATATCAACAATATGCACCGCAATATCTATCTCGATTACATTCTCTCCTTTCCCGTTGGGTACGAAAAAAGTGTGCGCGAGCACATTCGCTTGAGTTTTGAGCGCGGTCTCAGAAAGACATTGCCGAAGGCTCTTCTCGATGATCCGGAGATGATGCGCCGTTTCCGCGTGTACGACGGGGCAAATGAACCTGCTGCATACGCGATCAGTGCCCTTGAGGCGTATGGGCTCGAGCCAAAGCGCGTGGGTGAGGAGGTCGCCTACGGTGTATTCGACTTTGGCGGCGGCACGACGGATTTTGACTTTGGTGTGGAGTCTGTGCCGGAGAACGGACGGCGTAAATTCATTATTGAGCAGTTTGGCTTTGGCAGTGATATGTATCTCGGCGGTGAGAATATCCTCGAACTGCTCGCCTATGAGGTGTTCAAGGACAATTTGCCCGAGATGCGTCAGCACAAGATCACGTTTGCACTTCCTCCGGAGAGCGAAACCTTTGCAGGGGCGGAGGCACTCGTGCGCGAGACCAGAGATGCGGCATCACATCTCAACAACAAGATTCTGGCAGAACGGCTGCGTCCCTTCTGGGAGCGCGGAGCGGGCTATGAGGAGTTTGCAGCAGGAGATGCGTTCGATACGGAGCTCACACTCTTTTCCTCGGAGAAGACAGGCAATGCGGGCAATCGTGCAGACGTCCGTCTGCATATTGATGTAAAGAAACTGGAGCGGACACTAGAGAACCGCATTCGCCGCGGCGTAGATAACTTCTTCCAGGCGATGGCTGCGGCATTTAAGGGGCGTGATGTGCGTCAGGTGCACATTTTCCTCGCCGGAAATTCCTGCAAGGCACCGATGGTGCGCAAGCTGTTCGATGAGTACATTGCCCGTCAGATCAGTTCCCTGCAGCAGATGTCAAAGCCTGCATCGCATGAGAAACAGGATGGGAAGAAGCAGGACGTGTCCAAGAGTACATCGGCACAGAGCAAAGATGCGCCATTCCTTCTCTATCTTCCGCTCGGAATGGAAGACGAAGAGAAAGACAGCGGCAAAAGAATGCTGGATGGTTTTGATCGTCTTCGCACGGGAAAAACGGGCGTGGCGTTCGGACTCCTTCGCTGCCGGAAGGGCGGGAAGGACGTCAAGATTATCAATAAGAACGTCGATGAGCACGATGAACTGCTGTTCCCCTATTTCCTCGGCAGCCTGAACGAACATGGCTGTTTCCATGTGGATATCGATGCACGCGTCGACTACGGCACATGGACGTATTTTACCTATGCGGATGAAGACGAATTTGAGCTCTACTATACGCAGGAACCGCGTGCACTTAAAGGGCATATGAAGGCTGCGGAGGTACGCATGGTGCGCTGCATGATTGACGACGATGATGTGAATGATGGTGATGAGGTCGGTGTATACATTCGCAAGAAGTCGCCGAATACCATTGAATATACGGTAGCCTCGGAGCATACACTCGCTGCAAAGAATTACAAGGGAACGATCTATACTGTTCGTCTTGGATGATGGCCTTCGGGGAGGGCGATGCGATGAACCACCTGCCATTTAAGAACTATATGGAGGATGTTGTCGGGGATATGCTGACGCGGCTCGCAGCGCAGTATCCGGACGTCTGCATGTGTGACCGCTGTCGTACGGATATGATGATGATTGCACTGAATAATCTGCCGCCGTGCTATGTATCAACACATAAGGGCAATGTTCTGAAGCGTGTTGAGGGAATGGAGCCTCAATGTGAGGTGGAGATACTCGCTGAGACGCTGCGTGCGATGCAGATTGTCAATGGACAGCCGCATCATGAACGGAATGAGGAGGGCATCTGATCATATTGATGGTGCTGATGCGTGGAAAAACACTCGCGGAGATTCTCCCCGCGGGTGTTTTCTTGTGGTTGCACGGCCCTGTCTTTTTTGATAAAATAAAAGCGCACTGATAAATTACTGAATTTATCAGTGCATCCTATATTGTTCACCGAAGAGAGGAATCTGTCATGTTTGCACAGATCAGGCGCGATATTCGTGTCGTTTTTGAGCGCGACCCTGCAGCGCAGAGCGTGGCCGAGGTGGTGCTCTGCTACGGCGGGCTGCATGCCATCTGGCTGCACCGTATGGCCCACGCACTTTTTGTGCGCGGCTGGGTGCTGATCCCGCGCCTGATCTCGAACTTTGGGCGCTTCCTGACGGGGATTGAGATCCATCCGGGAGCGACCATCGGAGAAGGGCTTTTCATCGATCATGGAACGGGCATCGTCATTGGTGAGACGGCAGAGATCGGGCGGAATGTTACCCTCTATCAGGGTGTGACCCTCGGCGGAACGGGCAAAGAAAAGGGAAAGCGTCATCCGACGCTCGGCAATAACGTCGTCGTGGCATCGGGGGCAAAGGTGCTCGGCTCCTTTACGGTGGGCGATCACGCGAAGATCGGCGCGGGATCCGTTGTCCTGCGCCCTGTTCCCGCGCATGCCACCGTGGTCGGCATCCCCGGGCGTATTGTCGTGATGAAGGGGCAGCGTGTCCGTACAGAGGCAGAGCTGCTGAAGGCACGCGCTTACTCCATGGAGTGTGAGGAGAGTGCTGAGGAGATCGCGAGTGAACTGGATGTTGATCTCGATCATGATATGCTGCCGGATCCGGAGGCCGAGATGATCGAACAGATGCGTCAGGAGATCGCCGCACTGAAGGAGCGGTTGGATGCCCTTGAAAATGCGAATAAGGAGATACGATGATTACTGTTTACAATACAATGACACGTAAAAAGGAAGAATTTCATCCGCTGCGTGAGGGCGAGGTCAGTATTTACTGCTGCGGGGTAACGCCCTATAATGACCCGCACATAGGAAATGCACGTCCTTTTGTGACATGGGATGTCATTCGGCGCTATCTCGCACACAAGGGCTATCGCGTTCGCTACATCCAGAACTTCACCGATGTGGACGATAAGATCATCAATGCGGCGAACCGTGAGGACGTGACGTGGAAGGAGATCTCTGACCGCTATATCGCTGCCTACTTCACAGCGATGGATGCGCTGAATGTGCGTCGTGCCGATGTATTCCCGCGTGTCTCTGAGACGATGGACGATATCATCCGCATGATCGAGACGCTGATTGAGCGCGGCTATGCCTATGTTACAGAGACGGGCGATGTCTACTACAGCGTCGAGGCATTTGCTCCGTACGGATGCCTCAGCGGACGCAGTCTTGACGACATGGAGGCAGGCGCGCGCGTTGAGGTCAACGCGACGAAGCATCATCCGATGGACTTTGCTCTATGGAAGGCGGCAAAGCCGGGCGAGCCCTCGTGGGACAGCCCATGGGGGAAAGGACGCCCGGGCTGGCACATCGAGTGCTCGGCAATGTCCGTGAAGTATCTCGGTGAGGCGTTTGACTTCCACGGCGGCGGCAGCGATCTGATCTTCCCCCATCACGAGAATGAGATCGCACAGGCAGATCCGTGCATCGACGCTGACGTGAAATTTGCACGCTATTGGCTGCACAATGGCTTTATCACCATCGACAATGAGAAAATGTCGAAGTCAAAGAATAATTTCTTCACAGTCAAGGACATTCTGAAGGAATATCCGGGCGAGGTGATTCGCTTCTTCATCCTCCAGACCCACTATCGCAGCCCGCTCGATTTCAGCGACGAGCGTCTGCAGGAGGCGCAGACAGCTCTCGCGCGTCTGAAAGGCGCGAATGAGGTGATCGACGAACTCCTGAAACGTGAGGGGACGGCGGACACTGCGGCGGATCTTGCCGCGCAGTCGGAGGCATTTTTGCGCGACTTTGATGCAGCGATGGACGACGATTTCAACACGGCACTGGCGATCAGCCAGATGTTCGGGCTCGCGAAGGAGATCAATCGCTATCATCAGGAGGTTGAACGCGGCGCAGTGTTTGATGCGGCACATTTCCGCACGGCGGCCGAGGCATATCGCAAAATGGCGGGGATCATCGGCATCTTCGAGCAGGATGATGCGGCTCCCGCAGACGATGGACTGACCAATGCCGTCATGGACTTTGTTATCTCCCTGCGGCAGGAAGCACGCGCGGAGAAGAACTGGGTGCTTGCGGATAAGATTCGCGACGGGCTGAAGGAGGCGGGCGTTCTGATCGAGGACACGCCGACCGGTGTGCGCTGGAAGCGGGCGTAACAAGCGCATGAAGTTTGAACGCTTTCAGCAGCTTGTCCATACGATGTTCCTGCCGGATGACAACGGGAATCCAGCCGCGCGCTATGATCATGTGGATGCCGCACAGGTGCACCCGCTCGTGCTTGCCTACATTGGCGACGCATATTTTCATCTCTATGTGCGCATGCGCCTCCTTTCGTACGAACAGACGCAGGTGCAGGGGCTGCATGCATTCAGCGCTCAGATCGTCTCGGCGGTCTGGCAGGCACGCGCCTACCGCGGTATTGCCGATATGCTGACCGAGGAGGAGCAGACGATCTACCGCCGTGCACGGAATACGAAGAGCCATGCGCCGCGCAGTGCTTCTGTGGCAGATTATCATGCCAGTACGGGATTTGAGGCGCTCCTCGGCAGCCTATACATCCGCCATGAGACAGAGCGACTCAAGGAGATTACGGAAACGGCATTTCAGATCATTGCCAAGGCGATGATGGAACAGATGCAGGGAGAAAAAAAGCATGGAAATCAAACTGATATCGAAGACGCCCAATTACCTTAAAACCTGCTGGACAGCGGCACGCACCTGCTACAGCGCAGACTCGCCCATCGAACTGCTCACCGAGGAAAAGACGGAGGAGGAGATGCTGCGCCTTCTCACGCGCATTATGACGAGCAAGCACCTCTCTGTCGTCGAGCACTGCTCCATGACGTTTGCCGTTAAGGATGTGTCGCGCACGCTCCTCGCCCAATACAGCCGTCATCGCATCGGCGTTTCACTGAGCGTGCAGAGTCAGCGCTATGTCTCGGAGCAGTCCGCGAAGCAGACGGACGGGCTCTTTGGGCATGTCGTCCCGCAGACCGTGGCGGAAAACGCGGAGGCGTATGCACGTTATATGGCTTGTATGAAGGAGATCCAAAAGACATACGACGAGCTTCTCGCGCTCGGTGTCGCGAAGCAGGATGCGCGCTTTGTTCTGCCGGGCGGAGCGTGCACGAATTTCGTCACGACGCTCAATCTGCGCTCTTTTATGGACGTCTATGAAAAGCGCGTCACAACTCCTGGGGCGCAGTGGGAAATCAAAGAGATGATGCTGCGGATGCGCGATCTCATCGTCGCAGAGGAGCCGTGGCTTGAAGAGTTTATCCCGCGCAGCTGATGATGCAGAAGGTGGATCCGATGAAAGAAAAGCATGTACAGCGCACCGCTGTGCCGCAGGAAGAAAAGACCCCACCCATCTTGGCGGGACGGCATGCCATCATCGAGGCGATCAAGGCGGGGCGCGGCATCAACCGCATTCTGCTCGCCGACGGCGTGCGCGGCAGCGGCGTCAACGAACTGCGGGATCTCGCACGCGAGCACGGCATCATGGTGGACACGGTCGGCCGCAGCAAACTCGATGCTCTCGTGTCGCAGGATGTACGGCATCAGGGGGCAGTCGCCTATGTCGCACCCGTCGCCTACGTCGCTGTGGAGGAGGTCATCGCAGGGGCGCGGGCGCGCGGGGAAGATCCGCTTCTCCTGCTCCTCGACGGCATCGAGGATCCGCAGAATCTCGGCGCCCTGCTCCGCACGGCAGATGCGGCCGGCGTCCACGGGATTCTGCTCCCGCGCCGTCACAGCGTGCCCCTGACGGAGACCGTTGCGCGTGTCTCAGCAGGAGCACTCGAATACGTACCCGTCGCGCGTATCGGCAACATTGCACAGACCATACGCGCGCTGAAAGAGCAGGGCTTTTGGATTGCGGGGGCGGATATGGGCGGCGAGGAGATCTATGACCGTGCCAATCTCACGGGGGCTCTTGTCCTTGTCATCGGCAGCGAGGGACGCGGCATGAGCCGTCTCACGCGTGACCTCTGTGACTTTACCGTACGCCTGCCCATGATGGGGAAGATCAACTCCCTCAATGCCTCTGTTGCGGGGGCGATCCTCATGTACGAGGCACAGCGGCAGCGCAGGGCAAAGGCTGCGGTGTGACATGACAATGCAGCGGGAGCCCGCGTACTACCTCATCGACGGCTACAATGTCATCAACGCGTGGCCGGAGCTCATCCGCCTGCGCAGCAACCTCGACGAGGCGCGTGATGTCCTCGTTCGTATTTTGACGGAGTACGGTGCATTTGAGAACTACGAGATGACCGTCGTCTTTGATGCATTTGCTACGGACGAAGAGGAGCATGCCGTGGAGATCAGCAGCCGCATGCGCGTCATCTATACGGCGACGGGCGAGACGGCGGACAGCTGCATCGAGCGGCTTGCCTACACAGCAGTGCGAATGGGGCGTGAGGTGCACGTCGTCACGTCGGACGGAGCAGAGCAGAGTCTCATCCTCGGTGCAGGCGCCTATCGCATTACCTCGCCCGAGCTGCGCCGTTCGGTAAAAAAGGCAAAAAAATTGATGCGTACGGAGTACATCGGCACGCATACAAAACCGCTCGGGCGCATCGAGGTGCACGAACGGATCGACCGAGCGACACTGGCGCGGCTCGAAGAACTGCGGCGTAAAAAATAGGGGCTGTCGGCGAAGCTGTTTCGCCGGACAGTCTCTATTTTTTACCACCGATGCGTCCTGCGCCAGAACGACGGCTGCAGGAGAATGAGCAGGGTGAAGATCTCAAGGCGGCCGAGGAGCATCGTGAGGCAGAGTATCGCCTTTGAGAAGTCGGAGAGCGGTGCGTAGGTGGAGGTCGCGCTCACGATCCCAAATGCGGGGCCGATGTTGCCGATGGTCGTGATGGCGACGGCGACAGCATCGAACGGGAGAAGACCGTCCATGGCGAGCAGGAACGCCGTGACAAAGATGACGGCGAGGTAGAGAAAGAAAAATGTCCCGACGCGCAGCAGCATTGCGCCGTCGACATGTGCGCCCGTGAGCGTGATATCCACCACGCGGTTCGGATTCAGCTTTTGGAGGACGACGGCACGTGCGTTGCGCACGAGGAGGATGAGGCGTGCCACCTTGATGCCGCTTGCTGTCGAGCCTGCGCAGCCGCCGATCACCATGAGGAGGAGCAGTACCATCTTGGAGAAGGTCGGCCACGTTTCAAAGTCCGCCGACACGAATCCCGTCGTCGACAGCGAGGTCACCTGAAAGATTGCGACGCGTGCCGCCATACTGCCGTCCATCCCCATCGAGAGGATGAGGTTGAGCGCGATGAGGAGCGTCGCCGCAAGAACGATGCCGAGATAGGTGCGAAACTCCGTGTTGTGCAGAATGACCGCAGGTCCCTTGACATAGGCACGGTAGTAGAGTGAGAAGCTGCCGCCTGCGAGGAACATGAAGAGGGCCGTCCACAGCTCGAATGGGAGATTGTGAAAGTGCATCGTGCTGTCGTCGTAGGTGGAGAATCCACAGGTTCCGATGGTGGACATTGCATGGGCAAGAGCAATACTGAAATCGACACCGCACACCATAAAAATAGCCGTTGTTATGACGGTGAAGATCAGATAGATCTTAAAGAGCGCGACGGTCATCTCATGCAGGCGCGGCATGACACGGTCGAGCGTCGGACCGCTGCCCTCGGCACTGTACATATAGATCGTGCTTGCCCCGGACTGCGGGAGCAGCGCGATAAAGATCACGATGATGCCGAGGCCGCCGATCCACGCCGTCATCATCCGCCAGAAGAGGATGCTGTACGGCACTCCATCGAGTGTGCCAAAGACCGTCGCGCCCGTACCGGTAAAGCCCGAGATACTCTCAAAGAGTGCGTCGAGAAAACCGAGGTAGTGGCCGAGGAGGTAGGGAAGCATCCCGAGAAAAGTCCCCGTGAACCAGCCGAACGCTGTAATGGCGATCCCCTCGCGCGGGGTCAGATCATCGGAGCGTTCCCCGTAACGGCGAAAGGCGATGCCGAAAAAGATGCTGACGAAGACGGACAGCATGAACGCCTCGCGGCTTGCCTCCTTGCCGACGATGGCGAGGACGAGGGGGATCGCGAGTGCCGCCGCCATCGCAAAAGAAAGGCGTGACAGGATATAGTTGACCGCATAGATATTCATAGTGTCCTACCAGTTATGCCCGGTGTCCTTGAACAGCGCACCGATGAAAAGGAAAAAGGCAAAAATCTCGATGCGCCCAAGGATCATGAGAAAGGCACAGATGATCTTTGTCCATGCCGGAAGTGCCGCTGCTGTGTCCATGTGTACCAGCCCCGCGACACCGCCCGTCGTTGTGAGACAGGAGACCGTCAGGGCAATCGTCTCGATGGGGGCAAGGTTCGCCAGAGAGATGAGGAGGCTGCTGACCGAAAAGACTGCGGCGAAGAAAAAAGAGAGGACGAGCACCCGTCCGACCGAGTGGATGGGGATCGGCATTCCCCCCTGCCGCACGGCGAATACAATGCGCGGGTGAAGGGTGCGCCGTAGTTCCGTCCATGAAAGCGAGAGCAGTACGAGCAGGCGCGAAATGCGGAAACCGCCTGCTGCCGAGCCCATGCAGCCGCCGATGATGGCGAGGAGCGTCAGGAGCAGCACGGCACCGCCGTGGACGGGGATCGCTCCCGCGAGCAGCAGCCCATTCGTGGAGAGAAAGGAAATGGCGTAGAAAAATCCGTGGGCAATGGCATCGATGGGGGAGGATGTACCGCGCAGCAGGGGCGGCATGGTGAGCGCCAATCCAGCGGCGAGAAAGAGCAGGCAAAAGGCGTGCAGCTCCGTGTGGCGCAGCACGTCCACCTCACCGCGTCGGCGCAGGAGCTGTCGGATCGTGAGGAGCGGAAGTGCTGAGAGCAGTGCGCTGAGACCGCCCGCGAGCATCAAGGATGGTGTCGGCGGGAGGTCGCCCACCATCGGCCCAGCCCCCGAGGCAATCGTATAGAGGGCGAGCAGCAGTGCAGAGAAGACCGTGTCGCCCCCCGCGAGATAGAGGAGAGCCGCAGCAATTGTGATGGCGATATAGAGCAGCGTCATCTCGTGCATGGGGCGCGTCATACGGTTCCAGAGAGGGCTGAAGAGTCGCTCCTGCCGCACCGAAAAATCCACGCCGAAGCAGCCGCCGACGACGGGCTGCACCGTCACAAGAATGACGACAAAGAGCAGTCCGCCGAACCAGCTCATGAGTCCGCGCCAGAGGAGGAGTGCGGGCGGCAGATCCTCGGGCAGAGCCGTCAGCCCCGTCGTCGTAAGCGCTGAGATAGATTCAAAGAAGGTATTGATCGGCGAGAGATGTAGCCCCGCCAGATGAAAGGGCAGCATGCCGAGTAGCGCGAGGAAAAACCACACGACGAGCAGAAAGAGCGTCCCTTCCTGCACAGATAACTGGCGCATGTGGCTGCGCCCCATATTGCCGAACACCATGCCGAGGATAAAGGTCAGTACACTGAGAACGGGAAAAAATCCGGTCGAGGCATCTCCGACGATTATCCCATAGGCAAAGGGAATGAGATAGAGCGGAGCGAAGACATACGCCGTGCGCCCCATGAGCACCCAAAAGAGATCAAAGCGCATCAGTCGTCTCCAAAGTAGGTGAGAGCCTTATTGGCAAAACTCTTCAGAACGAAGAGAATGACACGGTCGCCCGGCTGCAGCTCTGTCATGCCGTTCGGGATCGCCGCTTTTTCTCCGCGCACATAGGCGCAGACGAGACATTCGCGCGGGAGCCGTGCGTCCATCAGTTTTTTTCCTGCGACGGGAGCACCGGGGCGGACGATCACCTCGAGCGCCTCTGCACGTGCGCCCTCGAGCAGGGTGACACGCGCCACATCGCCGCCTCGCGCAAAGGCGAGCACCTCGCTTGCGGAGAGCAGACGCGCCGAGAGCGCGATGGTTACGCCGACCTTCTCCATGAGATCAATATACTCGTTGCGGTTGACGCGCACCAATGACTTGATGCTGCTGTTTGAGAGATGGCGTGCGAGGAGGGCAAGCATCAGATTCAGCTTATCGTCCTCCGTCAGACAGACGATGGCATCCGCCTCGGCGATCCCCTCCTGTATCAGGAGATCCATATCCGTACCGTCGCCGCAGATCGCAAGCCCTGTCGACATCATCCCCGCGAGCAGCTCACAGCGCTCACGGCTGCGGTCGATCACCTTTACCTGTACCCCTTGGCGCTCGAGCATGAGCGCGAGTGCGCGTCCCGTCCGCCCCGCGCCGATGATGGCGACACGTGCGAGCTTCTTCGTGTCGCTGGGCACGAGGCTCTGGCTGAACTCCTCGATCCGTTCCTGCAGACCGATGAAGTAGGCATTGTCGCCCGGGAGAAACATATCATCGCCATGGGGGATAATCATTCGATGGTCACGAAAGATCAGCCCTGCCAAGACACCTTGCGGCAGGGTTAAGTCCTTGAGCGGAATGCGGGCGATCGGTGCATGGCGGCGGATGCGCGTCTCGAAGAGCTGCACTTTGCCCTGTGCAAAATCCTCCACATTGAGTGCGGCAGGGGTCATGAGGATGCGGTTGATTTCGTTCGCCGTGATGAGCTCGGGATTCAGCACGAGATCAATGTCAAAATTTTCCTTGAGATACTTGCCTGCCTCCACCGTGACCTTCATATCGCGGATACGGGCAATCGTATGACGAATGCCGTGTTTCTTCGCGAGGACACAGGCGACGATGTTCACCTCATCGCTCTCCGTCACCGCGATGAGAATGTCCGCACTGTTGATGTCGGGATCGTTCATCGTTATGGGGCTCGCGATGTTTGCCTCGACCGTGAGCACATCGAGCGTCGTCTTCGCCGCCTCCAGCTGCTTTGACACGCCGTCCACCACGACGACGTCGATGCCCTCCTCCGAGAGCAGCGAGGCAATACTGTATCCGAGCTGTCCCGCGCCTGCTACTACAATTCGCACATTCCTACCTCCTGCACACGATAAATCATGGTAAGTATACCACACCGCATGGCATGATGCCATACTTTGACCGATTTCGGCGCTATGATAAATGCTATGGTCGGTAAAATTTGGAGATTTGCTCATTGAATTGTCGCGAATCGGCTTGACAATGTCGGGCGTGATACATAATATAGTAGTGTTGTGAGTGGGAAGAGTTTGCGCCAATAGAGAGAATTTGGCAGGCGTGGAGGTGGATGATTGGCGGCGATTACCTATGAGTTGATTCGGAAAGATCCTGCGACGGGTGCACGTGCCGGTGTCATTTATACCCCCCATGGGAGCTTTCCAACACCGATCTTTATGCCGGTAGGGACGCAGGCGTCCGTCAAGGGCGTTTCACCCGATGAGCTGCGTGATCTTGGTGCGGGGATCATCCTCAGCAATACCTACCATCTCTTCCTGCGCCCCGGAATGGAGCTTGTGCGTGAGGCGGGCGGACTGCATCGCTTCATGCACTGGGACGGTGCGATCCTCACGGACAGCGGAGGATTTCAGGTGTTCAGCCTCGGCGATCTGCGCAAGATCACCGAGGAGGGGGCGACGTTCCGCTCGCATATTGACGGGTCGAAGAAATTCCTCTCGCCCGAGGTGTCGATGGAGGTGCAGCGCGCGCTCGGCGCGGATATCGTCATGGCGTTTGACGAGTGCATTCCGTATCCTGCCGACCATGACTATGCGAAGGCCTCGACGGAGCGTACACAGCGCTGGCTCATCCGCTGCCGCGATGCGATGGCGGGCGCAGAGGGGCAGGGGCTTTTCGGCATCGTGCAGGGCGGGATGTACCGCGACCTGCGCGCATGGCACGCCGCCGCTGCAACGGAGCTCGATCTGCCGGGCTATGCCATCGGCGGGCTGAGCGTCGGCGAACCGCATGCACTGATGGAGGAGATCCTCTCCTATACGACAGAGCTTCTGCCCGAGGAGAAACCGCGCTACCTCATGGGTGTCGGGACCCCCGACTACCTCCTCACGGGGGTACGGCACGGCATCGACATGTTTGACTGCGTATTCCCGACGCGCGTGGCGCGCAACGGCATGGCAATGACATGGACGGGGCGGCTCGTGATGAAGAACGCGGCGTATGCGCATGACCATACCGTCATGGAGGACGGCTGCGGCTGCTATGCCTGCCGCAATGGGTACACGCGTGCGTACATCCGTCATCTCGTACGGGCGCAGGAGATCTTTGGACTGCGGCTGCTCTCCCTGCACAACCTCTACTTCCTGCAGGAGTTCATGCGGCGGATACGTGCGTCAATTTTGGATGGGACGTTTTTATCGTTTTATCAGGACTTTATGAGTCACTATCATAGAAATAAGTGAAGGAGTTGTCTTTATGGATGCAGAAATGATGGCACAGCTGAGTTCGTGGGGCCCGATTGTTATACTGGTGCTCTTCTTTTACTTCCTCCTCTACCGCCCGCAGAAGCAGGCACAGAAGAAGCGTGAGGAAATGCTCAGCCGTCTGAAGGTCGGCGATGCGGTCATTACGCTCGGCGGGATGCATGGCAGGATTACTGCGATTGATGAGAAAACCGTTACCCTCAGTGCTGCCGAGAACGTCAGCATCGTCTTTGAGCGCTCTGCGATCAGCGGCGTGAGTGAGGGACAGGAGTAAATCCGCTGTGATGGCAGAGGATATACGTGCTGAGAAAAAGGCTCTGCGGCGGGAGATGCTGAGCCGCCGCCGTGCAGTTTCACCGGAGCAGCGGACGCACGCGGGCGGCATCATTACGGCGCAGGTCCTGCCGGAGCTGAAGCGGGCAGGAACAGTCATGCTCTATGCATCCATGCCGGAGGAGATTGATCTCTTTCCGCTGATGGAGAAGCTGATCTCTGCGGGGAAACGCATCGCTTTGCCCGAGATCACAGGGCGCGGCACAATGGAGGCACGGGAACTGGCTGCCATGGATGCTCTGATCGATGGTGCATTTGATATACCGACACCTGATCCTGCACGTGGGGCGCAGATTCCGCCCGAGGAGATCGATGTCGTCATCGTCCCCGGTGCGGCGTTTGATGCAGACGGCGGACGGCTGGGACTGGGCGGCGGATATTATGACCGCTTCCTGCCGCGTGCAGTGCATGCGGAACGTCTCGTTCTGGCATTTGATTTTCAGATCGTTCCTGCCGTTCCCATGGCGGCGTGGGATGCACGCGTTGATCGGATTCTGACCGAGCGGCGCAGCATGGACTGCCGAAACGGCAGAGTGAAAGAGGGGTAAAGGCTGTTGAGACAACATAGTCTGTTAAAGCTGGTGATTACGGTCGCCGTCATCATCGCAGCTTTTTTTGTGTGCGTTCGGCCGCTTGCGAGCTCCATACGACAGGGGCTTGACCTGCAGGGCGGTACACACGTCGTCCTGGAGGCGGTCGATACGGAACAGGCACAGGTCAACGACGATGCGATGAACCGCGTGGTGGCGATCATGGAGAAGCGCGTCAATGCACTTGGCCTCACCGAGCCGATCATCCAGCGCGAGGGTGAGCGGCGCGTCATCATCGAGCTGCCGGGCGTCAAGGATCCCGATGCAGCGATCAAGACCATTGGCAAGACGGCGATGCTCGAGTTCCGTGATGAGGAAGGAAATACCGTCCTGACCGGTACCGATCTGAAAGATGCACAGGCATCGACGAATCCGCAGACGGGGCAGAACGTCGTCAACCTCGAGTTCTCAGATGAGGGTGCACAGAAATTCGCCGACCTGACGATGAAGAACGTTGGGCGTACGATTGCGATCCTGCTTGACGGTGAGGTACTCACTGCGCCGAACGTACGCGAGCCGATTCTCGGCGGACGTGCGGAGATCACGGGACAGAAGACGCTCGAGGAGGCACAGAATCTCGCCGTCGTCCTGCGCAGCGGCGCACTGCCCGTGAAGGTCGAGATCATCGAGACGCGCACGGTCGGCCCGACGCTCGGACAGGACTCGAAGGACAAGTCCCAGTTCGCCTTTGCGGTCGGCCTTGGTGCGGTCGTCGTCTTCATGATTTTCTTCTATCATTTCTCGGGGTTCATTGCCGACGTGGCACTGATGGCATATACGATCATGCTGCTCGGTATCCTCTACCTGATGGATGCAACCCTGACTCTCCCGGGCGTTGCGGGCATCATCCTCTCCATCGGCATGGCGGTGGATGCGAACGTGCTCATCTTTGAGCACTTCAAAGAGGAGTATCAGATCAATGGGAAGTCCCTGCGCCTTGCCATGGACGCGGGGTTCAAGCGTGCATTTACAACGATCTTTGACTCGAATGTCACGACGCTGATCGCGGCGGGTGTGCTCTTCTTCCTCGGGACGGGGACGATACGCGGCTTTGCCATCACGCTTGGCGTCGGCACGATTCTCTCCATGTTTACGGCGATCACGCTGACGCAGTTCATGCTCAAGCTGATGATCAACTCGAAGCTGTCAGAGAATCCGCGCCTCTATGGTGCGACGGGCTTTATGCTCGAGGGAAAGAAGGGGGCTGAGAAGAATGCCTAAGTTCGATATCGCAGGACATCGCAAAATATGGTTTCTGATCTCCCTGCTCGTCATTATCCCTGGGATTATCTGTATGTGCGTGCGCGGCTTCAACTTCGGCATCGACTTCACGGGCGGCACGATCATGGATCTGCGCTTTGAGCAGCCTGTGACCTTGCAGGGGGTGCGCAGCAGCCTCGCAAAGTACGATCTGGACGGCAGCACGATCCAGTTTGCAGGTGCAGAGGCGGGAATTGATGCCTCTGAGAACGTGATGATCCGCACGATCGACCTTGAGGAGAACCAACGCAAGGAAGTCATGGCATCACTCACGCAGGATGTCGGTCCCTACACAGTGCTGCGCGAGGAAAAGGTCGGTGCGACCATCGGCGGCGAGCTGATTACGAACGCCGTGCTTGCTCTCGTGATCTCATGGGCACTCATTATCCTCTATGTCGCGTATCGCTTTGAGTGGCGTTTTGGGGTGTCGGCCGTGCTCGCGCTCATCCATGACATCATCATCGTCATGGCAGTCTTTTCGTTCACGCAGCGGCAGATTGACTCTTCGTTTATCGCCGCTCTGCTGACGATTGTTGGATACTCCATCAACGATACCATCGTTATCTTTGACCGTATCCGTGAGAATCTGAAACTGCATTTCCGCCGCGGCGGGGATGTGAACGAGCTGGTCAACCGCTCCATCTATCAGACGCTGACCCGCTCGCTCTATACGGTGTTCACCGTGCTGTTCACGACGTTCGCCCTGTACTGGTTCGGCGGCGAGACGACGAAGGACTTTGCCTTTGCACTGCTCATCGGCTTTGCGGTTGGCTGCTATTCCTCCATCTTCATTGCGAGCCAGCTTTGGATCGAGCTGCGCAATCGGACGGAGCATCGCCGCTCTGCGGTAAAACCTGCAGCGGCGGAGTGATTTCATAGGGAAAGAGCCTGCTTGGGTCGCTGAGCAGGCTCTTTTGATGAGGTGGGAAGAGGAGGAGAAAAACGTGCTGAAAGAATGGATCGTCGCACAGCATACGGACGAGGGGGACGCGCTCGCCGCAGAGATCGGCGTCACGCCCATCATCGGACAGCTCCTCTGGCAACGCGGCATCCGCACGGCAGAGGAAGCGCGAGCTTTTCTCCACCCCGCGGATACGCCGTTTCATGATCCCTTTCTCATGGCGGATATGGAGCGCGGGGCAGAGCGCGTCCTGTGTGCCGTCCGCCGTGACGAGCCGATCGTGATCTACGGGGACTACGACGTGGACGGCATGACGGCAACCGCCCTCCTGATGCGGAGCATCCGCACGCTTGGCGGCAATGTCTCCTACTATATCCCGAACCGTTTCACGGAGGGCTATGGGCTGAACGCCGATGCCCTGCAGCAGATCGCGGGGGAGGGCTGCCGCCTTCTTGTGACGGTGGACTGCGGCATTGCCTCGGTGGATACTGTGGCAGAAGCGACGGGCGGCATGGACATCGTCATCACGGATCATCATCTGCCGGGGCAGATGCTCCCGTCTGCCTATGCCGTGATGAACCCGCATCGTGCAGACTGCGCCTATCCGGAGAAGAATCTCGCAGGTGTTGGTGTCGCGTTTAAGCTCGTTCAGGCACTTTGGCAGATGGAGAGAGAGGAGTCCTTTGCAGAGTATCTGGACATCGCGGCACTCGGCACGGTCGCCGATCTTGTGCCGCTCGTCGGCGAGAACCGAAAAATTGTGCAGATGGGACTGCGGCAGATGGCAGAGCACCCCTGTGTCGGCATCCGCGCCCTCATCGAGGTCGCGGGGCTTGCGGACAAGAGCATCAACACGGGACAGGTCGGATTCCAGCTTGCCCCGCGTCTCAATGCGGCAGGCCGTCTTGAGACAGCACGTCATGGGGCAGAGCTCCTTCTGACCGAGGATACGGCGTGTGCCTCCCGCATGGCAGGGGAGCTGAATGCACTCAATACGGAGCGGCGTGATCTGGAGCAGGACATCTTGGCGGAGGCGGAGCGGCAGCTGGCGGATTTCACTCCCGATGTTCCTGCCATCGTCGTGGCAGGAGAGGAATGGAACGCAGGCGTAATCGGCATCGTGGCATCTCGCCTGGTCGAAAAATATTATCGACCGAGCATTGTCCTCACGCGTCGGGACGATGTCTATAAGGGCTCATGCCGCAGCATCGCGGGACTGCATCTCTACGAGGCACTTTCCGCCTGTCGTGACACCCTCATCCAGTTCGGCGGACATGCTATGGCGGCAGGACTGACACTCTCCTGTGAACGTCTCTCGGACTTTCGCCGTGCCTTTTCGGAGGCGGTGCGCACCAGACTGACCGCGCAGGACTTTATCCCGAAGGTCGCCGTTTCTGCTCTTGCCGCTCCTGCGGACTGGACCGTCGAGACAGTGGAGGAGCTGGCTCTGCTGGAGCCGTATGGGATGGGAAATCCGCGCCCGATCTTCGGCGTGCGGAACGTCCGTCCGCAGAAGGCATCGTCTATCGGTGCGGAGGGAAAGCATCTGCGCATGGACATCGGCACGCGGGAGCATCACATCACGGCACTTTACTGGAATGCGGGCGATCTCGCGACAGTGCTGACGGAGGAGGACAGCGACCTCGCCTATACGCCGAGCATCAACGAGTGGCAGGGCGAACGCTCCGTGCAGTGCATGGTGGATACGGTCACGCCCGCCGCACACGAACGCATCTTTCCGGAGCGGGAACTGCTTCGCAGGATCTATGCCTTCCTGCGTTCTCTTGCGGCGGAGGATGGGGCGATACGGGGGAGTGCACCTGTGCTTACCCACCGCTTTTCATATACGATGGAACATATCTCACATTACACGATGGACTGCGCCCTGCAGATCTTTTTGGAGCTCGGCGTGCTGAATGTATCGTCTGAGGGGTGGAATTTTGTTCCGCCGCAGGGTACAATGGAGCTGATGGATGCGCCGACCTATCGTCAGCATCAGGAGAGAAAGGAGGCGACAAAAAATGTCGGATGAACTGAAACCTGTGACACTCGATATGATCCTGGAGGAAATTGCCGCATATCAGCCAAACGCGGATATCAACAAAATTGTACGCGCCTACGAATTTGCGGCAAACGCTCATCGGGGACAGGAACGTGTCTCGGGTGAGCCATATATCGTCCATCCCATGCACGTCGCCTATATCCTTACAACGCTCCATCTTGACGATGAGACGATATGCGCCGCATTTCTGCACGACGTGGTGGAGGACACGCAGACTACCCTCGAGGAGATCGAGGCGGTATTCGGAAAGAACGTCATGACGCTCATTGACGGCGTGACGAAACTCGGGCGCATTGAGTCAATGTCCAAGGAGGATGTCAAACTCGAGAACTACCGCAAGATGTTTCTCGCCATGGCGAAGGACATCCGCGTCATCATGATTAAGCTTGCCGACCGTTTGCACAACATGCGCACGCTGAAGTATATGCGTGAGGACAAACGCCAGCGCATCGCACGGGAGACACTCGAAGTCTATGCGCCGCTCGCGAATCGCCTCGGCATCTCCGGCATCAAGGCGGAGCTCGAGGATCTCTGCCTGCGGTATTTGGAACCCGAGGCATACTATACGCTCGTGGAAGAGGTTAAGCAGAAGCGGCGTGAGCGGCAGGAATTTATTCAGGATGCCGTTCAAAAAATCCGTGCCCAGCTTGAGGCGGCGGGAATCGAGGCAGAGATCAAGGGCCGCGCGAAGCATTTTTACAGCATCTATCGCAAGATGAAGCGGGACAACAAGAGCATCAATGAGATCTACGACCTCTCAGCGGTGCGCGTCCTCGTCTCGACGGTCAAGGACTGCTACGGTGTGCTCGGCGTCATCCACGCGATGTGGAAGCCGATCCCGGGGCGGTTCAAGGACTATATTGCCATGCCGAAGTCCAACGGCTATCAGTCCCTGCATACGACCGTCATGACGGAGGGGGATCCGCTCGAGATCCAGATCCGCACCAAGGCGATGCACCAGATCTCCGAGTTCGGTATTGCGGCGCACTGGAAGTACAAGGAGGCGGGGCGGAGCGTCGGCGCGGGCGATGAGAACGATCAAAAGATGTCGTGGCTGCGTCAGATGGTCAGCCTCCAGAAGGAATACGACGATCCGAAGGAATTCTTTGAGGCGCTGAAGCTCGACGTGTTCTCCGACGAGGTCTTTGTCTTTACGCCGCGCGGTGATGTCATTGATCTGCCGAAAGGCTCGAACCCCATTGACTTTGCCTATCACATCCACACGGAGATCGGGCATCACTGCGTCGGCGCCAAGGTCAACGGGAAGATCGTGCCGCTCGAATACAAGCTGAAGAACGGCGATATCGTCTCCATCGTCACAAACAAGGCGAGCAGCGGACCGAGCCCTGACTGGCTGAACACCGTTGCCTCCTCGGCGACGCGCGGGAAGATACGCGCATGGTTCAAACGGGAGAACCGCGAGGCGAACATCGAGCGCGGCATGACCCTCATCCGCGATGAGGCAAAGCGTCTTGGCTATGCGGCAAAGGATCTCATGACGGATGGGCGACTTGCCAAGGTCGCGGAAAAACTCAATGTGCAGGGGGAGGAAGATCTGCTCGCCGCACTCGGCTACGGCGGTGTCAGCCTGCGCGGTGCGATGACCAAGCTGATTGAGCTCTATCAGCAGGCGATCAAGGACAGTACTCCGCCCGAGGTATCACAGATGCTCTCGGAGCTCAAGACGCCACGGCGCGGCAAGCGGAAAAAGGCAAGTCATGGCGTCCTCGTCGAAGGGGAGGGCGGCTACCTCGTGCGCCTCGCACGCTGCTGCAACCCCGTCCCGGGGGACCCGATCACGGGCTACATCACACGCGGACGCGGCGTCTCCGTGCACCGCTCCGACTGCCCGAACGTCCTCAATGATACCGAGTTTACGCGCATGATCGAGGTGAGCTGGGATATCGGCCTGGACAAGGAGTACACCGTCGGCATCGAGATCATCTGCAACGACCGCAACGGGATGCTCGCCGAGATCCTCGCCGTGCCGTCTGAGATGAAGATCAACATCCAGACCATCAACGCCACGCCGAACCGCCGCAATAAAACCTCCACCGTCCAGCTTGGACTCAGCGTCAGCAACATCGACCAGATCGAGCGGGTCATGACCCGCGTCCGCCAGCTCAAGGACGTCTACCGCGTCACACGCACCCTAGGCGCAGGCAGCGGAGAGGGATAACAGAATAAAAGCTCCGCATATCGGCAACAGAAACCGACCTGCGGAGCTCTTGTTTATTGAGAAAAGTGCGGAGCGGGGGGAAGCTATCCATCAAATTTTGCACAGATGTTACAGATTATCCTAACCATCACGCCACCGACTGTCACCGTATTTTGCGACTTTGCCCATGATGTCAAAATTACGAGAAATTGTTGGTTCGTACGTTCTGTGCTGCCACGGAGGAGAGCTTAAACAACGAAAGAATTCATTGGCACCGCAGAGAATTGTTGTGAAGAACTCCTTTTTCGGCAGCCAATAATTTTTCTTGTTCCAATTCGTATAAACCTTAAGGAAATTATTCTCATGAGCGGTGAAGTACATTTCGCACGGACATCCCCAAAATCTGCATATCGCTTTACCTGTGCGCAGGCATTCATTTACTGATTCAGCCATGTTATTCCATAACACGTCGATGTAATCCCACTCCTGTAACGTCAATATGTGCTGATCATAATAATCTAACAGGATCGCTCCTTCGATTTCCTCATATCCAATGTATTTTGCAATTTTACGCAGCGCTTCTGTGTCGTGAATGGAGATGAATCCGCTGGCGGGAATATTGTCCAAGGCTCTGGTTGCTTTCTTGGACAGATATAAAAATGATTGGCAGGAAAACATGTTGTCGATATTCATTTTACTCTCCAGGAATTCTTCTTATATATTCGCCATAAAGGCGCGGTAGGTATGCTCCATCTCCTTGCGGGTTTTGCTCGCAGGCCAGAGTTCGCCGAGGGCGCCTTCGCGCATCCCGGCGGCGAGGTGACTGTAGAGGCTTGGATTCTCCGCACTGAGGCGTGCGATAAGCTCTTTGACGGTTTGCCGTGTGGTGTTTCCGTTGTGCGGACATGGCGACGGGATGGGAGTGAAGCCGTGCAGGGGAATAGCGTCGATGATCTCCTGCTCACGGAAGTAGACGAGCGGACGGATGACGGTGATGCCCGTCTTGTCGAGGTAGGTCTTGGGACGGAAGGTGTTGAGCTGTCCTGAGTAGAACAGGCTCATGAGAAAGGTCTCCACTGCATCATCATGATGGTGCGCGTAGGCGACCTTGTTCATGTGATGTTCCTTTGCGTAGCGGTTGACCACACCGCGGCGGAAGAAGGCGCAGGTAAAGCAGGGGCTTTTTTCCTCCTGCTCTGCGATTGCTCCGGCAATGTCAACGTCAACGACCTCGTACGGAACGTCGAGGCTCTTGCAGAACGCCGCAATCACATCGGTGTCAAAGGGATCGTCGAACTGTGGGTTGACGGTGAATGCGGCGATGGTGAAGTCTTTCTTCAGCCGTTCGCGCAGAATGGCGAGTGCGTAGGTGAGAAAGATGCTGTCCTTGCCGCCCGAGACGCCGATGAGGATGTGGTCACCGTTTTCGATGAGCTCAAACTCGACGACGGCACGCATGAGTTTGCTGAAATAGGTCTGCGGGATGTTGATGTTCATAGAATTGAGTTGCTTCCTTTATTCCTTATGACAGAGATAGACGCCGAGAATGCCGCGTCTGAGGGCGACGGAGAAGCGATGCTCTATGTTGCCCTCGGCGAGGACGTTGCTGATTGCCGTAGATGAGTGCGAATGTATCTGTGAACCGTTCAGCTCCCATCGCAGTCCATTTGTCGTGATGCCGGTGCACTCCTCAGTGAAGGGGAGAAGGGAAATCGCCTGCGGAGGACTGTCACATGTGATGGTTAAGGATTCGTCGCCGTGCAGGAAGAACAGTGCCTCACGCTCATCGGCGAGGATACAGGGGAGAGCGGCGTGTGCCGCGACTGAGGCAACACTCGTGAGATGGTCGAACCTGCCGCCGAATGCACCAGTCAGGATAACGAGCGCACAGGGCATGAGCTCTGCGGCAATCTTGAGTGCAAGCTCCGTATCGGTAAAATCCTTTGCGGGCGGGAAGGCATGTACGCGTGCGCCATGTTCCTCTGCCCATGTCCATGCCGTGCGGTCAGCACTGTCCCCGTCTCCAATCAGATGTGCGGGGGGGAGCGAAAGAACCTGGCAGATGTTCACTCCGCGATCAATTGCCCAGATGGGGCGGTCAGTACCACCCTTTTCGGATTTCTGCACGATCTGCGTCAGCCAACTTTTTGCCGGTGTCCGCCCCCCGCCGATACAGACGATCTCTTGTGATGACGGGCAGGGCAGTACAGCGTAAAGCGTTGGAAGAATGAGATAGTGTTTGTATTCATGCATGACAACAGTTCCTTTGTCGAACTTTATGCTAGAATATGATTATATCACACGTTTTTTTCGTCGAAAAGCGAAAAAGGCAAAAAAGGGGTTGACGAACGAAAGGGGACGTGTTATATTATGACAGTCGCGCCGATGCGGGCGGCGGGCACGTGGGAG
>NZ_GG694011.1 GCF_000160695.1 Centipeda flueggei ATCC 43531 | reverse complement strand
GGGGCTGTTTCACGACATATATCTGTATATGAGAGTGAAACAGCCCCTCAGCAGTCAGTTCACAGATTACTTAAGGAACTCATCGATGGACTTGAACGGGAGGTTCAGTGCCTTGCCGACCGCCTCGTTCGTGAGGTGACCGTCGATGGTGTTGAGACCATACTTCAGGCCGGGCACCTGCTGGAGGGCAGCCTTGTAGCCCTTCGTTGCGATGTCAACCGCATAGGAGATCGTCGCATTGGTGATGCCAAGCGTCGAGGTGCGGGAGACAGCGCCCGGGATGTTTGCCACGGAGTAGTGGACAACGCCATGCTTCTCGAACGTCGGGTTCTCATGCGTCGTGCAGTGGTCGCACGTCTCGATCGAGCCGCCCTGGTCGATCGCGACGTCGACGACGACGGAGCCCTTCTTCATGGTCTTGATCATTTCCTCGGTGACCAGGATCGGGGTGCGTGCGCCCGGAATGAGGACGGAGCCGATGAGGAGGTCAGCTTCCTTGACCCACTTTGCGATGTTGTAGCTCGAGGAGTACTCGGTGACAACACGGCCGCCGAACATATCGTCGAGCTGACGCAGACGCTCAATCGAGAGATCGATGATCGTGACGCGTGCGCCGAGACCGACAGCGATCTTGGCTGCGTTCGTGCCGACATTGCCGCCGCCGATGATGACGACCTGACCAGCGGAGACACCTGCGATGCCGCCGAGGAGAACGCCGCTGCCGCCGTAACGGCTCTCAAGGAACTGTGCACCGATCTGGACAGACATACGGCCTGCGATCTCACTCATCGGAGCGAGCAGCGGGAGACCGCGGCCCTGCTTGCCGAGAACCGTCTCATAGGCAATACCGACAACCTTCTTCTGAAGGAGTGCCTTCGTGAGCTGGGGCTCTGCTGCAAGATGGAGGTAGGTGAAGAGGATCTGCCCCTCATGGAAGAGGTCATACTCGGATTCCAGCGGCTCTTTTACCTTAACAATCATTTCAGAGCGATCAAACAGAGCCTTCTTGTCCGAGACGATCTCGGCGCCGACTGCCTTGTAGTCGGCATCCGTGAAGCCGCTGCCAACGCCTGCACTCGCCTCAATCAGAACCGTATGACCGGCACGGCGCATTGCCTCAACGCCCGAGGGAGTCATACCGACGCGGAACTCATTGTTCTTGATTTCCTTTGCAACGCCTACAATCATGCTTTTTCCTCCTACTAGATATAGAT
>NZ_GG694012.1 GCF_000160695.1 Centipeda flueggei ATCC 43531 | reverse complement strand
TGCCTGTTCATCCGCGTCCAGCTCGTTGAGTTTCTCCAGAAGCGTTAATGTCTGGCTTCTGATAAAGCGGGCCATGTTAAGGGCGGTTTTTTCCTGTTTGGTCACTGATGCCTCCGTGTAAGGGGGATTTCTGTTCATGGGGGTAATGATACCGATGAAACGAGAGAGGATGCTCACGATACGGGTTACTGATGATGAACATGCCCGGTTACTGGAACGTTGTGAGGGTAAACAACTGGCGGTATGGATGCGGCGGGACCAGAGAAAAATCACTCAGGGTCAATGCCAGCGCTTCGTTAATACAGATGTAGGTGTTCCACAGGGTAGCCAGCAGCATCCTGCGATGCAGATCCGGAACATAATGGTGCAGGGCGCTGACTTCCGCGTTTCCAGACTTTACGAAACACGGAAACCGAAGACCATTCATGTTGTTGCTCAGGTCGCAGACGTTTTGCAGCAGCAGTCGCTTCACGTTCGCTCGCGTATCGGTGATTCATTCTGCTAACCAGTAAAGGCAACCCCGCCAGCCTAGCCGGGTCCTCAACGACAGGAGCACGATCATGCGCACCCGTGGCCAGGACCCAACGCTGCCCGAGATGCGCCGCGTGCGGCTGCTGGAGATGGCGGACGCGATGGATATGTTCTGCCAAGGGTTGGTTTGCGCATTCACAGTTCTCCGCAAGAATTGATTGGCTCCAATTCTTGGAGTGGTGAATCCGTTAGCGAGGTGCCGCCGGCTTCCATTCAGGTCGAGGTGGCCCGGCTCCATGCACCGCGACGCAACGCGGGGAGGCAGACAAGGTATAGGGCGGCGCCTACAATCCATGCCAACCCGTTCCATGTGCTCGCCGAGGCGGCATAAATCGCCGTG
>NZ_GG694014.1 GCF_000160695.1 Centipeda flueggei ATCC 43531 | reverse complement strand
TAACATCCACATAAAATGGGGGCGTAGCTCAGCTGGGAGAGCACCTGCCTTGCAAGCAGGGGGTCAGGAGTTCGATTCTCCTCGTCTCCACCATCTTTTTCTTATCGGGATTCAACCTGATGAGAATTAACAAGCAAAGAAAATGTTCGTGTCGTTGCAAAAATCTCGCCGTAATTAGGTAATACTGAGCAAAGTGAGAGTTTTGCGCATGGCAAGGAATGAAGGAGAATCCAAGGGAGGCGTACTGATAGGTACGTTGACCGCAGGATTTGACTGAATGACACAGCCAGGCACAAAAAACATCACTTTGCGTCTAATATGGGCCTATAGCTCAGCTGGTTAGAGCGCACGCCTGATAAGCGTGAGGTCAGTAGTTCAAGTCTACTTAGGCCCACCATTTATTTGTTCCCTGAAAACTGCACAGAAGAAACAAGAAAATCTAAGAAAGGGAGACTTTGTGAACTCATGTCATAAAGTTTTCCTCACTGAGGTCTTCTACCGAAAGGT